>NC_009634.1:600000-1200000 GCF_000017165.1 Methanococcus vannielii SB
GAATCAGCTATATAAAATGACATTTTAACCCTCAAATTATTATAATTTATTAATCTAAATATTTATTTTAACATATATTATTTGCCATTTAAATTTCAAATAATGGCATTTTTTATAGGTTACATAAATTAGTGTTACTATCAAAAGATTTAATGGTGGTAATATTATAAAAATTCCTAATTATGGGGCAATAACTGCTAAAAACGTTGTTTTTGATTTAAATGGAACTCTTGCCGTTGATGGAAAAGTAAGTAGTGATGTAAAAATATTGTTAAAAGAACTTGGAAATACATATAATATCATAGTAGTAACTGCAGACACTTATGGCACACTTAAATTAGAATTTGATGGCTTAAATATAACAATAGAAAAAATTAAAGACGAAATTGAAAAAGTAAATGCTGCAAAAAAATATTATCCATATATTGGGATTGGAAACGGAAATAATGACTGTTCAATGCTTTTAGAAAGTGAACTTGGAATTTTAATTATTGGAAAAGAAGGTGCCGCAATAAAAGCCCTTTTAAATTCAGACCTCGTTGTAACAGACATTAAAGATGCCATTAATTTATTATTAAATGAAAAAAGGCTTATTGCAACGCTAAGAAAGTAAATTCAATTATTAAAACGTCAATTATAGGATAATTCTTAACTGAAATTCATTCGAAAAAGTACTTCATTAATTTTAGCAATATTTTCTTTAGTATTTGGAATTACAGTGATTTCTTTTTCTGGAAGAACTATTGATGCCCTAAATCCATTTTTTCGTGCAATTTCCGTTGCTAACTTATTTACTACATAAAGATTATCAAATAATTCTTTTGAAATCATTGCTTCAGGACTACAATATTGAAGAGAACATCCCTCTCTCCAGTATCCTATTTTATTTCCCGCCTCATTTACCCGATTTATTTCAAGATTATAGTATTTTTGAAGGTTAAATATATCAAAATGACCTACACGGATTAAAGGCCTAAAAAAGTGAATTTTATATCTTTTTGGAACCTTTGTAAGTTCCATTTGGGAATATAATTCTTGTTCACTTTTTCTTTTTATATTCTTATTATTTTCACGAATGTGTTCAAAAATCGGCCCTGCAATCTTTTCTAGGGCAGTTTCACCAGTCATTATTATTTTTGCATTTTCTTCTTTTGCAATCTCAACCATTCGAGCCTTCATTATCGTTTTACATATTCGGCATATGCTCTTTCCTTTTGCACCTTGTGTCTTTTTCAATAATTCTTCCGTAATATCAGGAAATATTATTTTTACATTAAAACGGTCTGCCAATTTTTTTGCTTCATCTGTTGAAATATTCCACGACCAATCGTGTAAAAAGTGAACGCATAAGTGTACATTAAGTCCAAGACTTTTTGCAATTGCAAGTGATACTGCACTATCTTTTCCGCCACTTAACATTACAACTATTTTTTCATTATTTAATCCAGAATTTTGAAAATTTTCCATTATTTCTTCTTTTAATTGATTTAAATTTTTTAAATTCCTGTTATTTTGAGTCCAAGGCCTAAATTCAAGATTATCTTCCATAAAAATCACTAAAACAATTATTTATAGTAAATTAGGTATTTTAGGTAAATTAAGTTAAATATGTTAGTAAAATAAACAGTTAAGATTTAAAATCTATGTTTTCTACCCCACTATACGCCGTAAACCGATCAATCCTTGCAAATCCAAGTAATACAACATTATTTTCCTTTGCCAAAATAACACCTTTATCTGTTGAAGGGGATTTTGTAATAACTACCGGGATTTTTGAATTTACTGCCTTTTTTACCATTGCGGTAGGCTGTCTTCCACTTGAAGCTAGAATTACATTTTGTAAATCAATATTGTTTAAAATTGCATGACCTACAACCCTATCAACTGCGTTATGTCGACCAATATCTTCAAAATAAACTATTTTATTTCCCGAAAAATCAAAAAGTGCTGCCCAGTGGACTCCCCCCGTTACTTTCCAAGTATCAGACATGTTTGGCATTTTTTCCATTATCCTTTCAATCGTGCTTAAATTAACCGTAACATGTTTAGGTTTTCTATCACCCGAATTAGAATTTATATTTGGTAAATCTTTTGATTCTATAAAAATATCTTTACCAATTATGGAAGCCTTTAAAAACTGTTCTGGCGTTAAATGCCCCTCAGTTATTAAATAGCCAATTCCAAGTTCAATAATATTTTCTGGAGATACTGTCATACTATCTATTTTTTTATTATTTAGATATAAGTCATAAAAGTCTTCAATGACAATTTCATCGATTTTTTCAAGTATTCCTTTATCTTTACTCCATGTATGTACATTAATTTTTGTGGTCATGTTCATAAAAATCACCTGAAATAAATTAAAATTAAATAATTAGATAATTAAATATGTAAAATATAATATGTAAAATAATATATGTGTACTTTTAGTCCAATATCACCAAATATACAAATTATATATACAAATATATAGTTAACGATTGTTATATTTTTAAATGCATTATTCGTGAGGCACTGAGAAAATATGAATTTTGAACGATACAAAAGACAGATTATAATGGATAATTTTGGAATAAATTCCCAAGAAAAACTTTATAACTCAAAAGTAACTGTTATTGGAGTAGGCGGGCTTGGAACAGTGGTTTCCCAGTATTTGGTAGCCGCAGGAATTGGAAATTTGGGCTTAATTGATTATCAAGAGGTCGAAATTTCAAATTTAAATAGGCAAATACTCCATTTTGAAAAAAATATTGGAAATTTAAAAGTAGTTTCTGCAAAAGAAAAGTTAGAAAGCCTAAATTCTGAAGTAAATATTAAAATATACCCTGAAAAATTAAAAGAAAGCCATATCAAGGATTCTGATATAGTTATAGACTGTCTTGACAACTTTAAAGCAAGATATTTTTTAAATGAACTTTCGATTAAATACGACATTCCACTTGTTCATGGTGCAATTGAAGGGCTTCGTGGGCAGGTTACAACATTAGTTCCCAAAGAAACCCCTTGTATTGAATGTATTTTCAAATTGGACGATGAAAATAAAACTTTTCCGGTTTTAGGAGTTACTCCTGGAATAATAGGTTCTATTCAAGCCAGTGAAGCGATAAAACTAATAACTGGTATTGGAAAACCTTTAAAAAATAAACTACTTTCAATTGATATCGAAAATAATGACTATTTTACATTCAACTTGAAAAAAAACGAAAACTGTAAAGCTTGTGGTGATTTAAATGATTAGGGTATCTAATGAAGATTTTAATATTGATATTGAAACTAAGGCACTTTTAGAAAAATACCCGAATATAGGCGGAATTGTAAATTTTGTAGGGGTTGTAAGAAATGTCGGGTACGATAAAGGCATTGAAAAAAATGCTGAGTATTTAGAATTTGAATGCTATGATAAAATGGCAGAAAAAAAACTTGAAGAATTAAAAAATAAAGCTATTGAGCAGTTTGGAATAATTGATGCAACACTAATACACAGGATTGGAAAACTAAGTGTTGGGGAAAATATAGTATTGATTATTGTTTGTGCAAAACATAGAAAAGAAGCATTTTTAGCTTGTGAATACTTAATAAATAATCTAAAAAAGGAAGTACCAATATGGAAAAAGGAATTTTCAAAAGACGGCTCTTACTGGGTTGAACAACACTAAAATGCTTTAATCCATTTTTGTTTAAAAAGGGGTAATATGGAACTATTTTCAGAAAAAATCTCGATTAAGGAAACAAACGTACTTTTAAAAGTAGATAATCCAAAATTATTCAAAATTGCTAAAAAAAAGATTATAGATGAGCGGTTAAACCTTGAAAAGTACATATCTAAAAATCCGGTATTTTTAACAACATATTCTCCTTTTAAAATTTCTAATGACGCACCAGAAATTGTGAAATTAATGGCAAATTCCAGCGAAAATGCAAACGTTGGACCAATGGCGGCTGTTGCAGGGACATTTAGTGAGTTAGTTATTCATAGTTTACTTGAAAATAATTCAAAATCAGCAATTTGCGAAAATGGAGGAGATATTGCACTTTCATCAGATTTTGACATTATAGTTGGACTTTATGCTGGAAATTCACCAATTTCAGGAAATTTGGGCTTCAAATTAAAAAAAGAAAAAATTAAAAATGGATATGGTGTTTGCACTTCATCAGGAACCGTTGGTCATTCCGTTAGCTTTGGAAATGCAGATTCTGTTACGGTTTTTGCAAAGTCTGCAAGTATTGCAGATGCTGCTGCAACATCTATTGGAAATTTTGCGGTTGGAAGCCCTGATGAAGCAATAAATAAATGTCTTGAACAGGCTGAAAATATTTTAAAAATAGATGGTGTGTTTGTTACATTCCAAGAGTACGCTGGAAAGGTTGGAAAAATTCCGACACTTATTAGAACTGAAAAAAAAGAGGCTTTTGGAAATGTTTTTGAGATGGTTTGATAATATATTATGATAATTATTGCGTTTAGGTGAAAGCTATGAAAAAGTTTCTAAAAGGTTTATTCATAGTGTTCGTATTTTTAACGTGTGTCATAATGTCAGGTTGTGCTGAATTTACCGACCCCGCAAACGAAAAAGTACAGGTAGCAGTATTAAGTGAGGAATACGATAAAAGCAGTGGAAAGTATGAAACAAACCCGCAACAAGTAATTACTCCGTCTGGTGAAAGTAGTAGGTGAGTTTTATAATTTAAATTTGTCTAATTTATGAACCATATAATAGTAAAAGGCGATTTTTTGAATGAACGTAAACTAAATAAAGATTTTTTGGAAATTTATGAAATGTCTATTTCTGGAAAAATAAAAAAAGAGGATGCCCTTGAAATTTTAAAGTTAGATGTTTATGATTTACTGCATATTTCATATCACTTAAAAAAAGCGTTTAATAAAGAAAAAATAGAAACCTGCTCGATTATAAATGCAAAATCGGGATTTTGTAGTGAAAACTGTAATTTCTGCTCCCAATCAATCCATAATAATTCTAAAATCAATATTTACGGCTTAAAATCTAAAGAAGAAATATTAAAAAGTGCTAAATCCATTGAAAACTATTCAAACCGTTTTTCGATAGTTTCGAGTGGGAAAAAAATTTCTGAAAAAGAATTTGAAGATATATTGGAGATAATTGACGAAATAAAAAATAAAACTAAACTAAAAGTTTGCGTATCGCTTGGACTATTGAATAAATCCCAATTAAAAGCACTAATGAAAAAAAATATTAGAATCCACAATAATCTTGAAACTTCGAAAAACTATTTTAAAAATATCTGTACAACTCATGAATACGAGGACAAAGTAGACGTTATAAAAAATGGAAAAAAATTAGGGCTTCAAATATGTAGTGGAGGAATTTTTGGACTTGGTGAAGATATTATAGACCGCATAGATTTACTTTACGAGTTAAAAGAATTAAACGTCGATAGTATTTCGTTAAATCTCTTGAATCCAATAGAGGGAACTAAAATGCGTGAAAAAATTAATAGTAAAGAAATAAAAAGTATTGAACCAATAGATGCCCTGAAATCTATTTGTATTTCACGGATAATAATGCCAGAACGAGTAATTAGACTTTGCGGTGGAAGAGAATACGTTTTAAAAGATTTACAAAGTCTATCTCTTCTTGCAGTCGATGGATTAATGATTGGAAATTACCTGACAACATCTGGAAGAAATATTCAATCAGACTTGAGAATGATTGAGGACATGGGTTTTAAAAAGGGATAATATGGACGATACATTAAATTTAACTAAAAAGTATGAAGATTTAAAAAATTTTTTTAAAGGTAAAAATGTAGTTGTCGCATATTCTGGAGGTGTTGATAGTACTTTAATTTCAAAAATATCTTCAGAAATTACAGATACTATTGCTGTAACTATTGATAACAGCTTTTTTTCGAAAGAAACAATTAAAAAAGCAGAAACTCGTGCAAAATTATTTAAAATTCCCCAAAAAACGGTGAAAATTAATTATTTAACTGAAAACGTTTCAAAAGATATAAAAAACAGGTGTTACAATTGTAAGGCGAAAATTGCAGAAGAATTGCTTAAAATAAAAAATGAACTAAACTATGACATTATTGTTGATGGAACGATTTATGACGACATTTTTGAAGATAGGCCTGGAATTAAGGCATTTAAAGAAAAAGGCATAATTTCCCCACTTTTGGAATTAAAATTTACAAAAAAAGAGGTATTATTCCTTTCAGAATATTTAAATTTAGAAATACCCTTAAAAGACACGTGTATGGCAACTAGAATACTATCTCAGCCCATATCGCTTGAAAAAATGAATAGATCTTATGTTGCAGAAGAGTTTATAAAATCAAAGTTCCATATTAAAAATTATTTAAGAGTCAGACACTTTGAAAATATTGCAATTATCGAAATAAATAAGAATGAATCTAAAATATTGCTTGAAATTGAAAACATTGATATGATAAATAAAGAATTAAAAAAAATTGGGTTTAAAAAAGTAACTTTTGATTTTGAGTTTAAATAATAATTTTTGCGAGAAATGGTGATTTAAATGGATATAAACATTGACAAATATAAAAACATAACTAGAAACCTTGAAAGGGATATTGTAAATTTAAATCCCATACAAAGAGGAGGAATTCTTCCAACGGAGGCTAAAAAAGTAATTTACGAATACTGGGATGGATACAGCGTTTGTGACTACTGTTCTGGACGACTTGATAAAATTGAAACTCCTCCGATAAATGAATTTTTAGATGATATGTCAAAATTCTTAGGAATGGATATAACAAGACCGACACACGGTGCAAGGGAAAGTAAATATGCGGTAATGAATGCAATATGTAAAAAGGGGGATTACGTTGTTTTAGATGGAAATTCACACTATACTTCATACGTGGCACTTGAGAGGGCTAACCTAAATTACGTAAAAACAGATGTTGAGGAATACCCCAATTTTAGAGTTATTCCTAAAAGTTATGCTGAAAAAATAGATGAGTTGGAAGATTCAGGAAAAAATATCGGATTAATTTTATTAACTCATGTTGATGGAAGTTATGGAAATGTTTCAGATGTTTCAAAAGTTGGAAAAATTGCAAAATCAAAAGGATACCCATTATTATTAAATTGTGCTTATTCGGTTGGAAGAATGCCTGTTGATGGTAAAAAATTAAATGTTGATTTTATTGCGGCATCAGGACATAAAAGTATGGCTGCATCAGGCCCTTGTGGCCTTTTATCAATAAATGCGGAGTATGAAGACGAAATATTAAAAACTTCAAAAGTAAACGTTGTAAAAGAGCTCCAGATGCTTGGATGTACAAGTAGGGGAATTCCAATATTAAGTTTAATGGCAAGTTTTCCCCATATCATTGAAAGAGTTAAAAATTGGAACTTAGAACTTGAAAAAACAAGGAAAGTAGTATTTGAATTTGAAAAGCTTGGGTTCATCGCACTTGGTGAAAAACCGAGAAATCATGACATAATACGATTTGAAACGCCTGTTCTTGATAAAATTGCGGAAAAAGATAAAAGAAGAGGTTTTTTCTTCTATGAAGAGTTGAAAAAAAGAGGAATAGGCGGAATAAGGCGAGGCGTTACAAAAGAGTTTAAAATGAGTGTTTATGGCCTTACAGGCATGCAGGTTGACTATATAATAGACTGTATCAAGTCAATAGTTTTGGAAAACGCCAATTGAGGTGAATTATATGAATTCAAAGTATATAATTCCGGGAATTATGGTTTTACTCCTTATTGGTGCAATCTATATTGCTCTTGGCCCCAATATTCCTGAAAAGTACATTTTTGTTGATGTTACATTTAAAATGGGTGGGGCCGAATATCAAGGATACACAATTCAAGGTAGTAAAATAACTTTTGAATTTAAAAGAGAAGGTGACTTTTTTACACAAGCAATAACATCAGGATTTGCTAGCACTTCTGAAAGATTTAGAAATATTACTGACGTATATATAAAAATAGATACTAATGGCGATATCAATTATTATAAAGCCGAAAAATTCTATGAAACTGACGATGTAGTCAAATATCAAGTAATAGAAAAATAAAATATATAGTATTAAATCAAAAGCATTCTATTAATTGCCTTTTTTGCATTTTCAATTATTTCTTCTGAAAGATTTATCTCGTAATTTTCTTCTAAAAGACATTTTTCTAACTTTTCTAAAGAAATCGGTTTCATTGACGTACAGATTGCATTTTTTCTTAGTGGAATTAATTTTTTAGTTTTTCCAAGCTTTTCTAAATCGATTTTTATTCTTGTAATCATATCAACTTCTGTACCTATTACAAACTCCTCTTTTTCCGAGTTAAGTACGTGTTTTACCATTCCACCGGTACTCATTACATGATCTGCTAAATCTTGAATTTCGGGGTCACTTTCAGGATGAATTAGGATTTCTGCGTTTGGGTATTCTTTTTTAACCCGATTAATGTCTTCAATTGTAAAAGTTTTGTGAACATAACAGTGTCCACCTTCAGGCACTAAAATTATCTTTTTATCCGTTCTTTTTGATACAAAGTACCCTAAATTATTGTCTGGGCCAAATAAAATTTCTTTTTCGTCAAATGAATTTACTACTTTATCGGCATTTGCAGACGTACACGTTGCATCGGCAAGAGCCTTTGAAGATGCTAACGTATTTACATAAATTACTACTTTCGCATTTGGGTGTTTTTTCTTTTCTTTAAGTATAACTTCCGGTGGAAGATCACGTGCCATTGGACAGTAAGTTTCAATAATTTCCGGAATTAACACTTTTTTTTCAGGATTTAAAACTTTTGCAGTTTCTGCCATAAAATCCACACCGCAAAATACAATTATATCTTTATTTGTATCCTTTGCAGCAATACAAAGTTCTAAGGAATCGCCAATTATATCTGCAATTTTTTGAATTTCTTCTGGCTGATAGTTGTGTGCTAAAATTATTGCATTTTTCTCTTTTTTAAGTTTATTTATCCTATCCAGTATGTTCATAAATATACACCTTTAATCTCACTTAAAATTATTTAATAATCTCTTTTTTAATTTTTAAGGCTTCGATAACCATTTTTTCGGCAATTTTATCCAAGCTATAGGGGGTTATAGGTTCCATATCTTTTATAAATTTACCAGTTCCAACAACCAAATGGCCTTCTTCTTCCATTTTTAAAAATTCAACAGGGCCATTTTCATATTTAGCATCACCAACCTTAACATTACAGTTAAGCCCGAATACCCCATTTGTTCCAATGCAGATTTTTTTAGTGGTTTTACAGTATTCAATAATTTTTTTTCGTAAATTTAAAGTATCTCCGCCTGCAAAAACGACTAATACAATGTTTCCCGAAATTTTTTCAAGATTTTCTTTGGAAATATCTTCAAATACTGCATCTATTTTTTCAGGAAAAAAATCTTTAATAAATGATACTTTATACTCCCCAACTTTTCCGCCGTATTTTCTATGGATTACATCATTCATATCAATTTTTGCAGCGTCAAACACTTCAATCTTCTTAAAACCTCCCCGATGTACCTCTAAAATATCCATAATAACCCTAACACCAAGTCTACCGCACCCGATAACTGAAACAGTCCCTTTAGAATTTAATTTGTCTTCAAGCAGTTTTATATCCATATAATCACTTAAAATTATTTTTTTATTGTAATATTTGTTTTCCAGATATATTAGTTAGAATTTTTTAAATAAATATTTACGCAATTAATTTAAAAGTTACTCTTTGATGTGGTGAATAATACTCACAGATATTTATAAAACTTACTATTTGAATTTAGAAGAATTATATATATAGAAACATTCACTACGTTGTATATGACTCACATGAGATGAAATTATGCCAGAGCATTTACTGTCAGGTATCAAAGCAATTGTCGCAATAAATATGCGAAAAGAGGGAATGCTGCAAAGAGAAATAGCGGATTTTCTCAAAATGGATCGTTCAATCATTTCACACTATTTACATGGCAGATATCCATCTGATAAAGTCATGCGAGTCTCTGAAGAGATTATAAGGTTACCCCTTGAATATGGAATTCCATTGATCACGTCTCTTGGTGATGACAAAGAGATTACAAAAAAATTAGTAGAACGAATTTATAAAATAACTATAGAAATTGACATGGAAAAATGTATTGCGTGTGGTAATTGTTTAGAATGTGAATACGATGCAATATCGGTTTATTCGGAAGATATAGGCATATCTATTGATAAAGAAAAGTGCGTTCTTTGTCTACAGTGTGTTTCCGAGTGCCCTGTCAATGCCTTGAAAATAACTAACTACAAGGTATAATTTTCGGGAGGAATACTATGAAAAATATTAAAAGAGACGAAAAAGACGGCGTCATCGAAATTTCGAGAGAGGGCGTTGAGAAAAGAGTCTTAAAATGGGAAGATTGTGTTTGCGTAGGATGCGGAATCTGTAACGAAATTTGTCCTACAAATGCTATTGAAATGGGGCCCCTTGGTGCCATTTTTAGAGGGGACATTGATGCTCCAAAACTAGATATTTCTGAAAAATGTGTTCTTTGTGGTATGTGTGCTTGTGCATGTCCATTTGATGCAGTTACTTTAAAAATTAACGATAAATTAAATACAGAAATGCCCCAATATCCAAAAATTAAAAGGGGTATCGAATTAAACCAGAAAAAATGTGTTTTATGTGAACAGTGTGAATTAGTTTGCCCACAGAGTGCAATTGATGTAGAAAGAACTATTCCTGAAAGAAAAACGTTGGTTTTAGGCGAAATTAACATTAAAAAAGATGCATGTGTTCTTTGTGGAATTTGTGCAGACTACTGCCCTGCTGATGCAATTGAATTAGTTCCAAACAAGATGAATGCACTAAATTTAAAGCCGATTGCGGACATAAAAGTGGATTTGGATGCATGCGTTTATTGTAAAGTTTGTGAAAAAGCTTGCCCGCATAACGCAATTGAAGCAATTTGTTACAAGTGCCCACTTGCAAGCAGAATTAAAAAGCCAGAACTTTACAGCGAAATTAAAGGTCAGACAAACATAGATAAAGATTTGTGTGTTTCATGCGGATGGTGTGCAAATATCTGTCCAGTTGAAGCAATAACTGTCGAAAAACCATTTGAAGGAGAATTATTAATCGATAATGATACTTGTGGAGCTTGTGGGGCCTGTATTTCAGTTTGCCCTTGTAAAGCACTTGTATTCCCAAAACCAGAAAAAGCTGCAGACAAGGTACCTAAAGTTTCAGTTAATCCGGCTGTCTGTATTTTATGTGGTGCATGTGCACAATCCTGTCCAGTAGATGCTTTAAAAGTTAAAAGGACAAAAATAAATATGACAGAAGCGAATGCACCGGCATGGAAGAAAGCTTTCGAAAAATTGATGAAATAATTGAGATTAAGTTCAAGGTGATTTAATGTACAAACTCGAAGTATATCCTGAGAAGTGTCATGGATGCGGAAACTGTGTTGTTGCATGCCCTGTAAATGCACAAGACCCTGATGTGTCAGGGGGTAAAGGTCCAAGTAGTGATGAAAAATTAATTATGAGAGTTGAAAACGGTGTTGTATCCATCGTAAATAACAGTTTGTGTGGTGGATGCGGCGCATGTATCGAAGCATGTCCTGTGGACGCTATTAAGTTAGTTATTGTAAAGTAACGACAGTTAAAGCATTTTCTATTTGTTGTTGGGTGATATTATGAAATTTATGCTAAATACTGGACGAACAATTTGGCAGGGCGAAGCTATTGAAGCTGGAAAAAACCTTGAAATGTACCGAAAAGCTGCTGCCGTCTGCTATATGAATGCTGAAGACATGGTGCTTTTAGGCGTTAAAGACGGGGATACCATAAAAATAACTTCAGAATATGGCGATGTTGCGGTACATGCATTGACAACTAAAGAACCAGCTCCAATTGGAATGATTTTTGTTCCAATGGGGCCATGGGCAAATCTTGTTGTTATACCTGATACTGAAAGTACATCAATGCCGTCATACAAGGGCCCACTTGCCGTTGAAGTTGAAAAATGCGATGAAGAAGTATTATTAATGGCTGACCTTATGAGAAAAGCATACATTAAATAATATTGATTTTTGGGTGATCTTTATGGAATACATAATCAAAAATGGTACCGTTTATGACCCGTTAAATAAAATTGACGGCGAAAAGATGGATATCTGTATAAAAGACGGAAAAATTGTAAGCTCTGTATCAAAGAATGCAATAGAGATAGATGCAAATAAAAAAATCGTCATGGCTGGAGGTGTTGACTCCCACAGCCACATTGCAGGAGCTAAAGTAAATACTGGTAGGGCATTAAGGCCTGAAGACAGTAAAAAGGATATCTACTCGAAAGAAGGTTTAAGAAAAGGTTCAGGATTTTCAATTCCTTCAACATTTAAGACGGGGTATCAATACTCTGGAATGGGTTATACGACAGTTATAGAAGCTGCAATGCCCCCGTTAGTTGCAAGACACACACATGAAGAATTTATGGATACCCCTCAAATCGATAAAGCTGCAATGCCTTTATTTGGTAACAGCTGGATGGTAATGGAGTATTTAAAAAATGGCGACCTTAGCATGTGTGCTGCATACATAGCTTGGGCACTTAAAGCTACAAAAGGCTTTGCAATAAAAATAGTAAACCCCGGTGGAACAGAAGCTTGGGGATGGGGTAAAAACGTTCATGGTTTAGATGATGAAGTGCCTTACTTTGGAATTACTCCAAGAGAAATCGTAACAGGACTTACAAAAGTAAACGAAATGCTTGGGCTCCCCCATTCTGTCCACGTACACCCAAATAACCTTGGACATCCTGGAAACTGGGAAACTACTCTTGAAACGATGGATTGTGTAAAGGGGATTAAAGCTAAACCAAAATACGGTGAAAGAGACACGGTTTATTATAACACTCACCTACAATTCCACTCTTACGGAGGAACTTCCTGGAAAGATTGCGTGAGTAAAGGAGTTGAAATGGCTGAGTACGTTAATAAAAACAGTCATGCAATGATTGACGTTGGACAGATAACTCTTGATGAAACAACGACAATGACTGCAGATGGCCCAATGGAATACGATCTTCACATGACAAATGGTCTTAAATGGGCAAACTGTGACGTTGAACTTGAAACCGGTTCGGGAGTAGTTCCATTTATCTATTCTCCAAAAGGACCGGTTTATTCCCTCCAGTGGGCAATTGGTTTAGATATTTTCTTATACACAAACCCTGAAAAAGTAATTCTAACAACTGACCACCCTAACGCAGGGCCATTTATCAGGTACCCTAGAGTTATTGCATGGCTACTTAGTAAAGAGTACCGAGACGACTGGATTAAAAACCGGGTTCATGCATGGGCCGCACAAAAGAGCCATATAACTGAAACTGATAAAGAATATTCAATGTATGAAATTGCGCAAGTTACAAGGGCAAATACTTCAAAAGTACTCGGTTTAAGTGATGACCGTGGACATTTGGGTGTAGGTGCAAAAGCAGACATTTCAATCTATGACATTAGCCCTGAAGAAAAATCCGGTAAAAAGATTGAAAAAGCGTTCCTTGAAGCAGCTTATGTTTTAAAAGATGGCGAAGTAGTTGTAAAGAATGGAAACGTAGTAAAAGAGATATATGGTGACACAATCTTTGTTAATGCAAAAATAAGCGAAGATTTAGAAGCAGAACTTTTAAGAGACCTGACTCCAAAATTCAAAAAATACTATTCCATTAATATCGAAAACTACCCTGTTCAGGATGCATATGCGAACAGCTGGATGCCAATAAACATTGATGCTACAGACATTAAATAAGGAATCTTATTCAATCTTTTTAGGTGAAATAATGAAAGAAGTAGTTCTTACATTAAAGGACGATGTTTTCGTACCTGTTGAAATGGACAAAGTAATTCCTGAAAAAATTCAGGAAATGAGTTTAGAAGAAATTGAAAAAATAGAGTTGCAACACGGAAATAAAACTGCAACAGTAAAGGAACTATTTAATGTTGAATTAAAAGAAAGCAGTGATCTAAAACTAACTATCAACAAATGTACCGGTAAATTTAAAAGAATTGGCGAAAAAATGACTGTTGGCGAAATCGTAGTTAACGGTGATGCTGGAATGTATGTTGGAGCCGAAATGAAGAAAGGAAAAATTACTGTAAACGGAAACGTTGGCGGATGGGTAGGTCAAAACTTAAAAGGTGGCGAAATCGTAGTTAACGGCAATGCAGAAGATTACGTTGGTTCATCTTACAGGGGCGACTGGAGAGGAATGAATGGCGGAACCATTACAATTAACGGAAACGCCGGTACCGAAATTGGAGAATACTTAAAAGGCGGAACAATTATTATTAAAGGAAATACTAAAATAATGCCCGGAGTTCACCAAAATGGTGGAATTATCATTATTGAAGGCGATGTCGAAGGTAGGGCTGGCGGCGAAATGATGGCCGGTGCAATTATAATTTATGGTAAATTAAACGGGATATTGCCATCCTTTAAATTCGAAGGTATCGTTGAAAATCCAGTAATTAAACTATCCAAAAAAGACGAAGGAAAAGAATTTAAAGGAACTTTTATCAAATTCAGCGGAGACCACGTAACTAACAAGCCTAAAGGGGAAGTTTACGTAGCTTTAGAAAATAACGCAGAATTATTATAATCTAAATTTCTTTTATTCCTTTATTCTTTTCTTCTGTTATTTTTTATTTTCTATATTAATTTTAATAAATTTTTAATCATTTTTTTATAGTGTTACCAATATAGTAATAATATAATTTAAAAACAAGAGGACAACTATGATTTTAGAATTAAATGGAATTTACGCAGGTCTCCGGTTTTCTTCGGCACATATAGTATTTGGGCATGATAGCTGTGGAGTGATTCATGGACATTCTTATTATGTCGATGTAAAACTCTCAGGAAGTCCTTCTGGGGATTTTGGTTTTGTATGCGACTTTAAAATCGTAAAGCAGATTGTAAAGGAACTTTGTAATGAATTAGACCATAAGTTACTTGTACCAAGAGACCATGATAATATGGAATACTCAATTGATGAAGATTCTATTTTTTTAGAGTACGTGGAAAAATCGGGTAAAGTAAAAAAATACATGTTTCCGCTTGAAGATATAAATTTACTCCCTTTAAAGTCAACCACTGCTGAAGAGCTGTCCATATATTTTACAGAATTTATTAAAAACAGACTTCAAAAGCTCAAAATGGATTCATCAATATTGGAAATCGAAACTACCGTAAACGAAGGAATAGGGCAAGGTGCAAGATACAAAATGCTGCTAAGATGACTTTAAATTGCTGTCTAAAATTAAATAAAAATATATATAAATTATAATTAGTACAATTAAGCATAATACTCATAATTTCTAAACCGGGTGATTAAAATGAACCTAGAGCTTTCAGTAACTGAAGCAATGAGCACCCCCGTTGCAACAGTAACTTTAGATACAACTGCTTACGATGTAGCAAATATTCTAAAAGATAAGGGAATTGGGTGTTTAATAGTAGTAAATGATGCTAAAAAGCCGGTTGGAATTGTAACGGAAAGAGATTTGGCACTTGGAGTAGTTTCAAGAAATTTAAAGTCAAAAGAAGTATTAGTTAAAGAACTTGTTTCTCCAAAATTAATATCTATACCTCCAAAATCCACTTTAATGGATGCAGCAAGAAAAATGGATGCAGAAAATGTTAAAAGGCTTCCAATAATCGATGGGGAAGAATTACTTGGAATTGTTACAGTTAGTGATATCACTAAGGTGTCTCCAGAATTATTCAATATTATGGTTGAAACAACCGAAATCCACAGTTCTGACTATGATTATGCAAAAAAAGAAATAATTGAAGGAATTTGTGAACTTTGTGGAAGTCAGGATAGTATAAATTACATTAACGGTAAATACATCTGTAAAAATTGTCGTGAAGATTCTGAAGAAGATGAAGACGAATACTAACCAAAAAGAGGGGATATTTTGAAAATTAAAGCACTTATCAGCGAAAAAAAGGTTGAAAAAGTATACCCTACTACAAAAATTATTGAAGCCCTTGAAATGATGAATAAAAACCATGTTAGACGGATACCCGTTGTAGCTCCGGGAACTGGACGAGTTGAAGGAATATTAACAAACATGGATATTGTAAATTTAATGGGAGGGGGTTCAAAATACAACCTTGTAAAGTTCAAGCACGAATATAACATGATTTCCGCAATAAATGAATCAGTTAAGGAAATCATGACTGATAACGTGGTATTCGTAAGAGAAAATGCAGAGTTAGAAGAAGTAATAGACCTTTTTGTTAGTAAAAAAATTGGCGGAGTTCCTGTTGTTGATAAGTCTGGAATACTCATATCCACGATAAATGAAAGGGATGTTATAAAATATTTGGAAGACAGCATCTATAAAAATATTCTCGTAAGAGACTGTATGACTGAAAAAGTTGTATGTGCAACGCCTGGGGAACGGCTAAAAGATGTTGCACGAACCATGCTTAGAAATGGATTTAGAAGACTTCCAGTAGTATTTGAGGAAAAATTAGTTGGAATAATTACCTCTACTGATTTTATATCATTACTTGGAAGCGATTGGGCATTTAATAATATGAAAACAGGAAATATTCGAGAAATAACTAATTTAAGAATTCAAGAGATAATGAAAAAAGACGTTTTATCAATTAGTCCAGATATGAAACTTTTTGATGCTGTTAAGGTCATGTCTGAAAAAGACATTGGTGTACTTCCAGTTGTTGAAGGAGAAATGTTAATTGGAATATTAACTGAAAAAGACGTTGTAAGCTGTATTTTTAAAAAGTAATTCTTTTTAAATTTTTATTTTTAGTATCATGATTATTTTTTTATAGTGAAATTTACTAATTGTTTTTCACGTTAGATAATATTCATTTTAATTCTGGTGATATTTTGAAAATTAAACCTGAATGCGCAGTATGTATCACAAGGCAGGTTGTTGATGCAGTGAAAGAGATAACAAGCGATGAAAAAGAGCGCTTTAAGTTAATACATGAAGGAATGAAAAAAATAAATGAAGTTTACGGGGAATTTATAGTTCCTGCATTTATGGGCACTAGTGTTCATAGACATTTAAAAGCAGTTTCTTATAATAATGACCCATATAAAAACTTGAAAGAATCTGCAAACGAATTTGCAATTAAATATTTAAAAGAAGAAGAGGCATTGCTTGAAGATATTGACCCTCTTAAACGATTAAAAAATAAAATAAAACTTTCAATTGCAGGAAATGTAATCGATTTTGGGCCATATGGTACAGATATTGACGTAACTGAAAAAGTAAAAAATACCGTAAGTGGAACACTAAAAATCGATTTTAGCAGTGAATTATTTGATGACTTAAAAAAATCAAAACAAATTTTCTATATCTGCGATAACGCAGGAGAAATTATATTTGACAGAGTTTTGATTGAAGAATTAAAAAAATACGTCAATGTAGTTGTTTCAGTTAAGGGCATGCCCATATTAAATGATGCTACCTATAATGACGCAGTTATTGCGGGAATTGATAAAATAACCCGTGTTATCACTAGCGGAACTGACGTAATTGGAACTAAGTTTGAGGAGTCTTCAAGCGAATTTATTGAAGAATTTAATAAGTCAGATATAATCATTGCAAAAGGAATGGGTAATTACGAAAGTTTAACAGAATACGAAGAAAATCCAGTATTTTTAAATGATAAAGAAAATAAAACCCCAAAATTAAAAGTTCCAATATATTATATATTTAAAGCTAAATGTCCGCCCATTGCAAAAAATGTTGGCGTAAATGAAGGTGACAATATACTTTTAAAAAAAAGCATAAGTAAAGTTTAAAATTAAGAAAAACTAATAAAAATAAAAATAGTTTTATCGTTATTTTGTTAATAAAAGGTGGTACTTTGGTAACTTATAAAGATGCTGGTGTTGATATATATGAAGAAGACAGGATTATTCGTGCACTTATTTCAAAAATAAATTTTGAACGGGAAGATGCGATAAAACCCGCAGATTTAAAAGGACATTATGCAGGAGCGATAGAATTTGGCGATTATTATTTGGTACTCTGTACTGACGGTGTTGGGAGTAAAATGGTAGTAGCAGAAATGGCAAACAATTTTGAAACCGTTCCAATCGATATGATTGCAATGAATGTAAACGATGCTATCTGTATAGGCGCTGAACCTGTTGCATTAGTTGACTACATGGCAGTTGAAGAAATTACAGAAAATATTGCAGAACAGATTGGAAAAGGTCTTAACGAAGGAATTAAAGAGTCAAACATTAATTTAATAGGTGGCGAAACTGCATCCTTACCAAATATGATAAAAGGAATTGACCTTGCAGGAACCGTTCTTGCAGTTGTAAAAAAAAGTGAGATTATTTCTGGTCAGACTGTAAAAAAAGGTGACGTAATAGTTGGTTTAAGAAGTAGCGGAATACATAGTAACGGTTTATCTCTTGCAAGAAAAGTATTTTTTGAAATTTCGAATTTAAATGTTAATAGTAAATTGTCATACGGAAAAACAGTTGCAGATGAACTTCTAACGCCTACAAGAATATACGTAAAGCCCGTTTTAGATATGATTAAAAAAGCAGACGTAAAAGGCCTTGCACACATTACTGGTGGTGGATTTAGGAAATTAAAAAGATTAAATAAGGAAGTATGCTATAAAATCGATAATTTACCAGAGATACCTCCCATATTTAAAGAAATCCAAACTTTAGGTAACGTTGCAGACGAAGAAATGTTTAAAACATTTAACATGGGCATTGGCTTTTGTGTAATTGTTTCGAAGGAAAATGCGGAAAAAATTATTGAAATTTCAAACCAATACAAAATTCCTGCATTTGTAATTGGTGAAATAGAAGATAATATTGAAATAGATGGAGAATTTAAAAAAGAAACCGTTTTAGTAGAATATAACGGTAAAAAAATGATTATGGAATAAATTAAGAATTGAAAGCTTTCAGGTGAATGTGGTGCCTACAATTAACGTAAATAAGGTTGATTTAGAAAGACTATGTAATTTGGTACTTTCTGATAAATTAATAGAAGACAAATTCCCGATGATGGGTGTTGAAGTTGAAGAAATCTTTGAAGAAATCGATAAATCTGGAAAAAAACAAAAAATTATCCAATTTTCAATAAATCCGGATAGGCCAGATTATTTAAGCGTTGAAGGTCTTGCGAGAGGATTCAGGGGATTCATGGGAATAAACACAGGATTTCAACAGTTTGACGTTTACGAGTCAGATACTAACGTTACGGTTTTAGATAATGAATCAAGGCCATATATTGCATTTGCACTTGTAAAAAATGTACAGATGGATGAAATGGTTCTTGAAAGCATTATTAACTTACAAGAAAAGCTCCACTGGGCACTTGGGAGAGATAGAAAAAAACTTGCAATTGGAGTTCATGACTTTGACATGGTTAAAGGCCCTTTTACATATAAAGAAATAAAAGGTGATGAAATTAAGTTCGCACCTTTAGGTTACGATAGTGAAGAAATGACTCCAAAAGAAATTCTTGAAAAACATGAAAAGGGACAAAAATACGGGAAATTAATAAAAGATGGTAAATTCCCAATTATCGTTGATTCTAAAAATAATGTTCTTTCAATGCCGCCAATAATAAATGGGACTCTTACAAAGGTAACAAAAAATTCGAAAAATTTATTAATCGACATTACGGGAACCGAAAAAGAAGCTGTTGAAGAAGCACTAAATATTTTTGTATGTTCTCTTTTTGAAAGAAGTGGAACAATATATTCCGTTAATGTAAATGGGAAAAGATATCCTGATTTAACTCCAAGATACCGGGAAATTTCGATTGATTTGATAAATAAAAAATTAGGGCTTGAATTAAATGCTGGAGAAATAATTTCTGCACTAAAAAAAGCAAGAATGGATGTAAAATTTGAAAACGAAAAGCTAATGGTTAAAATCCCCGCATACCGAAACGACATACTACATAATGTTGACTTAAAAGAGGAAGTTGCAAAAAATCACGGTTATGAAAAATTTGAGGGTAAATTGCCATCAATTGCTACAACAGGTTCAAGAAACCCTATTGAAAAAAAATGTAAACACTACCAAAATACAATGTTGGGATTTGGGTTTTTTGAAGTAATGAACCTTACTCTTTCAAATCAGGAAACATTATTTGAAAAAATGAATTTAAAATATTCTGAAAAAGATTATGTTGAAGTTTTAAAACCGGCTTCAATTGAACATCGGGTTTTAAGAACATCTATTCTTCCAATGCTCCTTGAAACACTCTTTATAAATAAACATAATGTACTCCCCCAAAAAATATTTGAAATTGGGGACTGCGTTTTAATCGATGAAAACGATACTAAAACAGATACTAAATGTAAAAATATCAAAAAAATTTCATGTGCAGTAGTACATCCTTTAACGAACTTTAATGAAATAAAAACTGTAACTGAAGGGCTCCTTAGGGAGACTTTTGGTGAATTTGAAATTGAAAATTATGAACATCCATCATTTATTTCTGGAAGGTGTGCAAAAATACTAAATAATGGGAAAGAAATCGGATTCTTTGGAGAAATTCATCCGGAAGTGATTTTAAATTTTGAACTTGAACACCCGATTGTTGCATTTGAAATTTTAATTGAATAATCATTTTTACTTTTTTAAAAACATGTTAATTTTAAAATCAATTTTTTAAGTCAGGAGGGGGGTTATTTTGCAGTTATTCATATTAGATAATGACCCAAAAAGAGCAGCAAAAATGCACTGTGATAAACACGTTGTAAAAATGACTCTTGAGACGGCCCAAATTTTATCAACCGTTCACCACCTCCATAATTCAATTTATGCGGAAAAATGTTATAAGAAAACCCATGAAAAACATCCTTGTGTATTGTGGGCTTCAAAAACTCGCAAAAACTATGAATGGGCACTTGAATTATTTAAAGAACTTTTAAAAGAGTACACATATAGGTATAAAAAAATTCATAAATCTTCAGAAATACTGCCTTATTTAAAACATAACCCCGTATATTCCGAAAAAAACGAATTAACTCCTTTTGCAAAAGCCATTCCTGAACTATACTGGGAAGATGATGCAGTTTTAGCCTATAGAAAATATTATATTCTTGAAAAATCGAAATTCTGTAAATGGTCCAAAAGAAAAGTGCCTGAATGGTATTTAAAAGGTCTGAGTTTAAAATTTTAGTATTCTAAAAAACTTAAAGCTTTTTTGATATTTCTTTTGCCCAATAAGTTATTATAAAATCTGCACCTGCCCGTTTTATGCTCAAAAGTGCTTCAAAAATTGCTTTTTCCCTGTCAATCCAGCCTTTTTCTGCTGCAGATTCGATCATTGCATATTCGCCACTTACGCTGTATCCTCCAACGGGAATAAGGGTATTTTCTTTTGCAGTTTTTATTATGTCCAAGTAAGAGAGTGCAGGTTTTACAAGTATCATATCTGCACCTTCTAATACATCCATTTGTATTTCTTTTAAAGCTTCTCTTGAATTTCCACTATCCATCTGGTAAGTTTTCCTATCTCCAAATTGAGGCGTACTTTCAGCAGCTTCCCTAAACGGCCCATAGAATGCGGATGCGTATTTTGCCGCATAACTCATTATTGAAACATTTTCGAATTCATTTTCATCTAAAGTTTTTCGAATTTTTAAAACTCTTCCATCCATCATATCAGACGGTGCTACAATATCCACACCTGCTTTTGCATAGGAAAGAGCAATATCTGCTAAAACTTCCAAAGTTTCGTCATTTAATACTTCATTGTTGCTAACAATACCGCAGTGACCGTGAGAAGTGTATTCGCACATACAAACATCTGCAATTACTAAAAGACTATCTCCAAGTTTCTTTTTCACTGCCCGAATAACTTTTTGAACCCCTCCATTTTCATCAAATGCCGAAAGTGCAAAAGGATCTTTTTCTTTTGGAATCCCAAATAAAATAACTGCTAAGACACCCAAATTTGAAATTTCAATGCACTCCAAAATTGCAGCACTAATTCCAAATCTAAATTGGCCAGGCATTGAAGATATTGGAGTTTTCTCGTTTTCATTTAAATTTTCATCAATAAAAATAGGCATTATTAAATCATTTTTTGTAAGGGTGGTTTCCCTAACTAAATTCCTTATTTTTTCACTCTTTCTAAGTCTTCTTGGTCGCATTATCATTTAATCCCCTGTAAAATAATAATTATACCCTATTTTAATATGGTTAATAAGTTTAATAATACAAATTTAAAAGCTTGTATTACTATAGTATAATAAATTTTGTTTTTAGTTTTAAAAGATTTAAAAATAGTTACTTTTTTAATTTAGTAGTTTAAGATTAAAACTTTTCAAATGCATCCTCTGCTGCAAAAGTTAACGGGTCAATTACCATTGAAACAGGAGGCGCATAACTAAATTCTTGATTTAAAAGTTCGTCAACCGTCATTTTCTTTGAAATTGCAATAGACATTGCGTCAACTCGTTCTGCAACTCGTTCTTTTGAAATAATCTGGCATCCGATAATCCTTCTTGAATTTTTTTCACATACCAGTTTTATAAATATTGGTTCACCACCCGGATAATACCTTGCCCTTGTAAGTGCTTTTGCGTTACCGATAACCACATCTATTCCATTCATTTTTGCAGCAGTTTCTGTCATACCTGTTCCACCAATTTCAAGGGCGCCAATTTTTGAAACCATGCTGTTTAGTACCGGACTACTTTCTGCATCAATTCCTGCAATGCTTTTTGCTGCAACTTTCCCCTGCCTTACAGCAGTTGTTCCAAATGGTGAAAGAGTATTTTGGCCAGTTATTGCATCAATTACTTCAACACAGTCACCAACTGCATATATGTTCTCAATTGAAGTCTGCATCAAGTTATTTGTAAGTATTGCCCATCGCCCAATCTCACAGCCTGCTAGTTTAGCAAGTTCAATGTTTGAACGAACGCCTGTTGACATTATTACAAGCTCTGTATCAATTTGTTCTTCCCCGATAATTACTGCCTTAACTTTTTCATTTCCAATAATTTTTCCGAGTGGTTTTTCTAAAATAATTCTTATTCCATTTTCTTCAAGATACTCCTGAACTATTTTTGCCATTTCTGGGTCAAGAGCCCTTGGAAACACCTGTGGAACCATTTCAACAACAGTTACATCTATTCCAATTTCTTTCAATCCAAATGCCATTTCTAAGCCGATTGCCCCTGCTCCTGCAACTACTGCTTGTTTTGTAGTTTTTGTCCATTCTTTTATGCTTTGGCCGTCTTCAATTGTTCTTACCTTAAATACCCCTTTTAAATTTACGCCATCTATTGGTGGAATAAATGGAGTTCCACCTGTTGCGATTACTAATTTTTCATAGGAAATTTCTTTTTTAATTCCTTTTTCTTCATAAATTACTATATTTTGGTTAGCTACTACATCAACTACTTTGGATTCAGTAATAACTTCAATTCCCTTTCTTTCGTAGTCTTTTGGAGTGTGCATTACTATATTTTCAAATTTTTCAATTTCTCCACCAATAACATAAGGTATTGCACATGGGGAATATGCAATATGTTTATCCTCCGTTAATATAGTAATTTTAGCATTAGCACTATATTTTTTTATATTTGATGCAGTAGTAAGTCCTCCAGCACCGCTTCCAATGATTACGACATTCATTTTTTCACCAGTAGTAAAATAAAAATATTCAGTTAAATTAAAATATAGTTTTTAAATATAGGAACTTTTTTCAGATATATAAATTTAATTGATAATACGAAAAATTAACCCAAATGGAGTCCTAAAAAAGCATTTTTTTAGATATAATTTGAAAATACGTAATTTAAAAAAATAAATGGTACAAAAATAGAGTCCTATTTATCTAATAAGTATAAAAAGAAAAAATAGAGGGTATTTATTCAATTTCTTTCATGACTTCATGATATATTGTAAAATCATAAAGTATACTGTTTATCTTTTCTGAATCGGTCATTCCTTTGAATTGACCAGTCATTGCACCTTGTTCATCCATTACTTTTACAAATGACGGCCCTAGTTCAGTTAATTTATTAATTTCATTTGTAAATCCAATGTTTGGAATTGAATGCTTTTCAACCTCTAAATCAGTTCCAAGCCATTCAACGCTTGCAGTTATTGCAAGTTCAGGATTTTTTGCAATTTCATTATTTGATAACGCCATTAATTTTAAGAATGATTTTACTGCTGATTTTTTATCTTTAATGGCATTTTCTGACGCTACAAGTACGCAGCACGGATGATTTTCCCACATGCCTTCAGGAGGAAGATTTCCAGAGTAGATTATAGGTTTTCCAATTCCTGAAAGTTTTAACTGTTCAGGAGTAGGTTCCCATGCAATTACAGCGTCTAATTCCTTACTGCTTAAAAGTTGGGGCATTGCACCTTGCCCATTACAGTTTACCAACTGAACCATTTTAGTTTTGTCGTTTGGATTTTCTGTGTAGGTTATTCCTTCAAAATCCAGTGCTGATTTTATCATAACGTACTGGATAGAGGTTGGAAGAGGATGTCCAATTTTTACGGTTTTTCCAGAATTTTGACTTTCTTTTATGTATAAAACAAATTCTTCCCAATTGTTTGCTGAAATATCGCTTCTAACAACTACTGCTGAGCCTTCGGATTGGATTGGACTTATAATTTTTGCAGCATTTCCCTGATCTATTGAAAATACTGCCGGAGGAACCCCATTTAAACCCACATCAACCTGACCTTGTGCCATTAAAGTCATAATTTTTGCGCCCCCTTCAAGTACCCTTACGAATTCAACATTTGCTATTAATTTATCGTTTTCATATAATCCGTATACTTTTTTATTCTCAATTTCTTTTAAGTAAATCCCGTAATTTTCCATGAAAATGTCGGAATGCTCTGCTGCAACAAAAAGCGGTGCATCATGGTCAGATGGTAAGTAAGCCACCTTAAGATTATATACATCTTCAGAACCACTATTTGTATCGATGCAACCTGCAAAGAGTAGCATTATTAAAAATCCCGCTAAAATTGCGTATTTTTTTATAAATAACACCTCACGTAAATATTCATAAAAAATATGTATTAAACTATATATAATTTATTAAGAAGCGTTTAACTATAATTAATGTATTAAAAAAGAAATCTAAAAATTTAATAGAGAATTCTTATTTTTTTAAACTTTTAAGTCTTGTACCGCAGTATGGGCACATCATCCATGATGAATCAACTTCACGCTTGCAATTTGAACATTTGATTATCCTATCTCGTTCTTCAATTAATTTAAATCCGCAATGTGCACAATTATTCCAATTTTCGGTAGTATGTTTTTTACAGTTTGGGCAGTCTTTTGATTCTTCAAAATTCATTTCTATTAAATTTGAGCCACAGTTTGCACAATTTTCCCAACCAAGGTCAATTACCGCGTTACAATTTTTACAGTAGTTTAAAGTTTCTACAAACTTTGAACCTAATGTTATCTTTAATTTTTCAAGAGTTATTGTAGCTTCTCTTTTTAAAACTTCGTCAACGTCATATTCCATTATTCGCTCTAATCCCGAGATAATTCTTTGAATTGACTGTTTATCGGTCATTTCCATGTATTGTAATGATTCAGGCCTTAAAATTGTTAAATCAACAATCTTTTTTAACGTTATTAATTTAGTTGCAGGCACTGAACTTTTGAGGCCGTTTATAATACTTGCTCTCTCTTCCTCATTTATTGGAATCACTGTAACCATTTTCTTCCTCCATCCAGTAGGGGATATTTTCATCCATTACATTTAATTTTCCAATTTTAACTAATTTACGATAGTAATATTCCATATATGTTAAAACTTCTGATTCAGAAGCGTCCCCTAATTTAGATATCTCTATTTCCCATCGTCCAGTACGGTAAGTATAATATGGAAGCATTTTACCGCTATAATTATAATAAGATATTATTTCAACCTCTTCAACATTTTCAAAGTGGTTATAAGAATACCATAATATATAGCAAAGTTGTAACTTAGTCTGTTTATCAAGGTCACCCTTATGCCTTCTCCCAAGTTCATTTTTAACCTGGTAAGCACGAATAAGTTTCCCATTTTGAATGTTAACGTTTTGAACTTCGTAAACTCCATATTTTTCAAATCTTTCCATTTCAGATTTGTTCTGTTCCCTATCCTGAATAATTATAATTGGAGCCATTGCAAGAATTATAATTATAACGGATAATACAATATATTCCTTTAAAATCATGGTTTTCACAAAGAATCTTTACGAAAGAAGGAGTTTTGAATCAATCATGCTTTCCCCCTTAAGCAAGTCATGATGATTATTTATTTCTTCCCCGATATTTATAAGATTGTGCATTTCCCTTTTAAGAGGCATTTTTCTAAAATGTTCACGTTTATTTAATTCATACATATACCTTAAAGTCTCTCTTTCACGGAAATTTTTATTTTTAGACTCTTTGTCAAGATTTAATAACTTTAATTTATCAATTTTCTCAGAAACATCCTCTGAAAATATTTCTAAATACCTTTCAGAAAATTTATCAAATTTTTTAGTCTTTAAAAGGTAATTTCCAAGTTTTTCCCGCTCTTCCCAATATATCCTCGTATTTTCATCCAAATTAGTTTTTTCACTTTTTTCAGCACCATTTATCGAAAGTTCAATTAGTTGGTCATGATAAAGCTCTTCACAACAATCTACTGCATGATTTATCATTTTTTTACCGGTTTTTCCAATTTGAACTCCATTACAATAGTGTTTTAATATCAAAAGCATTTCTCCGTTCCATTTTACCATAAAACTAAATGGAAAGAGTTTGCACATAGCAGGTTTTGATTCATAGTTTTTTTCAATCTGTATTCGGCATAAATTATCATTTATAAGGCTGCATTTTCCATTCTTAAGTGCTAAAACGTGCTTGTATTCTGAATTTGATTTCTCAATATGGTTTTCATATCCTTGAAGTCTTAGTTTATCAAAGTATGTTAAGTATACCCTCCAGTTTTTACAGCTACAACAATAAGTACAGTTTATACATGAATATTTAAGTCCTTCAAACGTAATTTCAAAGCGCATGCTGCCTCTTTTGACTACAAATCGTCATTAAAAAGTTCTTTATTTTTGATAAATTCGGGAGTATTTTTTTCACTTTCAATAGCCCATAATTCATCGAATTTAACATCCTCTCCGCCATAGTCTCCCAAAAATCTATTAATTTTTACAAGTGCAGGAATTTTTAAACAAGGCCCTATTAAAACAGCTTCACCCACATTTAAACCAGGAAGTTGCTTTAAAAGGTCTTCACTTAAGTTTTCAGATGCGTGCTGCACGTGTTTTTGGTCGCTTGGCTCTATCAGTTTTGATATTATAAAATTATTACATTGAGATAAGGACTCTTGGTCAAGCGTTTTTGGCCTTTGAGAAACTAAGCAAATGCCCACTCCAAATTTACGACCTTCTCTTGCAATTTTTGAAATAGGTGATTTTGATTTTGTGGGCCGATTTTGGGGCACTATCAAGTGTGCCTCTTCGTATATTAAAAATATTGGTTTTGCAACTTTTGTATCCCATAAAACCTTTTTTCTATCTTTTAAAATCTCTTTTGTAAAATAGGATATTATCAAATCAGTGCTGTTTTCATCAAGTTCACTTACATCGACAATATTTATGAAGTTTTCTTTTATGTCGTGTAATGGATTATAATTTATTGCAGTTATTTTTTCTTTAAACGTTATTAAATCTTCAAATCTCATTATAAGCGTTAAAATACTGTCCGCCTTATTTTTAAATTCATCCATTCCCATGTAATAATTTAATTCGTTTATTATGGCGTTTATATATTCATCCACAGCATTAAAATCGACTTCTTTAAAAGATTCTTTAATTTTTTTCATTGCACGTCTTCCAAGTGCTCTTTGAACGGTAGCCTGTGAGTCAACGCCTGAAAGATCCATTAAAGCATCATAAGACATGTTATAAACGTTTATTTTTGGTTTTATAATATTTTTTCTAATCTCACTATTTTTAGATTCTAATTCGACATATTCTCGATGCATATCAAATACTAAAACCGTTGCTTTGATATTATTTAACTGCTCTAAGATTACTGAAACCGTATTTGACTTACCCATTCCAGTAATTGCTAAAATTGCAAGATGTCTTGAACACAGCTTGTTTACATCCAATTTAACCTTAGAATCTGCAGAAATCAACTTTCCTATCTCTATTGAACCATTTGAAAATATTTCTTCAAGTATTTCGTCAGGTGCTTTAAAAACTTCAGTACCTGGTTTTGGAGGTATTCTTGGGATTTGCATATTTTTTACATCCCCAAGTATCTTTATTTTTCCAATCACATAATATGAATCATTATTCTCGAAATTTTTTAATTTTTCAAGGTCTTTTACATTAAAAACGTCTTCAAAAACCTTACATCCTTGATTTACTGATTCAACCATTCCCAAAATTTCTAAATCGCCGTACTTTAATAGAGCATAACTTCCAATTTCAGGTAGCTGTTTTGCAAGAAAATCAAGTTCGGTATTTGTCGTTTCACCAATAATGTAGCCCATTAAAGATTCCAAATTACCTACCTCCGTTAAATTGAAGATGATTAAAAAAATTAATATAAGTTAATATAATGTAGTATAAATTAATATAAATTAAGTTTAGATAGATTACTACTGCCCTTGAACTTTTTCTTTTAATTTATTTTGTAATGTAACATTAATGAGTTTACCGTCAGCTTTTCCACGTAATTGTGCCATACAACGTCCCATTAAAAGTCCTGTTGCCCCCATTCCTTTTTCATTAACTATCAAAATATTTTGGTTTATTATATCTAAAATTACCGCTTCAACTTCTTCTTTTGACATTTTAGACAGGCCTGCAACATCTAAAACTTCATCAAGTTTCATATTTGGATTATTGATATATCCTTTTATTACCTCAGGAATTGCTTCTTTTGACATTTTATCTTCAGAAAGGCCCAAAAATAATTCATTTAAGTGTTCATCAGTTAAAACTTCCGTATCAAGCCCTTCACGTTTTATTTCTTTTAATGTGGCTTCAAGAGTCGTTGCAATTAATGTAGGTTTTATATTTGGGTATTTCTTTGATAAATTTTCAAATAATTCAACGTTATATGACATTACCATCTGTTTTGCAAGGTCTTCATTCAACTCATATTCTTTTATAAATCGGATAGTTTTTTCTTCTGGCATTTCTGGGAGATTATTTTTGATTCTTTCGCAAATTTCGCTGGTTATTAAAATTTTTGGAACATCTGTTTCAGGATACATCCTAGCAGCACCTGGAAGGGGCCGTAAATATGAAGTATTTCCGTCATCAAGCGCTTTTCGGGTTTCTTCAGGAATTCCAATTAAAGATTCCTTTGCCCTTTCAATTACCGCCAAAAGAGCCCTTTCAGCTTTGTTTTTAGCATCCGCAACTAAAATTACGGCATCATTTTCGCCACAATTCATGAATTTTTTTAATTTATTGACTTCTTCGTCAGTTATTCCATATTTTGGAAGTTCATCAGTGTGGAACAATCCCCCCACCCCTCCGAGTACCTTTCCACGATCTGAAAATTCGGTTCCAAGTCGCCTCCCAGGTTGAACTTCTTTTCCAATCAATCCTGAAAACCCTTTTAAAAGAATTGCTTTAATTACCCCTTTATTTTTAAGTGCGCCCCGTAAAACTTTTGATTCTGTATCATTTAAAAGTTCCGTAACATCGATAATTTCGTCCAAAACTTCTGCATTTCTACCAATAAGTTCTTCTTTAAGGTTATTTAATGAAACTTGTCTTGTAACCTCATTTTCAATTATTTTTTCGATTAAATCAAGATTTTGAACTCCTTTAACTTCGATTCTTGCACCGTTTTTGATAGATATATTCACGTCCTGACGGATAGTGCCAAGTCCCCGTTTAACTTTTCCAGTTGCCCTTAAAATCGTTCCAATCCTTCTTGCAGCCTCTTTACCCATTTTTGGGGAAGTAATATCCGGTTCTGTCGTAATTTCTAAAAGTGGAATTCCAAGTCTATCTACACAGTATTTTGTGTAATCCCTTCCATCTTCGACTTTTTTACAGGAATCTTCTTCTAAACAAAGGCTCGTAATCCTTATTTTTCCATATTCTGTTTCTATAAATCCATCTTGGGATACAAACATTGTTCTTTGAAAACCGGAAGTATTTGACCCATCAATTACCATCTTTCTCATTACATGAATTTCATCAGCAAAATTCATGTTCATCAACGTTGAAACTTCTAAAGCTGTATTTAATCCTTCTTCTGAGACATTATGGGGGGGTTCATCATCAAGTTCAACAAGACACGTTGTATCATTATAATACTGGTAAATAAACTTCTTTTCTTTTCTAGACTCTAAAATTGCCGCTTTATCAACTTGCCCCATTTCACTTTGAGATGGCCTTAAAAATCTTTCAATTTCCCCATGTGGTTCATCATCTCTTATTTTTGTCGGGCAATTGCAAAAAAGCTTTCTTTTAGTATTTAACTGCTGGTGTATCTCAAGCCCTACTTTTAATCCTAGTTTTTCATAGTCGTAATCCATTTTTCCACCAAAAATCTAAAGTATAGTGATAAAAATTATTAAAATCCAAGTTAAATTAATAAATCCAATTTAAACCAATATTATAAATTTACATGTTAATATTTTAAATTAATCGATTCATTAATTTCTCCTACCCTATTTTTACAAATTAATTTTTTAGCATCTTTTAAATCATAATTTCCAAGTAAGTGCATTATTTTAACAAATAAAACTTCCGAAAGAATATCTTCACATGGTAGTACCCCTAAAGACTGTAATTCCCGCCCATTAGAATAAATATTCATATTTACCCGTCCATTAATAGTTTGTGTCGACATTAAAACTAAAACATTATTTTTATTTGCATAATCTATACCACTAAAAAAAGTTTCTGGAGTATGCCCTAAGCCAGTTCCTTCGAGAACAATTGCTTTGTAACCTTTATCGACGTAAAATTTCAAAATTTCTGAATCAATTCCGGGATAAACTTTTATCAAAGCAATTTTTTCTTCCAATTTTTTATTTATTGATACTTTTTTAATTTTTGACGAGTTTTGAGGTTTTATCTCTCTTAAATAGGTTATTTCTTTAGTAAATGGATTAATTTTTGCAACAGGCGTGTTATTTACTGATTTAAATGCATCTCTTCTTGAAGAATGAAGTTTTCTAACCTTTACCCCTTCGTGTAAGTTACATATAGTATCATCAATTTCCCCGTGCATTACAACATAAACCCCTTTTATAGGTTCTGTTGCAGCCATTACTGCTGAAATGATATTTAGTGCTGCGTCAGATGACGGCCTATCACTGCTTCTTTGAGCGCCAACTAAAATTATTGGAACTTCTGATTCTACCATAAATGATAATGCGGCAGCAGTATAGTGCATAGTGTCAGTTCCATGGGTAATTACTATCCCTTCAGCTCCATTTTCGATTTCTTCCTTTATTGCTTCTGCAGTCATTACCCAGTACTTGGGGAGCATGTTCTCACTTAAAATGTTTAAAATAGCTCTTCCCTTGATATTTGCAATGTCTAAAAGTTCAGGGACTGCCCTTATTAAGTCGTTTGCCGTAAATGCAGGATGAACTGCCCCAGTTTTATAATCCACTCTTGAAGCAACTGTCCCCCCAGTTGATAAAATTGAAATATTTTTTAAGTTAGGATTTTTTTCCAAATTTAGTGGCTTAAATTCGTTATTTGAGGACGTTAAAGGTTGAAAATTTGAAGAATTTTCTGGTTTTAATATTTCAATTGATTTTATTTTGGTTTTTTTAAGTCCTACATTATAGCCACTCTTCATTTTTACTACAATTGTATCTTCATTGATTGAGGGCATTAATGTACCACAATACATGGTATTCTCCATTTTAATTTTTACAAAGTCGCCGACATCCATTTTTCCACCTTTTAAAAACACTAGTCTAGGATATAATTGTCATTTATGGTATAAAAAAATTAAACTTAGAGATTTTAATGTTTAATCCCTAAAGTTTATTAAATTTCTTCAATATATTCTTTTACAATTGGAATCAGCCTATCTATCGTTTTTGGAGTATATTTTGGGGAGATACTAAATACTGCAAAGTCAAAAGTTCCTTTTTCAAAATAGTCCTTCCCCAAAACCATTTTAAAAGGAACTTCAGGTTCTAAATCCAAAATAATTTTATTTTTGATGTCATGATTAATATTTTTATCCGTTTTCACGTTTTTTTCAATTTTTTTAAGCTGTATTATTCCACTTTTTAAATCGTAATCCTTAAAATGAAAATCTAAAAGGTCATTTCCTCCTTTTGGGTGATTAACATACGTTAGTTCATTGATCCAACGATTTGCAATCGCAAAGGAAAGATAATTTCCTTCATAAATCATTTCAGGACTATTTCTTTTTTCAAGAGGATTATGAAGAAGTTCTTCCATTATATACCTATAGGAAAAATCTCCAAAACCTAAATCAGCATGGGCATCGATATGAATAACCTCAAAAGGAACATCAAGTTGATTTTTTTCAATCAGTTCGTTCCAAAAATAAAACGCTTCGTGGTGTTTTTTTACAATTCTTCCTTTTATCTTATTATTTCTAGATAAATTACAGTTTTTTTCTAAAAATTCGGAAAATTTATCTTTTTTCCATGCAATATATTCCTTTTCATCAAGTCTTTTATTTCCTTTTTTCCAAAATGCTATTTTATTTAAAAAAAAATCCAAATCAATATCTAATACTCGCATGATTTCACTATATTATCCCACTACAATAGTTCACTACATATTTCACTACGGTATACATTACTATACAAATTTAACCAGTACTCCAAAATATATTGGTTTTATAATATAAATAAAAAGTCATAAAATATACTACTACAATACTATTACTGGATGTTACTATATATTATTAATAAATTCTAACAAATGTAATGTAAGGTGATTACTTTGAATATTTTGTGTATTGATATTGGCAAGGGCACTCAAGACATATTATATTTTGATACTGAAAAAAACGTTGAAAATTCAATTAAACTAATACTTCCATCCCCAACAACAATCATTTCAAGGAAAATTAAGAAATTAAAGGAAAATTTAAGAATTGACGGGGACATAATGGGTGGGGGCCCAGTTGCATTTGCAATAATGCAAAAGCTAAAGCAAGGGTACAGTGTAGAAATTTCCGAAAATTGTGCAAAAACGATAAGGGATGATTTAGACGAAGTTAGGGCAAAAGGAATTACCATAAAAGAAAATATTGGGGATCCAAATGTATATTTAAAAGACCTTGACTTTGAAATGTTGAATGCGGTTTTTTCGTCAATAGGAATAGATTTTTCCCCGAATAGTGTCTGTGTAGCGTGCCAAGATCATGGATTTATGAAAGGGCAAAGTGACAGGATTACAAGATTTAAATACTTTGAAAAAAAGTTAAATGAAACAAATAATCCTTATGAGTTTTATTTTGATAATAAAAAATACAAAACTGAAAATTTTTCCAGATTTGAATCAGTATTAAAAATACTTGATGAGAATAAATACAAAGGATTTGTAATGGATAGTAAAATGGCATCTGTTTGTGGCATACTAAATTATGCAGTTGAAAATAACATTAACGAATTTATAGGTCTTGATATTGGAAATGGACATACTTTAGGAGTTTCAATAGCCAATAAACAAATTAATGGACTGTTTGAGCATCATACGGGATTGATAGATGCGGAAAAATTAAAAGGTATTGTAGAAAAAATGAGTATGGGGCTTTTAAAAAATGAAGAAATATATGCGGATAACGGGCATGGTGCTTGTGTCAATAATAAAACTTCACCTGAAAACATATATATTTCAGGGCCAAATCGGGAATTATTTAAACAATACGGAAATTACGCATACCCTGGTGGTGACGTGATGATTACCGGGTGTATTGGGCTTTTAGATGTTTACAGGTATAAAAAATAATATAATTAAGCTTAATATTATTAAAAGTAATATATGTTCAAAATAACAATTTTATTTTTTAAAAGATTTTAAAAAAGGGATATATTATTTTTTTAATTCCCAATCTTTAAGTCGTATAACTTTTCCAAGTGTGTTTCCACGATTTATTTCTTCTTTAACCCTATCTTCACGTTCTTTTACATCTATTGCACGATTTGCAATTTCCATTGCATCTTTTTTTGGAACTACTATAATTCCATTTTCGTCACCAATAATCCAATCACCAGGTTCAACAGTTCTTCCAGCACACAAAATTGCTGAATTTATTTCACCAAAGCCTTTTGGTTCACCTGCTGTTGGAGTTATACTTTTTGAAAAAACAGGAATTCCAATTTTTAAAATTTCTTCTACGTCCCTTACAGCCCCATCTACTATAACTGCAACTATACCTTTTGTTTTGCACGAAAGTGTTGCAAGTCCGCCCCAGCAAGAAATTTCAGAACCGCAATTATCAATTACTAAAACGTCACCGGCACTGCATACGTCTATTGCACTTACAGGTTTACTCCAATCGCCTGCATACGTTCTAACAGTAACCGCGGGCCCTGCAAACTTCAAAGGTTTTTTAAAATCCACTACGGGTTTTAATCCCCTCATTTCACCAGTTCTGTGCATTGCATCGCTTATATTGGAAGTGCTGACAATTTTAAAAGCATCTAACAATTCTTTTTCATTAAATTTCTTAAATTTGCTGGTTGATATTGGTTTTCCAGTCTTTAAACTTGTAATAATGTCCCTTGCAGTTTTTTCAGGACTTTCTGATTTATAAAGTGGCCCGCCCACAATTATTATATCTGCTCCAGCTTCATAAGCTTTTACAGCAGTTTCACTATTTAATCCACCTGCTGCTGCAATTTTTGCGTGTTTACATCTTTCTGAAACTTTTTTAACGAGTTCTACAGGGTCAATGTTTAAAACTTGTTGGTCAAGTCCAACGTGTATGTTTATAATATCAACACCCAGTTTTTCAAGTTCATAAGCACGTTCTACAGGGTCATATGTAGCTATTAAGTCAGTTCCAACCAATACTCCGTATTTTTTTCCTGCAAGCACTGCTTCTTTTATCATTGAATCAGGGCCTACCCCAAGTATCAATATAACGTCTGCTCCAGCTTTTGCAGCCATTTCAACTTCAGTACTTCCTGCATCCATTGTTTTCATATCTGCTACAATCGTTAAATTTGGAAAATTTTCCCTTAATTTACGGATTGCATTCATTCCTTCGGATTTTATGAGGGGAGTTCCCGCTTCAATCCATGTTACCCCGCCTAAAACCGCCTCTTTTGCAATTTCTATTGCTCTTGGAAGGTCTAAAAGGTCAAGGGCAACTTGAACTGGAGGTATGTCATAGTTTTCCATAATATCACCTTTTTAAAATAAAAAGTAATTAAATTGGCAGTTAAAATAAAATATAAAAACTAAAAAAATTATTTAAAAATACATTGTAGTCAATTAAATGTCAAGATTTTCTTTTGCCCATTTTATTCCTGCCTTCAATATATCAACATTTACAGGAATAAGTTTTGGCTTTTTAGCAAACGTCTGCTCTATTGCACCAATAAATACTGATTCAGGTAGTTCAGTATATCCAATTGCTGCAAGTACGCCCAGCATTACTGTATTTGCAGCTTTTGAAACCCCTAAATCTTTTGCTATTTTTGTTGCAGGCACTTTAATAACATTTACACCCTTAATTACCTCAAAATCCCCGATATAATCATCGTAAATTATAGTCCCCCCATTTTTAACATCTTTTGAAAAGTTTTCTAGAGAAGGTTTATTTAAAGCAATTAAAACTTCAGGATTATAAACTACTGGGGAACCAATTTCCTGGCCCGAAATAATAACGGAGCAGTTTGAAGTTCCACCCCTTTGTTCTGGACCGTATGAAGGATACCATGAAACAAATCTCTGGGCCCTACATGCAGCTTCAGCCAATGTTAAACCCATACTTAAGACCCCTTGACCTCCAAATCCTGCAATTTTTACAAGTTTTTCCTTAAAAACAAAGTCATTTAATGGGTCATTTACACTTTTTTCATTTACTTCAAAAATGCTGTCAAGATTTTCTTTTGAAAAGTCGCTTTCCCCCCTTAAAAGAGGTTTGACATCTTTTGAGTTATCCCTAAAGTTATTAAGTGGAAATTCTTTTTCAACTTCTTCATTTATAAACTTCTCAGCGGCCTTTGCATCTTGCTTCAAGTTTGTCGGACATGGTGCGAGTATTTCAACAAATGCGTAGCCTTTTCCATCTTTTTGGATTTCTAGTGCTTTTTTAATTGCACGTTTTGCCTTCTTTATATGTGAAATATCTGAAACTGAAACTCTTTCAATAAATACTGGAGCTTTAAGGCTATTTAATAATTCACACATGTGAATTGGGTATCCTGAAAACCGTGGGTCACGGCCATCTTGACATGTTACCGTTTTCTCACCAATAAGTGTTGTTGGGGCCATTTGTCCTCCTGTCATTCCATAAACAGTATTATTTACAAAAAATACTGCCATTTTTTCTCCACGGTTTGCAGCCTGAATTGTTTCGTTTAATCCAATTGAAGCTAAATCTCCATCTCCTTGATAGGACATTACAATTGAATTATCCATGGCTCTTGAAACTCCGGTTCCAACTGCGGGAGCCCTTCCATGAGCAACTTGAATATTTCCACAATCAAAGTAGTAATAGGCAAATACTGCACATCCAACAGGGCTTATCAAAACACACCTGTCCAAAATTTGAAGTTCGTCTATCGCTTCAGCCATTAATTTATGTATTATTCCATGTCCACAACCAGCACAATAGTGCGTTGCAGTTTTAGCAGAACCTCCTTTTCTTTCAAAGCATTCGGGTATTGAATTTGGCTTTTTTAAAACTTTTTCCGTAAATTCAGCCATTTTAATTACCTCTTGCAATATTTCTAATTTTATTTAAAATCTGTTCAACTTCAATTAAATTTCCGCCAAGTCGATTTATAACTTCAACCGGTCGCCTACAGCAAGTTGCAAGTCTTATATCATCAGCCATCTGCCCATTACTCATTTCAACCGAGATAAATGTACAGTCTTTTTTTGCAAGTTGATTCAGTTTTTTTTCAGGGAAAGGAAATAATGTTTTAGGCCTAAATAGCCCTACTTTTAATCCTTCTTTTCTTGCAGATTCAACGGCAGTTCTTGAAATTCTACTACTTATCCCATATGAAACAAGTATAATTTCCGCATCTTCAAGCATGTAGCCTTCAAAATCTTGCTCATTTTCTTTTATTATTTTGTACTTTTCCTGTAAATCATAATTAAATCTTTCAAGTTCCTTAAAATCCAAAAAAATCGAAGTTACAAGATTTTTCCTTGTTTCAACGGTTCCACAGACGGCCCAACTTTCATCGATTTCTGGTTCAAGTGCATTTTCAGGAAATTTTAAAGGCTCCACCATCTGCCCTAAAACCCCATCTGAAAGAACTATTACTGGATTTCGGTATTTTGTTGCAAGTTCAAACGCTTTTATGGTAAAATCGCACATTTCCTGAACTGAATTTGGAGCAAGTACTATGTTTTTATAGTTTCCATGGCCCCCGCCCCTTACTGCCTGATTATAATCTGACTGCTCTGGGCCGATATTTCCAAGTCCGGGGCCTGCTCTTTGGACATCCACGATAACTGCCGGAAGTTCTGCACCTGCTAAAAATGAAATTCCTTCCTGTTTTAAGCTCATTCCTGGCCCAGATGAAGCCGTTAATACCCTTTTACCAGTAGATGCGGCACCATAAACCATGTTTATTGCAGCTTCTTCTGATTCCGCTTGAACGTATTTTCTTCCAACCATTGGAAAGTATTTTGATGCTTCATGTAATATCTCACTTGCAGGAGTTATTGGGTATCCAAAATAGCAGTCGCATCCTGCATACATTGCCCCAATAATAACCGCAGTATTTCCTTTTACAAGTTGTGTTGCCATTAGTTCACCTCTAATCGCATTTTTTAATTGGTATATGCACTTCTATTGCGAGAGGCTCTGGGCACGTGTAGTAACAGTTTCCACAGCCAGTACAGCCTTCTCCAGTATATTCTACGTAAAAATATCCCCGTTCATTTAATTTGTTGCCTATTTTTAAAACGCCTTTTTGGCACGCAATTATACATCTTTCACAAGCTTTGCATTCCAGTTCGTTTATCACTACATACGGTTTTTTTGTCAGTTCCATAATATCAACTTAGTCCAAGTTTAAATTTTAGTATTCTTTAAAATTATTTAAAAAGAATAATTTAACTATATTTATTCAATATACTTATTGTATTTTTTCAGTATCTTTTTCACGGATTTCTACACGCCTAATTTTACCACTAATCGTTTTTGGTAGTTCTTTTACAAATTCAACTGCTCTTGGGTACTTGTAAGGAGCCGTTGTTTTTTTAACATGTTCTTGAAGTTCTAATTTTAATTCATCGGTTGGTTCATACCCATTAGTTAAAACAATTGTTGCTTTAACAATTTGACCCCTAACTGGATCAGGAATTCCTGTATTGCACATTCAAGTACTGCAGGATGTGAAATTAAAGCACTTTCAACTTCAAATGGGCCAATTCTATAGCCGGAACTTTTTATCAGGTCGTCGTTTCTCCCAACAAACCATAGGTATCCATCTTCATCCCTCCATGCAGTATCTCCAGTATGGTAGTATCCGTCATACCATGCCCGTTTAGTTCTTTCAGAATCCTTAAAGTAACCAGTAAACAGCCCTAGGGGCTTTATATCTTTAGTCTTGATTACGAGTTCCCCTTCTTCCCCTACATCACATTCATTTCCTTCATTGTTCATAACAATTACTTCATATAAAGGAATTGGCTTTCCCATTGAACCCGGTTTTGCATCCATCCAAGGGAAATTTGCAATTGATACAACCGTTTCAGTTTGCCCAAAACCCTCCATAAGTCTTAAACCAGTAAATTCCAAAAATTTATTGTAAACTTCAGGATTTAATGGTTCCCCAGCAGTTACTGCATATTTAAGACTTGAAAAGTCTGCTTTTGACATATCTTGCTTAATCATGAACCGGTAAATTGTTGGCGGGGCACAAAATGTTGTAACTTTATATTTTGCAAGTTTTTCGAGCATTTTTTCCGCATCAAACCGTTCATAGTCGTATACAAATACTGCGGTTCCCGAAATCCACTGGCCATAAAGCTTTCCCCAAATACATTTTGCCCAACCGCTATCTGAAACAGTATAGTGAAGCCCGTCATCTTCAACATTTTGCCAGTATTTTGCAGTGGTGATGTGCCCTAAAGGATATTCATGATCGTGTTGAATCATTTTTGGGTAACCTGTGGTACCAGATGAAAAATATGCAACTAAAACGTCACTATTTTTAGTATTTAATTCACCAATTGGCCTTTCAAATTCTTCAGATGCTTCTTCCAATTCTTTTGAAAAATTTATCCAATTTTCATTATTTAATTCAGAAATACATACTTTTAAAACTTTTTTACTACTTTTTAAAACCGCCTCATCTACAAAATTGGGAACATTATTTTCAGGGATACAAACTATCATTTTTAGTTCTGCTTTTTCAATCCTATATTCTATGTCATTTGTTGTCAGCATGTGGGTTGCAGGAACTGCAATAGCTCCAATTTTATGAAGCCCTAGCATACAAAACCAGAACTCATACCTGCTCTTTAAAGTAAGCATTACAGTATCGCCTTTTTTAATTCCGTATTTTAAAAAGAAATTGGCAGCCTTATCACTATATTTTTTCATGTCACTAAATGTAAATATTTTTTCAACATCGTTATCATCGCACCATAAAAGTGCTATTTTTTCAGGAGAAATTTTAGCATATTCATCAACAATGTCATAGGCAAAATTAAAATTTTCAGGAATTTTTACAACATAGTTTTCTAAAAAATCCTCGTATGACTTGAATTCTACTTTTTTAACAAATTTTTCCAGTAAGGACACCATAATCTTACCCGTTTTTTGTTTTCGAAATAAATTTTACATAATTACATTATAATTGCGAGAAATTTCGCAGCTTTTCCATTTAAAGCTTCCATTGCATGCTCATAGTTCGAATCAAAGAATATTGAATCGCCTTCTTCCAAAATAACTTCATTATTATGGATATAAAGCTTTATAGAGCCTTCAAGAATATAGTTAAATTCTTGGCCAGGGTGCGAATTTTTTGAAGGTTTTTTTCCGTCAGTTTTTGGCTCAACCGTCACAATAAAAGGTTCTGCCTTTTTATGGATGAATTTTTCAGCTAAATTTTCGTATTTGTACTGCTTTCTTCTTTCAACAGATATTCCCTTTCCTTTTCTTGTTACAGTAAATACATGCATTCTTGTTTCTTCACCAGTTAATAATAACCCCATGTCAACGTCAAAACGGTGTGCAATTTCAAGTAAAACGCTTGCAGAAATATCACAAGTTCCCCTCTCATACTGCTCATAAATTTCAGGGGAAGTCTTTAAGTAATCTGACATTTCTTGAATTGATACTTTTGAAAGAGTTCTTAATTCACGAATTCTTGCCGCAATTTCTTTCATTTTTTCTTGCATGATCTCAACCTTTAAATTAAGTTAAATATCATAATCAGGGTTAATAAACCATAATTTTGGTTTGATAATTATTACTGAAACCTTAAAGTTAAGCATTTATAATAAATATTTAATTCAGATATATATAATGATCGATAATTACAATTGATAAATCTTTCGATAAATCTTTTTTAAAAGACATTACATTTAAATTTTGATATATAATGCGATATATACGTAAAGATATAAAAATAATTCATCATAACGTTGCAAAATAATTAAATAACACGTATGGACGAAAACAATAAATTAATAATCTTTTTTAATTATGAGTCATTAAGTTTAGATACAGTAATCATTCCTGCAAATTAAAAAAAATTTAAATTATTTTATTTTTACAAATTTAATTCCATTCAAATCTGCTACAAAATTTCCAACACATTCCTCGTTTGTTTCCGGATAATCAGTCCTTGTATGTGCCCCCCTTGTTTCTTTTCTTAAAAGTGCACATTTCGTTACAACTTCAGAAACTAATAACATGTTTTCAAGTTCCAATTTTTTTGAAAAATCAACTATTCCATTTATTGAAACTTTTTTCATTTTTTCTTTTATTTCATTTATATTTTTTAATGCAATTTTAAGCCCAGTTTCGTCTCTTGAAATTGAAACATGATCCCACATTAAATTTCTCAGTTCATCGATGAGAACGTAAACGTTAGTTCCGGAGTTTGAATCCTCTTTTTCAGATTTTAAACATGATTCTAAACTATTGATAAATTCGCATGTTTTTTGGTAGACGTTCGAAATATCAAATTCATTTTTTTCTGAATTTTTTAAAGCGTTTTTCCCAGAAATTGCGCCAAAAACTTGGGTATCTGCAAGTGCATTTCCGCCAAGCCTGTTTGCACCGTGAATTCCACCACATACTTCACCGCAAGCATATAACCCAGAAATATTCGTTTCACACTGTTCATTTATTTTAATTCCGCCCATGAAGTGGTGTGCAGTTGGTGATACTTTCATCGGTTCTTTTGTTATATCTATTCCAATGGCCCTAAACTGAGAATACATTGTTTCAAGCTTTTCTTTAATTATTTCTGGATTTAGGTGCGTTACATCAAGATATACTCCGCCGTCAACTCCTCTTCCATCCATAATTTCATTAAATATTGCTTTAGAAACTACATCTCTTGTAGAAAGCTCTAATTTTTGGGGGTCGTAATTTTTCATAAATCTTTCTTTATTTTTATTGTATAGTATCCCACCTTCCCCACGTACTGCTTCAGTTACTAAAATTCCTGTTCCAAGCATTCCTGTCGGGTGAAATTGAACCATTTCCATGTCAATTAATTCAACGCCTTCCCTATACGCAATTGCAAATCCATCTCCAACTTTTTGTTTTGGGTTTGAAGTAATCGGGTAAATTTGTCCTGCACCCCCTGTTGCAAGAATTGTAGATTTTGCATAAATTGGAAAGATATGGCCAGTTAATAGATTTAAAAAAACAGCGCCAAAACACTTTTTAATTTTTTTTCCGTTTGTTTTGATTTCATCAGTAATTAGCTTTACCGCCATTACATCTTCCATTATTTTTATCCTATCAAATTTGCTTAAGTATTCCATAAGTCCTAATATCATTTCATGGCCAGTCCTATCCCCGCTATAACATGTCCGATTAAAGCTTTGACCTCCAAATGGCCTTTGTGAAAATTCTGCTTCACTGGTTCTATCAAATAAGCATCCAAAATTTTCCAAGTTTTTAAATTCAGATGGGGCATCATTTACCAAAATTTCTACAAGCTTTGGATTATTTATAAATCCGCCACCCTTCATCGTGTCTTTAAAGTGTGATTCAAACCCATCTTTTGGATTAAATACTGCGTTATAGCCCCCTTCTGCCATGACTGTACAGCCGCTTTTTCCAAAAAGACCTTTTGATACGATAATTACATTTTTCTGTCCGCACTCTATTGCTGCCCTTGCTGCAGCACCTCCTCCACCAATAATAAGTATATCTGTTATCATAGAACCACCAAAATTAAATTATCGTTTCAAAATCATTTTAGATTTTTAAATATGTGTATTTCCTGTAAGGATATAATTCCATTTTCAGAGACCAATTCCACAATTTTTGGCATGACCTTTTCAAGTTTTTCTTCATAATCAATACACTCTATTACTACGGGTAAGTTCATAGAAAGCCTTAAAATATCAGCTCTTGAAAATCCCCTTGTTCCAAAACCGCAGTATCCTTTAAAAACAGTTGCTCCAGAAATTTCGTTAGTTTTTAAGGTTTTTATTATTAAATTTATAAGGGGTTCTTTTCCATATTTATCTTCTTCTTTTATATATATTCTAAGCAGTTTAGCATTTAATTCCTTCATAAAATCACCAGAAACTACTTGAAACCATTCTTCCAAAATATATCATACTTATACAGCCTGTCACATTTGTTAAAATATTTATTCCTGATTTAATAAAGTAATGCTGTTCCAATAATGAAAAAGATTCGTAACTAAATGTAGAAAATGTAGTCAGTGCTCCACAAAATCCAGTTATAATAAAAAGACGGTATTCATAAGATATTCCAGTAAATAATGACGAATACATTAAAAATCCAACAATAAAACTTCCAATTAAATTTACCATTAATGTACCTGTTGGAATTCCAAATTTAACTGGAATTATGCCGCTTATAACATACCTAAGTACTGCACCAGTAAATCCACCGATACCAATTAAAAAATATTCTTTCAAAAAATCACCATCTAAAATATTAGCCAATAACTAAAAGGTTTATATAGTATATAATTAATTATATACAAAAGTAACTCTTAAAAACTATATGCTTAATATTAAAAAATATGTTGGGCCCGTGGTTTAGCTTGGACAGAATACAGGGCTTCGGACCCTGTGGTCGGGGGTTCAAATCCCTCCGGGCTCGTCAACTTTTTTAAAAATGTTATTTTGAACGTGTGTTGGTATCTAATTTTTACGGCGTATTTTAGCAATATTATCATGGGGAAAAGAATGGATGATAACTTTAAAATTAATATTCGAAAAACAGAATATTTAGATATACCTTTAATTCTCAGATTCATTGAAGAACTTGCAGAGTGCGAAAATTTAAAACATAAAGTTAATATTACTGAAGAAGTACTTAAAAAAAGCCTTTTTGGAAAAAAACCTTATGCTAAAGCACTTATTGTCGAGGTAAATTTTGAGCCTGTTGGATTTGTTTTATTTTTCTACACCTTTTCAACGTTTCTTGGAAAGCCTGGAATATATATTGAAGACTTATTCATTAAAGAAGAATTTAGGGGCCTTGGAATAGGGAGAAAAATATTTGAATATATTTCAAATATTGCGTTTGAAAAAAACTGTAACAAGATAGAATGGCAAGTTTTAAAGTGGAACCCCGCAAGAGAATTTTATGAAAAAATAGGTGCAAATCCAGTTGATGAATGGGTTAATTACCAATTGAATACTGATAAAATAGTCGAACTATCTAAAAACCATATTAAAAGGCTTGAAAAATTAAAATAATGCCTAATTAGTTAATGCCTAATTATTATAATTTATTCATCAACATTCATAATTATTTTTTTTAATAATGAGTTTAAGTTTTCTAAAAATTTATCGTATTCTTCTTCGTTTACAACCACATAATCTGCAAGGGATATAACACTCCCAATTGAAAAATCCAATTCTCGATTATCTCGCTCTATAAATGTATCTAAACTATTTGAATCATCTTCCCTATTCCTAGCACTAAGTCGTTCAAACCGGGTTTTAGGGGAAGAATGGATTGCAATAATTTCTAAAAAAACGTGTTTTTTAAGGTAGTTTACTTCGTAAATACTCCTTATTCCTTCAATCACTACAAATTTTTCATTTTTGTATTTTTCAAAGATATATTTAAGGCATGGTACTACAATAGCTTCTTTTCCATGGAGTTTCCTTAAAAATATCGCAGTTTTTCCAACATTTTCTGGATTAAGTATGAGCCCCTGTTTTAAAGTTTCATGCCGTACAATATCCCCCATTGAAACTACAGGTATGTTATTTTCCTTTGCTAAATTAATAATTGCACTTTTTCCCGAACCAGGCATTCCAGTAATTCCTATCAATTTCATTTTATCCCAAAATAACTGCTATAAATTTAATGTTTAGGTTAGTTTTAATATAATATTAAAGACTTATCTTAACTATAAATTTTATTTAATTTTAGTTTAATTAGCTAACTTCGCTAAGTATATTAATTGCAGTATTATGGGTGTTATTTATCGTATTTATGTTTGATTCTTGAATAGATTTAGATGTTAAAATGATATTATATCCAAGAATAACTGCAGCTGCAATTACTGCTAGTACCAGTACTGAAAATTCAAGACTAATTTGCCCCTTGTTTGAAAAAAACTTATATAAAACCTGCAACATTTTACCACCATTTTATTATATTACTTTAAATTATATAGATTTATATCTTTTCTAAAAGTATTTTATAAATTTAAATATATTATAATAATATTTAATTAATCTTAGTTTTGTTTTATGATTATTTACACGTTATCTGGTGAATTCATGATTATTGTGAGAAAATTAAAGAAAAAAAAAGACGAGATTCAATTTGCAGACTTAACTGATGAAAAAATTTATTACGGAATAATACGGCCCGCAAATAATAAAATAACGCTTTATAAGTGTAGGGAAGAAAAAGGAGGCAATATAAATCCGATACAACCTTCAAAACTTATGGGCTTTATCAAATCAAATAAGGTACTTTTAAGTAGCGATGAAGAATCTTTAAAACTCGAAGATTTTTTAAAACAGAGCGGAATTAAATATGGATACATAGATTTATGCCCCTTTTGCCTAATAAAAGGAAGATTTACTGAAATAACTGATAAATACAAAATATATAATAGTGAAATATGCTTAACTTGTGCTGTTGACGAAGTAAAACACGAGATTAACATAAGCGAGGAATTCATTGAAAAACTTTTAAGGAGATTTAAGGATGCAAATAAAGTAATTGAATTATTTAAATCAAGTAATCCCTTGAAAAATCCTGAAATTACAAAATATGATGTGTTAACCGGAAGTACTGATGACGATATAAAAAACTATTCCATTGATGAATTAGATATTCCCGATATTTTAAAAGAAGTAATTAAAAATAGGAATATTAAAGAATTGCTCCCTGTACAAACATTATCTGTAAAAGGAGGGCTTTTAAAAGGAGATAATTTACTAATTACATCTGCAACGTCATCTGGAAAAACCCTTATTGGTGAACTTGCAGGAATTAAAAATTTATCAGAAAATAAGGGTAAATTTTTATTTTTAGTGCCCCTAGTTGCACTTGCAAACCAAAAATACATTGAATTTAAGGAAAAATACGAAAAATATGGAATATCTGTATCATTAAGGGTTGGAACGGGTAGACTTTCGGAAAATAAAGGAATAGATATTAATTCAGGTATTGATTCTGACATAATAATTGGAACGTATGAAGGAATTGATTACTTAATTCGGGCTGGAAAGTTAAAGGATATTGGGACTGTCATAATTGATGAAGTGCACTCTTTAAATATGGAAGAAAGAGGTGCAAGGCTTGATGGCCTTATTGGAAGATTAAGATTCTTATTTTGTGCCCAGATGATATATTTATCTGCAACCGTTGGAAATTCTGAAGAATTATCAAAAAAATTAGGCTCAAAACTCGTTTTGTATAATGGAAGGCCAGTTCCTCTTGAAAGACATCTAATATTTACTAGAAATGACTCAGGAAAACTTGATTTAATAAAAGATATTGTTAAAAATGAATTTAGCGCTAAATCAAAGTTCGGTTTTAGAGGCCAAAGTCTAATATTTACTTTTTCAAGAAAGAGGGCGGAATATATTTCTAATTTTTTAAGTACGAAAGGAATAAAGTCAGAATACTATCATGGGGGTATGGAATACTCAAAACGTCGAAGTGTTGAAGATAATTTTTTAAAACAGAAAACAATGTGTGTCGTAACTACCGCAGCACTTGCAGCAGGTGTTGATTTTGCCGCATCTACTGTAGTTTTAGAAAGCCTTGCAATGGGCGGAGACTGGTTAAATCCATCAGAGTTCCAACAAATGTGTGGGAGAGCCGGAAGAAAGGGAATGCATGAGATTGGAAAAGTTTACAGCCTCGTTGAAATTGGTAAAAGATACCATGCAAAAATGGAAAATTCAGAGGATGAAATATCGTTTAAACTGCTAAATTCGGAGCCTGAAGATGTATCCTTAGAATATAATGAAGATGAGGAATTTGAACAAGTTTTAGCAAATATCTGTTCGATTAAAAACTACAAAAATAATGTTAAAATTTCAGACATTTCAAAAATCCCCTCTCTTGGAAAAAATTTGAATTTAAACTACGTACTTGAAAATTTAGCGTGTTTTGACATGCTTAAAATACATAAAGATGTTGAAACTACAAGATATGGATATGCAACTTCTGTTTCATTTTTATACCCTAACGATGCGGAAAAAATAAGAAAAAATCTTGATAAAAATCTAGTGGATCTCATAGTATCGATTTCATCTTTTGAAAATTTTTATATTCCTTCAAATTTGAAGAATAAGATATCAAAGACGACAAATACAAACATTCCAACAAGGTTTTGTGATGCGTTTGAAGTTATTAAAGAAAATTTTGAAAAAATAAAAGATAAAACGCTTAGAGATGAAATACTTCCGTGGTTAATCGAGTTTGACCAGATGATAGAAGAAGACATTATATATTATCTCTCAAAAAAGATTTTAAATCTTAGAATTGCTAAAAAAACCCCGTTACAAACTTCAAAAGTCCTTCACGATACCCTAAACTTACAGACGTATGGTGGAGACATATATTCATACCTTGAAACTTCAATAAATACACTAGATGCAGTTGAGCGGATTGGAAGTATATATAATAAAAAAATAGCAAAAGAAGCGAACAATATAAAGAAAAAACTTGAAAATCCGTATAAAAATTAATTTTTAGTCATATATGGATATATCCAATAGAGTAAGTATAATCAATAATCGTTTATTTCATGATTATGTTTAATATGCTTATAAAGTATAGTATTTTCCGGTAATTCATTAAGAATTGCCTTTTTTTTCGTAAAACTTAGAAATTTATCCAAAAATTCAATACCTCCCCCATAATTTACTGCTTTTGGGTGTATTGAAAGAAAATACGGATTTTTAGAATTAATATACTCATTTTTGGCATTCAAAAGCTGATTTTCAACATTTTCTTTTTCCAAATACCACGTATACTCTTTATTTTCAATTTTAATAACTTTAATTTCGTGAAAATCTTTTTCAAGATAGTAAGAACCGATAACTATTGAAAGATTTTTTTCAAAAATTTTGGATTTTGCTTCGTCAGATAACCCGTATCTTGGAGGCATTATATAAGATATCTTTCTGCCAGTATGATTTTCAAGAATCGAAAGTGATTTATCAAGTTTTTCTGCTGCAATAGATGCATTGCAGTTAAATTCCTGCCCGATATGGTCATAACCGTGTAGTTCAATAATATATCCTTTTGTTTTTAAATATAATAAATACGCTATAAAGTCTGCATTTTTAGATATATCGTTAGTATTTCCATGATTTACAATCACAAAAAGATATGTCCTACTAGAATATCCATTTTTAGATAGTATTTCGTCTATTTCTTTTAATTCTTCAAAATATATCGGGCTTACATCATGAATTAATATTACGGGATCGTTTATTCCATTACTTGTAACATTTTCAGCAGTTTTTTCATAATTAATTGACGAAAAAATCCCAATAGCTAAAAATAAGCTTAAAAACAGTAATCTTACAATTTTCAAATTATCCCCTAACTACAGAATAATTGTATAATTGCTTTTTTAAAGTATATAATAATATATTATCTATTAATTTAAATTAATGGATTAAATGATCTAAAATAAAAATGCGCCAGTCGGGATTTGAACCCGAGTAACTGGCTTGGAAGGCCAGAGTGATACCAGGCTACACCACTGGCGCACATTTCACATTTGACGACATTTATATTTTAAAGATGCGGCCTCCGGGATTTGAACCCGGGTGTCGGCCGTGGCAGGGCCGTATGATACCAGTCTACATCAAAGCCGCTATTTTTTTCCTATCTCTCTTGTCTCAGAGCATAGTACACATTGTAGTACTTAATATATAAACTTTTCGGTTTATACCTTCCTGAAATTTCTGGCTATTAAAAAGAACCCTATTATCATATTATATTTTATATATAAAAAATGCAATAAGTAGTTAAGGACATTTTTATGTTTTGAGAAAACTCGGTTTTTGAGACGTGTGGGTCAAACTTTAGGAGGATTATTTATGGATCTAGGTACTACAAAATATATTATATATACGGAACTTATTGCAGATGGTTATGTTGAAAAACACGATGTGATAGGTGCAATTTTTGGTCAGACTGAAGGACTATTGAGTACAGAACTTGACCTTCGAGACTTACAAAAAAGTGGAAGAATTGGAAGAATCGATGTTGAACTTGAAAACGTAAATGGTAAGTCTTTTGCCAAAATTACTCTTCCATCTAGCCTCGATAAAGTTGAAACGTCTATTCTTGCGGCTACTCTTGAAACAATTGATAGAGTAGGCCCCTGTTTTGCCACTGTAAAAATTGCAAATGTTGAAGATATAAGGGTTTCAAAGAGACAATATATAACAAACAGGGCACGGCATATTTTACGGCAATTGATGGATGAAATGGTTGATACTTACGAAATAACTGAAGAAATTAAGGAATCCTTAAGAACTGAAGAAATTATGGAATACGGGCCAGAAAATTTACCCTGTGGCCCAAATATCCTCCATTCTGATTCTATAATCATTGTAGAGGGGCGGGCGGATGTATTAACTCTTTTAAGGTGCGGTATAAAAAATGCAATCGCAGTTGAAGGGACATCTGTTCCAAAGACCATAATGGAGATTTCAAAAAAGAAGACTACAACAGCATTTACTGATGGAGACAGAGGCGGAGAATTAATTTTAAAAGAGTTGCTCCAAACTTGTGATATTGATTATGTTTCAAGAGCCCCATATGGTAAAGAAGTTGAAGGTACATCTAAAAAAGAAATAATGAAGTGCTTGCGGGCAAAAGTTCCGGTTGAACAGATTATCGGGGAAAAGTATAAAAATATTGTTGAAAGTAATCCTGTTTTAAATGAAGAGTTGGTTGAGAAAATAACTCCAAAATATATTGAAGAAGTAACCCACTCTTCCAAAGAGAAAAATGAACTTGAAAAAACATTTAAACCCGAAATTGAAAAAGAAACCGTTGTTATCGAAAAAATAAAATCTTTTGAAAAAAAAACTATTGACGCTGATGAAAAAACTATTCTTCAAGAAAATTCAAATTTAGAGAAAAAGTATAATGGAGTTAAAGAGATTTTGGAAGGCATTAAAAATACCGGCCTTGTAAAGTTTGTTGTAGACGGGAAGGAAAAAACGAACTCTTTTAAAGAATTTTTAACAAATATTCAAGAAATTAAAAACATGGACTTTTTTGCAGCAGATATGCCAATCACCCAAAAAATTGTTGACTTATTACACGATAAGACTCCAATAATTGTGGGTACTGAAATAAAAGTTACTAAAAAGCCAGTGAATTTAAGGTTATTTTCTTTTGATGAAATCATGGAATAAAACATGAAATAATACTTCTTTTAGATTTGAAGGTGATTTAATGCATAAGGATGAACTCATCCAGTTACACCAACTTTTAGTGTACATGAGAAAGGATTTAGCGAGAAAATTTGGCGTTGAAGTTGAAGGTACATTTAAAGACTATGACGAATTAAATATAAGACCTCACCATATACACAGGACTAAATCTGAACACACTTATGCTATTTTTTTGTTATCGAGCACTATTGGAAAAATATTATCTGAAAAAGGAAACGTTCCAAGAAGTGTTGCAAGTAGGCTCAGTGATACAGGGGAAAAACTTGGTAAAGAAATTGCAAGGAAAAAAAGGTAAAGTTTACATTAAATTTTACATTAACTAATTTATCAGGAGGTATTTTTATGGTAAAAGAACTTATAAACTCGATTGAAAAAGTAGTTTTAGAAAACGCTACAAAAAAATACGGGATATCTAGAATTTTAAAAGAAAATGACGGTAAACCAGTATTTATAAAAAATGTAAACGGCTATCGGGTAATTGGAAATTTATGTACTAGAGATGTTATTGCAAAAAGTCTCGGCATTGAAAAGGAAGAACTAATGAAACATATGGTTGAAACGCTTGATAATGAAAAAAATGGCGAATTAATTGTAGATAATAATTTAAACTCCACTTATGTTGATGATTCCCTTGAAAAAATTCATGAATACCCAATTCCAACATACTACGGAAAAGATGCTGGGCCATACCTTACATCGGGAGTTGTAATTGTAAAGGATAAAGATGAAGGAGTAAATGCATCGATTCACAGGATTTTAGTTCGGCCTGATGGGACACTTACAATTAGAATGGTTGAACAAAGGCATTTACACTACATTTACAATAAAAATATTGAAAAAGGAGATGTTGATTGTGCAATTGTAATCGGGGTTCATCCTGCAGTTTTACTTGCAGCTTCAACGTCGGGGGACTTAACATTTAATGAATTAAAATACGCATCTGCGTTAATGAAAAAACCTTTAAAACTTGTGAAATGTAAAACTGTCGATTTAGAAGTTCCTGAAGCCGAATTTATTATTGAAGGAAAACTTACAAAAGAATTTGTTGATGAAGGGCCTTTTGTAGACATTACTGGAACTTACGACATGATTAGAAAACAGCCACTAATTAAAATAACCGCATTGAGAAGAAAAGAAGAAGCAGTATTTCATGCACTCCTTCCCGGAGGGAATGAGCATAAAATACTTATGGGCTTACCGCAAGAACCCCGTATGTATAAAGGAATTAGAAATACAGTTCCATCCCTTAAAAACGTTGCTTTAACTGAAGGGGGATGTTGTTGGCTAAGTGCGGTTGTTTCAATTGATAAAAAAACTGAAGGGGATGGCAAAAATGCAATACTTGCAGCACTTGCAGCACATCCTAGCTTAAAGCACGTCACGGTTGTTGACCATGATATTAACATATATGACCAGAATGATGTAGAATATGCAGTTTCAACAAGAGTTCAAAGCGATAGCGATATTGTAATAATAAGTGGTGCTAAAGGTTCATCGTTAGACCCTTCATCAGATTTAAAAAACAAATTAACTGCAAAAATGGGAATAGATGCTACAATGAGTTTATTAAAAGGAAAAGAGGAATTTATTAGGGCTGAAGTTCCAAAAGATGATGAATAAATAAAATACTATTTTTTTATTTAAAAATTTTATTTTCTAAAAGATTATTTAAATAATTTTAAAATTTGCATAAATATATAAAAAAAGAGATAATTAATCTTTAATTAAGTCCTGTCCCTTTACCACAACAACTTTGCATGCTGCAGGCAACTTCATTGAACATCTTCTTAATGCTTCTTTTGCTTCTTTGTATTTGTCAGGGTTTACACTGATTGAAATTATTGTTTGGCCTTTAGCAACTTTTGCAGCGGTTCCAACTGCTTTACCGAATGATAATCTCATTCCGTCGGAAATCCTGTCCGCCCCTGCTCCTGCAGCCATTTTATTTTCTCTCAGTATTTGGTGCGGATAAACTCTAATGTGGAATTTGTATCCTAATCTACCGCATTCCCTTAAAATATATTTGTTTCCTGCAATCCTTGAAGCTTCTAAAGCATTGTGTCTTACCAATATGTCAACTTTTGAAACCAAGTGGAATTCAACAGGAAAATCAGCACTCGTGTTTCCCATTACGTAGTGTACAACTTTTGGTTGAGGTACTGCTCTTACGTATTCTTTTCTAGTATATGCCCTTTTTGTAGTGTCCCTGTAACATCTTGCTGGTCTTAGTGCCATAATCGTTCCTCCGTGATTTTCGTGTTTATAAAAAGCCATTCATAAGCGTGCTACAATATACATCTATCTAATGGTATATAAACATTTCTTAAAATGTACTATAAATTTAAAAAAGACATATATTATTGGCTTTTTAATTTTTTAAAGGCTTGTATATGCCTATTTATCCGGTGTTTTATTCCATCGATTCCATAATTATCCCTTAATATTGCAGGGACTAAAATATCAAGCCATTGCCTCCAAGGTGGTAAAAATCCAAGTTTTTCTGAGACCCTATCAAGATGTGCATCCCATTCAGAATTTTTTATTTTATCCATTTTGTTTATTACAAATATTGGATTTAATGAAAGTTCCTCTAAAAAATCTGCCATTTCCAAATCTATTGGAATTTCACCTTTTTGATCCCATCTATCTATAATCTCAATTAGTGCCTTTGCATCCAAAATCAAAATCGATGTTGCAATCGTGCTTTTATTATCTTCAACATACTTAATTATCTGGTCTTTAATTTTTTCCTGTGCTTTTTTCTCAATTCCTTCCATGTACCCAAATCCAGGTAAATCCACGAGTAAGTATGTTCCCATATCATATTCGGTAATTTTTAAGGTAACGCCAGGTTTTTTTCCAACTCGCACGTTTTCTCCCGTTACCGCCTTTACAAATGTCGATTTTCCAACATTTGAACGCCCCATAACGACTACTTTTGGACGTTCATCCCCTTTTTTCTCGGTTCGGATATATTTTTTAAATTTTTGAATATCTTGAGCTACGTCACTTAAATTAGACTGTTCTTTGTTCGTGTTTTCGTATTGCATAATATCACACTGCCATTTACAATTATTTAAAATATTTAAATTATTTAAAATATTTTGAAAGCATCTTTAAAACCAATTGGTTCTTAAAGTCATAATGCGCATCCAGATATGATGCATAAGCATCAAATGGAGAAGAAAAATGGCTAAAATAAGAATGGACATCCATGTCACTAAAGCCTTTTGTACACATATAATAAAAATTATCACTGGTCTGCATATTCTTATAGATTTTATATTCTATTAATTCTTTTTGCTCAGATTTTGGAAAAAGTTTGATGTACCTTCCAAGATATTCCCTTATTTCACTTAATTTTTGAAATGAAGACTGCTGCATTTTATTTCCAAGCCATGCACTTACATCTCGCTCAGAATCGGCCCATGAAACTGTAGAAAAGTCAAAAACATCTAAAGTTCCTTTTGGTTCGTTAATTTCTAAAATTTCCGAAGGAGTTGCATATTCAATATTTTCATACTTTTCAAGTTCTATTGGAAGGTACCTTAAAAATTCAAAAATTCCCGTATCTTTCCACTGGTGTTCTCCAAATGTTTCATAATCCATGTAAAGATTTATACAGTCCCCGTGCGTATTTGAAAGCCATCTTGAATATTTATCTGCGGTTAATGGGTGTTCTACCCAATCCCTTGATGAAAACCTAAAACCAATATCATCACTTAAATTATAATTCCTTAAAAGAACTTTTAATCCCGAAGTTGAGTGATAAACGTAATTTGGAGACCTCCAACCTAAAATTCGGTCTGCACCTTCAGTAAATATACCCCTAAATCCAAGTTCTTTTACAGTTTCTGCAATTTTATTGTTAAATATAAGTTCAGTATTTCTAAAGGTAGTTGTCTTATACCCAAAAATATCTTTTATTATCTTTTTATGTTCAATTGCATCTTCTTTAAATTCTTCATGGTCTTCAAAAAGGCTTGAAAGGGAATGGTGATATGTTTCCCCTAAAAATTCAACGTTCCCAGTTTTTGAAAGATCCTTAAAAAGTTCCAAAACTTCTTCATTAAATTCAAGTGCCTGTTCTAAAAAAACCCCTGTTATGCTGTATGACACTTCAATATCATAATCATCAATTAGTTCAAGAATTACCCTGTTTGAAGGGATATAACATTTATCAGCAACTTTGTTAAAAATTTCCCTATTTAGAGTAACGTCAATGTAGCGGTTCCACAAATCACCTGAATTATAGTTTACCGATTTTTTAAGCCGGTTTGGCTGGTGAACTTCAAAATTAAGAGACAAATACACAAATACCCACCTTTTGATAGATAAAAAGTTCTAATTTAAATTTAAAATATTAAAATTAAAAGTTATGGAATTAAAATATCAAGATCTCCATGAACTGCAATTATAAACATTGCATGTGACCAACCTAAAGGCATTGCAGAAATTGGAACTTTCAAATCCTTATGAATTTGTTCGGGAAATAAACCACTGAAATTATTTTTTAACGTCCATTCAAATAAAGATATACTTTTTTGAATGTAAGACTCAACTATTTCACGTTTTATGGCATTATTTTTCAAAAAGGCCCTTATTAATTGTTCATAGTACATGTGCAGCCATAGTGTATTTATGATCCAAGGGTTTCCGCCAAAATAGACATCTTCAGGGTATCGCCCAATTCCGCCAATTTTATAATTAAATGCACCTTCAATTTGACTTGCAGTATTTACCATTTTAGGATCATCAGGATCTACAAGGTTAAATGGGAAACATATTCCAAGAATACTTGAATCGACTGTATTATCTTTAGGACTTACAGACTTTAAAAATCGGTTATCTTCTTCAGAGTAAATTTTTTTTATCATTTCTTTTTTCAAAAATTCAGCTGAATAAATCCAATTTTTAACGTCGGAAGAATTATCTTCGATAATTTTTGAAATTTCAACTGCTGACTTTAGCCCTCCGTAAATTGAACCAATTGTGTAAGTAAAGAGGCCATATTTTTCCTCCCATAAATCGTAACTTAATGATTGATTGTTTAATACGTTTACTAGATAGTTTGCAGCTTTTTTTACCATCCCCCAGTTTTTTTTAAGGGAGTTAATATTTTCTGTTTTTCGGTAGTGAACCAGTAGGGCCCATAATGTAGTTCCAATTTGGTCGTTTTGAATTGCAGTAAGCCGCGGGGATCCATCAACATGATAACTTTGTATCCATGAGCCATCTTGATTTTGGGTTTTCCTACACCATTCAAAATATTTTTCCGTAACTAAATGCTGGCCGCATAAGTCAAGTGCAACTGCCATGTAACCCCCATCCCTACACCATACGTGCCGGTAATCCGGATACAGGGAAGGTGACGCCATTATACCGCCATTTCTACTACATAATAATAATATTGTTAAAAGAGAGCGCTTACATAATTCTTCATAGTGTGAAACCCGATTTAATTCATTCTCACTTAGTCTACTTACGGCAGTATCTAAAATATTCTTCCAATATGCATGAGTAAGTTCGTAAAAGTCCTCGTGATTATCGATAATGACTCTTGTTAAATCCAATGTGTCTATAATTTTAGGATAGCTTCCATCGTATTTTTCAACCATTAAAAAAACAGAAATTGTCTGCTTTTGACCGGGATTTAATACTAAATCCCAAGATAATGCACTATCTGTTATTAATCCTTTTGATTTTGGGTATTCTTTTAATATGCCATTTGCCATGTCTGTTAATGCACTTTTATCAGTTGAACGAACCCCACATTGGTACGATGAAATTTTTTTATTACTTCCAACGCTAAATACGTACTTTCCATCGTATTTCACTAATAACTGCCTATCTTTTATAAACCGGACAGTGTTTTCATTTGGAATCTCACCCATCCGGATATTTTCATAAAAAAATAGTTTTATATTTTGGATTTCTTCGGTTTTATTAGTGACTGAGAGTTGTTTTATAATCATGTTGTGAGATATTGGAACGTAATCTCTTGACTCTAAAAGGTATTCTTTGGATTCATACGAAGTTCTTAAGATATTTGTTTCTTTTACGTAATTTTGCTTTATAATCCAATCGTTATTCCAAGCCCATTTTAATCCACCATTATATATTGCAAACGTTGCATCTAACACGTGTTTTTCATATCCAATATTTGGATAAAACATGTACTCAATAGAACCTGAATCATCTACTTTTGCAAGTACGTTTCCGTTTCCAATAATTCCGACCATAAAACCACGCCCTAAAAATAAAAACTTAAATCATGTATTAAATTTATAACTGTAATATAATGGTTATATAATGTAGTTATAAAATGTAAAAGATAACTATTTTTTTAATGGTAATTGATGATAATAAATATGTTGCCATAATTTATAATAAATTATCGATTCATCATATCTATTGCTTTTTTATAAACTTGGACTGTTTCTTTTGCAATAGTATCCCAACTATATTTAGTGTATGAGTCATTTTTTGCATTTTTAACAATCCATTCTTTAAACCCATAATCTGAAAGCACCTTATCAATACCCCATGCAATTGAATCAGGATTTTTTGGATAAACCTTAACGCCATTATATTCATGGCTTATAATTTCACTAAGTCCCCCTATATCGCTTGAAACTACCGGTGTTCCGGAAGCCATTGCTTCGAGTGCAACAATTCCAAAAGGTTCGTATATGGAAGGAATTACGCATACATCAGCATATTTATAAAGTTTTTTTAATAAATCTCCATTTTTAAATCCTAAAAAAATAACCCTATCCCTACATCCCAGTTTCCACGAAATATGTTCTAAATAATTTTGCATATTTCCATCACCTGCAATAACAAGCTTGGAATCAGGATGCCCATAAAGAAGTTTTTGAAAGCCATGTATTAAGTATTCAACTCCTTTTTGATATGCGAGCCTACCCACATAAAGAATCATTTTTTCATGGTCTAAAATCCCAAGATGTCTTCTAAAGTCATATTTTTCATAATCATTTGCATTAATATTAAATTCATAAGGATTTATGCCGTTATAAATTACATTAACCTTTTCAAATGGTACGTTAAATGCTGAACATATTTCATTTTTTATAGCATGACTTACTGTAATTATCTGATTTGATTCGTAGTTTGAAAACCACTCTGAATCATTTATTGCCCGAGAATCCTCTGAATTAATACCTCCACACCGGCCAACCTCAGTACTGTGTACTGATTGAACATAAGGAACTTTCGAAAGACTTTTTACATTTGCACCAACAAAAGAAGTCATCCAGTCATGACAATGAACAACGTCGTAATTTTGAATTCCAAGATTTCCAAGTTTTTTTTCAAGAGCCGTTGCCATAAACATTGCCCACGTTAAAAAATTACCATGTGAAATCGGTTTTACACGATATATATTTACTCCATTAATATTTTCATGCTCTAAAAGGTCGTAACCAACTGTTATGATATCCACATTATGCCCTGCCCTAACAAGTGCTTCAGCTAACCCCTTACAATGAACAGACAATCCTCCTACCATTATTGGAGGATATTCCCAAGTAATCATTGATATCCTCATTCTTTCACTTACCCCCTTGGATGTTAAAAATAAATTAGATATAAATTAAATATAAATTAGATATAACTTAAATACATACTAAATATAAATTAAAAAGTAATATATCTCTTCTATAACATATATTTCCAGTAATATAAAAATATAAGGAATATTTTTAAGAGGGGTATTTATGAAAATAGCAATATTAACACCAACAATTGCGCCCATAACTTCGATAGGAGGTTTAGGCGACATTTTAGAGGACTTGCCTAAAGTTTTAAAGTCGGCAGGTAATGAAGTTTTTGTTTTAACATTCGACCATCAGGGTAAAATTTCAAAACTACCTAATGAAAAAATAATGGAACTTTACTCAAAATATCAAGGTACCGAGTTTATTTTTGATGTAATAAAAGCTAAACATCCTCTTTCAAAAACAGAAATTATTGCATTTAGTAATCCGGAAATAAATTTCCTTGATACATGGGATCCTGTAAAATATGAAATTTTTGCAGACCTTGTTGTATCATATCTATCTGAAATTCCCAACATAGAATGCGTTTCAGGCCATGACTGGCCATGCGGACTTGCAATTGCAAAATGTCATGAAAAATTAAATCTTCCAACAACAATAACTATACATAACGAAGCATTCAAAGGGCCTGTAAAAGAGTATAAGGGAAGTATTTTATCTTTTTTAGAACTTGGAATTTATTATAGTGATGCATTCAATACGGTTAGCCCAAATCATGCTGAAGAAATAAGAAATTTGGACTTTTTAAGGAATCAGTGCAAAGTAAAACCTTTTCACGGCATAATAAACGGCATAGATTCTGAAAATTATAATCCTGAAACCATAATTAAAAGAACTACTTATTTAAGCAGTAATAATTTAAATCCAGTAAATTACGGTTATTTAGAAAATTACAAAATTTCTGATGCTTCAAAGATAAAACCAAAAATTAAAGAGTCCTGGTTTTGCAAATTAAATAATTTAAAAAGATATATTAACGATTGGAACGATATGGATAAAAGTAAGCTATCCGGTACGGATGTTGAAGTTTATGGGGGCTTAAAAGGAAATATTAAAACGCCTCTTTTAGGATTTGTAGGCAGGGCCACACACCAGAAAGGATTTGACCTAATATTTGAAACCGTTCCAGAAATAGTTGAAGAAAATGACATCATGTTTGTCATGCTTTCAAAGGGAGAACGAATTATTGAAGAAAAAATGAAAGAATTTGCTGAAAGCTATCCAAAAAAAGTAATGGCTTTAACTGGGCACTGCCCCCCACTAGTTCCAATATTATATGCCGGTTGTGATTGGACAACTGTCCCTTCCCTTTGGGAACCGTGTGGATTGACACAGATGGAGTCTATGGCATATGGAACACCCGTAATTGCAAGAAATACAGGTGGATTATCGGATTCCGTAATTTCTTTACATCCTAATCCCCATGAAAACCCAAATTTTGATATGGCAACGGGCGTTTTATTTAACGACTACGATAAAACCGGATTTAAATGGGGAATTGAACATGGGATATACTGGACATTCTATAATTTAGATGAAGCGTGTATATTTATAAATTATAAACATGTTTCATGCCCTGAAAGTCCATATGAAGAAAATAGTCCGCTTTCAATAATGATGAAAAACTGTTACAACCACGTACAAAAAAATTTAAGTTGGCAAAATAACGATAGTGCTGAAAGGTATCGTGCACTTTTTGGAGGGGCAATCTACAAACATTATTTTTAAACTAATAATTAATGATAAAAGGGGATACTATGAACGGGGAATTTTTATTTAATTACAGTAATTCAATGAATACCGAAATAGGCGATTTTGGAATATCAATTTCAGATATTGATAATGAACTTGAAAAAGCTACATCGTGTATTCAAAACCTACGTGATAAGGAAGAAAATGGGGAACTTGGTTTTTTAGATGTTTTAAAGGATAATTTGGATAATTATGAAGAGTTAAAAGAGTATTCAAAAAATTTTGAAAATCTTTTAATAATTGGAATAGGGGGTTCAAATCTTGGTTTAAGAGCTTCAGAATCTGCAATACTTGGAAGTCTTACTTCAAGGTACGATAAACCGAAAATTCACTACATGGATAACTCGGATCCTGAAAAAACAAATTATATATTGAAAAAACTAGATTTGGAAAATACTCTTGTCTTTGTAATAAGTAAATCTGGAAATACAATTGAAACGCTTGCTAATTTCTTTGTAGTTAGAAATCTAATGAAAAAGAAAAATTTTAACTGGACTAAAAATATTGTGTCAATTACCCATGACGGGGAACTTAAAAAATTAACTGAAAAAGAAAAATATATTCATTTTGACGTTCCAAAAAATGTTGGAGGTAGATTTTCAGTTTTATCATCAGTTGGGCTTGCCCCAATGGCTTGTGCCCAAATTAACATTAAAAAATTAACTGACGGCGCAAAATTAATGGAAAAATCCTGTAAACTAGAAAATATTTTTAAAAATCCTGCACTTATGAATTCATTTATACATTACATGATGTATAACCGTGGAAAGAAGGTTTCCGTGATGATGCCATATATTGAAAGGCTTAGAAGCTTTGGAATGTGGTACGGACAACTTTGGGCAGAAAGTCTTGGGAAAAACGGTTTTGGACAGACGCCTGTAACTGCAGTTGGTGCAACTAGCCAGCACTCTCAACTCCAACTCTACGTTGATGGTCCAAAGGATAAAATAGTAACTTTTTTAAGCGTTAAAAAGTTTAAATGCGACCTTGAAATTGAATACGAATACGAAAGTGCATTTAAGGGGTATAAAATGTCAGAAATAATTAATTCCGAACTTGTAGGCACTGAAAATTCACTTAAATTTCACAATGTTCCAACTGTAAAAATAGTACTTGATGAATTAAACGAAATAACACTTGGAAAGCTTTTTTTAATGTATGAAATGCAGACTGCAATTTCAGGAGAAATATACGGAATAAATGCATTTGATCAGCCCGCAGTAGAACACGGTAAAAAAATAGCACATGAATTTTTAACTAAAAACCGTTCTAGGGGAATGTCAAATGAATTACATTCTAAAAACCACGTAATACTTTCAAAATAAATATAAACTTAATCAATCATAATTTTTGAGGAGTTCTGAAAGCATGGATGAAATATACCGCCATTTTGAAGATTTTTCAAACGTTTCTATTTTTTTAGCATATAATGTAAATGTAGATGCATTAAAATATCTAAAATATCCAAAAGACGTTTACGGCCTAATCGGGGACTTTAATGAAGAAGAACTAATTTCAAAAATAGAAGAATATCCAAGAGTAATTGAAAATCCATTAGATTTTGTTTCTAGGCTAATTCATGCAATGAGATCTGGAAAACCAGTGGAAGTTCCAATAAAAAATACTCCAGAACTGGATTCATATTTTAATAGTATGGTTTACGATGAAGAAAGGATTGGCGGACAAGTTGGAATAATTTCAAATCTATTATCAATTTTAAATTTAAAAAAAATAATTGCTTATTCACCAATTTTATCTAAAAAACAAAGTCAAATGTTTAATAATTCTGAAAACTTAGTATTTCCAACTGAATTCAATGGAAAGCTTGTTTTAAAAAAGCCGATAGATTCTTTTGGAAACGACGAGTTGAAAATTAATCGAATTTTTGAATACCCTGAAAACCTTTCAATTAGTTTAAAAAATATTACCGTTACTTCCAAAAGAGCCAACCGGTTTATTGCAGCATCTCGTCCTGAAAATTTACGAATTGAGGTTCATGAAAATTTAAAAAGTCATCTTTCTAAAATTGGAAAGATGGTTGACTGTGCAATTCTTTCAGGATTTCAAGCAATAAAACAGAGTTATTTGGATGGAAAAACCTCGGATTATTATTTAGATAACGCTATTGAGGATATAAAGCTTTTAAAATCGCAAAATCCTGATTTAAAAGTGCATTTGGAGTTCGCTTCAATTCAAGACATCATAATTCGGAAAAAAATAGCGGACTATATTCTACCCCATGTAGATTGTATAGGAATGGATGAAGCCGAAATTGCAAATATAATTAACTCTTTAGGTTACAGTGAATTAAGCGAAGGTATTTTAAAAAATAGCCGACTTGAAGACGTTATTAAGGCATCAAAAATACTCCTTGAACAGTATAATCTTGATGGAGTTCAAATTCATACGTTATATTATATAATGTACATTTGTAAAAAAGGTGGAATATTAAGCGAAGAATCTTTAGAAAAAACACTTGAATTTGCAACAATTTTAGCATCTACAAAAGCTTCGCTTGGAGAAATAAACACTACTAAAGATTTAGAGGTAGGTTTGAATACTCCGTACAATAAACACGGTAATTTGTTAAAAGAGATTGCAAAAAATATTTCCATTCAAAAAGAATATGAAAAATATAATATAGTACTCGTTCCTTCAAGAATTGTTAAAAATCCAAAAAGTACGGTTGGACTTGGAGATACCATATCCTCAGGTGCTTTTGTTGGATATATATCTGAACTTAAAAAAGCAAAAAGTAAGAATTAATATTTATTGTGTTGAACAGGGCTTTCCTAAAAGTGGGGGCTCTTTATCATCCACTCCTGGGCGGTACCCAAATTCATCTTTTGCACTTTCCTGGACTTTATGGAATATCCTTGCAACTGGAATTTCCATTGGGCATACGTCTTCACATTGTCCGCAGTTTACACAGCTAAATGCCATGTGTGACATTCTAACTCCTTGAAACATTATTGGATTTGGAGGAATTTCTCCACGGTCAATATATTCTGCTTCAAGTGCACATTCTTTACAGAAACATACTGGACATGCATCTCTACATCCATAGCACTTTATACACCTGCTCCAGTATTCATTCCACTTTTCAAATGATGGGTAATCGTCTTCAAGCCATTTTTTCTTATATTCATCGCCCATCTTTAACATTGAAGCCTCTACCTTAGCCCTTAACTCCAGTCCTTTTGAATTAGGGGTTTTTTTCTTAATATAGCCTTCTTTTTCTGCATCTTCAATTAATTTTTTACCTTTTTCACTGCATACTTCAATAAACGTGTACTTTCCAGACTCTTCTCCAATTACTCCCCAGTTTCCTGCTGCAAGGTCTGCTTTCCTAGGGATTTTTTCATCACATCTCTGGCAGTTTATCCGTCTTCCATAGCCATTATCTTCAAGGTCGTGCATTTTAACTTCTTTATGGGTTCCGTCTTTTAATACAATTATAAACTTACCCTTGTCTATTTCTTCCTTTATAACATCCTTAGGGTCAACTTCATAGAATAATTTTATCATTTCAATGGCCACTTTTGGAGGAACGGTTCCCCCGCAATTTAAACCAATCATGTAAATATTATCCAAATTGATTTGAGCTCTTTTTGAAAGCTCAACTATAGCCCTCATGTCGCAAGGTTTTACCGGAACCGCAAGTTTTACGTCTTTTAAATAGTCTTTAATTATTCCGCCCCACATTGTCGGAGCACAGTGCAGTGATCCTGCAGTATTTATCAAATCATCCGAAGATGTTACAAATGCAGGTATTGCATCATAAACGTCTGCCCCTTTTTTTAAGGCAAGTACTCCATCTACGATATTTTTATCCAAAAGGTATTTAAAAAGTGCAGTAACTGCACCGCCACACTCTCCTTTTTCAAGTATTGCAGGATCTGCTGCCTGTACATAGTACATTTCATTGCTCATTGTATCCCTCGTTTAAAATCCCTAATAGCCTATAATTTCTCCACTTTCGCAGCACATACTTTATATTCCGGGATTTTACAGTTAGGATCAAGTGCAGGGTTCGTTAAAATGTTAGCTGCGGTTTCTGCAAAGTGGAATGGCATAAATATAACACCTTGCTTAATATTTGGGGTAATTTTTGCGTTTACAACCACTTCGCCCCTTTTTGTAGATACTTTAATTTTTTCTTTATTTTTAATCTTTAGAACCTTTGCATCGTCAGGGTGAATCTCAACAAATCCTTCATCTATTTCATCAGACATGTGCTTACTTCTTCTTGTCATTGTACCCGTGTGGTAGTGGAAAATAATTCTACCAGTCGTTAGTGTAAGCGGGTATTCTTGATTTGCCATCTCATCTGGATCTTTATATTCGACTGCAAATATATTCCCAAGACCATCAGGTGTTAAATATTTCTCACAGTGAAGTATAGGCGTTCCAGGATCATCTAATGTTTTACATGGCCAGTGTAGTCCATCAACACCAAGTCTTTCGTAAGTAACGCCACCATATTGTGGAGTAACCTTTGAAATTTCATTAAATACTTCTTCAGGAGTATTGAAGTTAAATAAATCCCCTTGACCCATCTTTTCAGCAATCATCTTTACAATCTTCCAGTCTTCGATTGCTTCACCGGGTGCGTCAACAGCTTTTCTTATCCTTTGAATTCTCCTTTCAGTATTTGAGAAAGTTCCATCTTTTTCTGCCCAGGAAGCTCCAGGTAACACAACATCTGCAAGTTTTGCGGTTTCAGTTAAGAATATATCTTGAACTATTAAAAAATCAAGGCTATTTAATGCATGTTCCACGTGGTGAAGGTCTGGATCTGAAACCATTGGATTTTCACCAAGAATATATATACATTTTACTTGTTCACCCGCCTTAGAGAGCATATCTGGAATTGAAAGTCCAATTTGGCAATCAACTGGCGTATTCCAAGTTTCTGCAAGTTTTTCATGATTTAGTGGAATAGGTTGGTATCCCGGAAATACATTTGGAAGTGCACCCATGTCACATGCACCTTGAACATTATTTTGCCCCCTTAACGGGTTTACACCTGTTCCGGGTTTTCCCATGTTTCCAGTGATCATTGCCAAGTTACAACAACATTTTACGTTATCTACCCCATGAATAAACTGAGTTATACCCATACAGTAGAGTATTGTTGATTTTTCTGCGCTTCCATACATTTTTGCAGCTTCAATTATTAATTCAGGAGCTACACCGGTAATTTTAGATACGTATTCTGGAGTATATTTTTCAAGGGTTTTCTTCAATTCATCGTACCCTTTTGTCCTGTTTTTTATAAATTCATCATTTGTAAGCTTTTCATTTATAATTACATGCATTACTCCGTTTAAAACTGCTGCGTTTGTACCTGGAAGTAATTGCAAGTATAAATCGGCCTGTTTTGCAGTTGGAGTATACCTTGGATCAACTACAACGACCTTTGTACCTTTTTCTTTTGCACGAATAACCCTTCTTGCAACAAGCGGGTGTTGTTCAAACGTATTTGAACCTATTATAAATATACAATCTGCTTGTTCTATATCAGAAATTGAATTTGTCATAGCACCTGAACCAAAAGCTTGCCCTAAACCGACCACAGTTGCTGAGTGTCAAAGTCTTGCACAGTGGTCAATATTATTGGTCTTCATTACTGTTCTTGCAAATTTTTGAAATACGTAATTATCTTCATTGCTACATCTTGCAGATGAAAAAAATCCGATTTCTTCTGGAGAATAATCCTTTAATTTACTTGAAATCAAATTTAGAGCTTCTTCCCATGATGATTCAACCAATTCTCCATTTTTTCTAATTAATGGAGTTTTTAGTCTATCTTCACAGTGTACAAACTCGTGACTGTAGCTTCCCTTAATACAGGTTTTTCCCTCATTTACCGGATGTCGTTTGAATGGATTTGTCCCAACTAGTTTTCCATCCTTTACAACGAGATCCAAACCGCAGCCTGTACCGCAGTAAGGGCATATCGTATGAATGAATTCCACGTTCATTAATCATCACCGTTAAATTATGTGTGACACCTTTTGGTTTTCAGTTAAAGATTAGTATTCCAAATTAGTTCATACTAATCCATTTGTGCTATAATTATTGTGTGCTATTTTCAATTTTTCGTGCTATATTACTTTATCAGTACTTAATATAAAAAATAATATCGTGCTATATTACTTTATCAGTACTTAATATAAAAAATAATAAAAAGAATAAATTAAAATATGAAAAATGATAAATGTATTTTGAGTATTTAGTGTAGGCAGATAAAGTTAGGCTAGTTTATCTGAACTATTTGGCTAATACTTGAGTTGGCTTGACTCTATGGGGTTAGATACGGAGGTGTCCGCCCCTTTGGGCATCATCCACAGTTATTTAGGCTATATTAATTAACTTTCCCGATTCAATATTCATAAGATACCCATCAATTGCGACATCTTTGGGTATTGCAGGATGTTCCTTTAGAAGTCCTACACCATCTATAACGTTTCTTTCTTCACAGTTCATTCTGCCAAGCCATGCTTCAAAATCGGGTGTGAAATTTGGGTTTGCCCCTCTTTCAACCATCTTTTTTCTTACATCTTCAAAACTTGCAGCGGCCATTCCACAGTCAGTATGTCCAATCACCATGATATTTTCAACACCTAAAAGGTATATTGCAACTACGAGAGAGCGAATTACATCTTCAGTTATGATGTTTCCTGCATTTTTTATTACTTTTGCGTCACCTTGTTCAATTCCAAGCTTTTTTGAAAGGAAATTTACAAGTCTGGTGTCCATACAGGTTACAATTGCAAGTTTTTTCTTAGGCTTTGCATTTTCTCCCAAAATATAACCTCCATGCAATATTAATTAGATTTTCGAACACCTATGCCATAAATTTTGGGCGCCCATAGATTTGGAATTCCAATTATTCCGAAGAATTTATAGTTTTTAGCTACTATTCCATATAGTTCAATCATGTCTCCTTTTTTAATCCCGTCTGGAACCGGCGATATAAGGTTAGAAAATATTTTGCCAGTTTCATCACTTACTCTGATGGTTGGTTTTGTAGATATACCATATATTACCTTGTCCAATTTTCCAACAATTTTCACCCGATTATTCAGACTTTCTTTTGTTATTTCAGATATTTTATACTCTTTTGAAACGTCTACATATTCAGGAAGTAATTCATCAGATATTTTTTTGTTCATATTTGAAATTTTAATTGGGATTAATGTAAGACCTAGTATGAACGGGATTGACATTAGAAGTATCCACAAATTTTTAGATACGTATACTGACCATGCTGTAAAAATTAAACATATTATGAGAGAAATAAATGCCGAAGGAGTAGTTTTTGCATGTCTTGTCAGTTCACTTATTAGTACATTTGAATACATTATAACACCAAAAAGATGAATTTCCCATCTTAGATTTTCTTACCGTATGCAAATTGGTATATCATTGATACAAAGAGTACAGCACCAATTATGTTTCCGATTGTTACTGGAATGATATTCCAAATCCACCAGTCGAGTACTGTTATATTTGCACCTAACATCATTCCTGCAGGAATAAAGTACATGTTTGCTACTGAGTGCTCAAACCCTGTCGCAACGAAACTCATTATTGGGAACCATATCATGAATACTTTTCCAAGAACGCTTGTTGAAGCCATTGAACCAATAACTGCAAGGTTAACTAGCCAGTTACATCCAATACCCTTAACGAGAGCTGAAAACCATCCAATAGCACCTCCTGCCATATAAGGTAAAACTTTAGCATTAGCAGTGCCAATTGCGGCCTGACCAAATGAATTTACTGTAAGCTGCCCTGTTGCAGCATCAATAGATTGTAATGGCCCAAATACCATCATCGCAGCGTATATTAACGAACCTATAAGGTTACCTATGTAAACACAAGTCCATACTTTTATCAGTTGTGCATAGGATGCTTTTTTCTGAAAAACAGCAACAGGTAACAACATCATGTCCCCCGTAACAAGCTCCATACCTGTAAGAATAATCATTATAAGGCCAACGGGGAACACTGCTGCTGCCATGAATTTACCAAATCCAAGACCCATTGCTTCACCGATACCAGTTCCAACAATAGTGGCAAGTCCACCTCCCATTGCAATGTACGCTCCACCCATTATTCCTCTTACAAGGAGCTGACTTGGGGATAAGCTTCCTTTTACCTGACCTACATTTCCTGCAATTTCCACCATTTTGTCTGGCGGGTTTATATCTACCATACGTATTACCTCCATGGAATGTTGTGGTCTTGTGGGGTACTAACCACACATATGTATATCTACTATATTATATTTATCGATTGAATTCATATAGTAAAGAATAAATACAGCATTATTGCTTGAAAAAACAGTAATAGTAAAGAATTAAGTCTTTTAAAAAATTAATCAAAAAACATTAACGGCATAATTTAAAAATAGCAAGATAATAACGAAAGAAATATTAAAAAAATTAAAAATAGGAAAATGAATTTAAGCCATTGTAAACTGGGCTTCGTCTGCTTTAACTATTGTTCCATATCCTAAAAATTTACCATCAGCACAAGTAATCCTAAATGCAATTAATCCCATGCCGCCTTTAGCTTTTACCTGTTTTCTTAAATTTTCAACGATTTCGTCAACATTATCAGATATTGTTGAAGCTATTCCTAATGAATATAGCTGAAGTCCGGGTATTTCATCTGCAGTGGTAATTATAAACTTATCTTCAAAAATCATCGACAACACCTCTTCGGTACTGCACCCCACAAAACCAATAAAATTTTGACTTTGAATATATATATAGTTTATTGTTTAGTTTGCAATATATAAAATACCTAAAAAAAATACTTATTTTTTAAATTAAATCGATAAAAACAATTAAATTAAAATATGAATCTTAATTAACATTTTTTTTGAAATTAAAAAAGTAAATATGTAGATATTATTTTTATTCTACTATGCTCTCTTCATAGATTAATGCAGGAAGTACTATATGAAACGTGCTACCACGTCCAAGTTCACTTTCAACCCATATGGTTCCGCCATGGGCTTGAATAATACTCTTACAAACTGCAAGACCGAGTCCAGAACCTCCTTTTTTACGCTTTGTTGAGGAATCAACCTGGTAAAACTGGTCAAATATTTTTTCCAAGTCTTTTTTTGGAATTCCTGCACCATTATCCTTAACTGTTATGTGTACATCCCCATTTTCAGTTTCTTTTCCGATTATCATTATGGATTCATTTGCAGGGCTGAATTTTATCGCATTTTCAATTAAATTTGTAAAAACTTGTGTTATTCTATCTTTATCAGCATTTATTAGTAAATCTTTAATGTCTTGTTTTAATTTAATGTTTTTTTCCGTTGCAAGCGGTGTTAAATACTCAATAACGTCACTTACAGTATCTTTAACATTCATAGCCTCCCGGTACATCTCAAGTTCTCCACGCTCTATTTTTGATAAATCAAGCATACTTTCAATAAGTCGCCTAAGTCTTATTATATTGTCATCTGCAACCTGAAGGCATTTTCTTTGAGATTCGTTGATTGTACCCATTGTTCCGTCAAGTACGAGTTCAACATATCCTTTAATTGAAGTTAACGGAGTTCTAAGTTCATGAGAAACTATTGCAATAAGGTCTGATTTTAAATTATCAAGCTCTTTTAGTTCCTCATATGACTCTTTTAATTCTTCTGCGTGTTTTTTAAGTTTTTCATTTGAACTGTTTATTTGGTCTGCCATTTCATTAAAAACTCTTGCAAGCATTCCAAATTCATCGTCAGTCGTTACATTAACTTTTTTAGTATAATCTCCACCACTTATCCACTGTACCCCGTGCTTTAGTTCATCAAGAGGTTTTATTATGATTCTATTAAGTAGTAAGGAAACAGTAAGTGCAATTAATAGACCAATTAATCCAACTACAAATGTTTGATCCCTTATATTTGAAAGAAGAGTAAAGTACTTATTTTCAGGAGTTCCGACAAATAATATGCCAATAATTTTTTCATCTGAGTCATATATTGGCTCATATGCTGTAAAATACCATTCATTTACAACATAAGCTCTACCGTAGTACGTTCCACCTTCTTCCACAACTTTAGTATATACATCGTTTGAAACTGGAGTTCCAATCGCTCTTTCATCGCCATCCAAAACGTTTGTAGATATACGAATACTGTCTAAAAATATTGTAGTTGCATCTCCAGACGAGTTTCTTACGATATCCACTATTTCATAATCATTATTTAATATATCAACAGCCATCGAAGCACCCAATAACTCCCCAAGTGTTCCATAAACTGGTTTTATTGAAACTAAGGCCATTGCCCTATTTTTAATTAATGTTTCATTAGAAATGTCACTTTTAATCTCAATCTGTACAATATCCTCAACGTCTTCATATTTTAGAGTTTCAAGATCTAAAATTTCAATAAAAGAAAAGTCGTCATAAGATACTGCTTTAAAAAATAATTCAGAATAGCTATCATCCCCAGTAACGTTGGAGTTAGACCTTGCAATAACATTTCCATTCTTATCTAAAAGTACTACAAAGTCAGCTTCTGAAGATATTTTTGTTGCAGTTGCTAGATTTTTAAGGCTCCCGTAATCAGTATTTACAATTGAGTCCATAATACAATTGCTTGTTGCAACATAGGTATTTAGTGATGATAATTTTTCTAATTTAAGTCCCAATATACTTTCTGCAATTTTTAAATCGTTATTTATCTTATCCTGAGCTTGGTTATTCATTTCATTTGTTATGGTGTTTATTGAAACTGCACCAAGCATTACTATGGGGATTAATGCGACAATTATGGAATACATCATCAATTTAGTCCCTAATCTTTTAATTGGAGGTATAGTTTTCATATTTTCTCCTTTATTAGTAACACCCAAAGTCTAAAAAATAATTTAATTCTGATTTGAAAGTATTGCTTTGACCTTTAAAAGTAAATCATCCCTGTCAAACGGTTTTACAATACAGTCATCAACCTTTTTATTAATTGCAGTCTCAATTGTACTTATTTGAGCATTTGCAGTTAAAACAATTACCGGGATATTGGAATAACCCTCACTTCGAATTTTATCAAGGTATTCCCAACCAGTCATACCTGGCATCATAAGGTCTAAAATTATTAAATCTGGCTTTTTTTTGATTAATTCAAGTCCCTGATAGCCATCCTGTGCAGTTATAACCTCATATCCACTTATTTCAAGAATTATCCGTACGAGGTTTAAGATATCCTCTTCATCTTCAACAATTAAAACTTTTTTCATTATATGCACCACATATACCATTATAGAGGCATTGGATAACAGAAAACACTTAAAATTAAGAAAAATCATGACTGTGGTACTCAAACCACACAATAACTATATAAACTTAGCTTAGACATACTAATTACAAATTTATGACTGTATAGTATTTATACGTTACTAAACAAAACTATTAGTGATGGCAGTTACAATTTAAAGGCATTTTTAAATTTACTTTAATTATTAACAATTGGTGTTAATGTGGAATTTATAGAATTCGGCTACGGAAATTCGAGTGATAAAAATTCATTGAAAGCCGGAGCGCATGCCACTTCCGATGCATTGAAAATGATGAATAAGTACTCCGAAAAACCAAATATTGCATTTTTATCATCTTCTTCAGAATATGATCCAGAAGAAGTCTTAAATGGAGTAAAACTAATACTTGGGAACAAAACCCCTATTGTTGGCACTAGTTCTAAATATCAAATATCTGGAAAAACCGTGGATATAAATAGCGTTTCGGTTGGGATTTTAGGTTCAAAATATTTTAACGTTGGAATGGGAGTTTGTTTAGGAGCATCCATACATCCGAAAGAGTGCGGTAGAAAAGCCGTTAAAGATGCAGTTAAAAACTTAGGAATGATGCCAAAATTAATTTACGTAATATCTGACTTTTGCGAACATGAAGAGCATGTTTTAAAAGGCATTATTGAGGAAGTAGGTGTTACAATACCTGTTTTTGGGGCAGTTTCATCGGATAGTTTAGAATTTGAAAAAACTTATCAGTACGGAAACGATGTATATATTGATAGTATTGTCTGTGTTGCTTTTGGGGGAGACATTGTTCCAAAAATTTCTTACGGGCGTTACTTAGAATCTGGAAAAAATGCAAAGACTGTAAAAAATATTATTACAAAATCTGATAAAAGAACGATAAAAGAAATAAATAAGATGCCTGCTTTAAAAAAATATTTAGAAATATCGGGATTTGAAGGGATAGAAGAAGACATAGCTAAAAATCCAGAATTTTACCTTTCAAATCCTCTTGGAATAATGGATACCAATGGCGATATACATTTAAAAGGCCCCATATATATTAAAAATGACGAAATAGTTACTGGATCAAATATTAGAAGTTCAAACGAATTAAAAGTTGTAAATGTTAATGAAAAGACTGTTGAAAAGATATTTACGGAAAATATTGAAGTTTTAAAAAACACGTTACCGAATTATTCTCCAGTAGTTACATTTTCTGCAATTTCATCGTATTTATTAGAAGTTCATCCAAAACTACTTGAAAACCTCGTTAAATCTCATGATATTGGGCCAGTTCACGGGTTTTCAAGTTTTGGGGAAATGGTTTTTGGAAGATATGAAAACTACTCAATTACGATGTGTTCACTAACTCCAGATTTAGTGTCCATAAGTGCGAAAGAAGGAATACATATGTTTACAAAACATCCTGCAACAAAAGAAACACTTTTAAAAATTAATGAACTTGGAGGGTCCGTAAAAGTTGAAGAACTTGGAAATGCACTTGGGATTCATAGGCGATCTGCATACGACCGTGTAGAGCCCCTATTAAAATACGGATTTTCGGAAAAAGAAGGTGCATTAATTACCATTACTGAACTTGGAAGATTGCTTTTAAAGTTTGATTTTTAATTAAAACAAAAATTTAAAACTAAAATTATATTTCCATTGAATTAAGTCTTTTTGAAATATGTATTAACGTATTTTTCAAATTTTCATCATTTTTATAATTTTCAACAATTTTTAAAAGTTGCAATTTATCCATTTTTTTGTATTCGACTACATAATCCGTAATTAATGGAACACATCTTGTAAGTTCGTCCACAATTGAAATCGTTGACTTTCTGGCGGTTCTTGAAAGGGGGTTTAAATCAATTGCAATAACGGTTTTACCCATTTTTACGAGTGCTTCAGCCCTATCGCCATCTTCTAATGGAACTAAAACTACATCTGCCGTATAAATACCAGATTCTGAAACTTTTCCCCTTAAATGGTCAATTCCCGGAATCTTTTTATCTGCTTCGTCAATTCCAAGTAAAGTGATTCCAGATTTAACATCTTCTTCAAACAATTTTTTTATTTTCTGTTCTCGTTCAGTAGTCCTGTAAAATAAATTTACCTCGATTTTACCATTCAATTCCCTTGCAAGTTTCACAAATTCATCTTTTGCCAAAGCTACACTGTTTCCATTTATTGAAATTACCGGGTTTTTCGAAAGAACCATTAGGGCAGCAGTAACTTTTATTGCATTTAGGGCCTCTGGAGTTGTAGTTTCCCCTAAAAGGTAGTCAAAAGTTTCACCTCTCCCATGTGCAATCATTCCACCCTTTGCCAAAACCCCCGATTCAAAAGCTTCGACAATTCTATCTCTATTTAATAATGACCTGTATCTTGGGTGCGTTTTTGGAACCATTAAACCTCACCGGTTGCTATTTTTAATTTTATGCGTTTTAGTATCGATTATTGAGTTACTAAATTAAAAAATAAGCATTTTAAATATTCTAAATCTTTATTTGCCATTGTAATTACGTGATCAGGTGCTTGTGTTCGGTACGGGCCAATTTGCCGTATCTCTTTTTTTGCACGGATTGATGATGATACAACAGTATTCTTAAAGCTTTCCCTGTCAACATGGTGTGAACATGAACAAGTTACAAGCATTCTTTTTGCAAGCTTTAAACCAAGATAATTCATTGCATTGTATGCATTAAGTGCATTTTTAAGGTCTTTTGATGAATCAGTAAATGCAGGAGGGTCTAAAATCACTACATCATATACATCATTGTTTTTTATCATTTCTTTCATTAAATCAAAAGCGTTTCCAGTTAAAAAATTGTAATTTTTAATGTCGTTTAATTCCATATTTTCTTTTGCTTGAATGCTCGCTTTTTCAGATATATCAATTGCAGTTACTTCTGCACCCCTTATCCCTGCATGAACCGAAAATCCACCCGTATAACTACAAATATCTAAAACTTTATCGCCCTTTTTCACGTAGTTTTCAAGATCAATTCTGTTTTCCCTCTGGTCTAAAAAAAAACCAGTTTTATGTCCTTTCATGTTTACCATAAATTTAGCGTTTCCTTCAAAAATTACAGTTTCAATCTGGGATTTATCGCCAAAAATCTTCGTTTTAACTTCGCTTCCCTTTTTACCACTCTGTACATAAAGCGTTTCTATATCTGTATTTTCAAATAGGCATTCAAAAATTAAATCTGAATATTCGTCCATGATTTTTGAGGAAACTTGCATCGATGCAATGTTATTGTATTTATCAATAATTAATGATGGAAGACTATCTGCTTCTGCGTAAACCATTCTGTAAGTATTTTTATAATTTAAAATATTTTCTCGGTAATTTTTTGCAGCTAAAAGCCTAGACTTAAAAAAATCATAATCAACTTCTTCTTCTTTTTTCGTAAGAAGTTTAATCAAGGGATATTTCGGGTCATAAAGTGCCTTTCCAACAAATTTACCATTATAAGAAATATCGATAATTTCTTCTTGTTTTGGAAATTCTTCTTTATTTAATACTGCATTTTTGTAAATTATGCTTGAAAAATTTGAAAGAGATGTAAAAGCACGTTTATCTATTTGAAATGACATGAAACCACCATTTTATGGAAAAATAATTTAAAAATAATAGATTTAATAGCATAAGTAATAATTTTTATATTTATCTTTTCAAGTGTGCATCCCAGTCAGCAAGGAATTTTTCAATTCCAATGTCCGTTAAAGAATGGTTGAATAATTTATCAAGTACGTCAAATGGAATTGTAGCTACATCTGCGCCCATTTTTGCGGATTCGGTTACGTGAATCGGGTGCCTTACGGATGCAACGATAACTTCTGTTTCAATCCCGTATGCTGAAAATATCTGCATAATTTCTGAAATTAATAAAAGTCCATCTTGACCAATATCGTCAAGCCGTCCAACGAATGGGGAAACATAAGTTGCTCCTGCTTTTGCTGCGAGTAAAGCTTGATTTGCTGAAAATATTAATGTAACATTTGTTTTAATTCCTTCTTTTGAAAGAATATTTACTGCCTTCATTCCTTCTTTTGTCATTGGGATTTTTATAACAACGTTTTCTGCAATTTTTACAAGTTCTTTTGCTTCTTTAATCATTCCTTCTGCATCAAGTGCAATAACTTCTGCACTTACTGGGCCTTTTACTATTGAGCATATTTCTTTAATAACCTCGTAAAAGTCTCTTCCTTCTTTTTTAATCAGACTTGGATTTGTCGTAACTCCGTCAACTAACCCTAATGCATTAAATTCCTTAATTTTTTCAACGTTTGCAGTGTCTAAAAAAAACTTCATCCTTTTTCACCATTTTGTGTTTCGCTTTTACTAAAATTATAGATAAAGATATTTATAGCTAATGCAGATTTTCTAAATTTGTACATTATAAAAAAGTCAGATTAAATTCCTCTGCAAGCCATTTGGCTTTTTTTGCACCTTTTGGATATTTTTTAAATATTTTTTCAATCATTTCGTCCCTATTTATTGAATTAACTCCAAATTCTAAAATTTCCAATACTATATCGTAAACTTCATGACTTTTCCAATTTGGAACCTCTAAAGTCATGCAAAAGTCCGTTTCTTTAAATTTTTTTCTTAAAGCCGGAGGAATTGAGGCCATTAAAACTCCATTATTTAAATCCACAAATGGAGGAATTCCGCTAATGTTAACTCGATTCAATTCAGTTAATTTAAAATATGAATTTTTGGAATAAGAATGAATCTCAAAATAAAATTCTGGTCGATATTCCTCGATTAAACCTAAAAGAATTTTTCCAGCATTCGTTTTATAATATTTTTCGTCAAGTGTTGAAACGTACTTTGAGTTTTTAGTAATTTCTGGAATTATTACTATGTTTCCAAAAATATCGGGTAAATTTAACCGATTTTTCAGTAATTCTAAAATTTTTGACGTGTATTTTGATTCATTCCCATGAATTCCTGCTAAAAATAGTTTTTTTGGAAAACTTTCTCGAGAATTGCTATAAATTTTCAAAAATTACACCGCATATATTTAAAATAAGATTAAAATAGTTATAATTTAATTATAAAGTAGATAAAGTACTTATAACTTAAAGAGTTGCAATTTTAAATCCAGAATCCATTAAAACAGTTGTGGAAGTTACTGGCTTTTCAAATTCGTTATGTTCCATTATAAATTTACAGAGGTCTTCAGGCGTATTTTTAGAAACTTCAATTTTTTGATGTTCTGTAATTTTACACGCTTCATAAGTACTTAAGTAATATGCATAACCTTCTTCAAGCTCTACTTTTTTAATCCGGATATCATTATCTGAAACATAACCCATGTAGGCTTCATTGTCAGTTAAAACCGCTGCAATTCTTGGAGTATTAAAATCATCCTTTTCATAGTCCATTGTTAATAATGAATACGATAAAGCATCTCGTATAGGAAGACCAATTCTAATTTTATCTGCGATTATGTCAGTATGCGAACCATTGGTAACTACTGCAATATTTCCTACAATTTTTACACAATTATATGTAATATATGGGTTTTTAAACATTTCTTCTAAGTTTTTAGGTAAAATTGCAACTGTTTCGTCGTTCATTATTTTTGCAATCCGGTTTGGAAAACTCCTACTTGAAACCCGGTATGTTACAAACGGCTTCCCATTTAAGGTTTTTCCCAAAACTAAAAATCTACCAATGTACATAAAACCACCTGAATTAATATTTTTATAACTTTATCCATTTTTAAAGGGAGATTCTAATTTTTAATTGCATTTAATGGACAGTAACTTACACAAAGTCCGCATTTGGTACATTTTTCACATTCAATCTCTGCGTTTCCAATTGAAGTAATAGCCCCATTTGGGCAGAAAGGAACACAAGTTCCACATCCAACACAACATTCTAAAATTTTCATGGTTACCACGATATTATACAATATGTTAATTAAAACTATTTATTTCTTGGTTTTTTAGATTTATTTCGTATTTTTTAAGTTCATCAATTGTCATTCTTTGTTTGCATTCGGTAGAGGGAATAACGTAGAGGAGTTTTGGATCACTAGGCTCCCCTTTTAATCCGAGTACAACTAAATCTGCAAATATCGTTTCCTCATAAATTTTTATAACTTCATTTACGGGATAAGACTTTTTATAGAGTGGAAAAACGGATTTATCAAAATAATAAATCTTTTCGTCAGTTTCAGTTAGCCCGTAACTCTTCAAATAATTAATAAACTGTTTAATTTCCCATTTTTCACTTTTAGCATCGGATGTTTCTAAAATGGATATTTCATTAATTATTCTAGCTTCTTTAAGTTCTTCAATAGGTATATTTTGACTAAAATTTATTTTAACATCCCCATTTTCAGAAGTTCCTGTAATCTTAATTTTTCTCTTTCTTAAATTTTTAATCGTTTGGGATACTAATTTTTTAGCTTTTTTATATGAGTAATAAATTATTGCTAAAAATATTCCCAAAAATATCATCGGTATAATTAAAAATAACCCAATTAATACGATGGGAATTAGAAAAATCCAAAATATTGGAGTTATTTTATTTAAACTGTATACTTTAATCATTTTTAAAATCACCTAAAACCACGATTCAAGGCTTTTTTGGGATTTTTTGTTACCCAACAGTAAATCTAGTTTTTCGATATTGGGTAATACCCGTTCTTTTGAAAAGTCATTTTCTTCCACTAAAAATTCAATTAGTTCGTCTTTTCTTGGAAGTTTTAACCCGATTTCGTAGTCAGTTATTACGTTTGGTTCATCAAATATTTTTCTAATTTCAGAATAGTTTTGAATTTCAAAAGCATATTTTTCCATTTGCCCTTTTTTGACAACTTCAAATGCTTTTTTTGGGCCAATTCCCTTAATTCCCCCTGGATTATAATCTGTACCAATTAATATCGCTACATCAATTAGTTCTAAAAGATTAACATTTAGTTCAGTTAAAACTTTTGAAAGTTCAATCAATTCTAGACTCTTGTTTGACGAAGTTATGTTTTTTACAACGCTTTCTGCACCATAAAGAATAGAATCATAATCTTGACTTACTACAAATGACGCATTTTTTGATTTTACAAGTTCTGCACATTGGGCTTCTCCTTCGGAAGGTGCATTAATATATGGGACACCCATGAGTTCTAAAAGCCGTTTAGAATTTTCAATTGTTTTTTTATCTAGAAAATTAGCTCTTTTTGCATATTTTTGCATATTTTCTAAATTATCCTGTTCTTTTGCTTCGAGGTAATTTTCAAGTGCGTTTTGGCGCAATTTTCGCCTATCTTCTTTGGTTTTTTCTTTTAAATCATGCGATTTTCCATCAAAAACCCATATTGGAGTTATTTCGTTTTCCAACATATATATTGTTTTATAAAATATACCATTATAAGTTGATGTAATCTCCCCACTCCTATTTTTTAAAGGACTCCCGTCTTTTAGGCGAATGCTTGATAAAAACTGGTAAATTACATTCATTGCATCTATTGCTGCTGATTTAGTTCTTAAAAGTTTTAAAGAGATTTCTTTTTTAGGAATTATATCTCCAAACTGAACTCCCATAAAAACACCAATTAAGAGGTAATATAAAATAAGTTAGACATTTTGATTCATTCCATTAACTATTTCGAAAAATCTATTAAGTACTTTTTCTCTTAAGCCCTCAACAAACTTCAAACTTCCAGCACATTCGTGTCCGCCACCGTCAAGGGATGCTTCAGGAATTTCATCAATTAACCTATTTACGATTAGATTTAGATTAAAGCTAAATTTATCACTTACTGCATCAGTTGCCCTAACAACTCCAAAGTCGGGCCCATATGAAAGCGTAATTATTGGAGTATTTGCAGGATGTTTTAAAACTATCGAGTCATGTGCAAAACCGCAAGTTTTTCCAGGCGCTGGAAATGTAAATTTATGGGCGTATTTTTCAACATCAAGTATGTTATAAATAATTCCATTTTGTAAAACTTCGGTTTTAATTGCAGGTTTTACTGCTTTCATTTGCCTATCTACCATTGACATTGCCCTTTCATATAGAATATTAATGAGTTTTTCATGTCTTTTAAAGTCTTTTTTATTCATTCCATATATGTCTTCTACAATGCCCATTCCATTCATAAATTTCAAATAAAATGCTTCAAAATCCATACAAAGTCCGATTTTTTCTAAATCTTCCCTAGCATATATTTTTCCACTTCCAAATTCTGCACTGCATGAGTTAAATCTGTCAAGTGCAATTTTTATGTAACTATCAATAGCTTCGCCTTTAGCGTGATCCCCTACAACAGCAATTCCGGGCAAATGGCTAATTAAATCAGTAACGTCTGGATTTATCATTCTTGCAACTTCAGTTCCTAAAACTCCGGCTGTTAAATTACTGTTTCCACCAACTAAATAGGGATTTACGTGTGCTTCAACGTACTCATCAACTTCAACTTTCCCATCGATTATATCTCCAGGGAAGTGGTGATCTACAACAACAACTTCTACATCGTAAGCTTTAACCTTTGAAACTGCAGGTATATCCTCGTCAGTACTCCCGTTGTCCACAAGAACTATTAAAGGCATTTTTTGCCCAAATCTTAAATTATCTTCAATCGAAAATACTAAATCCTTAGTTACATCCTCTAATTCATAAAATGGAGCTTTTGAAGGACTTCTTCTAAAGAAATGCCACTGCGCACCTGCATCCATTGAAAATTTTTCAAGAATGGGGATAATTGCTTTTTCAAGTGCAATTCCACCACAGTAGCCATCTGTATCTGCATGATGCCTTACAATTACTGGCCTTCCATCTAAAACTGCTCTTCTAATTCTTTTTGCAACATCTGCCATTTTTGGCCGTAATTTCTCCAAAATTTCATTATCTACTAAAAACTCTATATCACTTGAAGGTTCTGCTTTTTTATCTAACTGTGAATCTATATTTAGTTTAACTTCTTCGGCAGTGTCCCCTTCGAGTTTCTCAAGCCTTATCCGTTCTATCTGTAATTTTCCATCCCTTACAGATACTGACCCGACTACATCAATAATTGAACCCATTACTACATCAGGGTGAGTTCTAACTCCCGCAGACTCAAAAGCTGCAATCCATGCAACCTCTGAGCCATCTGTAATTGTAAAAACAGTTGGACCTGGAGTTTGAACTGCTTGAATTACTTCTCCTTGAATTCTAATAATTTTATCCTTCATATTCATTAATCCAGTTTCAAATATTTCTCTAATCGTTATTAAATCGTGTTTTTTCTCCATTTTTTCCAATTTATATCCTACGATTGGAGTATATCTTAAATCGACTTCCCGCTTATCGAGTTTCAATTCAAAAATTTGTACAACTAGTTCATCGCCGACTTCAAAATCGCTTGGTTTTTTCCCAATAACTTCCCTAAACCTTAAAAGTCCCCTTGTTTTATCATTCAATTGTACGAATACGCCGTATTTTTCAATCCTATTAACTTTACCTTTATAAAATCTACCTTCTTTTAAGTCATTCATTGTGCATAATTCATCGAGGACATAGACTATTTTTTTATTTTCTTGCCTTTCAGATTCTTTGTTCTTACAGTTATCGCAAATCCTAATTTCTTTATTTTCAGGATATTTTCCAATTTCCCTTCCACAAGAATCGCATTTTATAACTTTTCCAGTGCCCATACAGTAGTCACATTCACCATATTGTGGAATCGTTCCTTTTCCATCGCAGGAAGGGCATGGAACTTCGGCATCATCAAAATCATATTTTGAATTTTTTGAAACACTTTTAAAGTGCTTTTTTGTTTCAAATTCTTCCAAATATCCTGTTCCATTACATTCTGGACATTCAATATACTTAATTACCTTTTTACCGGTTCCTTCACAAATTTTACAGTTATCAATCATAGTTATCCTCGTAAATTGAATTAATAATTATTAGTAATAAATGTATAAAATAAATAGATTAAACTGTTTCTTTAAAAACAATGTAAATTTAATTATATATAATTAATTAAAATAATGCGTATCTAAAAACAGATTTAACAGCAGTTTTTTATAAAAAAATATAAAATTTCACTAGTTATACGTATTTTGGCGAAAATTAGTAAAAAATAATGCTTTTAAGGTACATGTGTAAGCATATCAATTAAATTACCATTGTACAGTTTAAAATGTTAAATTTAAAATGTTAATAACTATATCCTTTTTCAAATGCTAAAATATTCTTTTTTTCAGTTCCTTTTGGAATACTATCTAAAAGGGACTTTTCAAGAGCCTCTTTTGAAACTACTTCGGTTATTTTTACAAGAGCACCAAGCATTACTATATTTGCAACAATTGAAAGACCTACATCTTTATTTGCAATTTCAGTAAATGGAACTTTATAAACGTCATATTTTTCTTCGTAGCCTTCCGGTAGAGTTACGAGGTCTTTGTCAATAATTACAACTGCATTTTCCTTTAAATCGAATCCATATTTATCAAATGCAGGTTGGGACATTGATATGAGTATATCTGGTTGAATTACCTTTGGAAAATCTATTTCTTCATTGGAAATTACTACTTCAGACTTACTTGCCCCACCTCTCGCTTCTGGCCCGTAACTTTGCGTTTGAACGGATTCTTTCTCACCGTAAATCGAAGCAGCTTTTCCAAGAATTACTCCTGCTAGTATTATACCTTGACCGCCAAAACCTGAAAATCTTATCTCTTTTCTCATTGTATCACACTATTCTTGTAATTTTTTAAGCTGTTCAACGTATTCTGGCTTTTGAATATTTACAAATTCGCCAACAATAATTTTTTCAATTAAATCTTCATTAGATAGTGTTTCTGCCTTTTTTATTGGCACAGTGCTTTCTTTTAATATTTTCATCATGTCAGAAGGCTTTTTTGAAGTGTTAAATCTTCCATAATACGTTGGACATTGCGATACTACTTCAATAAATGAAAATCCTTTGTTTTCCATTCCTTTTTTAATAGAATTTACAAGTTGAATCGGGTTTGCAGTAGTCCATCTTGCAACATATGTTGCACCTGCTGCTTTTGCAAGTTCGCATAAATCAAGTGGGTTTTCAGGATTTCCATAAGGGGCAGTTGTTGCCTTTTTTTCATGCGGAGTTGTTGGAGAACACTGGCCTCCGGTCATTCCATAAATATTATTATTTATGCAAATTACTGTTATATCGATATTTCGCCTACAGCCGTGAATAAAGTGATTTCCACCTATTGCGGAAAGATCGCCGTCTCCAGTAAACACAACGACCTTTTTATCATTTTGAATTACTTTTGTCCCAAGTGCAAACGCAATCGGTCGGCCGTGTGTTGTATGTAGTGAATCACAGTATAGGTATCCGGGAACTCTTGAAGAACAGCCTATTCCTGAAAGTGCAATATAATCTTCACTTTCAATTGAAAGTTTTTCAAGAACGCTAGTAAAGCAATTTAAAACAATACCGTTACCACATCCTGAACAGAATATATGTGGCAATCTATCTTTTCTCATGTACTTTAACGATGGATGCATGCTTTTTCACCTTGATACCCGTAAAAGTATATTTCTCATTAGTAACTTTAGGTTAGTAATTTTAAATTAAATAATAGTTCTATATTTTTATTTTTAATTCTTTCCCTTCATTGTAGCAGCAGCATGTGTTAGTTCAAATATTGCACCGCCAAGGTCATTTCCAATATCCTGAATTTCTGAAATATCAAGTTCAATATCTGAATTTTCAAAAGAAACTGCAAGCGGTAAAAACTTGTATGCAACTTCTACGATATCGAATGGATTACAAAACATTTCAACTGCAATTAATCCAGAAAAAGTTTCTTTTTCAATTTCCGTTGGTTTTGTTATAACTTTATTCACAATTATATCGGGGTTTAGAGATACGAGTATGTTTTTAATGACTACTTCTTCAGATTTTCCTTCTCCAGAAAATACTGCTTTTACCCTTAAAAGACCGTCTTCTTCTTCAAAACAGAAGATATCGTCATCATCATACATGCCTTTTTTTAATGCATCTAAATCTAATTCAACATCTTTTTTGACATATACATTGAAAGCAATTCCATATTCTTCTGAAAATCTTTTAAAAAAGTCTATGATATAAGATATTGTTTCCCCCATTTCATTTCCAGAGATTTTTAATTTTGAAGGAGAAAGTACATCTAAATCTGCACCGTACTTTATACAAAACGTAATATAGTCAATAAGCGTTTCAAATTTTATTTTTAGTTCATCTATTCGAGTGTATAATTCACTATCATCTATTTCACTAGATAGTGTCTCTGCACCGTATTTTTCCTTCAATTCTCCAACTAATTTTTCAAATCCTCTGTCAACAATGGCTTTATCGTTTCCCTTAAATTCTTGGTAAGAAATAATTTCAATCATTTTTATCCCTGCTAAAATAGGTTACCGATAATATAGTAATTTTTCATTTTTATACCATTTGCATATTTGGTCAAAAATGAAAAATAAATTTGAATTTTAAAATCTTATGTTATGTAAAAAAATAAAACTTTGAAGTAAAAATAAATAATCGAATAATATTAGTTTTGAAGGCATATATTATTAGATACCTTCATAAATACCTTATATATTGATTTTATAATTCGTTTGTTAGGCAGTATTGTTGAATATATCTCATCGTCATACTTACATTTAATTTTTTTAGGAATTGTAAGTTTATATACTATTTCAAATTTTTCAGTGCGAGATGTTGAAAATTTAATATAATATATATCAGGCGGTTTTAAATATTCCCAATTTGCATATTTTTTTAAGATTTCAACGTCAAATACTTCATTTTCAGATAGTCTAATTTTGTCAATTTCACTTTCAAGTATCCTAAATATGTGCATTGTATACATTACCACCTGAAGGTATTCCGTTGGTGAAATAGTTTCAAGATTTGAGTTTATAGTTCTTGAAAAGTTTTTTACATACTCTAAAAATTCTAATGGTAGTTTTTTATAAATTACCTCATTTCTTAAAAGTTCAGAATACATTTTTTACCCCATTTTTACCCGGGTGTTACTTTTGGGCCAAATATGGCCATATTAATATAAGTATTAAGTATTACGTAAAAAATAATATCTGGTAAGTATTATATATTTTTTGATTTAAATTTAGTTTAAATAATATCTTTAATAAAAATTTAAAAAAGTCGAAATAATTACTTATTATAATAATTTATTCTCTTAATAAAAATCTGTTTACTACAAAATCCTTTTTAAGAGCGGCTAAAAAACTCCCGAGCTTTGGGCCATAATTTTTACCAAGAAGGAGGTTGTATGAAGCAGTAAATGCATCTTTTGGTTCTAAACCCAATTTTATCGCACTTTCATACATTAATTCATGAATAACACTTGCGTCAGGTTCAATCTCATTCAAATTATTTGCAAATTCAGTTAGCCATTCTTTTTGATTTTCTGAAAGTATTTCAAACTGTTCTTTTGCTTTTTCAAGACCCAAAATTTCTAAATTTTCACCGTAATCCGATGCCCACTTTTTAGACATTTTAAGCCTTGTTTCAAGTCGTTTAATATCATATTCTGAAAATTTAGATGGCATATACCCATTTCTTCCCAAAATATCAAGAACTCTTTCAATATCAATTGTCTGCTTTTCGTCATTCCATGCAATCTGTGCAATAATTGAAGCAAACCTGTAAGGCACCTGTAAAGGCAACTTTTCTGGAATATTTGGTGTAGTGTATTCGTAAATTCTTAACTTTTCTTCTTCATTTTCATTCAAACTTTCGGTTTCTTTCTTTTCAACTAACTCAAAATACTTTCTCTCAAGTTCGTCATAGTCATCAACAAGGTTTGAAACTGCTTTTAAGTCAAAATCAATATGCTTTGTTGGTTTCCCCCTTAAAATTAAAAATCTTAAAACTTCAGGGTGGCATATCTCATTCCAATCTTTTACTGCAAATACAACCCCTGCAGAAGACGACATTGGCATTGCCCTATCTCCTACCTTTAACTGAATCCACTCGTAAACTATCTTTTCTGGTGCAATATATTCATAAATCTGCCTTGCAATTTTAATTCCTGTATCATAAGAGCCGCCTGATGCAGCATGGTCTTTACCCATTGGCTCTACCGTAACTCCAAAAATACCCCACCTTGCAGGCCAGTCTACTCGCCATGGAAGTTTTCCAATCCCGTTAAATGGATTAACTGTGTTTTCAAATCCGCATTTGCATACGTAAGTTACGGTTTTATCTTCGCTTTTATATGCAACTACTTTTGACTGATTCATTTTACCGCATTTTTCACAAACTATGTTTAATGGATACCAATCATCAGCAAGCGGTTCTTTTCGGTATGAATCAAGAATTTCTTTGATTTTTAACCTATTTTCAAGTGCTTTTATAATTACTTCATTATACATTCCTGCTTTGTAGCACTCGTTTGCTCGGTAAGTCGTAAGTTCGACTCCAAGTCCATTTAAGCTATTTAAAAATGGCTTTAAAAAGTGGTCAGCATAACTTTCACAGCATCCTTCAGGACAAGGGATCTCACTTAAAGGCATTCCTATATATTTTTCAAAATCTTGCGTTAAAAATGGATATAGTTTCCTTAATGGGTCATAATCATCTGCAACAAAAATTAATTTACTTTCTAACCCGTTATTAAGAAGTCCCTTATGTACTGCATCTGCAGTCAGTGTTTCTCTCGCATTTCCGATGTGTATGTGGCCCGATGGAGTAATACCACTTGAAACCACGTATTTTTCCACATTTCTTTTTTTCATGATTTTTTCCGCTGTTGCATCAGCCCAGTGCATTGTGTTTCCTCCAATTATATTAAAACGTGAAAAACCAAAAAATAGTAGTTTAAATCAAAAATAATGGTTTTTTAGGATATAGTAAAAAATATTTTATATAACTTATGTATTGTCATTGGAAAAATCTAAAAAATAACATTTATTAATCCAAATTAATAAATTAATGTATTCAAAATAAAAAAAGCCAAGGAAGGGATTTGAACCCCTCTGAAGCGGATCTGCAGTCCGCTGCCTCGCCGGACTAGACTACCTTGGCACGTCTCTTACTATTAGAGTCAAGAATAAGAATTACGATTCAGATATATAAACTTATTGGTTATTGAGTACGCAATTATATAATGACCTAAAAATGACAAATAAATTGTCATATAATACGTTAATACTATGAACGATAATATGAATATCCTGAATTCCAAACTTAAATCATTATGCAAACAAATATATATTATAACATCTTATGTAATTAAGATTTCATTCAGAATAAAACACGGTACCTGCATATAGTAATTTATATAGCTGTCTCGATTAAATCGAAATCTATATAAATGAAAGGTCATAAGTAATACAATGATAGAAAACACGGTAACCCAGATTCAAACACGGTTAGAATGGCACATTTTTCAATATTGTTGCCAGGTATATGTTATTCCTAATAACCTAATGTGCAGAGATAGTCTAGCTTGGGAAGGCGTACGGCTGGAAACCGTATGAGGCTTTGCCTCGCGGGGGTTCAAATCCCCCTCTCTGCGCCATTTATTTTTTTATTACTAATTAACAGTCATAAACACGAAGATCTCTGGAGGTGCAAGAGTGACTCAGACAGAATTCAGACACAGAATCAGAATATCAAAAACAGACCTTGAAGGTAAAAACCCTCTCGAATACGCACTACAAGAAGTGAAAGGTATCGGTAGGGCTATGGCTAAGGCATTAATCAGAGTTACCGAATTAGACCCTAAACAACAGGCAGGTTACTTAGCAGATGAGGATGTTTTAAAAATTGAATCAGTTTTAGAAGACCCTGCAAAACACGGTATTCCATCATGGATGTTCAACAGGAAAAAAGATGTCTACACGGGACTCGACAAACACCTTATCGAAACCGACCTCGTACTCGCAGTACAAGAAGACATTGGAAACATGAAAAAGATCAGATGCTATAGAGGTATCAGACACGAGTTAAGATTACCATGTAGAGGACAGAGAACCAGAGGTTCTTTCAGAAAAGGAAGTACAATGGGAGTTAAGAGGAAGAAGTAAAAAAAGTAAAAAGGTGAAAAAATGGGAGATCCAAGAAGATTAGGTAAAAAATACGACACACCTAACCATCCATGGATTGGGGAAAGAATCCAGAAGGAAAGAGAAATTAGCCATAAATATGGCTTGGTTAACAAAAAAGAACTCTGGAAGATGGAAACCCAATTAAGAAATTACAGAAGACAAGCAAGAAAATTGATCAGCGACACAACCACGCAAGGTGGAAAAGAAGCTGTTCAGTTATTCAATGTTTTAAAAAGATACGCTATCTTGGTTGAACAAGAGCCTACTCTTGACCATATTCTTTCATTAAACATTGAAAGTATTCTTGAAAGAAGATTACAAACACTGGTATACAGAAAAGGCCTTGCTAAAACAGCTAAACAGGCAAGACAGCTCATTGTTCACGGGCACATTGCAGTAAATGGAAGACGAGTTACTTCCCCTTCATACTTAGTTTCAGTTTCTGAAAATAATGCAATAGGATACGTGCCTAACTCACCAATGGCTTTAGAGAACCACCCTGAAAGAACTACCGCAGTAAGCGAGGAAAATCAATAAGGTGATTAAATGAGTCAAAAATGGGGATTAGTACACATATATGCATCCTACAACAACACAATACTCCACGTTACGGATGTAACAGGAGCAGAAACCATCGCTAAAGTTTCAGGCGGTATGATCGTGAGAAACCAAAGGGACGAATCATCACCATATGCTGCAATGCAAGCTGCATTCAAGATTGCAGAATTGATGAGAGATAAAGGAATTGACCAAGTTCACGTAAAAGTCAGAGCAGCAGGCGGTCAAAAGTCCAAAAATCCTGGACCTGGTGCACAAGCTGCTATCAGGGCATTATCAAGGGCAGGCATTAAAATCGGTAGAATCGAAGACGCTACACCAATTCCTCACGACGGTACTACGCCAAAAAGAAAGAACAGATAATTGGTGATTTTTTTGATAAAAAATATCCAAAAAGAGAAAAAGAAAACTGGGGAAATTGTTAAAGTGGAATTAAAAGCCCCATTATCTTTTTCCAGTGCATTGAGAAGATTAATGATTTCGGAAGTTCCTACATATGCTATTGAAAATGTATACTTCTATGAAAACACGTCTTCGATGTACGATGAAGTTCTCGCACACAGACTTGGTTTGATACCTGTAAAGGGAGTTCCCGTCAGTGGAGATGAAGTTGTCGTATTTACCCTGTCTAAGGAAGGACCATGTACCGTATATTCATCAGATTTAAAATCTGAAGCTGGTGAAATTGCTTTTGAAAATATTCCGATAGTAAAATTAGCTGAAGGCCAAAAACTAGAATTTGAAGCCGAAGCTCTTGTTGGTACTGGTAAATTTCATGCAAAGTGGCAACCTTGTAATGTGGTTTACAAACAGATATCAAATGACGAAGTGGAATTTACGATTGAGTCATTCGGAAACATGGACGCGGAAGATATAATAAGATCTTCGCTTGAAATTTTAAAAAACAAAGCGGAAATTTTTTTATCCGAACTAGAAGGTCACGAATTAAATGCTGACAACTAAATTTTCACTAATTATCTTAAACTATCAAAATGTTAGTTTTGAAACGAGTGAGAAATGTATTATATCATTCGGGTGAAATTATGAGAAAAACAATGGCTACAAACCCAAAAACTACTGAATTGATTCAAACATTAAAACAAGAATCGTTCAAAAATAGTGCACCAATCTGGAAAGATGTTGCTAAAAAATTATCCAAACCAGCTAGAAAGAAAATTGAAGTAAATGTGAGTAAAATCAACAGATATGCTTCAGAAGGTAATGTAATCTTAGTTCCTGGCAAAGTATTAGGGGCAGGTTCATTAAAGACAAAAGTAACTGTTGCAGCATTTTCATTTTCAGAGACTGCAAAGTCTGCAATTGAATCAGTTGGTGGAAAATGCTTATCAATTGAACAAATTATCGCTGAAAACCCAAAAGGGTCCAAAGTAATTATTATGGCCTAATTAAACATTAAGGTGGAAGTATGGTTGTTGTAAACGCTGAAAATGCGGTTGTTGGAAGACTGGCATCATACGTTGCAAAAGTTGCATTAAGTGGAGAAGAAGTTACAATTGTAAACGCTGAAAAAGCGATTATAACTGGAAACAGAGATTTTATCTTCCAAAAGTATACGCAGTTAAGAGAACGAAAAAGTATCTCAAATCCTAATAGAATGGGTCCAAAATTCCCTAGAAGACCTGATGCAATTATCAGAAGAATCATTAGAGGAATGCTCCCATATAAAAAGGATAGAGGAGTAAACGCATTTAAAAGTATAAAAGTTGAAGTTGGAGTTCCAGAAGGAATTTCTATCGACATTAGCTTAGGTAGTGCGCCAAATACTATCAAATACGTAACAGTTGGAGAATTAAGCCAATACTTAGGTGCTAAATTCTAATTGAGGTGAAAGTGTGAAGGTAGTCCACACCGTAGGTAAAAGGAGAACCGCAATTGCAAGAGCTACTGCAACAGAAGGAAGCGGTAAAATAAGAATTAATAAAAAACCATTAGAATTAATGGAACCTAAATACATCAAAATGAAGTTAATGGAACCTGTAATATTAGCGGGTGAAATATTAGGCAGTATTGATGTAGATGTAGATGTTAAAGGCGGTGGAACTGTAAGCCAAATGGATGCTGCAAGAACCGCTTTAGGTAAAGCAATTATTGAATTTACCGGAAAAATGGAATTAAAAGAAATGTTCTTAAGCTACGACAGAACTTTGCTTGTAAGTGATGCAAGAAGAACTGAGCCTCACAAACCAAGTAAATCATCAAAAGGTCCAAGAGCTAGAAGACAAAAGTCATACAGATAATTATTTTTCTTCCCTTTACGTTTTTTAGGTGGTAATAGTGATATTTCCAATCAGATGTTTTTCTTGCGGGAATGTAATTTCTGAAGTTTATGATGAATACAAAACCCGACTTTCAAATGTAGAAAGTCCAGAAGAAATTTTAAACGACTTAGGCGTTACAAAATACTGCTGTAGAAGGATGTTTGCATCCCACAGGCTTGAAAATGGAAAAGAATTATTCGATGATATTGTCGAATACAGATAAAATAGGTAATTACATTTTAATAATTACCCTGTATTTAGGGGCTGTGGGGTAGCCTGGCCATCCTGTGCGTCTGGGGGGCGTGCAACCCGAGTTCGAATCTCGGCAGCCCCATATTTTATTAAAATATAGATTACTCCGTTAGGGTGATTTCATGAAATTAACCAAATTCGAAACTGCAAGATTAGTAGGTGCAAGGTCCCTTCAAATTTCAGATGGGGCCCCCCTAACTGTGGAATCAGATAAATCTTCGTCGTTAAATCTCGCTGAAGAAGAAGTAAAGCAGGGAAAAATTCCTTTGTGCGTTAAAAAACCATTAAAGTAATATTTTAACCATTTTTTATTAGGGGGATTTTAGTGGAAAACAGCACCTCCATAAAACGGGTAACTGCAAAAAAAGTGTTTAAAAACTCAAAAATTCAGGTTCGTATTGCTACATTAACTAATAATGGTATTGGATACGACGTAATTGATGTTGAAAATCCGGATTTTGCAATATCCGATGTTGAAAATATACTTGCTCCAGAGCTAGTTGGTTATCCGGCATATGACCAAGACATTATCGATTCAATAATCTGCGATACGTCCGTAGACAATACTAAAGTCACGATGGGGACCTCCATAAGTATCGCAAGAGCCGCTGCAAACAGCGTAGATATTCCATTATTTAAACATATCGGGGGAGTTTTATCATCTAATCTACCTGTAGTTGGATGTTCACTCGTTTCTGATGGTTCTAACCAACTTTTAGCAATTCCAATGGCAGAATCCATTGGAGAAATGATTCATATATATAATACGATACTTTCAGAACTTTCAAAAGAGTACTCTTTTAAAAACAACTACGGGGAATATATTTCAAAAAACGTATTTAACGATATTGAAAAATTCAAAGAAATAATATCTAATGTTTCAGATGAAGAGGACGTTGAAATTTTAGCAGGTGCTAAAATTTTAGAATATGGGGCAAATATTGAAGAAATCGATTATTTGGAAAGTCATGAAATAATAGACTTCGATGGAATACTATGTACTGAAAATATCGATGAAGAAGCAGATTTTTCAAAATTTAACCCGTACCAGATGGGCACACTTACTGAAATGAGTTACTACGTGAATTATATTTCTGAAAAAGGGCTTAACACCGTAATTGAGGGGGACAATACCTCTTTTCCCCATATTGCAATAGGATTCAAAATTCCTTTTTTACGGGCAAGTATTAATTCAAAAGTATTAAATGAACTTTGGAATATTGAACGAATATTAAACAATCCAAACATTACACGATTTTAACAACTTTTTTACGCCATATTTTATCCATAATTTTTAATACATTTATCTATAAATTATATTATCAGAAAAGGGGGGATAAAATGAGTGTTATAATTGACTACAATAAGTGTAAAGGTCCAGAATGTGCGGAGTGCGTAAATACGTGTCCAACCGAGGTATTTGAAATTAAAGAGAATAAAGTAATAGTTATGAGGGAATCAGACTGTACATTTTGCCTTGTTTGTATTGACGTATGTCCAACTGATGCAATAATAGTAAAAGAAGACTAAATAATAGATTAAAATAAATTAAATATGAATTATTTAATATATTTTTTATTGCTTTTTTACGCCATTCATTTCATCTAATACCTCAAAAAGTTCTTCCCAAGCATCCAAACTTAATTTTGCATCTTCTTCATTCATTTTTTCGAGTGCATAGCCCGTATGTATCAATACATAATCTCCTACATTCACCCCCTCTAAAAGGGCGAGTTTTGCTTTTTGTCTAACGCCTTTGTATTCTGCTATGGCATATTTTTGGCCGTCTTCTTCAAATATATCAACCACTTTTGAGGGAATTGCAAGACACATATTTTCACCGAGATTAAAATTAGAAGTATAAATACTAGTGATAATTTTATAATCAATCTATTTATAAATATCGATAAAATTTGAAAAAAATCCTTAAAATTGCCAGAATTTAGCAATTGCTGCAAATGGGAGTACAATCAAAGTATATTTTATAATCCTACTAAAAAAAACAGCGAAAATATATACTTTAAAGGGCATTTTAAAAATTCCAGATGTCCAACAGATTAATTCAAACGGCACCGGAGCAAAACTTGCAATAATTATCCCAAAAAAGCCCCATTTTTTTAGGAATTCTTGGGATTTTAAGTACTTTTCCCGCCCAAATAGTTTTAAAACAAGTTTTTCACCATATTTTGAAGATAAATAGTATGTTACACTGCTTCCTAACGTAATTCCAATTGTTGCAGATATTAAAACCAATTTCCAGTCCATTCCAAGGGTTATTCCTGCAATCATAAAAATTTCATTTGGGACTGGTTGGAAAATGGGTTCGAAAAAGCCTATTAAAAATAGGGCATAATAACCATACTCTTCAACAAGGCCTATTCCTAATTTGGTTAAATCCATTTTTTACCCTTTTTTCATAATACTTATCGCATATTCCTATTTATACCTGCCAGTAGAACGGGTCGTTTGAAGGATAAACCTCTAAAAATTCATTGTAAACATCAATTCCCTTAATATATTGTAAAAAATAAGGGGAAACATCCGTTGCGGGAGTCATTGCAATTGCACCAACAACTTTTCCATTTTCATAATAAATCCTATTCATTCCTCTTTTTTCGGACTTTTTAAAATAGTAACCACTACCTGGGCGATTATATGTTGTTTTAAAGTTTAATGTCTGTTTTCCAAGTACTGAAATATTCATAGGCATCCTAATTGTAGAAATATTTATACCATAGGTCATTTTTTTTAAAGGAATACCTTTTATGGCGTTATAGATATTTTCTGCAACAAGTTTTCCTTCTCGATTTGCAATCGGAGTGTAGCCCCCTTTCACAGCATCACCACAGGCATAAACATTATTTTTTCCATCTACTTGAAGAAATTCGTTTGTTTTATATTTAGGTGTACCTCCAACAGCCAATACATTAAAATACTCATTATCATTTAACATTTTTCTCATTACGTTGATATCACTCGTTATTTTAAAATTAGAAATGTTGTTTATGATATACTCTCGAACTTCATCATCTTCAATCATTTTTAAAAATTTTGATCGAACATATACTGTTACATCACTTCCAAAAGTTGAAAATATGGATGCATATTCTGCAGCAACGGTGCCCCCCCCAATTACAAGGACTTTTTTAGGTAATTTTCTTATATATGGAATTTCATTGTATTTTGCACATTCTACGCCTTCAAAACTGGTAGGATAGTCATAACCTGTTGCATAAACCACGTAATCATAATCTTTTTCATATTCTTCTTTAAATTCTTTAAATTTAACTACTATTCCTTTTTTAGTAAGGGATTCAAGAGAATTTTCCCTCATTACCTCATGAATATTATCTATCTTGTTATGTAAATCGCTTAAAGAGAGTATATCATTTAAAGTGTGTTTTTTACCTTTTATTGAATTTAAACTTTCAATAGTGTCTGAAACATCTTTTAATGCATTAATATACCTACAACCATAATTTAGACAAGTGCCTCCTAACTTATCTCGTTCAAAGAGTTCAACTGAAAGTCCAAATTTGGAAAGCATGCTTGCACATGATAATCCCGCAGGCCCTGCGCCGACAACTGCAATCATAAAAATCCCCTCATTTTTTAAAGTAGTATTGTATAATATTTCAAGTAACATGTTTAAATCTTACGAAAATATTCTGGTGATATGTTGAACACTTTTGGAGATACTTTTAGAGTTACCACGTGGGGCGAAAGCCATGGAAAAGCACTTGGTGCAGTAATAGATGGCTGTCCTTCAAATCTCCCCTTAACTGAAAATGATATTCAGTACGAATTGAACAGAAGAAGACCAGGATATAGTTTATTTTCAACCCCGCGGAAAGAAGAAGATGAGGTGGAAATTTTATCTGGAATTTTTGAAGGAAAAACCACTGGAACGCCTATTTCATGTATCGTATATAATAAAAGTCAACAGTCAAAAGATTACACGGCTATCAAAGATACCCCTAGACCAGGACATGCTGACTTAAGCTACCAATTAAAATATGGAAACTATGATTACAGGGGCGGGGGGAGAAGTAGCGGTAGAACTACAATTGGAAATGTTATCGGCGGAGCCATTGCTAAAAAACTTATTGAATATACGCATAAAATCAAAGTAATTGGATATACAACGGAAATTGGAACTATTAAAGGTGATTTTAACTATTATAATAATCCAGAATTTTTTGAAAGTGATTTAAACATTCAAAAACTTTCTAATCAAATTGAAGATAGCGTTTTAAGATGTCCTTCCACAAATTCTAATGAAATGAACGAATATGTATTCAAAGCGATAGATGGAAAAGATAGTGTTGGAGGAGTTGTTGAAGTTGTTATATATGGGCTTCCAAAAGGGATTGGGAACCCAATTTTTAATAAGCTAGAAGGACGGCTTTCAAGTGCAGTCATGAGTATAAATTCTATTAAGGGTTTTGAAGTTGGAAAAGGATTTGAATCGTCAAGACTTTTTGGAAGCGAAATGAACGATGAATTTTATTTTAAAAATGGAATAATATGTCCAAAAACAAATAATGCGGGAGGAATTTTGGGCGGAATTAGTACTGGAGCACCAGTAGTTATAAGGGCGTCAATTAAACCCACTCCTTCAATTTCAAAAACCCAAGAAACAGTAAATATAAAAACACTTGAAACTGTGCCAATAAAAATCGGGGGAAGGCACGACCCAATAATTGTTCCAAGAGTAATACCTGTAATAGAATCAATGGTTTCAATAACTATTGCTGATTTAATGATTTCAAGCGGATTTATAAATCCTTCAAAATTAAGTAACATCTAAAATTAAGTAATTTTTATTTTAAAATTTTGGTTGAAACTGACTGTATTATATATTACCTGAATCCAAGTTTGATAACTATTTAAAAATTTTAAGATTGATGATTATGGAAAACAAAGTCCCCATGAAAAGAATGGTTAATAGAATTATTTTCGAGTGCGACATCGTGCTTTTAGCAATCGATGCAAGAGACCCTGAAACCACAAGAAACAGGTTTCTTGAAAAGTACACGATTGAAAAAAATAAAAAACTAATTTATGTACTTAATAAGTCAGACCTCGTTCCAAAAGAAATCCTTGAAAAATGGAAAGCAAAATTTAAAAAAGAAAACCCTGATTCATCAGTAGTTTTCATGAGTGCTAAAGAAAAACTTGGAACAAGTATTTTAAGAGATGAAATTAAAATTTATTTGAGTATAAAAAACATAAAACACGGAAAAGTTGGAATTGTAGGGTATCCAAACGTTGGAAAGTCCTCAATTATTAATGCACTTACTGGAAGAAGAAGTGCAAAAAGTGGCCTTACGGCAGGATTAACTGTAGGGGAACAGTGGGTAAAACTAACAAAAGACATTAAATTGCTTGATTCTCCAGGAATAATCGAACCAAAAGACGAAGATGAACTGGTAATATCTGGTGCTTTAAGGTATGAAAAGGCAAAAAATATACTATTTCCTGCAATAAAAATACTTCAAAGAATCCAATCATTTGATAAAACCATTTTAAAAGAGTATTATAATTTAGAATTTGAAGAAGAAATAACTGAAAATGATATATCAAAAATCGGGAGTAAGTTAAATTTCTTATCAAAAGATAACGAAATAGATTTAGATAGGACTTCAAAATCGATAATTAGGGACTTTCAAAATGGAAAATTAAATTATTACCGGATAAACATTCGAAAATACGAACAAAAACGAACAAAAAATATAGACTTTATTACAAAACACCTTGAAAAATTCCCATATATTGACGATGCAAATCTCGTAATTTCACACTTAGAAGGAATCAATTCGCTTGGGGAAATTAACACAAAACCCGTTATTGGGATGAAAAAATTAGATGATGCAGTAGTTTTAATTTCTTTTTCTGAAAAGTCACAGGATTCTGGGCGGAAAAAAGTTGAAACACTTGCAAGAGAAAATAAAATTGAAATTTATTCACTTGGCGGTGGAAAAATTGGAAAACATAGAATTTACATTGGAGTAGGTCAGAAAGCAGATTAATTTATTAAAAATTTGTCATTTTGCACTCAAAAGTTCCTGTTACTCCGATTTTTTTAAGTTCTTTTAATAATTCTTCCTTTTCATTTTTTAGAAGAATTATTACAGAACCGCCCCCTCCTGCACCGGTTAATTTTCCACCATGTGCATACTTTTTTGAAGCTTCAATAACCAAATCTAGCTTTTCAGTTGAAATTCCAAATTTTTTTAAAATTTCATGGTTTTCAACCATTAATTTTCCAAGTTCTTCTTTTGAACGGTTATGTTTTACTTTTTCAATTATCGTCCCGATTTTTTTAAATAATTCCTCTTTTTGAGGATGTTCTGAAACTTCCCACACTAAATCTGCTGTTTTTCTCGTTCTTTCTTCAACGTTAACAATTAAAAAATTACACGTTTTTATAAATTCACTGAGTTCTTTTGGCATTATTTTATAATTTCCAGCATAAATTTCAATCATTCCAGATAAGGTAATTGTTGCAGTGTCAGTTATACTTGCACGCCCTTGAATATCCTTTTCAACCGAATAAGCCATGTTAATTACTTCTTCATTTTTAAGGGAAATTCCATAAAAATTTGAAATTGAATTAATTGTTGTTACAACAACTGATGCCGAAGAACCAAGACCGCAGCTTACGGGAATTTCTGAAAATATTTTAAGTTTAAACGGAGTTATTGACGTTAAACCCTTAAATTCAATTAGGTAGTTTATTGCATACTTTGTAGCGCATAATACATACTTTAAAGAGGGACTGAAATTTGAAATATCTAATTCTTTAATTAATTTAGGAGCTATTTCAAAAATTTCATTTAAATCTGAAAGTTCAATTGTTATTGTTTCAAAATTACCTTTAATTTCCCCTGTTGTTTTAAGATCTATTGCCATTGCAATTGCAGAATATCCATCTACAACCGCATGTTCCCCAAATAATATGACTTTTGAAGGTGTTTTAACAGTTAATGTCATGTTTTTACCTAACCCCACCTTCTAAGTCGTTTTAAATTTATTTTATCACGATTTTCAACATTTCCATTAAAGTCCGCCATTAAAAGTCCTTTTGTTCCAAAAGTGCTTTTTATTTTCCCAACAATATCTTTTCCAACAATTGAAATCTCTTCACCAATTAATTTTTCAGCAGCGACTTTTGATTCGGAAAGTCCTTCAATTACGGTTCTTCCCTTGTCTACTTTAATATTTCCTTCTTTTAAAACTTCCTTTTTAATATTTAAGTCTTTTATAGGTTTAAATTCTTCAATTACGCCATGACCGCAGATTCTTAGTGTTGTTGGTGGAAGGTCAAGCCTCGTAATTAAAACCCTATCGCCAAATTCTGCTAAAACTTTTTCTTCAAGTTCAAACGCACAATAGCATTCATTTCCAGAAACTACTTCATCTAAAATAACATTTTCAGTATAATTTCTAAAATCTACCTTTTTAAAAGGCACAATTACTGCTGGAACAATTAACATTCCCACATTTAAGTGAACCTTCATTTTAGGCGTTAAATTGTATTTAAATATATCTGAAACCCTTATTTTAGCAACAATTTTATTAACTGCCTGTAATTTAGTATCTTTTGAAGTTAATATACATCCTCGATAGATTTGTTTTGAGTCCACCCCTTGAATTGCCATCCCAACTCGATCACCTGCTTTTGCAAAAGTTACACTTTCTTTAAAACATTGTATACTCCTTACTTTTGCACCGATATTTATTGGAATTATCCTCAATTCATCCCCTATTTTAACAGTTCCCTTAATTATAGTCCCCGTTACAACGGTTCCTGCACCTTTTATAGGAAATGCATGGTCTATTGGCATTTTAAAATAGCTATCTGTTTTTCTAACTATTTCCATATCATTTAACGTTTTAAAAATCGTGTTTTTAAGTTCAGAAATTCCAAAATCAGTCTTTGCAGAAATTGGGATTATTAAACTTTCTTTAAGATTTTTAGTTGACTTAAGTATGGTTTGCATAAACAGCTTTGTCCTATTAATTTCATCAGGATTTGCATTATCAACCTTTGTCATTACCACTATTGTTGGAATGTTGAAGTGGTCTAAAATAAGCATGTGTTCCCCAGTTTGCGTTTTTGGGCCCTCTTTTGCATCTACAACAATTAATGCTAGGTCAATTATATCTGCAGCACTAACTACTGCCCTAATCAAATCTGCATGTCCTGGAGAATCTACAAGAGTTACACGATAATTTTCAAGCTTAAAAGAAGAAAATCCAATATCTATAGTAATTCCACGTTTTTGAGATTCCGGAAGCTTATCAAGTGCTGATGTTGATGCAATTTCAGTTAAAACTTTTGAAAGTGTTGTCTTTCCATGATCAATATGTCCAAAAATACCCAAATTAATATTTATAAAATCCATGTCATTCTACCCTTTTTTATTCTAAAGTTTATGTATTCTTAGCTCCCTAGACTATATATTATATTAAGTATAAAAAGGATTAAACAAAGTAAAAGTCATTATTGGTGGTTAAATATGATGCCTGATTCCCTAAAATACGAAATTTTAGTATTTGGTTGCGGTAATGTAATATTTGCAGACGACGGGTTTGGATATGAAGTTATTTCAAGGCTTGAAAAAATGGAGCTGCCTAAAAACGTTGGTTTAATTGATGCAGGAACTGGGGCTCCATTTTATTTAATGTCATTAATGGATGAAAGCTGTATTACTAAAAAAATCATTATAGTCGATATTATAGATTTTAAATTGCCCCCCGGTACCTTAAAAATTTTATCGATTAACGATCTTTCAAAAATAAAAAAATACACTTTTGATGCACACGATATGCCCCTTTCTAATTACCTAATTAAAGCTAAAAATGCTGGAATGGATGTTGTAATTGTTGGATGCCAAGCAAAAAGAGTAACTACCCCAGATATTGAAGTAGGGCTAACTAAAGAAGTTAAAGACTCTCTTGATGATGCAGTTAAACTTGTTCTTCAAGAACTTTCTAGGTAATTTTTTCAATACTTATTTTAACTATTTATAAAATAGTTTACTTGTAAGTTTTTTGAATGGGGGAAACTTAATGAAATGTTACATCATACGCCTATTTTTTACAGGAGATAAAGAAGTAGTTAAAACTGAAATCATAAATGCAGAAAATCCTTTTGAAGCAAAAGATATTGTTATAAAAAAATATGGTGGCAAAATTATTCCAAAAATTAAAGGGAAGACTTTTGAAATTCTTTCAAAAATTGAAATAGTATCGTATAACACTATTAATTGACTTTTTCATAAAAGTACAAATAATTTAAATTTATCGAATAATTTAATTTAATTTAATTTAATTTAATTTATCTACCTTCACGGCCATTAGTATGTGACGTATTCTTTTTCCAGTTTTTATAGTGGATTTTTCAAGAGCCATTCCAAGCTCTAAAATTTTATCCTCAACAAGTTTTCGCCGTTCATAGGGTTTTTCTGGAAACATTATTGCAATAGCTCCGTTTTCATTTAAAAAATTCATTCCTTCTTCGATAATTTTTTCCGAAAACGTCTCACCATACTTTCCACCACCAATGAGCTCGATTTCATTTGCATAGGCCCCTCCAAAGCTTTTTTTTGATGCAACCGAGTTTTCTGCATAGTAAGGAGGGTAAGATATTATTAAATCAAACTTTTTGCCAGTTAATTCAGCTATACCTTCAATTATTTTTCCTTTTGAATTTAATAGGTCTATTTCATTAGATAACTTATTTTTACATATATTTTCCATTGCAATATCTAAATATTCGTTTAAAGTATCTGTTGCAGTGCATCTTGAATTAAAATACTTTGCAATCATTATTGAAAGAATTCCAGAGCCCGTTCCGATTTCTAAAACGCTTTTTATACCTTGTTTTTTTATAAAAACCTCGTTTATAAAAAGATATCGATTTATTGGAGTGGGAATAAGCGCATCTTCATGAAAATCCATATCTAATCCAAAAACCCCTTTTAATATAGCAATATTATATTCTTTCATTGCCTCTTTATTTTTAAAATCTATTTTGGGTTTTTCAAACTTATAATGTACATAATCAAGCAATTTTTTATTTACATTAATTGCATCTTCAATTTTTAATCCCAAATCGTTTAAATCCAGCTTCATATTTTCACATTTATTTTAAAAGTGATTATCAAACAAGTATAAAAAAATATTTAATGAACGATTACAAAAGATAATTAAAAATACACTAAAACATGTTTTGTTTTGATTAGTATTTCTGGAGCGATATTATGCAGTTCATTCATTTATCAGATAGTCATCTTGGATACCGCCAATATAATCTTGATGAACGGGAAAATGATATTTATGAATCATTTATGGAATGTATTGACAAAATTATCGAAATAAAACCAGACTTTGTAATCCACAGTGGCGACCTTTTTGAAAGTCCACAGCCTTCAGTAAATGCTCTTAGAACTGCAATTGAAGGCTTTTTGAAATTAAAAGAAAAAAATATACCGATATATTTAATACATGGAAACCACGACATTCCAAAAAGCCAACAAAAGGGTAGGCCTTTTGGAATCTTAAAAAAAATTGTAGGAAGTAGCTTGAAAACTTTTTTAAGGGAAAAAAGCCATGTTTTTAAAGACAGCGTATTTATTGGAGGAATAGAATACGCCCCTCAAAATAAAATTCAAAAAAGCCACGAAGACATTCAAAAAATTATTTTAGATTCAAAAAATTATCATAAAAAAATATTGCTTTTTCACCAGAGTGTAACCCCATTCATGCCTCAAAGTTTTGAACTGCAGATTACTGACTTTCCAACAGATTTTAATTACTTTGCAGGTGGCCATATCCATCAACGGGCATTAAAACCAGTAAATGACGGAAATTCAGTATTTTCTTATGCTGGTTCAACTGAAATAATGTCAGTTAGCGAAGTTTCTAATTATAAAAAACATAAAAAAGGTTTTTATCTTGGAGATTTAAGCAGGGACTTTGATATAAATTCCGTTGAAAAAATAGATACAGAATGTAGGAACTTTTTAACTGATAAAAAAATAGAAAATGAAAAAGACCTTAAAGAACTAATTTTAGAGCTTAAAAGTTTTGAAAATAATTTAAAAAAACCAATATTATACTGTAATGTTTCTGAAAATATATTTAATACATCTTTAGAAGAATTAAAAAGTCTGGTTCTTTACAGTAGATTTAATAAGATTGACGAAGAAGGTTTTGAATCCATTTCATTTAATGAAAATAATATTGAAGAGGTATTTCAAGAATACGTTAAGCAAAAAGAAATGCCTGTTGATTTCGTATATCAACTCTACAAAAAATTGCTTGAAAGCGAAAAAGAGTGCATCGAGTATACTGATAATTATTTTAACAATCATTACAGGGGGCAGTAATTAATGATAATTAAAAGTATCAAGATTGAAAACTTTAAAAGCCATAGAAATACTAAACTACAGCTCAATAAAGGGATAACGACAATAATTGGACATAATGGCAGCGGAAAATCCTCTATTTTTCAGGCCATGAACTTTGCACTATTTTCTCCCCGAGGTGCAAACTTTAAAATAGATAATATGATGCAAAAAGGCTCTAAATCGTTTTCAATAGAGTTAGAATTTGAAATACGAGGTAATTCATATTTGGTAAAAAGAAAAAGGTACCAAAATAAAACTGAAGATAAATTATACATCAATGGTATTTTAAACGTAGAATCATCATCTGAGGTTAATAAAAAGATTGAAGAAATATTGGAACTTGATAACAGCATATTTTCAAATGCAGTGTATATAAAACAGGGCGAAATTGCAAATTTAATACAGATGACGTCTGGAGATAGAAAAGAAGTCATTGGAAAACTCCTTGGAATTGAAAGATATGAAAAAGTCTATGAAAAGATAAATATTATTAAAAAAGCTTACGAAGAAAGACTTTTTGAAATTAATGGGGAACTTAAACAAGAAATCGAAGTAACTAATTTACTGGAAAAGCTAAATTTAGAGATATTAAGACTTGAAACGCTAAAAAAAGAAATTAATAACGAAATTATAAATTTAGAAAATATTAAAGTTGAAAAAAATAACGAATTAACTGAATTTAACCAAAAATTTATAAAAATTACTAAATTAAGGGAAGATTTACAAGAAAATATTTCAGAAATTAAAAATATTTCATTGGAACTTCAAAATCTTGAAAATTCATTAAAATCTGTTGACTATGAATCCTTAAAACTTGAAAACAACCAAGAAAACTATTTTAAGTATTTAAAAGTTGAATCAAGAATAAAAGAACTTTCAGAAAAAATAAAAAGTCATAAATTAGAATACGATGCATTTCAGAAATTAAAATTAAAAGAAGAATCATTAAGCATGGAAATTTTGGAAATAGGTAAAAAAATAAATGAATACAGTTTTCAGGAATCATTTAAGGATCTAAATTTAAACGAAGTTCAAATTTTGAAAAATATTAACAACAAAGATTTAAAAAGTCATTCTATAGAAGACCTTAAAAAATATTTAGTGATATTAAACGAAGAAATTTTAAAACTTGATTTTATTAAAGAAAAGATTTCGGAACTTGAATTTGTTGAAAAACAAATTTTGGAAATAAACAATCAAAAAAAGCTGAAAAAAGAGTTTGAAATTGATTCGAAAAATTACGATATTGCAGTTGAAAAAATTTCAGAACTAAATTTGAAAAAAAATCAGTATGCAAATAGCTTAAAAGAAAAAATAGAACTTGAAAAACGTTTAAATATAGAAAATAATGAAAAAATGCAATTAAACAAATCATTGAAAGAATTTATGGATATTGAATTAAAGATAAACCTTGAAAAAAATACTAAAGATAAGTACGACCAGATCTGTGAAAAAATATCAAAATTGACTGAAGTTATAGCTGGAAATGAAATTGTTTTAAAAAACAGTTTAGTATCTAAAGCCGAACTTGAAAAAACAGTGGATGAATGTAACATCTGTAAATCCAAAATAACCAACGACAAAAAGCAGGAACTACTTTTAGCTTATGAATTAGAACAGGAAAATCTTGAAAAGGTAATTGAAAGTCTTAAAAATCAGGTTGAAATATTAAATCGGAAAAAAGAAATTTTAAATAGCGAATTAAAAATAATTAATGGATTAAAACCCAAATATGGAGAACTCTTAGAAAAGAAAAATTCTATTTTAAAGGTTGAAAATTCAATTAACGAGCTTGAGTTAAAATTAACGGACATGAAAAAAAATTTATGTGAATACGAAGTGATTAAAAGTGAACTTAGCAATTACGAATTACAAAAATCGAGATTAAAAGAAATTAACAATAAATACCAGTACTGCATTCAATTTTTAAATAATATTGATGAAAACAACGTTTTAACTACCCAATCAGAACTTTTAAAGGTCATTGGGGATTATGATGTTTTAAAAATTCAGTTAATGAAAAAAGACCTTGAAACGTTAAAAGATAACTTAAAAGAGATACTTCAAAATTTAGAACGGGAAAAAGTGTTAAATTTTGAACTAACAAACGTAAAAAATAATATTTATTCAAAATTAGGGCTTGTTGAACAATATTTAGAATGGGAAACTGAAAAATCGAATTTAGAAGTGGAATTATCGATGCATAAAAAATATTATGAGGAATTTATGGAAAGCATGGCTGTTTTAAAAAGCCATTCTAAGGCATATTCTATCGAAATTACCAAATTAAATGACTACTTAAGAGAAAAAACTTTTGAAAAATATTCAGTTTTAACTAAAAAAAATACGTTAAGAAATAAACTTATAAATGATATTCAAGAAATAAACTATAATGAAGAACGCCATAAAGAATTAAACATTTATTTTGAAAATATTCTAAAAGAATTACACGAATTTTCAAAAAAGTTCGAAAGAATTAGTTCTGAATTAACAGTCAAAAAAGAAAATTCCGAGAGTCTTAATAAAAAAATAAAAGAACTTGCACTAAAAAAGGAAGAAAAACAAAAAATTGAATCGTTTAAAGAATATCTTGAAAAGATTAGGAGAGAAGTATTTTCAAAAGATGGTTTTCAAAAATATTTAAGAGAAAAATACATTCCACTAATTCAAAGACATGCTAATCAAATTTTTCAGGAATTCGAACTTCCCTATTCACATATACAGTTAAAAGAGGATTACAGCTTAATTGTTGACGGCCTTCCAGTAGAAACGTTAAGTGGGGGCGAACAGATTGCAGTTTCACTTGCACTTAGACTTGGAATTTCAAAAGCCGTTTGTAATAATATTGAATGCATTATTTTAGATGAACCTACTGCATATCTTGACGAAGAACGGCGTAAAAATTTGTTAAATATATTTAGAAATATAAAAACAATAAGTCAAATGGCAATAATTACACATCACCAAGAGTTAGAACAGATTGCAGACAATATACTTACAGTTCGAAAAATTGGCGAAATATCAAAAGTAACTTTAGAGTAGATAGTTAATGTATAAAGTAATCCCCGACACAAATTTTTTAATATACAGTTTTAAACACTGCATAAACTTTGAACATGAGCTAAGAAGTGTTTTAGATGTAAATTACAAATTATGTATGCTAAAATGTGTAGTAGACGAACTTGAAAAATTAAAGATGGAATTTAAAGGAAAAGAAAAATTATCCGTTAATTTAGCAATTAAATTTGCCAAAAATCATGAGATAATAGAATATAATACTGGAAAATATGCAGACGATATTATTTTAAACTATTCTAAAGAAAATAAAAGCGTTATAATATGTACGAATGATAAAAAGCTAAAAAGAGACGTTATGGATCATGGAATTCCAATAGTTTTAATAAAGCAAAAAACGCATTTTGAGTTTCAAGGATATCTAATATAACTTTAAAAATTTAAAAATGTAATAAATTTTTAAATAGTTTATATGGCAATTTATAAGATTATAGCAAGTATTCTAAAGTAATGTACCGATTATCTAAATTTACTTTTAAACCGATTTTTGCAGGTTCTACGGAAATTCCCGTATTTTTTGAAATATATTTTGCTTCTAAATCAGGTTCAGTTATTTTCATCCCCATATGATACATTACAAGCAATTTTGGTTTTTTTGTCATTGAGTTTAAAACTTCAATTATATCGTTTGAACACATGTGTCCTGGAACTTTTTGATTTTTAACCCGAATAACGTTTGCAATTAAAATATCTACTGATTCAAAGTCACTGCTTAATGAATTAATGTATTCTGAGTCACTCGTATAACCTATAGTTCCAAAATCCGTTTCAAGTTTAAACCCAATTGTTTCAGGGTCGTTGTGTTTTGTAGAAGTTGCAGTTATTTTCCAATTTTGAACTTTTGAAAAATCTCCGGATTTTAAAACTATTTTTTCAAATACTCTTGATTGGTGATACGCCGAAATTCCTTTTTCAAATCTTTTGTTCCCATTTAATACGGAATTATTCCCAATAAGCAAACCTTGTTTTTTTGTCATTCCTTTGGTCATTGCTTCAATAATACTTTCAGCATCAGTGTAATGATCAGGGTGGCAGTGTGAAACAAATAATATATCTGTTTTCCAAGGATTAATATTAAGTTGGTTCATCCTAACAAGGGTTCCAGGACCGGGGTCAACATGTGCAATTAATTTACCATCAGAAATTCTAAATCCGCCTGTTCCCTTATTTTGGGTAATGCTTTCCCATCTTCCGCCTCCGCCACCAAGAAACGTTATTTCAAATCCCAAATTCATCACGACCTTAATTTTTACCGGTTTTTATATATTCAATATTTCGATAAATGCCTTCTACAATAACTATTTCGTAAGGGTAAACTATCCTTTTATCGGCATAATTTTCCGACGTTGTTTCTAAAATTATTACATATAATACTGCATCTTGTTCGTAAATCGAATCTATTCTTATTTCGTTATCAAGCCCAAATTTTTTTCCGGCATGAATTTTAATTACGGTATTATTTTCAATAATTTCACTTTTATAATTTCGATAAGGATTTCCATAAATTCCTAACTCAAGCACGTTAAATGGAATTTTAACTTTTTTGTTAATATTTAAGTCATTTTCTTTTGAATTTTTTGAAAAATTATTTGTATCGTTTGATATATCTATCTTTAAATTAATATTATCATTTGTAGGTTCAAGATTTTCATTAGAGATACAGCCTGAAAACACGATTAACATTAAAATAACAATTAAAGAATTCTCCATGATATTCACTTTCCATAGCGTCTTTCACGTTTTTGGTATTCCCGAATAGATCTTAAAAAGTCTACTCTTCTAAATGTGGGCCAGTAAGTTTCGCAAAAATATAGTTCAGAATAGCATGACTGCCAAGTTAAAAAATTACTTATTCTTTCTTCACCAGATGTTCTTATAATTAAATCAGGATTTGGACATGGTAAATGGCTAGTATATAGATTTTCTGAAATTAGTTCAAGATTTATTTCTTCAATTGATAAACTACCATCTTTTACCTTTTTTGCAATTTTCTTAACGCTATCCACAATTTCCTGTTGACCGCCATAGGCTATTGCAAAATTAACGTAGTAATCCGAATAAAACTTTGTTTGTTCTTCTGCATAATTTATTGCATCTTGAACATGTTTTGGAAGTAGTTTTTTTCGACCTATTACATTTACCTGGATTTTATTCTTATGGATATCGGGATGTTTTGCAATTTCCAGAAATTCACGTTCAAAAAGGTTCATTAATACATTAACTTCATCTTTTGGCCTTTCAAAATTTTCAAGGGAGAATGCGTAAAGTGTAACAGTATGTATCCCAAGAGAAACGCACCAGTTTATAACTTCCCTAACTTTTGAAGCCCCTAAATGGTGCCCGATTTCCGGATTTTCACCTATTTTTTTTGCAAGCCTCCTGTTTCCATCCATTATAATTCCAACATGTTTTGGAAGAGGATGCTTTATAACTCGAGCTTCGATTTCTTTTTCGTAGATTTTTAACAGTCCAAATTTACATAAATATTCGTAAAACATAAAAAGAGGCAAAAAAATCACCAGTAACTACTTAAAATCCATTTTTTAAAAATTTAACTGCGTTATAATACCTTTTAGAATCTCCGCTACGGCTTGTATCTATAAACTTAACTTTTTCACTATTTAAAATAATGGCACCAAAACCTTCAATTTCAAATACAAGTGCAAATACCCTAAATAACAAATTTCCAGAAATTCCATCATCTGCAACTATTATGTTAAATCCATCTTTTAAATACTCCTCTATTAAAATTCCCCGGTGTTCGATTTGAACATTCATTAGTTCATTCGAATTTTTTACTTTTTTTAAAATTTCTTCACAATTTTCTATCGATTCATCGATTTTTAAACTTCTCCCTACATCTGAAAGCCTTCCTGCTGATAAAAGCCCTATTTTTGGGATTAATCCAATAGCTTGTATAAATTCAGAGGAATATTTAATGATATCCAGTTTATCAGAAAAATCATCTTTGATTTCATCGATACCCACTGGAGTAAGTAGAAAAACTTGCCCAGTAAATGGATTTTTTAAAATTGATGCTCGGTAAAACCTTCCAATTTTTTCCTTTAACTTTGGTATAACTTCGGATGAAGAAAGAGTCCCGCGGATAACTCCCTCGTATTTTCGGCTTAAAAGCCCTTGAATTAACTCTTCTGAATCTTCCACAGTTTCTACTAAAATGCCCTCTTTTTTTAAATTTTCAACTGCAATTAAAACTTCTTTTTTGTTTTTACCAACGCCAATAGCATACACAATTATGCACCATTTGTAATAATATTAAAAAAGAAAGTGTTCACAAGATATAATAACTAACTATATATTATGCAAATTGTATAAAATATTTTTAGCAGTAGTAGTGAAAAAAATAAAATTAGCTAAAAATTGTTAAAGTAATTATTTCATTGCATATTTTAAATCTTCTGCTTTAACAGTTTTTCTGCCAGCGTGCTTTGCTAATATTACTGCTTCTCTCGCTAAATCTGTTGCGATTTCTTCTAATGCCTCTGCGAGCATTACTGCTGCGTCCCTGCTTACTCTATCAGCACCTGCTGATTTTAAAATTCTTTCCATTGGTGCAACTGGAAGTTCTGCCATAAAATCACCTTAATTTCTTTCTATACTTAAAATTGGCTTTCTTCCAGTATTTATAATTTTCGTTTAAAAATATATTCTTTTTTTAAATTTAAAGGATTGAAATGTTTTTAATTAAAAATATCTGGATAATTTATTTAAATTTATGTATTTAGATACATAATATATAACTTTAAAAAATAATATAAGAATAATATAAAAATAGTATTTAGCAAGATTTTTTATTTAATCACGATATATTCAAGGATTATTCCATCATCAAGAATGTAATGGTTCTTTAATTCAAGTTTTGGACTATCTTCAACTGTTTTAAATCCTTCACCATCAACATAGGTCGGCGCATTTGACCCACCAAATATTTTTGGAGCTACATATACCCTTATTTCACTTATCAAGTTTTCTTTAAACATTCCAAAGTTTAAAGTTCCCCCTCCTTCAAGCAGTATCTTTTTTATGCCTTGTTTATATAATTCATTCATTAAATCTTTTAAATTAACTTTTTTGGCACCTGTTTGAATAACTGTAACTCCCATACTGATTAATTTTCGAATTTTTTCATCTTTTTCATTTGAAGAAGGTTTTGTAGTTGCAATGATGGTTTTTGCATCACTATTTAATACCCTTGCAGTCATTGGAATTCTTAAACTGCTATCAACCACAATTCTTATCGGGTTTTCCTTAGGCACTGCAGGTACCTTATGTACCGTTAACCTTGGATCGTCTTTCAATATAGTTCCAATACCGACCAGTATTCCATCAACTTCTTTTCTTAGTTCATGTACTCTTTTTAAATCATTTTCAGATGAAATTCTTGAGTCGTTTGAAACTGTTGCAAGTTTTCCATCAAGAGTCATTCCTACATTAGATATAACATGCGGTAACAACATATCGTCAAAATTTGGCATAATATCGACCCTTCTTGAAATATATGCATAAATACTCTCTATATCTTTTAAATCTCCTCTGGAGTATTTAAGTAGTTCGTTTCTTAAAATATTATTTACTTTAATGCCCCTATTTTGAAATTCCGAAAGTATTTCCCTTGCATACTTTTTACCTGCTTTATCAAAGTCAGTTAGTAAAATTACTTCTAAAATACCTTCTTTTTTTAAAGTGTCTGCAATTTGAAATATTGGAGTTCTTGAAACAAAGATAAATCTTCCAGAAATTCCCAAATTTTTCAATGATTCAGCATCCTTTTTTCCTTCAATCAGTACTGGAATGCCATATTCTGCCAATTCTTTTATATTATCAATAGTTTCAACAATTTTCCTTAAAGATTCCTTTTTATCCATGTTACCACGTTATTAACTAAAATAAATTTTAAATAAATTTAAAGTAATTACTAAAGATTATTCTTAAAGAAATAGTAAAAGTAAATACTAAAGTGGCATTAAAATTAAGGCATTGGAATTGGAATGGATTTATGCTTGTTTGATGAAATTCGAGTCATTATTTCGAGCATTTTTTCGATTGAAACGTTTAAAAATTCAGAAATATCTTCTATTTCCTTTCCTTTTTCCATTAAATTAAGTATTTGGTCTAGTTTTTCATAAGTAATTCCAAGTTCCCCTTCATCAGTTTGCCCTTCCCACAATCCTGCCGAAGGTGCTTTTTCAATTATTTCCCTTGGAATTTCCAGATAATTTGAAAGTTGCCTTACTTCAGTTTTAAAGAGGTTACCTAATGTCAAAAAATCACAGCCTAAATCTCCGTGTTTTGTGCCATAGCCCATATATATTTCAGATTTATTTGACGTTCCTGAAACAAGGTAGTTCTTTTTATTTGCTTCATAATAAAGTTTAGTCATTCTTATTCTGGGTTTTAAGTTTCCATCTGAACGCTTATCAAATTCTTTTCCTAAAACATAACCTCCCGCATCAAATGCGACTAAAACTGGAGTTATATCAAAAATAGAGTAATTAATACCCAGCTTTTCTGCAACTAATTTTCCATGTTTTTCATCTTTTGGATTTGAATTTTTTTCAGGCATTATTAAGCCAAAAACATTTTCTTTTCCAAGTGCACGAACTAATAGGTAGGCTACAAGGGAGCTATCTATTCCCCCGCTTAAACCAACTACTGCGCCTTTTGCATTTGCATTTTCAACTTGTTCACGGATAAATTCGCATATTTCATTCGTAAGTTCTTTAAGTTCCATATCAGTTCTAATCATAATCTCCCTCGTTTAAATTATAAAATTCCGGTATTTAAATAGTAATTCGGTAACTTTTCGAATATCCGCCCCTTGCATTTTTGCTTCTTCAAGGTATACTTTTGCAAGATTTTTAGTGATTACTTTTTGGTTTGATTTCCACATTTCTGAGTGCATCATTAAGTCATAAGCTCTTGCTTCATTTTCTTTTAAACCATATTTTCGATATTGTCCACTGTGTACCATAAATGTTGGATTTTCTTCATATTTAGTATTCAAAACAGTTTTACATAATTCAGTTCCAGGAATTGGTTCTGCAGCACTTATAAATATATCATCAAGCTCCGCATCTACGATAAAATCCTTAGTAAGTAGGTAATCATACTCTGATTCATCAGGATGGCCAACAATAAAGCTTCCTGCAACTTTTACTCCACATTCTTTTGCAGTTTTTATTGCTCTTAAGTTTTTGGCAGTATTTGTTCCTTTTTTCATTTTTTTAAGGAGTTCGTTACTCCCACTCTCAATCCCATAAAAAACCCATCCTATTGAATAATCCCTGATTGCACAAAGTATTTCTTCATCGATATAATCTACCCTCATATCTGGAATGGATAAATTTTCTTTTCCAATAATTTCTGAAACCGATTTTACCATTTCTATAAAATTATCCCGATTTAAAGAATTTTTAAAATTATAAAGGCTTCCAGTGCCCCCACTTATTGCAATTCTATTTACCCCTCGTCTTTTAAGTGCTTTTACTTCATTTAATATTAATTCTAAAGGTTTACTTCTTATATCTCGCCCAAAAAATTCAGGAACCTGACAAAACGTGCAGTGTCCAAGACATCCCCTATGCGTTTCCATATAGATATTTGCCCCTCTTACTGTCTGTTTTTCAATATCTTTTGGAATATATATTTTTGAAAAATCGAGTTCTGGCTTTTTTTCTACATTATTTTTGATAATTTCATCGTTTTTAAAATACGCAAGGCCATTTTTACCTCCTAAAATAATTTCAGGGGTTGTAAGTTCACCTTCCCCTAAAATTACGCCATCTAAGTTTAATTCATTTAATATAATCTCAGGATAAGCAGAAACTGGCCCTGCAACATAAACCCTAGTTTTTCCAGACTTTTTTATTAATTCTATCGTATTTTTTATGTTTTCGTCCAAAATATTCAATGTTGAATAAAGGCTAAATATAACAACATCAGAATTTAAAAAAAGATTGTTTTCAGATAAATTTCGAACAAGTTTTACATCGTAGTTGTGTTTTTCCTTTAAAATTCCTGAAATAAGCATTGCACCGTAAGAATATATGTCCTTTGAATATATTATAACTTTCATAGTATCTACCACATGTTTACAAAAATAGGGTAATTACCAACTAAATCTGACCTTCGTTTTATCATTAATATCGCATCTGCACCATCATCATAATAATTGTAAAGAACCTTTCTATCCGAGTAATTTTTTGAATAGTAAAATTCCCTTGCAAATTTGTTGTCAAATCTTACTTCTAAAACGGTATGTTTTACATGACATTCATTAAAAAGAAAATTTTCTATGGAACTTAAAAGGATAGTTCCAACACCAATTTGCCTATGGGATTCATCAACGGCAATAGCCACAATATGGCCGTTACCCCATTCAACAAGAGCAATAACGTATCCTATTATCATGCTATTTTCATCTTCAGCAACTAAAAAACCGTCTGGAAATGTTGTATATATATGCATTATTAAAAATTCAGGGTAATTTTTATCAAAAGCCTGTTTTTCTATATCGGTTACACGTTTTAAATCTGTTTCCCTGAATTTTCTTATGTTTACTATCATTAACATCACGAAATAAAAAAACCAGATAAAATTTATAAAAAAAATATGTTTAGTTATTTATTTAACTTTTCTAATATTAATTCTGCACATTTCTTTCCTGAAAGATACATTCCACCAAATATTGCGCCCATTCTGTATCCTGCATGGTATGCATTTGCCGTCATTCCGCAAACGAAAAGGCCTGGAAAAATTTCACGAGTGTTCCTTGTAAGTGAGTTTTCTCCTTTCTCTGCCCACATTGATTTTTCGCCTGGAACTTCTATTCCAAGGTCTTTATTTTTCCTTGCAAGAGTAGATACTACGGAAGCGTCGTGTCCTGTTGAATCTATCACGTATTTTGCAGAAATTGTAATTGGGTCAACGTGAAGCCCTGCTTTTTCAATGGAATAAGACTGGATTACTACTCCAGAAATTTTGTCTTCTTTTAAAATTAAATCTTCGACAACAATTCCAGTTAATATCTTAGCACCTGCATCAATTGCTGCAACACCGAGTTTTGCAGGAACTTCTACAGAATCTGCAGTAAATAGTTCAGGTTCTCCGTCAACCGATTTTAATTTAATTCCTGCGGATCGTAAAATTTCATCAGCAGGTTTTTCAACAACAATATTTGGAAAACCCATTCCTCCGCCCCAAGTTCCTCCTCCAAAAGAAAGGTGTCTCTCGAGTACGAGCGTTTTTACTCCTTTTTCTGCAAGGTATTTTGCAGCAGTAAGGCCACTTGGGCCACCTCCGACTATTACAACATCTACTTCAATTAAATCCATCCACATCTCAAAACTTGACTTGATTATAGATTTTGTAACAGCTACTTCATCTGCCCTTAATTTTCCATCCATTTTATTCCTCGTTTACGGTTTTTACGATTGTAATTTATGTTATTTATACTTTAATTTAATTTAATTTTAAATTCTAAAAATGCTTTTTAATTTTTTATGAGGGGATTTTTAAAAGGAGGCTAGTTTTACAGTAGTTTCAAAGGTGTATGCCTAAACCATTGAAGTTAATTTAGTTCTTTCAAAGTTTTTATCGGCGTTAATGCCTTTATTGTATTTCATTTAAATATATTTGCAATAATATTTTAAGTTTATTGGAGTATCATTTAACCGCCACTTAAGTGAATATTTATTAAGTATACCTTAGTTATACTTATTTTATAATTATTATAAGCTTTACTAAATTTTATTTTTTTAGATAATATTTGTAATGTACCATTTTTTTATTAAGACTTAAATTCTCTTAAATTCATACATTGATAAAAACTACTGATAAATTATTTATGCACCTTCAAGTTAGTTATTAAATACAAATGAATATTTATACCATTTTTTATTAAATTCGTTTTTAAGTAAATATTAAAGGTAATTTAAAAAAAAGTAGTCAAAACAGGTTTAAGAGTTGAGATTTTTGAAAAAATTTATAGTGAGATATGGCGAAATAGGGACTAAATCAAGAACTACAATGCACAGGTTTGAGAAATTACTTGCAAGTGGTATTTTCAAACTTGCAAAAAAACATGGCATAAGGGCAGATGTTGAAATAATTCATACAAGATTAATTGTGGATGTAGCTGACGAAAATTTTGAAAAGATGAAAGAACTTTTAAAAAAGGTTCCAGGAATAGTTTCATTTAGCCCGTGTACTCTTGTAGAGCCAAAAATTGAAAAAATTAAGGAAGTTTCACTTGAACTTTTTGAAGGAGAACTCTCAAAGTACGAAAATAAAGACAAGGTTTCTTTTAGAGTAAAAACTCAGCGGCCTCAAAAAAAGTTTCCACTCACCTCTCTTGAGGTAAACATGGCCGTTGGAGGGCCAATTGTTGAAAAACATGGCATAAAAGTAGATTTAACAAATCCAACGATTTCAATAGATGTTGAAATTTTAAACGAATATTCTTTCGTATTTGTTGAAAGAATAGATGGAATTGGGGGAATTCCCGTTGGAACCCAAGGTAAAGTTTTAGTTTTACTATCTGATGGAATAGATAGCCCCGTTGCTGCGTACATGATGGCAAAAAGAGGTTGTAAACTCGTACTTTTACACCTGAAAACTTCAGAAGAAGGCCTTGAAAAAACTAAAAAACTATATGATGTTTTAAGCGATTTTGACCCTGAAGCAAAATTTATACATATCGACTTTACTGAAGAACTTTTAAGAATTAAAAATGACCTAACAAAAATAGAACGGGAAAAATACACGTGCCTATTCTGTAAAAAAACCATGTTAAGAACTGCTGAACGACATGCCTCTTATCAAAAATGTGATGCAATTATAAATGGAGATAATATGGGCCAAGTTGCGTCACAAACTCTTAAAAATCTCAGAGTAGTTAGTGAAGGAACCAAGTATCCAATATTAAGGCCACTGATTGGACTTGATAAAGTAGAAATTATGAATATTGCAAGAAAAATCGGGACTTTTGATATTTCGATTAGTAAAGAGATAAGTTGTTTTGCAGTTCCAAAGTTTCCAATAACAAACACTACTATTGAAGAAATGGAAAAGATTGAAGAAAGGTTAAAAACTCTTCACGAGTGCAACTGCTGTAAAAATTAGGTGAAATTTTGAATTTAAATCCATTTGAAAGCTATAGGGACATTAAACTCCTTAAAGAAGATAAAGAGTTTCCAGTAAAAGGCCATAACATCATAAGGGAAAAAATAGATAATGACCTCATTGAAATCGGGGAATACACCTACTATGCAGGATACTACGAAGGAAAAGACTTTAAAGAATGCATAATGTACCTTGATGAAGTTGACAGCGGAAAAGATGTTGATAAACTGATTATTGGAAAATTTTGCAGTATTGCGTCGGGTGTTAAATTCATAATGGGTGGAAATCAGGGACATAGGTACGACTGGATTTCTACATACCCATTAACCTTAATTTCAGACTCTCCAGAAAACTTGGAAACTGAAATCCCGTTAGGATTTAAAAATAAAGGAAATACAGTAATTGGAAACGACGTCTGGATTGGGGCAAATGTAACTATTATGCCGGGCGTAAAAATTGGAGATGGTGCAGTAATTGCAACTGAAAGCGTTGTTACAAAAGATGTGCATGCTTATGGAATTTTTGGTGGAAATCCTGCCAAATTCATCAAAAATAGATTTAGTAATGAAAAAGTCGAACTTCTATTAAAGACAAAGTGGTGGAACTGGCCAATTTCAAAAATTAAAGAAAATATTTCGATTTTAATGAGCGATGAATTTGAAAAATTAAAAGAAATTTCTGAAATTTAATTTTTAATTATTCAAAATAATTTTTTGAATCTAACTCTTTTTGAATAATATTAAAATTGAAATCATGACAATTATAATTAAATAATGGATAAATTCGACTTTTGAAATGTAAAATACGTAAAATATCTTTTATTACATAATAAAAAACCAATATTTATAATATTTTAATTAAAAATATTCATGTTCTTTTTAAATCCCCAATAATAAAATAAACAATAAAAATAATTAAACTATCTAAGGAAAAATTTAAAATGACGATGTATACTCCAATAAATTTACTAAAAAATATTAAAAATTTTTAAAACTTAGACTTTTCTAAAATTTCAAGTTCTTTTAAATAAGTACAAACTTTACAAATATCTCTTGAAGAAGCATCGCCACATATTTTACATACTCCAACTTCTTCTGGAACATTTAAATATTCTAAAAGTCTTTCAAAGCCTTTAACTATTGAATATTTTGCTCCAGGATGATTTTCTTCAAGTTGATCTGTAATTTCAGAAATTTCCGATCTATACGATAAACTTGAATATGGGCAAGGTGCTTTATGATATTTTAGTTTTAAAAAATCTGCAAAAAGTAATACTTCATCTTCAGGTATTTTTTCTAAAGGTTTTATACGTTTTACAAATTTAGAATTTTTAGAATCTTTTCCTAAAACTGCTAGTTTTTTAATGTTTCCTTCAATGTAGTTCATCATGACTGCTTGTGAAATATCGTCTAAGTTATGGCCAATTGCAAGGTAATCGCATTTTTCAATTATTGCTATTTTATTTAATATTTTTCTTCGAATTACTCCACAAAATGAACACGGGTTCATTGTTAAATTTTTTTCTTTCGCCAATTTAACAATTGTATCTAAATCCGTTTCAATATAATCTTTAAAATGAACTACTTTATATTCAATATCATATTCGTTACAAAAATCTATTGCGTTATTAATTCCATCAGTTCTAAATCCGTCAATTCCTTCATCAACCATTAATCCAATTAATTTTGCATTTGGAATAGGTTTAAAAAATTCACTTAATAGGTGTGCCATTACTAAGCTATCTTTTCCACCACTTAATCCAATTCCAATTTTTACGTTGTTTTTAATAATATTTCTTCCAAGGGTTTTTCGAACCTTTTTAGTTATATCGTTTATAAAACATTCCTTACAGAAGTGTTTTCCAGAATGTTTTTGATGATATATAGACGGACTTTTACATTTTTTGCATTCCATATTAATCACTTGGTCTTATCCGCCTGAAACTGGAGGATATATCCCAATTTCGGAATCTTTAGTAAGAATATCATTTGCAGAAACTATTTCAAAGTCCTTTGAAACAATTATTTTTCCATTTTTAAATTCTTCTTTTAAATTAATGTTGTAGTTATCCGATAAAATTTCAATTAAATCGGAAATTTTTAATTTTTCCAAATCCGTAGATATAATAAGCCCATTTCCATGAATTTCCCTACATTTTGCAAAAAATTTTACTGTAAGTAACATTAAATCACCTGAAAAATTTTAAAAGAATTAAAAAAGTAATTATTAAATTTCAAAGACTTTAATGGCATTTACAGGGCATACTTTTGCACAGTTTTTACACCCTATACACTCATCTTCATCTAGCAATATTTTATAATCAGAATCAACTGAAAGTGCACCAACAGGACAGTGTACTACGCATGAGCCACAATCAATACATAAATTATCGTCTTTTTGAATAATTTTTGGAATGTCTTCTGCTTCCCCGTATTTTTTCAAAATGGTTATTGCAGAATCAACTTGCAACTCTGAACCGGTTACTTCAAGGATTAAAAATCCCTCCCTTGGTTCCATTTTTGCCTTTAGTATGTTAACCATTGCACCAGTTTCCAATACAACTAGTGAAACTACAGGTTCACGAACATTATTTCCAGATATCCAGTAAAATACCCTTTTTTTCAATTAAATCACCAGATTTTAAATTTTATTTAATCCTGTTCTTCCAATAAGTTTTGATATATCTTCTGCAGATACAACTCCTACCACCATATTATTTGAATCAACAATCGGGAGTCCTGAAATGTTATTTCTACTCATTTTTCTTGCAGCCATGTCTATTGTTTCATCTGGTGTTGCACAAAGTACGCTTTTAGTCATTATTTCAGAAATTGAACCAATATCTTGAGCCATTGCCTTTGCTATGTCCCATGAAGTAATTATACCTGAAAGCATTTCTTTTTCATCCACAATCGGTAAGTGATTAATGTTATTTTCAATTAATATCCTTGAAGCTTCGGTAATTGACATTTTTATTGTTCCCACAACTGCGGGCCTACTTAATATATCTTTTACAAGCTTCATTTTTGCTTTCATAGGTTTTGGAGCGTATTTTTCTAACGGTTCAAGCCTTTCAGTTAACATGAATTCCCCATTTAAAATCCAATCCTGAAGTTCTTTTGAAATTTCTCTTGAAACCTTGTAACTTGAAACTGAAGCAGTTTTAATTGTTTTTTCAACTTTTTTACCCGAAACTTCTACTTCAAGTTTTACTTTTCCAGTTCTTGCTTCGTTATAGTTTATAGTTCCAACAGTAGGCCTACTTCTTCTAGGTACTCCATAATCAAGTACTGGAATTTGAATATCTTCATCTTTTATTGCACATGCTTTCGCAATCTCTGCATTTAATACTGGAATTGGAACACCTATGCCCATGAAAAGGGTGCATCCATATTTTGGAATTGTTGCCCCCCTTAAATATTTAATATTCATTTCCTTTAAATTTCCTTTAACCATCATTGTTCCAAATGCATTGTTTGGGCTATGCTGGGTTCCTGCCCCAATAATGTAACCTTCTGCACCACCCAAAAATATTCTTGTACCCATACCCAATGTATTGTACGTTTTTGTTTCCCTATTGTAGTCATTTTGCATAGGATTTAGTTGGCCTGCGCCAGAATAATTTAAATTCCCGTATTCTGGAAGTAGTGCTCCCATGTAGGTATATAATTTTTCTTCTGTGCTATTTGTAGCGCCATTATATGACTGATAGCAGTTTCTTGGATTTATTAAGATTGCTTGATTTAAGTCATCAATCGTTATAGTTGTTGCTACTTTTTTTCGAGGATAGCAGTCAGTAGTATATCCTTCCGCAACCAATTCAACTTCTTTTCCTGCAACAAGGTCTTCAAGAACGTGTGCTCCACCATAGGCTATGTCTATATCATCGTCAGAATTTACTTGGGTTGCCCCCATATATGCATCAACTGCAGCAACCCCAGAATACGCTTCAACCCCATTTATAAGTGTTCGATACATTTTTATCGGAGGATCTGAATGTCCAAAGTTTAAAAATGCCCCGCTAGAACACATTGCACCAAATGTCCCAGTAGTTACCACATCAACTTCCAATGCTGCTTTTTCCGCACCTAGTTCATCTACGATGCTTATCATCTCTTCTGCAGTTACAACTACTGCATTATTATTTCTTATTTTCTCGTTAATTTCAAAAACAGTCTTCAAAATATCAACCTTAACTTAGTATATACTGAAAGCAGGATTATTTATTGAATATATCATGAATGATTATTTATATGATTTAAAACTCATAATTAGTTCGGTAATTTATATATATCATATTATTTAACTATATCATATATTGTTAATACATACTCATTCGAAAAGTATATATAGACAGTAAACAATAAATAGTAGTTACCACTATTTTTCATGATACTAATATTATCGGTATAAAATTATTTTTATAACTATTTTAAACAAAAGGAGGCCAAATTGTGAAAGTATCCTCACATGAAATGGTTCCGGAACATGAAATTATCCCAGGAGACGAGATTCCCTTTTTACTCGAAAAGTACGGTATAAAAATACAACAATTTCCAAAGTTATTGATTAGTGACCCGCTGGTTATTGAAGTCGGTGCAAAAGTTGGAGACATTGTAAAAATAACTCGAAAGAGTCAGACTGCAGGCGAAACAGTTTACTTTAGATTAGTTGTATCCAATTCAGTTTAGTATTACCATAATTTATATTAAAAATATTTTTTCAAAATCAATCTTTATCATATAGTACCTTATCTAAAAACGTAAGGGGTAAAACCATGGAGTCCCGTGTTATTGTAGATGCATTTTTTAGAGAAAACAGTCTGGTTAAACACCATATTGATTCTTATGACGATTTTGTTGAAAACAAGATTCAAGGAATCATTGATGAGGTAACTGGCGTTGAAACGGAAATCAAAGGAGGTTATAAGGTATCCTTTGGAAAAGTAAGGGTAACTAAACCCATAAATAAAGAAGCAGATGGTTCAGTAAAAGAAATAACGCCAATGGAAGCAAGAATTAGAAATCTTGCATACTCTGCGCCCCTCTACCTTGAAATGATACCTTTAATTGGTGAAGGTGATGAAGAAAAAACACTTTCACCAATTGAAGTTTATATTGGAGAACTTCCAGTAATGCTCGGTGCAAAAATCTGTCATCTCTCTGGAAAAAGCGAAGAGGACATGATTAACTATGGTGAAGATCCAAAAGACCCATTAGGTTATTTTATTGTTAATGGTTCAGAAAAAGCTGTTGTTGCCCAGGAAGATTTGATTCCAAACAGAATCCTCTGTGAAAAGGTTGAAAAAAACAACAAAATTGTTGATATTGCAAAAGTATTTTCAACTAGACATGGGTTTAGGGCGTTATGTACTGTTGAAAGAAGTCCAGATGGACTTTTAAACGTATCTTTCCCAGGTATGCCAAGCACTATTCCGTTAGTTATACTAATGAGGGCACTTGGTGCGGAATCTGACCGGGAAATTATGGAATTAATTTCAGACGAGCCTACTGTAGTCATGCAGTTAGTTGCAAACTTACAGGAAGCTAGAGAAGAACATGGGATAAACACAACTGAAGATGCACTTGAACATATCGGAAAAAGAGTTGCTCCAGGACAGCCAAAAGAATACAAATTAAAAAGAGCTGAAACAATTCTATGTAATTATTTGTTGCCACATATGGGAATTGAATCTGAAAAATTAGGTGCTAAATGTAAATACCTTGGAAGAATGGCTAAAAATTCAATAGAACTTTATTTAGGTTCAAGAGTTGAAGACGATAAAGATCATTATGCAAACAAGAGATTGAAATTAGCAGGAGACTTGATGGAAGACTTATTTAGACATTCATTCAACCAGTTAATTAAAGATATTAAATACCAGCTTGAAAGACAGGCAATAAGAAATAAAGAACCTTCTATTCAAGCGGCAGTTAGAAGCGATGTGTTAACTGAAAGAATGAGACATGCAATGGCTACAGGAAACTGGGTAGGTGGAAGAACAGGGGTATCCCAGCTTCTTGATAGGACTAGTTATCTTGCAACAGTATCCCAATTGAGAAGAGTTGTATCACCACTATCCCGATCACAACCTCACTTCGAAGCAAGAGACTTGCACGCAACTCAATGGGGTAAAATTTGCCCATCAGAAACACCGGAAGGTCCAAACTGTGGTCTGGTTAAAAATCTTGCGGTAATGTGTAAAGTAACTACTGATGAAGAAGATGAAGGTATTATTCAATTAATAAAAGAAATTGGACTTTCAAAAGACATTTAAATCCCTATTAAAGATTCAGTCACTTAAGAAGAAGGTGGATACCTTGGAAAAACAGGCAAACGTTTACGTCAATGGGAAATTGATAGATACTTCAAAAGACCCTGAAAACCTCGTTAAATCATTAAGGATACAGAGAAGAAGCGGAAAATTATCTCCAAACACATCTATTTCATTTAATGAAGAAAGTAACGATATTCATATATCAACCGATGGCGGTAGGGCTGTAAGGCCGCTAGTGGTAGTTGAAAACGGGTTTTCAAAATTAACAAACGAACTTTTAGAAAAAGTTAATAATAATGAACTTACTTTTGAATACCTTGTAAAAACGGGCGTTATTGAGTTTTTAGATGCTGAAGAAGAAGAAAACGCAAGAATTGCAATGTACAATGACGAAATTACTTTTGAAAATACGCATGTTGAAATTGACCCACTTGTAATTTTAGGTATCGGTGCAGGTGTTGCACCTTATCCTGAACATAACTCAGCCCCAAGGATTACGATGGCTGCTGCAATGGGTAAACAATCATTAGGAATTCCAATGGCGAATATAAAGTGGAGAATGGATACAAGGGGACATCTACTTCACTACCCTCAAGTTCCATTGGTTAGAACAAAACACCAGGAAATATTAGGATTTGATAAAAGGCCTGCGGGACAAAATTTCGTTGTAGCAGTTATGAGTTACGAAGGATACAACATGGAAGATGCATTCGTAATTAATAAAGCATCTCTTGAAAGGGGCCTTGGAAGGAGTACATTTTTTAGAAGTTATGAAAGCTTTGAAAAAAGATACCCTGGTGGACAACTTGATAAATTCGAAGTTCCTGAAAAGGGCGTTAGGGGATATAGGGCTGAAGAAGCATACCGAAATTTGGGAGATGATGGTTTAATAGACTTAGAATCTGAAGTAAGGTCTGGAGATGTAATATTGGGAAAAACTTCACCTCCAAGGTTTTTAGAAGAACAAGAAATAACCCTTCAAACAAAATCACAGAGAAGAGACACATCCGTTACAATTAGACACGGTGAAGAAGGAGTAGTTGACCTCGTAATTTTAAGTGAAACTAAGGAAGGAAATAGACTTGGAAAAGTTAGAGTTAGAGATTTAAGAGTTCCCGAATTTGGAGATAAATTTGCTTCAAGACACGGACAAAAAGGAGTTATAGGGCTCGTTGTACCCCAGGAAGATTTACCATTTACCGAAGATGGAGTAATTCCTGATTTAATTATTAACCCACACGCAATTCCCTCAAGAATGACTATTGGACAGGTTCTTGAAATGATTGGCGGTAAAGTTGGTTCATTAGAATGTAGACGAGTTGACGGAACTATATTCAGTGGTGAAGGAGAATGGGCTCTAAGACATGCTCTTGAAAACTACGGGTTTACACATAGTGGTAAAGAAACTATGTATGATGGAAAAACAGGCCGAAAATTAGAATGTGAAATATTTGTTGGAGTTGCATATTACCAAAAACTACACCACCTTGTTGCAGGGAAAATCCACGCAAGAAGTAGGGGCCCAATTCAAGTCCTTACACGGCAACCTACTGAAGGTAGAGCTAGGGAAGGAGGTCTCAGGTTTGGAGAAATGGAGAGAGACGTTCTTGTTGCCCACGGTGCTGCACTACTACTTAAAGAAAGATTACTCGATGAATCAGACCCGCATGAAGATTATGTATGTGCAAAGTGTGGTGAAATCGCAATCTTTGATTACAAAAGAGGCATGAAATTCTGTCCAGTATGTGGCGAATCAGAAGACATTCAGGATAATAGAAAAATTCCGCCTGTAAAAATTGCTTATGCATTCAAATTACTATTGGATGAACTTAAGAGTATGGGAATCGATCCAAAATTAAAATTAAAAGATAGAGCATAACTTAAATTAATTTTTTTTATTATTAACAGAATTTAAAGACCACAAACGGTGAAATACATGGATAGATTTGATGTTCCAAAGGAAATCGGAGATATTACATTTGGATTGCTCTCTCCAGAACAGATAAGGACAATGTCTGTTGCAAAAATCGTTACAGCAGATACTTATGATGACGATGGATATCCAATTGATGGCGGACTAATGGATACAAGATTAGGTGTTATTGACCCAGGTTTAGTTTGTAAAAGTTGTAGTGGGAGAGTTGGAACGTGTCCAGGGCATTTTGGACATATTGAGCTTTCAAAATCAGTTATTCATATTGGTTTTGCAAAAGATATTTATAAACTTTTAAAAGCAGTTTGTCCACACTGCGGTAAAGTTACGGTTACCGAAATAAAACGGGATGAATATTTAGAAAAAATGCTAAAACTTGAAGAAGACGGTGGAGACCCATGGACTCTTTCCGATGACCTGCTAAAAGAAGCTGCAAAAAGTAGTGTTTGCCCTTCCTGCGGTGAAGTAAAATATGATATAAAATATGACAAACCAACTACCTACCACCAGTTAGACGGTAAATCACAAAAACAGCTTACATCATCAGAAGTAAGGGAAATTTTAGAAAAAATTCCAAATGAAGACTGTAAACTTCTTGGAATAAATTCAAGAGTTGCAAGACCTGAATACATGGTTTTAACTGTACTTCCAGTCCCCCCGGTAACGGTTAGGCCCTCTATAACGCTAGAAAGTGGTGAAAGAAGTGAAGATGATTTAACCCACAAGTTAGTTGATATCATTAGAATTAACCAGCGTTTAGAAGAAAACATCAACGGTGGTGCTCCAAACTTAATTATTGAAGACTTATGGGATCTTTTACAGTACCACATAAATACGTACTTTGATAACGAAGCACCAGGTATCCCTCCAGCAAGGCACAGAAGTGGAAGGCCACTTAGAACTCTTGCTCAAAGATTAAAAGGAAAAGAAGGAAGATTTAGACACAATTTAGCTGGTAAAAGGGTAAACTTTTCAGCTAGAACTGTTATTTCACCAGACCCAAGACTTAGTATTAATGAAGTTGGAATTCCAGAATTAATTGCAAAAGAACTAACGGTTCCAGAAAAGGTTACGCCATATAACATTGAAAGAATCAGAAAATTAATTGAAAATGGTTCTGATAAACATCCTGGTGTAAACTACGTAATTAAGAAAGTTAAAACTAAAGATGGTAAAGAAGAAGAATATAAGATTAAAATTACTGACACCAACAAAAAAATGTGGGTAGAAAATATTGTTGATGGAATGGTCGTTGAAAGACATTTGGGGGATGGTGACGTCGTTTTATATAACCGACAGCCATCTTTACACAGGATGTCTATCATGGCACACAAAGTAAAAGTTCTCCCATATAGGACTTTTAGGCACAACCTTTGTGTATGTCCGCCATATAACGCAGACTTTGACGGTGACGAAATGAACGTTCACGTTCCACAGTCTGAGGAAGCAAGAGCGGAAGCTGAAACACTAATGCTTGTTGAAAAACATATTATTTCCCCAAGATACGGTGGACCAATTATCGGTGCAATTCACGACTTCGTTTCGGGAGCATATGTTCTTACAAGTTCGAATTTTATAAAAGATGAAGCATTAACTCTTCTTAAAAGTTCAGGATTTGGTTCAGAACTTGGAGAGCCGGACTTTGTTGAAAATGGAATAGAATACTACAGCGGAAAATCATTATTTAGTAAAACTCTTCCAAAAGGACTAAATTTACAGTACAAAGCTAAAGTCTGTAAAAAGTGTGTTCAATGTAAAAGGGAAGAATGTGAAAACGATGCGTTTGTTATTATTAGAAATGGCAGACTAGTTCAAGGAGTAATCGATAAAAACGGTTTTGGTGCGGAAACAGGTGTCGTTTTAAACACAATCGTTAAAGACTTTGGTTCAGAAGATGCAAGAACATTCCTTGATTCAGCAACGAAAATGTCAGTAAAATCGATGATGTTAAGGGGATTTACAACCGGGATTGACGATGAAGATATTCCTTCTGAAGCTATTCAAGAAATTCAAGATTTATTGGACAAAGCAGAAAGTGACGTTCAGGAAATCGTTGAAAGATATGAAGGTGGAACGCTAGATCCACTTCCAGGAAGAGGCATTGAAGAATCAAGGGAAGCCTACATCATGCAAATTCTTGGTAAGGCAAGAGACGATACAGGTAAAGTTGCAGAAAAATACTTAAGTAAAGAAAATCATGCTGCCTTGATGGCAAGAACCGGTGCAAGAGGGTCTCTTCTTAACATTACTATGATGGCCGCAAGTGTCGGTCAGCAGTCTGTTAGAGGGGGCAGGGTATTTAGAGGATACCGTGGAAGGACGCTCCCCCACTTTGGAGAGGGAAGTTTAGATGCAAAATCACACGGGTTTGTTAGAAGTTGCTATAAAAAAGGATTAGCGCCTACAGAATACTTTTTCCACGCAATGGGTGGTAGAGAAGGTTTAGTTGACCAAGCAGTAAGAACTGCACAGTCAGGTTACATGCAGAGAAGGCTTGTAAATGCATTACAGGATATAAAAGCAGAATATGATGGTACTGTAAGGGATTCACGAGGAATTATTGTTCAATTTAATTACGGGGAAGATTTAGTAGATCCTTCAAAAGCAGACCACGGAAAAGGCGTAGATTTAGATAAAGTATTTACAAAAGTCATTTCAAAATATGAAAATTAACAATTTTCAATTTCTTAAATAAACTATTTTCAAGGTGAAACACATGCAAATGGCTGATTTAGAAAAGAAATTGGAAAATTCCGTCCTGCCACCGTTATTAAGGAGAGAATTATCTGAAAAAATTTTAAAAGAGAATATAAATGAAGAATATATTGTTGATGAAATCATTCAAGAGACTATTCGAGCATACAGTAGAACGGTTATAGAACCTGGAGAAGCAGTAGGAGTTATTGCTGCACAGTCAATTGGGGAACCCGGTACGCAGATGACCATGAGAACGTTTCACTATGCAGGGGTAGCAGAGTTAAACGTAACACTTGGTCTTCCACGAATGATAGAAATTGTTGATGCACGAAAAGAACCCTCAACACCTACAATGAGTATCTACCTTAGAGGAGACTACAAATACGATAGGGAATCTGCTGCGATTGTTTCAAAAAATATCGAAAGTACAACTGTTGAATCAGTTTCCGAAGACATTAGCGTAGACCTCGTAAATGAATGTATTACAATTGTACTCGATGTTCAACAGCTTGAAAGTAGGCAGTTAACAGTTAATAACGTTGTTGAGGCAATAAAGTCTAAAATGAAATTAAAAATTGAAGAAAATGAAAACATTTTAAGTTTAAAAATAAAAACACCTTCATTGAAAGCTTTAAGAAAAAGGCTACCGAAGGTAAGAGAAATTCACTTAAAGGGCGTTCCAAATATTAAAAGAGTAATTATAAGGAAAGAAATTGACGAATATGTATTATATAGTGAAGGTTCAAACTTAAAAGAAGTTTTTGAAATAGATGGCGTTGATACAACTAAAACCACAACAAATAATATTGTTGAAATTCAAGATGTTTTAGGTGTTGAAGCTGCAAGAAATGCAATAATTAGAGAAATGGATGCAACGCTTGGAAATCAAGGTCTTACGGTTGACAAAAGGCACCTAATGATGGTAGCAGACCTTATGACTACAGACGGAGTTGTAAAACCAATAGGTAGACATGGTATTGGTGGTGAAAAAGCATCTGTTTTAGCAAGAGCTGCATTTGAAGAAACCGTAAAACACCTCTATTCGGCTTCAATGAGAGGATACGTTGACGATTTAAGTGGTGTTGTTGAAAATATTATTGTTGGAAAACCTATATCTATGGGTACCGGGTGCATTAACGTGTGCATTAAAAAAGAATACGAAGAAGGAAAAGAATTATAATTTATAACTTATAAGTTATAAAATTTGCTTTTTTTTATTTATTTTTGAAAAATCCCTAATTTTAGTCAAATACTCTTTTTTTTGAATAATAACTATGCAAAAGTATAAAAATAACATCTAACTATTAACTTACTCGTATATTCATGAGGACATAAATTTTCCAAAATACATAAGGGAAAAACCCTCTGGAGAATATAATGAGAAGGAGGTATAGCATGGACATAAACAGAGCTATAAGAGTAGCAGTAGATACTGGAAACGTAGTCTTAGGTACAAAGCAGGCTATAAAAAACATAAAACACGGCGAAGGTAAACTCGTTATCATTGCTGGTAACTGTGCAAAAGATGTAAAAGAAGACATTTTTTACTACACAAAGCTTTCAGAAACTCCGGTTTACACCCATCAGGTAACATCAATTGAACTTGGTGCAATTTGTGGAAAACCATTTCCAGTTTCGGCATTGTTGGTTTTAGAACCAGGAAACTCGGCTATTTTGAACATTAACAACGAATAACCGAGGTGATGGTTAATGAGAATTAAATTAAACACAGAAGACATCATGAGGATCAGTCTTTTCGAAAAGATGACTGGTGCCAACGTAATTGACAGCACTTCAGACGATGAAAAGATAGTATTCGTCGTAAAAGAAGGTGACATTGGAGCTGCAATTGGAAAAGGCGGCGAAAATGTAAAAAACGCAACCGATAAATTCGGAAAAAAAATAGATTTAATTGAATACTCTGAAGATTTAAAACAGTTTATTAAGAACATTTTTGCTCCAATCGAATTAGAAGACGTTTGGGTTAAAAAATTCGGTAACGACCTCGTAGTTTACGTTAGAGTTCACCCTAGATTAAGGAGGGCTATTATCGGAGACAAAGGGAAAAACATTGATAGAGCAGTTGACATTGCAGGAAGACTTGCAGGCGTTAAAAATATCAAAGTCGTTGCAGGGTTAAGAAAAGACGCTGATAACAGGCCTAAAAAAGATGAAATACCTGAAAAAGCAGCAGAATCATCTGAAAATGTTCAAGCTGAAGAAAACCAATAAGGTGATTTTATGTCAGGAAGTAAATCTCCAAAAGGAGAATTCGCAGGAAGAAAATTATTATTAAAAAGAAAAGCGACAAGATGGCAACACTACAAATACGTTAACAGAGAATTAGGCTTAAAAGTAAAAGCTGACCCGTTAGGAGGAGCTCCAATGGGTAGGGGTATTGTTGTAGAAAAAGTTGGTCTTGAAGCAAAACAGCCAAATTCTGCGATTAGAAAATGTGTTAAAGTTCAGTTAATCAAAAATGGTAGGGTTGTAACCGCATTTGCCCCAGGAAATCATGCTATAAACTTCATTGACGAACACGATGAAGTTGTAATCGAAGGTATCGGTGGTCCATCAGGTCAAGCTAAAGGGGACATTCCTGGAGTAAGATACAAAGTATTAATGGTTGGTAAAAACTCAATCAGGGAACTCGTTAGAGGAAGGCAGGAAAAAGTTAAAAGATAATTTAAGAATAGATAGATTAAAAAGGGTGAAAAATTGGAAATCAAATTATTTGGTAAGTGGGACAGTACTTCTGTCACAGTTAAAGATCCAAGCTTAAAATCACACATTAGCTTAAATCCAGTTTTAATTCCTCACACTGCAGGAAGAAACTCAAAGAAAATGTTTGATAAAAACAAAATGCACGTTGTAGAAAGATTAGCAAATAAATTAATGGCTACGCAAGTAAACACTGGGAAAAAAAACGAAGTTTTGTCAATAATTGAAGAAGCTTTAACTATTGTTGAAAATAGAACTAAAGAAAACCCAATTCAAGTTGTAGTTGATGCTTTAGAAAATTCAGGGCCTAGGGAAGAAACTACAAGAATTTCATACGGTGGTATCGCATTCCTACAGTCAGTAGACGTTTCGCCTTCAAGAAGACTCGATACTGCATTTAGAAACATTTCACTCGGTGCTTCACAGGGTGCCCACAAAAGCAAAAAATCTATTGCTCAGTGCTTAGCAGATGAATTAGTTGCAGCTTCAAAAGCAGATATGCAAAAAAGCTTTGCAGTTAAGAAAAAAGAAGAAAAAGAAAGAGTTGCACAATCTGCAAGATAAAACCATACATTTTTTATATTTCTTTATACATAACTCTATATCATAAAATGATAACTAGAGTATACATATTGTGAACTGCTCAAAAAAATAAAAGAGTGAAAATATGGGAAGACGAGCAAAAATGGTTGAAAAGGTTAAATCCTTAATGGAAACCCACGACCAAATTAGGAACATGGGTATTTGTGCCCACATTGACCACGGTAAGACTACATTATCTGATAACTTACTTGCAGGAGCAGGTATGATTTCAAAAGATTTAGCAGGAGACCAACTTGCACTTGACTTCGATGAAGAAGAAGCTGCAAGAGGTATTACAATCTATGCTGCAAACGTTTCAATGGTACACGAATATAATGGAAAAGAGTATTTAATTAACTTAATTGATACACCAGGTCACGTTGACTTTGGTGGTGACGTAACAAGGGCAATGAGGGCAATCGACGGTGCAGTAGTTGTTTGTTGTGCAGTAGAAGGCGTTATGCCTCAGACTGAAACTGTTTTAAGACAGGCGTTAAAAGAAAAAGTTAAACCTGTTTTGTTTATTAACAAAGTTGACAGGTTAATTAACGAATTAAAGTTAACTCCTGAAGAATTACAAGGACGATTCATGAAAATTATCGCTGAAGTCAATAAATTAATCGAAAAAATGGCTCCAGAAGAATTTAAGAAAGAATGGCTCTGTGATGTAGTCACTGGAAAAGTTGCTTTTGGTTCAGCATACAATAACTGGGCAATTTCAGTTCCATACATGCAGAAATCAGGAATTTCATTTAAAGACATTATTGACTACTGTGAACAGGAAAAACAGTCAGAATTAGCTGATAAAGCTCCACTTCACGAAGTTATTCTTGACATGGCAATCAAACACTTGCCAAACCCACTCCAAGCTCAAAAATACAGAATTCCAAACATTTGGAAGGGAGATGCAGAATCTGAAGTTGGTAAATCCATGGCAATGTGTGACCCTAATGGACCACTTGCAGGTGTTGTTACAAAAATTATTGTTGACAAACACGCAGGTTCAATTTCAGCATGCAGATTGTTTTCTGGAAGAATCAAACAAGGTGACGAATTATACCTTGTAGGCTCTAAACAAAAGGCAAGAGCACAACAAGTTGCTATCTTCATGGGTGCTGAAAGAGTTCAAGTGCCAAGCATTTCCGCAGGAAACATTTGTGCATTAACGGGTTTAAGAGAAGCTACTGCTGGAGAAACCGTATGTAGCCCATCAAAAATTTTAGAACCCGGATTTGAATCTTTGACCCACACATCTGAACCAGTAATTACTGTTGCAATCGAAGCTAAAAACACGAAAGATTTACCGAAATTAATCGAGATTTTAAGGCAGATTGGAAGAGAAGATAACACTGTAAGAATCGAAATCAATGAAGAAACCGGTGAACACTTAATCAGCGGTATGGGTGAACTCCACATTGAAGTTATCACAAATACCAAGATTGGAAGGGACGGTGGAATTGAAGTAGATGTTGGTGAACCAATTATCGTTTATAGGGAAACCATTACAGGAACTTCCCCTGAAATTGAAGGAAAATCACCAAACAAGCACAACAAGCTCTACATGATTGCAGAACCAATGGAAGAGTCAGTTTATGCAGCATACGTTGAAGGTAAAATCCACGATGAAGACTTCAAAAAGAAGACTAACGTAGATGCAGAGACTAGGTTAATCGAAGCTGGACTTGAAAGAGAACAGGCTAAAAAAGTTATGTCAATTTACAATGGAAACATGATTGTAAACATGACAAAAGGTATTGTTCAACTCGATGAAGCAAGAGAATTAATCATTGAGGGTTTCAAAGAAGGTGTAAAAGGAGGGCCACTTGCATCTGAAAGAGCTCAAGGAGTAAAAATCAAACTAATTGATGCAACTTTCCACGAAGATGCAATCCACAGAGGGCCTTCACAAATCATCCCTGCAATTAGATTTGGAGTAAGAGATGCAGTTTCAAGTGCAAAACCAATTCTCTTGGAACCTATGCAAAAAATTTACATTAACACGCCACAGGATTACATGGGTGATGCGATCAGAGAAATCAACAACAGGAGAGGGCAGATTGTTGACATGGAACAGGAAGGTGACATGGCAATTATCAAAGGAAGTGTTCCTGTTGCTGAAATGTTTGGATTCGCTGGTGCAATTCGTGGTGCAACCCAAGGTAGATGTTTATGGAGTGTTGAATTCTCAGGATTCGAAAGAGTACCAAATGAAATTCAAACTAAGGTTGTTGCTCAAATTAGAGACAGAAAAGGTTTAAAATCAGAATAAACGACCACCATAAAATATATATACCTTTTTCTACTACACTTATTACACTTTACGGTTGAGTCTAAAACTTGAATCAATCTAAATAAATGAAAAAACATCAATCTAAAACTCTATTATGGAGGAATGATCATGGCAAAAACAAAACCAATTCTTAACGTTGCTTTTATCGGTCACGTAGACGCAGGTAAATCAACAACCGTAGGAAGATTATTATTAGACGGTGGAGCTATTGACCCACAATTAATCGTTAGATTAAGAAAAGAAGCTGAAGAAAAAGGAAAAGCAGGATTCGAATTTGCTTACGTTATGGACGGTTTAAAGGAAGAAAGAGAAAGGGGAGTTACAATTGACGTAGCTCACAAAAAATTCCCAACCGCAAAATACGAAGTTACAATCGTAGACTGCCCGGGCCACAGGGACTTCATTAAAAACATGATTACCGGTGCTTCACAAGCTGATGCAGCTGTTTTAGTTGTAAACGTTGACGATGCTAAATCTGGTATCCAACCCCAAACAAGAGAACACGTGTTCTTAATCCGAACTTTAGGTGTAAGACAGTTAGCTGTTGCAGTTAACAAAATGGACACCGTAAACTTCTCAGAAGCTGATTACAACGAATTAAAGAAAATGATTGGCGATCAGTTATTAAAAATGATTGGATTTAACCCTGAACAGATCAATTTTGTTCCAGTTGCTTCACTCCACGGTGACAACGTATTCAAAAAATCAGAAAGAACCCCATGGTACAAGGGCCCTACAATTGCAGAAGTTATTGACGGCTTCCAACCGCCTGAAAAACCAACTAACTTACCATTAAGATTGCCTATCCAAGATGTTTACTCAATTACAGGTGTAGGTACAGTTCCAGTAGGAAGAGTTGAAACCGGTATCATTAAACCAGGTGACAAAGTTGTCTTTGAACCTGCTGGAGCAATTGGAGAAATTAAAACTGTAGAAATGCACCACGAACAATTACCAAGTGCTGAACCTGGAGACAACATCGGTTTCAACGTAAGAGGCGTTGGTAAAAAAGACATCAAGAGAGGAGACGTTTTAGGACACACTACCAATCCTCCAACAGTTGCTACTGACTTTACTGCACAGATTGTTGTTTTACAACACCCTTCAGTATTAACCGTAGGATACACTCCAGTATTCCACACACACACAGCACAAATTGCATGTACTTTTGCAGAAATCCAGAAAAAATTAAATCCTGCAACTGGTGAAGTTTTAGAAGAAAACCCAGACTTCTTAAAAGCTGGTGATGCTGCAATCGTTAAATTAATTCCTACAAAGCCAATGGTTATAGAAAGCGTTAAAGAAATTCCACAACTTGGTAGATTCGCAATCAGAGATATGGGTATGACCGTTGCTGCAGGTATGGCTATCCAAGTTACAGCTAAAAACAAATAATTTAGCTTAACTCCCATTCCTTTTATTTAAAACACGGAAAAGAGAGGAATATTATGCAAAAAGCAAGAATTAAACTATCAAGTACTAAACACGAAGAATTAGACAGCGTATGCAACCAGATAAAAGCAATTGCTGAAAAAACTGGTGTAGATATGGCGGGACCAATTCCATTACCAACAAAATCATTGAAAATCACGACAAGAAAATCAACTGACGGCGAAGGTTCATCATCATTTGATAGGTGGACTATGAGAGTTCATAAAAGAGTCATTGACATTGAAGCCGATGAAAGAACTATGAAACACATCATGAAAGTAAGAATTCCTGACGCAGTCCAGATAGAAATTGAATTAAGAAGCTAATTTTTGTTCATTTAATCCTGCAAAAGCCAGACATATTGTAATCTGAGATATGAGGATTGCAATAAAAATTCTTTTTTTCAAATTTTAGAAATTTAAATCATAACTTATTTATAAATACGAGAGTATAATAATTATACCTTATTCCAAAGTGGATAGGGAGTAAGATTTTTTTCGACCATTGTTCAAAGTAATTATGGTATATTTTTTATTTTTTAATAAAGTATTAATAACAATTTAAACACAATATGCCCATGTATAACTTTTTTAATAAGCGGTGGTAAATTGGTATTTAAAGCGTATGACATTAGGGGCATTTATAAAAATGAATTAGATGACGATTTTGCATATTCTCTTGGAAAATTACTTGGGGAAAAATACAAAAAAATACTTGTAGGGCAAGACATTAGAATCGGCTCTGAAAAACTATTAAAACCCCTTATCTATGGTTTACTTGAAAACTCAGATGTTTATTACGCTGGAGAAATTTCTACCCCACTGATGTATTTTGGAACTAAGGATAACTTTGACCTAGGAATTGTTTTAACTGCATCGCATAATCCAAAAGAATATACGGGATTTAAAATGTGTGATATATTTGGAATTCCTCTTTCCCCTATAGATGAAATAAAGCCTTTTTTTAAAAAATACACTTTATCCGAAAAACAGAAGCTCGAAATAATAAATATTGATTTAGAAAAAATTAAAACAGACGTTGTGACAAAATACGAAGACTTTTTTAAAAAAAAGATTGAAAAAACGTCTAAAAAAATCGCTGTTGATTTTGCAAATGGTGTAACAACGCATGCTGAAAAAAAAATACTAAATGACGTTATTATAAATAAAGTATTTATTAACGAGTTTCCAGATGGGAATTTTCCAGCCCATGAACCAGATACCCTAAAAAAAGAGTGTTTAGAAGATATTATCTCTTTAGTAAAGGAAGAATACTGCGATATAGGTTTAATTTTTGATGGAGATGGAGATAGGCTTGGAATAATTGATGAAAGGGGAGCCGTACTTTCAGGAGACATAATTACTGCAATTATCTCAAACGAAATACTTAAAGAAGTAACTGGAAAAATTGTATACGACCTAAGATGTAGCAAAATTGTTCCTGAAGTAATTGAAAAAAATGGTGGAATCCCAATAAAGACTAGAGTTGGCCACTACTTCATAAAAAAATTGATGCATGAAATTGATGCAGAATTTGCTGGTGAATTTAGCAACCATTTTTACTTTAAATCAATTGGATATTTTGAAAGTCCGTTATTAGCACTTTATTATATCTTAAAAGCCGTTGAAAATGAAAAAAAGCCACTTTCAGAAGTTGCAAAGGGATATAAAAAATATTTTCATAGTGGGGAAATAAACTTTAAAGTAATTGACCAAAAAAATGCAATTTTAACGATTGAAAAAAATTATGAAAATGAATGCCGTATTGAAAAATTAGATGGAATATCCGTATACTGTAAAAATTTCTGGTTTAACGTTCGTTCATCAAATACTGAGCCACTTTTAAGACTTAATATTGAAGCAGATTCTGAAAATATTATGAAAGAGAAATTAGAAGAAATAAAAGGGATAATAACTTCTTAAACTTTTTTTATCTGTAAATTCAATTTAAATAAACCTAAATATACTTAAATAAATTTAAATACCCTATTTTAATGCTGAATAAAAAATAAATAAGTTAGGATATAACTTTTTCTATCATTTTGAGCTCAAGAGCCAATTTGATTTCTTTTGCAATTCTTTGACCCATGCTTAGTGGTTCAGCATTATATAAATATGAATATGGGCTTCCATTCATAAAGGTGTTGTTTCCACCGTCTGATCTTGCACTCATCTCAAATACAACGAGTTCTAAGTTTTCAGTACATAGTGACTGTAAGCAAAACGGCCCAAGCATTCCAGGTTTTACAAGTTCTTCTGCCTTTTTACATAACTTGTCCCCCATATCAAACACTTGTGGAAGCAGACTTTCCCTTATGACTACTGGGAAATTTCCAGTGATAACGTATGAAGGGTCAATATCCAATTCTAACTGGTCTTTTGAAGGAACCCTAACAAGTCCATCAATACTGCTTTCGTATCTTCTATCAATACCCATTAGTTCTACCCTATCCTTTAATGGCGAATAGAAATAATGAATACAGTAGTTTGCACCAACTACGTATTCTTCAATATGTGCCTTTTTAACATCTTCTTCAGAAAGAACGCCTTTAGCCTTGAAATCGTTAATTTTTCTCCAGAATTCTTCAGTTGAAGAACATGGGAAGTATCCTCTACCCCCCCTTGCACCTGGGAATTTAACCATTACTGGCCCATCAATTTCATCTGGACTGTTATATTTTTTTGGAAGTCTAAGACCACTGCCGCCTAAAAGTTGCCCTTCGAGGTCTCTTTCCGCTTCCCACCTTAAAATGGCCCTATTGCCAAACATTGGAACTTTAAATGTACTTTCCACATTGTCTAACCCGCAATAAGCAATAAATGAACCGTGTGGAACAACAATTGCGTTCATTTCCCGTAGTTGTTCTTGAATTTCTTCGCTTGAAATATCGGAAAATTTATCAACATATATGAATTTGTCTGCTACTCCAAATCTTTTGTAAGGAACATCTCTATCTTTAGTAGTAATTACGGCAGTTGAAAAACCTTCCAACTTTGCTCCCTTTAGGATGTGTAAGGAGGTATGGCTCCCAACAGTTGCGATAGTTATCTCATCCTTGTTGTATTTCTCAAAAATCCCCATTATTTCTTCTTTTGGAATCATTTTACCACCATGGTCTATAGGGTATTTAAAATAGAGTAGTATGTACAATATTCAAGCATAGGTATATTCGTGTTACTATTTTTTATACGTTTCCAGTCAACTAGTCTACGTGATAAAATGAATAAAAATTACAAAAATAATTTAAATGAATCGATTAATAATCCATCCAAAATACTAAATGAAAAGATAATTTTAGGACTTGATGAAGCCGGAAGAGGGCCAGTACTTGGTCCAATGGTTATTTCAGTGGTAAAAGTCACCGAAAAAGATTTGGATAAGATAAACAGTCTTGATTTAAAGGACAGTAAACAGTTAACGAAAAAAAGGCGGGAAGAATATTACAATATTATTAATGAATGCTTTGAAGTTCAAAAAATTGTACTGGCTCCTGAAAAAATAGACGAATACATGAAAACATCTAATTTAAATAAAATAGAACTCAGTGCATTTTCCAAGCTTTCAAATCACTTTTTAAAGGAATATGAAAATGTAAAAATATTTATCGATGCATGTAGTAGCAGTGAGCAGTCTTTTTTAAATCAATTTAAAGCAAAACTTATTAATAAAAAAGTAGAAATCATTGCTGAACATAAGGCTGATGAAAAATACAAAATTGTTTCAGCTGCCTCAATCATTGCCAAAGTAACACGGGATAATATTATTGAATCATACAAAGAAGAATTCGGAGACATTGGAAGCGGATATCCGGGTGATCCAAAAACTAAAGAATTTTTAAAACGATTTGTAAAAGAACATAAAAAACTACCTAAAATTGCTAGAGGAAGTTGGGCAACCTCAAAAAAATTGTTAAAAGAATTTGAAGAATCAAAACTCCATAAATGGGTGAAATAATGAATAATAAAAGATTAATTATAGACAGTCGTGAAAAAAAATACTTGTTAAATAGGGACGTTGAAAATTTTGGAAATGATATGGGCGTTGTTGATTTAAAAGAAATTGATGATGGTTCATACTTAACAACCCATAAAGGCGGAGAATTTTATGTTTTAACACCTACAATACATGATATTGTTAAAAAAATGAAAAGAACTGTTACAACCCTCCTTCCAAAAGATATAGGATTAATTATTGCAGAATGTGGAGTTGAAAATGGGGAACTTATTGTTGAAGCAGGAACTGGTTCTGCCGCCCTTACAATATACCTTTCAAACGCCGTTGGAAAAGAAGGTAAGGTAGTAACTTACGAAAAAAGACCTGAATTTGCAGTTGTTGCAAGGAAAAATTTGGAGATCGTTAATTCAGTTAGAAAAAACCAAAAAATTACTGGTTTTGAAGAAGAAATTGAAGAAGGAACTTTTGAAGAAAAAGGGCTTTACAATGTAATTCAAAAAATAGGGGATGTTACAGACGGAATTGATGAAGAAAATGTAGACGTAGTTGTTTTAGATATGCCTGACCCTTGGAATGTTGTGCCCCATGCAAAAAAGGCATTGAATAAGGCAAAGGGAAGAATTGCAATATATGTCCCATATGTAGAACAAGCTAAAAAAGGAGTTGAGGCTCTGAAAGAACATGGGTTTTTGGACATAAAAACTGTTGAATGTATTGTTAGAGACATTGAAATTTCAGAAAAAGGAGTAAGGCCTTCAACAAGGATGATAGGACATACTGGATACATTACAACTGCAAGAGTATGCCCTGAAAGAAAAGAAGAAAATAAATTTGTAAAAAAGGAAACTTTAGAATAAAATGCATATCCCTCGTTGTTGCATGAAATTTTTAAATACCAATTTAATTAAATATATTATTTAATTAAATAATATTATCGTAATAAAATAAAAAAGGGGTATTATGAAAAGACTTTATAGATCTAAAAACGAAAAAATGCTTGCGGGTGTGTGCGGAGGGCTTTCAATATATATCAATATAGATCCAACATTAATGAGGCTCTTATGGGTGTTATTATTCATTATAAACCCAGGAGTATTAATTGCATACATTATAGCAGCAGTAATTATCCCCATACAACCTGAAGGGGTATTTTATAATTTTAAGGATGAAAAAAATTCTGAAGAATGTTTGGATAATTTAAAAGTAGAAAATGTTGAAGAAAAAAACGATAAATATAAAGAAAGTAACTAACCTAAAAACATAATCAATTTATTCTTTTAACAGCTTTTTTTAAAGTTAGGGTGCTTTAATGAAATCAAATACCAAAAAATTAACATACTTTCTTGTAATTTCCTTTTTAGCATATTCAACATTCTCATTTATGCATACAAGTTTTGATACAGCTGATTTTTTAAATATTTTAGATAAATCTGGGCTTTATCCGGTAAAATATACTTCCGAAAAACTCCCAAAATACTTCTTTGAAGATTCAATTGAGGTTTACTTATCAAAAGAAGAACTTTTAAAAACAAAAAATATTTCAAATGCATTGAAAGGAAATTCAATAGAAGAATCTATATGGAATATAATAATTTTTGAAAGCGAAAACATTGAATACGATTACGAAAAAGCACTTTTAAAGACTCCTACAATTACGTATTGGGTTAACGGAAAAATAGAAGTAAACGACCCATATAATAATACCATACAAACCCCATATGAAACTTTATTGAAGAAAAAAGGAATTTGTATGGATTACTCTCTCCTTACTGCATCAATTCTTTTAAATCAAAATTATTCTCCGATATATATCCTTAATTTTGAATCTAAAGGAAACCCCGGTCATGCAGCCACTGCAGTAAATTTATATGGAAATTACTATGTTATAGACCAGCATCCCCCAATACTGGAGCTTTTCAGCTATATTGATTACAAAAAAAACAGCGAAAACTACCAAATAGATAATATAACATTTTACAGGATTGAATTAAGGGATGAAAAAGTGCATTATGATGTAGGGTTTGAAAGTGTAGCTGATTACAATATTTCGGCTGAAAAATATGAAAGTATTCCAAGCCTTTCAAGGAATATAATGACGTTGTTTGAAAAAAATTACGATATTTCTAGTGATTCAAATATTATATATCTTGATTCAACCACTTATCTTCCAAAAGGTTACGAAAAAGGCATAACTTTGAAATATTTCTTTGAAGTTACTAGCTACGATGCAATTTTTCATAAACAATATTCCGATTGGGTATTTTGGCATATCAAAAAAGATTCAGCCTTAAATGGTTACCGAATTTCAGATTATAATAAAATTTGGGTAAAAAGTTCTCACGACGGAAAAAAACTTACAATAACATTAAATTTAGCTAAAAAATAGTTAATTTAGCTAAAATATTATTTAATACATAAACAAATTAAAACCTCAAAAAAGGTTTTTAAAATAATTAATGCTTTTTTAACCGTTGAAAAAATTTAATAAATAAAAACGTTTCTATTTTTATTATATCAAAATACTAATATAATACCTAAAAAGTAGATTATATGTACAGATATTACATTGTTTTTAATTTTTAGCAAGATTTTGCAACCGATTACAAAAAATATGGAGGAATTAAATATGAGTATTTTAAAATCCGTAAAAAATATATGGCGTAAATTTAGAGGTAAGCCGGATATCGACCTTCAAGAATTTATTGATTTTTGTAAGAAAAGAGGTTCTTTTAAAAGTATCGAAGACTGTAAAGAATACCTATTATTAAAAAAGAAGTTAAAGGAAGTATCTAATAAAGAATAAAAATTTATTAATTTTTAAAAAACCATTAAAAATTAAATTTTTTCAAATTATCTGCATCCCTTTCGAAATAAACATGCATTGAAACTGAATGATGAGTATATCTTACTAATTCAATTCCTAATTTTTCTGCAATTAATTCTCCAAGACTAATTAACCCTATTGCATTTGCGTGGAATGCTAAAAACGCATCATTTGACCTGAAAAGAACCGTCTGATAAAGTTTATTATCCCGTATAAGAAACTGTACAAATTGTAAACATGGAACGTCCTTTACTTCAGTATCAATATATGGGTTCCACGTAATTGAAACTGCTCGCCTTGAATTTTTCTCACTTTTTAATTTGTTTACAATATATTCAATTTGATCGAATTTTCTATTCTTTAAATCGTTTGGATATTTGAAAATTCTTTCATGGTAATCATAAACAAAAGTTGCGGTACATCCATTTATCAACTGTTCAGTATATGATTTAACTGCCCGTTCCCCAAGCGGATACAATTTAGATATGGATTTGTCTTTTGGATTTGTAATTTCAATTACCATATTCATTATTTCTTTACATTTTTGATTATCTTCGGTAACCATATCAGTACCATATTTCATTATTCTTGGAATCATTTCTTCAAATGCAGATTTAACTGTCTGTTTTTTTAAGAGTAACATTGCTTTTTCACCAACTGATTAATAATATGATAATTAAAATGATATTTTAATATTATGATTTACAATTATGATTTACAATTTTTTTAGTAATTGTTGTAAAAAGGTGCATTAAAAAATGGTTTATTTAAATTCCAATTTTTTATATGGCAATGAATTTAAGTTCGTAAAAGGAACCCTTGTTATTGAAGATGGCATGATAAAAGGATTTACTAATGAACACAATCTTAAAACTATAAACTACCGTGGGTTAGTAATACCCCCATTAATTAACGCCCATACACATATCGGGGACTCCGCAATTAAAGATATTGGAATTGGAAAAACTCTTGATGAACTTGTAAAACCACCAAATGGTTTAAAACATAAGTTTTTAAATAGTTGTAGTGATAAAGAATTGGTTCAAGGGATGTCAGAAGGGCTTTATGAGCTAGAAAATAATGGCGTTAAAGCTTTTTGTGACTTCCGTGAAAATGGCATTAAAGGGATAAATTTATTTAAACAGGCTTTTAAAAGTTCAAATTCATCTATAACTCCAATAATTCTTGGAAGACCTACCAAAAATGATGAAAAACATTTAAAAGAAGAAATATCCCTTATTTTGGATAGTTGCGAAGGCCTTGGATTGAGCGGTTCAAATGAGTACTCCAACTTAGAACTTAAGTTAATTTGTAAAGTTTTTAAAAGGAAAAATAATAAAATATTTTCTATTCACGCAAATGAACATAAGGGCTCTGTAGATTACTCAAAGGAAAAATATGGACTTTCAGAAATTGAAAGATTAATCAAGTTGAAAGTTAAGCCCGATTTTATAATACATGCAACTCACTCAAGTTCTGAAGACATCTCCTTAATTAAAGAAAATAATATTCCAATCGTAGTGTGTCCAAGGGCAAATTCATCATTTAATATCGGGCTTCCAGATGTTTTGAAATTACATGAAAGTGGAATACTTCTAGGAATTGGAACAGACAACTTTATGGCAAATTCGCCCTCATTATTTAAAGAAATGGATTTTATTTATAAAATTTACCATTTAAACCCGAAAGAAATTTTAAAAATGGCTACAAAAAATTCTGCTTTGATATTGGGGCTTGAAAACGTTGGATTAATTGACGAAGGATATAAAGGAATATTTACGTTTATAAAAAATGACAATATCTTAAAAACATCTAAGAATATGGTTGCATCAGTTGTAACTCGGCTTGAAAATGGAGATGTGGATAAATCATTTTTAAATTTTAAATAAATTGTATAAAAAAATTAATTTTAAATAAATTTATAATTTATAAAAATTTCAAAGATTTTATAAATTTTAAAAAGTTTCTAAAAAAATAAAATAATAAAAATTTAATAAAAAATTTAAAAATTATGGAATTTAATGAACATTTATTTGATTAAGTGATATAATGGCAATTGTAAAATTTCATGGTGGATGCCACCAAATTGGAAAATCGTGTGTAGAGGTAAACACTAAAAAATCAAAAATACTCCTTGATTGTGGGATGGATCCATCAGACAATAGTTTACCTGATATTAAAGACTCAGAATATGATGCAGTTTTAGTTTCACATGCACACCTTGACCACTGCGGTGCAATACCTTATTTTAACTTCAAAAAAGTCTATTGTAATCCTCCAACAGCGGATTTAATGTATAACGTATGGAAGGATACCGTAAATCTTTCGAAAATATACAAAGAAGAAGATATTAAAAAAACTATGGATGTAATCAAAACAGTGAAGTACAGAGAAGAAAAACAGGTTACTTCCGACATAAAAATGAAAATGCACGATGCAGGACATATTTTAGGAAGTTCTTCAATTTATTTAGACGTGGATGGAAAAAAACTATTATATACTGGAGATATTAATGAAATAGAAACTAGAACGCTCTGTTCGGCAGATACGGATATTGATGAAATTGATACAATAATTATAGAATCTACTTACGGGTCACCACTTGACATTAAACCTGCAAGAAAAGTTTTAGAAAAGCAGCTTATTGATGAAATTTCTGAAACTATTGAAAACGGTGGAAAGGTAATAATTCCAGTATTTGCTGTTGGGAGATCTCAGGAAATTATTGTTGTTATAAATAACTACATGAAAAGTGGAGCACTAAAAGAAGTTCCAATATATGTTAATGGTTCTTTAACACACACCATTGGAATGTACATGGGATATTCCGAATGGCTAAACCCAAAAATAAAAAATACAATTGAAAACAGGATAAATCCCTTTGGAAACCTAATAAAAAATTCTGATGAAGTATTTAATAAAGAGCCGTGTATTATAATATCCACTTCAGGAATGGTTCAGGGAGGGCCAATTTTACAGTACTTATCTCTTTTAAAAAATCCTAAAAATAAGCTGATATTAACAGGTTATCAAGCTGAAGGCACCATTGGTAGAAGTCTTGAAGAGGGAGTAAAAGAAATAACCCCGTTTAAAAGAGCAATTCCAGTAAATGGGACGGTTATAAAGGTTGAGTTTTCTGCACATGCCGATTATAATTCCCTTATAAGATATTTAAAAAAGATACCTGAGCCAAAAAAGGCAATAGTAATGCACGGAGAAAGATATCAAGCTCTTTCATTAGCAATGACCATCTGGAAGACATTTAAAATTCCTGCAATCGCACCTACAAACGGGAGTATTTTACCGTTATTTTAAATAATATTTTAAGTTCCTATTAAGTAATTTAATAATTATTATATTATCCATATTATTAATCTATTTTTAGAAAAATTAATTATTTAATTGTCCATTAGATATTTAACATGTTATTTTCCCATATTTAGATTTTTAAAGAAGCATCCCTTTATATTATCCCGTAGAGAAAAAATCTAATGTATTTATATTTACCCTTGGAGGTGACTAGTGTGGCAGAATCTGTAACTATTAGCCCCACAACAAGGCATGAGGGGCATGCTAAACTTGTGTTAAATGTTGATGACGAAGGAATAGTAACTAAAGCATTTTACCCAAATACCACGCCAGTAAGAGGTTTCGAGACGATGTTGCAAGGAAAACCTGCAGCATTTGGACCTATTGCAGTTATGAGAATTTGCGGTATCTGCCAAGCAACCCATGGTATTGCTTCATGTGAAGCTGTCGAAAATGCAATTGATGCAGAAATTCCTGAAGATGGTAAAATCTTAAGAGAATTACTCGGTTTAGGAAACAGGATGCATTCACACCCATTACATCACTTGTTAATTGCTGATGATTTATTAAAACCTGAAGAATCAGGAACATTAAGAGTTGATGCAATTAAACTAATCCAAAAAATGAGAAAAGCTGGACAATTAGTTGTTGATGTAACTGGTGGAGAAGGTATTCACCCGCCAAACTTAGTAGTAGGTGGTATGAGAACAAATATTTCTGAAAGAGCTAAGGCAAAACTCTACTATGCATGCAGGGAATATGAAAAAGACTGTAACACCATGTTAGAGGTATTAGAAACTTTAATTGAAAGATACTTAGGGGAAATTGGCATTCCGGATTTGGGTAAACACGACTACCCATATATTGCAACCGATACCACATTCGGCAATAGGGATGCAATTAACTGGAAAGATGTAACAGAAGTTCCGGCACAAAGGTTCTATGCTGCATATCCTGAAATTGCAGAAACTGCTACAAACCAGATTCCATTCTATAGAGGAAACCCCGCAGAAGGGGGCCCAAGAGCAAGAATGGTTAAATACGGAAACTTTAAATCAGGCGGCGGAGCAATGGATCTCAACCTTGCAAGAGCATTAGAAAACTTCGAAGCTGTTAAACGATCATTAGAACTCATTGATGAATTAAATATCAACGGTGCTACAAAAATAACTCCCGACTACTCAAAAGCTAAAGAAAGCTTTGGTATCGGAGTACATGAAGCTCCAAGGGCCACAAACACCCACATGGCTAAAATGGGTAAAGACGGTAGAATTGAAAATTACAACATTATTGCTGCATCAACGTGGAACTTCCCGGCTGTCGAAAAAGCTATTGAAGGATACCACCACAAATATGCAGAAGTAATTATGAGAGCTTATGATATATGAGCATCATGTGCTACGCACGTCATTGTAAAAGATGAACAGACTAAAAAAGTTATAGAAGTAAGAGAATTTTAATTCTTGAAAAAAATGGCTTTAAAAGGGAACCAAATGGACCTTTAAAAGCTAAAATGTCTTTCAAATAATTCAAAAATTTCAATGGTATTGACATGGATTATAGTTTAACCCCTTCTTACTTGCTAAAAGAAAATATGGTTCTTGCCTGCGGAAATATACTGTTTGCAGACGATGGATTTAGTGTACACGTAATCGAAAAACTACACGAAGTACTTACTGAAGAAGAAAAAGAAAATATTGCACTGGTAGATGCTGGAGCAGGGGCTCCACAACAAGTACTAACCTTAATTGATAGTGAATCAAGGACTAAAAAAATTATTGTCGTGGATATAATCGATTACGGACTAGAACCTGGGGAAATTAAAATACTTGAAAAAGAAGATCTACCAAAACCCGAACATACTAAACTTGACAGCCACGACTGGCCACTTTCAACTACGCTCTATAGAGTTTGTAGAGATGCACCTCATGAAATTGAGTTTAAAGTAATTGGCTGTCAGAAAAAGTATGTTTCAGAACCTGACGTAGTAATTGGGCTATCTGAAGAAGTTCAAAATTCTGTAGATCTTGCCGTAGACTTGATACTTTCTGAATTTAGGGGACAATAATCAAAAAGGGAGGAGAAAAGCCATGGTAAAAGTTGCCCACGTGCAATTAAGTAGCTGCTGTGGGTGTCTAGTTTCCCTCGCAGACACCTATGAAAAGCTTTTAGACGTTTTGGGAGCTATTGAATTAGTTTACTCCCAAACACTTGCGGATGTAAAAGAAGTTCCAGATAATGTTGATATTATATTACTCGAAGGTAGCGTTTGTTTAAGCGACCACCACGCACTTGAAGTCGCACTTGAATCCAGAAAAAAAGCAAAAATATTGGTTGCTTTAGGGGCATGTGCAGCTAGTGGAAATATTACAAGATTCTGTAAAGGAAACCAGATGTCAAAACCAATTCACGATTCATTTGCCCCATTAACTGAAGTTGTGAAATGTGACCTTGCAATTCCAGGATGTCCTCCATCACCTGAAGCTATTGTTGCAGTTATTGAGGCAGCACTAAAAGGCGATATGGAATACTTAGAACCGTTTGCTGAACTTGCTAAATACGGGTCTGAAGCCTGTGGATGCGACCTACTTGTAAAAGTAATTAATAAGTCACTTTGTATGGGTTGCGGTTCATGTGCTGCAGCATGTCCAACAAGGGCAGTTTCAATGGATGCAGGAAGGCCGTTAGTTGACAAAGAAATTTGTATAAAGTGTGGTGCATGCTCAGTACAGTGTCCAAGAATTAGATTCCCTGAATTGATTGGAAATATTGAATAATTGCAAATATGGAAAATAAAAAAAGGTGATTAGATGGATCCCTTTGGAAAATATATAAAAGCAGTTTCTGCAAGAGCTGCAGACAAAGAGATACTTAAGAAATCGCAAGACGGAGGTATCATTTCTGCCGCATATATTTACGGTTTAGAAAATGGACTTCTTGACGGCGTAATAGTTGCCGATAAAGAAGACAAATTTACGGCAGTTCCAAAAGTTGCTACAACAAAAGACGAAGTTTTAAGTGCTGCTGGAACAAAATATACCACCTGTCCAAACCTTTCAGTAATAAAAAGTGCTGTGAGAGAGTATGGGTGTGACAAGATAGGTTTTGTTGGAACTCCTTGCCAAATTCAGTCAATAAGAAAGGCAATAAAATACCCAATTGGATATAGGCACGTTCCAGACAAAATTGCTTTAATTATGGGTATATTTTGTATGGAAAACTTCCCATATAATGGTATGAAAACTATCGTTGAAGAGCTTTGTGGAGTTAGAATGGAAGATGTTGTTAAGACGGATATTGGAAAAGGTAAGTTCTGGGTTTACACTAAGTGGGGCGACGTAAAAACCGTTGCTTTAAAAGATACTCACCCTTATGAACAAGTTTCATGCCACATATGTATGGACTACACTGCAGAACTTGCTGATCTTTCAACCGGTTCAGTTGGTAGCCCTGACGGATGGAGTACAATCTTTGTTAGAACTGGAAAAGGAGACGACTATTTAAACAAGATGATTAAGGCAGGAGCTCTTGAAACCAGGCTTATTGAAGAAGTAAAACCCGGACTTGACTTAGTTCAAAAACTTGCCCTCCAAAAAAAGGAGAAAAATGCAAAGGAAAGAGAACATAGAAAAGAAATTGGGTTACCACTTCCATATTAATTCTTTTAAAATTTTTTATTTATTTTTTTAATTATTTAAGAATTTTTTTCGACAGATATATTACCTCCTAAAATGATAATATTATTATACTTAAGGAGGGGATTTATCTTGAACTTGAGACTTATCGAGTGTTATGTCCCTAAAAAAATTTACTGTGGGTATGAAGAGTCATTGAAAGGAGATGTATCCAATATAATATGGTACAGCATATCTGAAGAATTAAAATATACAGTAATTAGATTACTTGTATTTTCAGAAAATACTGAAAAAACAGTCGATACATTATCTGTAACGTACGGGGGTTCAAATTTTAGAATTATTGTAACAGAACCTAATTCAACAATTCCAGAACTTAAAAAAGAAGAACTAAAAGAAGAGCTACAAAATAAATCACCTAAAAGAATTTCAAGACAAGAAATTATCGGTAAAATAGGGGATGTTTCAAAAATTTCAAAAGAATACTATTCTTTATTATTTTTAGCAGCTTTAGTCGCATCCATTGGAATATGGAAAGATGATGTTGCATTAATTATTGGTTCAATGATAATTGCCCCTTTTTTAACGCCTATGATTTCACTTACATTTTCTATGGCAGTTATGGATTTAGGTCTCACGAAAAAATCAATTAAAAATTTACTTGCAGGAATTTTAACAGTTGTATTATTATCAATACTACTTGGTTCTTTAATGCACGTTAGTCCAGATAACCCGCAAATAGCATCTAGAATGAATATTGGAATTCAAAATGTAGTTATTGCAATTTGTGCGGGACTTGTTGGGACCCTTTCAATACTGATTCCAGAAATTTCATCAACAGTTGTTGGAGTTATGATTGCGGTTGCTTTAATGCCTCCACTTGTTGCATTTGGACTCATGGTCGGTTCAGGATATTATATTGAATCAGTACCAATAATTTTATTGTTTCTCGTAAACTTAATAGCAGTTAATTTCTCTTCTGCAATATTATTCCATTTTTATGGAATAACCCCGTATAAATGGTGGGAAATTGAAAAAGCAAGAAAATTATCAATTATTGGAATAATATTTTGGTTTTTAAACCTTTTATTACTTACAATAGTAATTTTGTATTTTAGTAACGGTGGTTTGAAAATAATATAAGTCTAAAAATAGATAACTTAATCTATGAACTTAGGGGGTCTTAAAATGATTAGAGATACTGTTGTTTCAGGTATTTTTTACCCTTTAGAATACCATGATTTAATAGAAATGATTGAATACTGCTATTTAAATCCTAGGGGGCCAAAAAAACTGCCTTCAAAACTGGGAAGATATGAAAAGCCAATTGGGGTTATTTCACCCCATGCAGGCTATGTTTATTCAGGGCCAATTGCTGCACATTCATATAAAGAAATATCAAAAAAAGTAAGTGGGAACATTACTGCTGTAATTATTGGGCCAAATCACTCGGGAATGGGCTCGGTAGTTTCCACAATGGAAGGAATTTGGAAAACTCCTTTGGGCAATCTTGAAATAGATAACGAATTTTCAGAAAGGCTTTGGAAGGAATGCGATATAATTGATCTTGATGAAACTGCGCATTTAAAAGAACATTCAATTGAAGTACAGCTTCCTTTTTTAAAACATCTTGAATTACTAAATATCGCTAAATTTAAATTTGTTCCTATTTCAATGAGTTTGCAAGACTACGATACTGCAGTAGGTGTAGGGTACATGGTTGCAAAAGTTGCAAAAGAATTAAATAGAAAAATTATAATCATTGCTTCAAGCGATTTTTCACACTATGAACCAGAAGAAATTGCCTCAAAAAAAGATGCCATAATAATAAAAGATATTTTAAAAATGGAAGAAGAAGAAATTTTCACGGATGTTGTAACAAATAACGTTACAATGTGTGGATACGGGCCCATTATTGCAATGATAAAAGCAATGAAAGTGCTTGGTGCAAAGGAATCTAAACTGCTATCATATTCAACCTCAGGAGATGTTACAAAAGATTATTCTGAAGTTGTAGGGTACGGAGCACTAATTATTGAATAAGTTTAAAATTAAAAAAGTTTAGTAAAATGTAATGTATTTTTAAAAGATTTAAATAATAACATATAAGTTTATCTCTTTAAATACATTTCAAGTTCTTTTTTTACTTCCAAAATACTTGGCACTTTTCCTTCAAAAATTATGTCATCATCAAAAGAAACTGCCGGAGTCATTAATACCCATTCTGAAATTTCGTTTAAATCCATTATTTTTTTTATTTCTGCATTTATTTCAAGTTCTTCCAAAGCCTTTTTTACATTTTCGTACGTTTCAGTACATTTTTTACAGCCCATACCAAATACTCTAATTATCATGAAAATCACCCGAAATTTACATCAGACATTTAATTTTGGATTATTTTAATATCTTTTGGAATGTATTTAACAAAAAATAGTGAAATTGCACTAAAAATAGCGCCCATTATAAATGGTGTTTTCCAATTCGTCATCCATAATATTCCACCAATTATCGGAACTATAACTGCCGAAATATGATTTATTGCAAAACCTACGCCCATTGATGGTGCAATGTCTTCTGAATCAGCGGTTTTTTGAAAGTATGTGTTTATCCCAATTGCAAAGCCAAATATGACGTGGTCTATAATATATAATATTAATGCAACGTTCCGGCTTTCTATAAATGCATACCCTAAAAATATGAAAATAAGAGCCAAATATTCAAAAGTCAGCACTTTTCGTTCGCCAAATCTATTTATTCCCTCTGCAATTTTTGGTGCGGTTAAGAATACAAATATATTATTTAAAACAAATAATATGGCAACCTCCAAAACCGTAAAGTTGTAGTGCTTTACGAGTAAAAATACTGCAAAAGCAATAAAAATTTGCCGTCTAGCTCCTGCTAAAAAATTTAATGCATAGTATAGCCAGTATTTTTTCTTTAAAACCATTCCTTTTTTCTGTTTTGGAACTTCTAGAAATATTGGATTTTTAAATAAAAAGTAAAGTCCGATAGTTGAAATTATTATCCCGTAAACTAAGTAGTTTAACCATATTGGGAAGAATTTTACACTTATAAGGAGCATTAATCCAAAAAATATGCTTACAATTGCCGAATAACTTCCAAATCTACCTAAAACTAACGGAGCTTCTTTTTTTCCAAAATGTTGCAGTGTGAGTGATTTATTGGTTGTTTCAAAGTAGTGAAATCCAAGTGACATTAAAAATGTTGTGAACAATAAACCTTTAAACGAGGGAAATAGTCCAGTAATTGCAACACCTATTCCCATTAAAACCGTTGAGAGTGCGGAAAGCCGGTGTTCTTTAATTACTATTAAAATATAAACTACAAGAAATGTCAAAAATCCTGGAATTTCTCTAACGGATTGAATTATACCCATTTGAAAGCCATTTATTCCAACAATATCTACAGCATAGTTATTAAAAAGTGTGTTCCACGCTTGATTTGATATTGCCGCTGCAACTACTAGGTAAAATAAGTAACCATACATTGGATTTTTCTTAATTTCTTTTATCATTATGCACCGGAAGAATAGTTTTCATTAACGTAATAAGCCGGTAAGAGTATATCTGCCTTTTGATTTTTTAAAGGAATTTTCCAGCAAAAATCCCTGCAATTGTTGAAAATATCACTACAAGTAAACTATACACTAAAGTTTTTTTGTTGCCAATCACTCTTGAAATAACGAGTATACTTGGAATACTAAGGCTCGGGCCAGATAAAAGAAGTGCTGTTGCAGGGCCAAAACCCATTCCAAGTTCCATTAATGATTTTACAATTGGGACTTCGGTTAATGTTGAAAAATACATTAAAGTTCCAATTATCGATGCAGTAAGGTTTGAAGATATATAATTTCCCCCAACATAATTTTTAATTATTTCTTGAGGGATTACTGATTTTAAAATTCCTGCAATTATTACCCCTAAAAGTAAAAGGGGTACTACAAGTTTCATTAAAGAGTACGTTTCTTTAAACCATAATTTGAGTTCGTCATTACTAAACCAATTTTTAGTTATTATAACCAGTGTTGCAGTTAAAATTACTGTTAAAAGGTGTTTTAATAAAAATCCTCCATATATGGACAAACTAAGAAATGGAATCAAAGTTTGTGATGCAGTAATTATAATTAACATTATAAGCTGTACTAAAAAGAAAATTGATGTTTGATACCCCCGTCTTGTTGAAATACTCTCTTCAACACCGATTCTAAAGTTTTTATTGTTTTTTTCATCTTTAAAAAGTAATGCCATTGATAATCCAATAACTATTGATAAAAATACTGCTGAAATCGTCCTAAATATCCCTAAACTCCACCCTAAAAGAGCTGCTGAATAGAATATTGCAAGAACATTTATTGCAGGCCCTGAAAACAAAAATGTTGTTGCAGGCCCAATTCCTGCTCCTCGCTTATATATTCCTGCAAAAAGAGGAATTATTGTGCAAGAACAAACTGCTAAAAGGCAGCCACTAACTGAAGCTACTATGTATGAAATATGTTTTGGGGTTTTGGGTCCAAAGTACTTTAGTATAAAATTTTTATTTATCATTGAGGCTATTCCCCCGGCCATAAAAAATGCAATAAAGAGTGCAATAATTCGATTTACATTTAAATAATCGATTAAAGTTTCTATTGCAATATTTATTATTGTTGAAACATTTATCAATTTATTCGCCTCCTACCTTTAAGTCCTGAAGTATCTACTTCCATTTTTTCCCTGCAATTTTCACAAAACGGGAGTTTTACTTCTGATGCATTACACATACAAACTTCAACTTTAAATTTTACTCTTTTTCCACATTTTGGACATTTTAAATTCCAGAAAAGCACTAAACCACCACACAGATATACTCCTGTTAATATTTTTTAACAAAGTTATATTTATACCTTTCAATATATCGATTAATTCTAATATATTTAAAAAATATTAAAATATTTAAAAGTATAAATTAATGCATTAAAAAAGAAAGAATAATTTAGAGATATTTTTGAACAAATAACTCCGCATTTAGAACGCTTGCTCCTGCAGCTCCCCTTATAGTGTTATGTTCAAGTGCAGTGTATTTTACAGTAAATATTGGGTCTTTTCTAACCCTCCCAACAACAATAGACATTCCATTTCCAGTATTTCTATCAAGTCTTGGCTGGGGCCTATCAATTTCGCTTCTAATAACAATAGGTTTTGCATAACTTGGAAGGTTAAACCTTTTTAATGGGTCAAAATCATTCATTGCGTTTATGATTTCTTCAGGAGTTGTTTCTTCAGTTGTTTTTACGAAAATACTTTCAGTATGGCCATCAATTACCGGTACTCGGTTACAAGATACGCCCATTTTAAAATTGGCATTTTTAAATCCGTTTTCTTCAAAATTCCCAAGAATTTTTAAAGATTCTGTCTGCATTTTTTCTTCCTCTCCACCAATATGGGGAACAAGATTGTCTAAAATTGCCATTGAGGGAACTCCGTCATATCCTGCACCACTTACGGCTTGCATTGTTGTTATATTTACTAAATCTATACCAAATTTATCCATAATTGGTTTTAAAGAAAGTACTGCTGCAATTGTTGAACAGTTTGGGTTAGTTATCACTGCACCGTCAGTATTATTATTGCTCTTTTGAACTTCAATCATTCCAAAATGCTCATAATTTACCTCTGGAACGATTAATGGTACATCTTTTTCCATCCTCATTGCGGACGCATTTGAAAATACATATTTTCCGGCTTTCGCAAATGCGGGTTCAAGTTTTTTTGCTAAGTCAGAGGGTAATGCTGAAAACACTATGTCAACATCTTCATATGCTTTATCATCCGGGTTTGTTGAAACAACTACTGCTTTTGAAACATCTTCAGGAATTGGTTCAGTCTGGTACCAGTAACATGCTTCTTTATAAGTTTTTCCCAAACTTCGTTCTGAAGCACCTAATGCTTCAAGTTCAAATATGGGGTGGTTTTCGAGCATTTGTATAAATCTCTGCCCAACATTTCCAGTTGCCCCCAATATTCCTACTTTAATTTTCATTGTTTCACCTTCAATACGATTTTAGCTTAAATTTACGTAAAATATTCCTTTTATATATTAATAAAATTATCCTTTTACTACACCCATTGGCCTCATTTTAGCAACTTTTAAAGATATTCCTGAATCATTGCATACGTTTGCAACAGTTTCAATGTCTTTGTATGCCTCAGGACATTCTTCTGCAATAACCCCTTTAGAATCTGCTAAGACCAATATTCCTTTTTTCTGAAGCTTTTCTTGAACTTCATTTCCTTTGTATAATTTAAGAGCCTGTACTCGACTTAAAGCTCTTCCCGCACCATGTGCAGTTGATCCAAAGGTTTCATTCATTGCTTTTTCAGTCCCATGCATTAAATAAGACGCAGTGCCCATATCACCTGGAATTATAACTGGTTGTCCTATTTTAACATATTCTGATGGAATTTCATCATGTCCTGGCCCAAATGCCCTTGTTGCACCTTTCCTATGAACTATAACGTTTTTCATTTTTCCATCAATTATATGCTGCTCTTTTTTAGCAATATTATGTGCAACGTCATAGATTATATCCATTTCTAAATCTTCTGCAGACATTTTAAATACTTGTTCAAAACTTTCCCTTATCCAGTTTGTGACAAGCTGTCTATTTACCCATGCATAATTTGCACCCGCAGACATTGCGTTAAAATAACGCATTCCTTCTTCAGAACTTATCGGTGCACATGCAAGCTGTCTATCCGGTAACTTGATATTATATTTTTTTGATGCGCTTTCCATGTATCTTAAATAATCCGCACATATCTGGTGGCCCAAGCCTCTTGAACCAGTATGTATCATTAAAACGACTTGATCTTTTTCAACACCGTATGCTTTTGCTGCATTTTCATCAAATATTTCATCAACATACTGAACCTCTAAAAAATGGTTTCCACTACCTAAAGACCCTAACTGGGGAAGTCCCCTTTTTTTTGCATTATCTGAAACTAATGAAGCGTCTGCATTTTTCATTTTTCCGTGTTCTTCAATATGCCTGTAATCATTTTTCCAAGCGTAACCCTCACTTGATGCCCAGTCAACGCCTTCTTCAAGTACGTTATCAATTTCATTTTTAGTAATTTTTATTTTTCCCTTACTTCCAAGTCCAGAAGGAACATTTTTAAATATTTCCTGTAAAAGCCCTTTCAAGTTTGAATCTACATCTTTTTTTGTTAAATTGGTTTTTAAAAGTCTTACTCCACAATTAATATCGAAACCAACGCCCCCTGGACTTATTACTCCTGTTTTTTCATCAAATGCTGCAACCCCTCCGATACAAAACCCGTAACCGTAGTGACAGTCTGGCATTGCAAGGGAATACTTTTGAATGCCGGGTAAACATGCAACATTTGCAATCTGTTCAAATACGTCTTCTTCAAGGTTTTTAAAAAGTATGTCATCAAGATAAATATTTCCTGGAACTTTCATATCAGATTTATAATCAGTTGAAAGTTGGTACGTTTTTTCAGCTATTTTTTTCACATTTGCTTTCAATTTCTCACCCGTAGAATTCACCCGTAAAATAATACCTGTTAAAATAAATTATTTTATATTCAAATAAAAGAATAATCCTAGCTAATTAAAAACTTATGCTACAATGTATTAATGATTACTGTTTTTAATTTTAAGGTGAAAATTATGACTTTTGAATTTACAATATTTGCAAAAGGCCATGAAAATATAATTGGAAGCCATAAAAGTACTTTAGAGATTACAAAAGAAGAGCATTTAACATGTGCTGGTGACTGCATTTTAGGCATTTGTGCAGATCAATCAATGGTAGATTTTCCCAAAATTTTTAAGGAAAATTTAAAGACTTCTAAAAAAATAGTTGTCGAAATTGAAGTTGAAGGTTTAAAAGAAATAATAACTGGGAAAGGAAACCCAAATTTAACGTATACTCATGAAAAAGATATTGTAATTAGAAAAAGCGATTTTTTATGTAGTAGAACTTTAATGATTAATTCAGATAAAGCTTCAAAAGATATAAATCGAGAAATTATTGAAAAATTAAAAAAAGGAGCAGATTTAAAATTTAAAATTATTTTAGAATAATTTTATTTATTCAATCAAATTTAAAATTTCTTTTAATTTCGTAACATCAATCTGGCCTGGTGCAGATGATTTTCCTTTCATTGATGCAAAGGTTAAAATTGAGCCAAATCTAAGCCCTAAAATCCTAGTAAGTTTTCCTGATTCGCCCATGCCTATTGCAATTATATCTCCTGGATACTTGTTCATTACCTCTAAAATTTTTAAGACATCTTTTTTTGAATTTGAAAACGTTGCAAATTTTGCAATATCTCCAATTTTTAGTTCTTTTTCAACTACATCAATTAATTCATTTATTTCTGGTGTTTTTTCAAAATCATGGTATGAAACTATAATTTTTGTTTTTGAACCAATTTCATTCCGATATGTAACGAGTTCTAAATTTTTTTCTTCTTTTAATTCAACATCAATAAACTTTGCACCATGTTTTATTGCATGTTTTAAAAATTCAATTCTCTTATTATTTGACTCTTTCCAAGCGCCGCCTTCCCAATTTGCCCTTATTGTAATAATCGAAGGAATTTTTGCAAATTTTTCAATGTCAAATTTAGTTAAGTTATCAAGTAAATCAAGCCGAAATTCAACAATATCACCATATTTTAAAGCTTCTTTTGCTGAAATTAACGCTTTTTCTACCGTATTATCAATTATTGGTATGCATATCATAATAAATCCTCATTTTTCATTGTATTTTTTTCGTTATAAGTTTTAGTAACTACTTCACGTATTTTTTTAGCCGTAATTTTTCCAATCCCTTCAACTGCGGTTAATTCTTTTTCACTTGCACCAAATATTTTTTCAACCGTTTGAAGGCTATTTAAAAGATTTTCCGCCATTACTGGCCCAATATCGGGAAGTCCTTCAACCAAAAACTTCTGCCTTTCTTTTATCGACATTAGTCTTTTACCATATCGTATAGATATTCCTCTCTTTTCCTTTAATTGCTCTTTTTCTGCAATTTTCACTAAAATATTTGCAGTATCTTCCATATTTTTTGAAAAGATTATCGGAATTTGGTAGTCTATCATTATAGAAAATATCGTTCCTTGTATTGCATTTTCACGAAGTCTGTAAAAATTATCTCCTTCAATTATTAAAAGCGGTTTTTCATATTTTTTTAAATCGATAAGTTGATTAAACAATCTTTTATCGATTATTGAGCTTTCAAAATCTTCTGCAGTTTTTCTTTCAACTGCAACCCTGTCACTCACGATATAATCTCCGATTTCGAGGGTTTTAAATTCCAGATTTGCTTTTTTTGAGATGTATCTACCGATATGCCGTTCTCTTGAATCAATTATTATTTTTGCCAAACTTTTATTTTCAAAGCCTCTTTCAATATTATCTGTAAGTAGGTAATCCAGAGTTTCGGATTTAGATTCATTTTCAAGTTTAACGGCGCTATTTTCTTTTTTAAGTACTGTTTCATCAGCTTTTAATCTTGCAATATTATTTAAATTCAAATTATTATTTTTTTCATTTTTGATTTCAGAATTTTCAAATTTTGACTCTGAAAGTTTTTTATTTAGTGTTTCTTGCATATTTTTTAATATATTTTTCATATTTTTTTCTTTAGAAATTCCTGCTCGGTAATAACCCTCATCTCGTGTTTTTTCGGCAATTAATACTATTACTTCGCCACCTTCGCCTCTTGCAGCACGTCCTCTTCGCTGAATCATTCTAATTTCTGAAGGAACTGGTTCGTAAAATAAAACATAATTAACGCTTGAAATGTCTATTCCTTCCTCAGAAACGCTTGTTGAAACAAGCACATTTGCATCAGATTTAAACCGTTCAATAGCTTTTATCTGTTCTTTTTGGCTCATTCCTTTTCCATCTTTATTAGACTGCCCAACAAACGTTATTGCTTCGATGTTATGTTTAGAGAGTAATTCTACAATTTTTTGAACTGTATCGCGATACTGTGCAAAAATAATCATTTTTTCATTCTGCTCTAAAATTTCTTTCGTGATTTCAAGAAGTTTATCGTATTTTGGATGTTCTATATTAATTTCATTTAAATTTTCAACGACTTGTAAAAATCTATGGTCTAATGTAATACTTTTTGCAGATTTCGTGTTTTGTGAGAGCATTTTTTGATAGTAATTTAAAAAAGTGCTTTTTCCTTGGGTTTCAAGCATTTCTATTGCGTGTTCAATTTTAACTGCTTCTGATGACACTTTTAACATCTCGTATTTAATTGAATCGTCCATTGTCATTATTTTTTTATTTAACCCAATTAAGTCGGATTTATTTACGTTTATAGTATAAATTACTTTATTATCTTTTAATATAGTTAGACGTTCTTTTAATGCGTTTTTCAAAAGTTTTAAATTGTCTAAAAACTCTTTTGGAAGTTCTACCTTTCTAGGCCTCATTTTAACTTTTGCAACATATGGTAAAACATCTGGATCTTCTTCAGTTTTAATTTCGACGTGTTCAACCCCTAAATTCTCACATATTTCCATTATTTTTTCAATATTTGAACCCGGAGATGCCGTTAAACCCAAAATATGGGAATTTTGTTTAAAAGTATTTGCAACAAAAGTGTAAGAATGATTTCCCGTTGTGTGATGTGCTTCATCTGCAATTAAAAGTGAAAAATCTTTTGTCTTTAAAATTCCAGAAATTATATCATTTTCTGCAACTTGAGGAGTTGCAATAAAAATTTTCCCGGTTTTCCACATTTCTTCTCGTTTTAAAGGGGAAATTTTTCCATTTAAAACAATTATTTTTTCTGGGTCAATATTTAAAAATGAATTCATACTTTTTTGGTGCTGATCTACAAGGGGTCTTGATGGTGCAATAATTAAAACTTTTCCATTTCTTTTTGATAAAATTCCTGCAATAGTAAGTGCTGCAATTGCAGTTTTACCTAAACCTGTTCCAAGAACACACAAAGTATTTTGCTTTAACGCATTTGCAACTACGAGTTGTTGGTAAATTCTCGCTTCAATTATATTATTTTTTATTAATGGATGATTTATGTGCAAAATTCAACACCTTAAAGTCGACAGTAATAAATTTTCATTCTTCTTTAAAAAATAGGTATTTATAAAATATATAGCTAGTGGAAAGGGATTAGGTGGAGTTAAAAAAAATAGCATTTACAAAATAACGTTTAAAAATAACATTAAAAGAATATTAAAATTAAGATAGTAAAATTAATTACTTAAAATATATTCTTCAATTTTTTCAGCCATTATCTCAAATGTGTTATTCATAATTTCCATATTTCTTTCAAGAAGTGTAAATCTAAGGCCATTGTGTTCAGAACAAAAGGATGTTAAAGGAACAGTGCAAATTCCTGTTGAACCAAGAAGGTAGTATACGAACCTCTTGTCATTTGGGATTCCCTTTGAAATAGTTTCAATATAATTTTTAAGTCCATTATCTTCAATTTTCAATGATTGATCTTCATTTAAATATTCTTTCTCTAAAACTAATGTGTTGTAAAATGCACCGTTAGTTTTATTTACCGTAACTCCTTCGATTTTTTTCATTCTATCGTAAACATAGTTTGAAGCATATTCATAGTGTTTTTTTCGCTCTTCTAGATATTTACCATACCTGTTATCGGACATTACTCTTGGAATTACTTTTTGAGGGAGCGTTGTTGAACATACTTCAATCATTTTAAACTTACATATGTTTTCAACGTATTTATGGAAAATCGGGTCTTTTTCAACATTATAAAACTCTGCCCAACCGCATCGTGAACCTGGCCACGGAAGATCTTTTGAAATGCCTTTTAAAGAAATTCCTGAAACGTCATCAATTACTTCAGATAAATAATTATGTTTTTTACCGTTATAAACAATATTTGAATATATTTCGTCAGTTAAAATAAATAAATCATATTCATTTGCAATATCAACGATATTACTCAGTACTTTTTTCGAATAAACTGCACCAGTTGGATTTCCTGGATTTATAAGTAAAATTCCTGCAATTGAAGGATTATATTTTATTTTATTAGTAAGGTCTTCAATATCCGGATTCCAGTTGTCATCTTTATTTAACTCATACATTACCGGATGACAGTTTGCATGAAGGCCTTCTGCAGAAGAATGTGTTGAATAAGCAGGTTTTGGCCCGATTACACGACATTCTTTCCTTAAAAGTCCATATATATTTGTTATGGCATCTCCAAGGCCGTTAAAAAATAAAATATCTTCAGAAGATATATTCGCTCCATTTCTACTATTGTTTAAATCTGCTAAAAATTCACGTGTTTCAAGAAGGCCTTTTGTAGGGCAGTACCCGTATGAACTATCTTCCATTGCAGTTTCTGCGACAATTTCCTTTATCCAGTGTGGAAGCTTTTCCCCCTTGGCAATTGGATCCCCAATATTTTCCCAGACAATTTCCAATCCCGAATTTTCGGCCCTTTTCGCCACCTTCACAATTTCCCTGATTTCATATGACAATTCTCCAACTCCCGAACTTACGATATCTGTTCTCATTGCTTCCACCTCCAACTGGGTTAAAACTTGAATTTTAAGTGTTTTTAACTGTTTTTAAGTGTTTTACATTTTTTTAAATTTTGATTCTAATACTTCGTATCAAATACTGGATTGAAATATTAAATTGGGCTCTATTATATTATAGATACCATGCAAATAATGCGTAATTAGACTAGTTATAATTAATAATATATAAATATAACGATTTTTAATTTTATAATAGAGCCATATTTATTAATATAATATATGAAGATATTGAAAGTTTCTTCAAGATTATGATTAAAAATTATGCCCTATAGCATATTACTTCAAAAACTAAAAGTTAATTTAATAAAAGTAACCCAACAATCAACAACCTAATATACCAGTACTCAAAAAATGTTAGCAATAATTAATTTTAATCTTGTTAAATTCTTCTTTCATGTTTATCGGTGAATAAAATGGCTTCATTATCTGAAATCCATATGAAAAATTTTAAATCTTTTAAAAATGCAAAACTGAAAATTCAAAATGGTTTTACCGCAATACTTGGGCCTAATGGTTCAGGTAAATCAAATACTATTGACGGCATCTGTTTTGTTCTTGGAAAAACGTCTGCAAAATCCCTTCGTGCTGGCAAGTTTAATCAGCTTATAACGTACCATGGTGGAAAAAGGGAAACTTTTGCAGAAGTGACTCTTTATTTTAACAATAAAGACCGTAGAATGCCTGTAGACTCTGATAAGGTCGGAATTTCTAGAAAAGTAAAGATAAATGGGGATAATAACTACTATTTATTATGGGATGAAGAAAAAGAAGTGAAAGAAGGTGTAGTAATTAAGCGAATTAAGGAAGAACAGCGTAAAAAAGTAAAAAAATCTGATATACTTGGTATTATTGGGAAAATATCTTTAAATGCAGATGGATTTAACATTATACTCCAAGGAGATCTTATAAAAATAATAGACACGACTCCAAATGAAAGGAGAAAAATTATTGATGAAATCAGCGGTGTTGCAGAATTCGATGAAAAAGGGGAAAAAGCAACAAAAGAGCTTGAAAAAGCGAGAGAATTTATCGAAAAAATAGATATAAGAATTAATGAAGTTAAAAACAACCTTGAAAAGCTTAAACGGGAAAAAGAAGAAGCAGAAACATATGTAAAGTTAAATGCGGAGTTGAAAGCTACAAAATACATATTCACATCTAAAAGAATAGAATTTTTAAAAGGCATTTTAGATAAAACTGGAGAAGAAATAGAGGCATTAGTAGAAATGAAATCCTGTTTTATGAAAGAAATATCAGAATATGATGTAAAATCAAATGATATTAAAATTAAACTTCAAAATTTAATCAGTGAATTAACTGAAAAAGGAAATGAAGAAATAATGGAAATTCATAAATCCATTAAAGAAATGGAAGTAACTGTTGAAAATGATAAAAAATCACTTAATAGGGGCCTTGATGATTTAAAAAATGTGAATTTAACGAGCGAATTAAAAAGTAAAGACCTAATTGAAACTAGAAATAAAATTGAAAATATAAGAATACAAACTCTTGAAAAAGAATCGGAAATCAACAATTTAAAGACTGAAATTGGAAACTTTGAGTTAGAAAAAGGAAAATTAAAGTCAAAAGTTGAAGAAAGTGAAACTCAGACTGAAATTTTAAAACAGCAGGAACGAAAACTATCTGAAAAGATAAACGAATTTCAGAATGAATTTTATTCTTTAAAAAGCGAAATGAATACTCTTGAAAATGAAATAAATAAAAAGTCTTTTGGATTAAATAAGAATGAAGAAATTATTCAAAGCTTAAAAAATGAACTTGAAGAAATGAAATCTAAAACTGAAGATACTAAACTACTTTATAAAGAACTCGAAGATGTTGCAGTTGAACTTGAATTTTCTAAAAAGCAGCATTTAAAACTGGAAAATGATAAAAAAGAATACCAGTTGACGTTGGATAAAAATCATGCTGAATACATTAAAGAAAATGCAAGAATTAAAACAGTAAAAGACATGGAAGATTTCAGTCTTGATAGAGCAGTTAAAAACGTAATTGATGCAAAGCTTCCTGGGATAATTGATATTGCAGGAAATTTAGGAAAAACTGATGCAGAATATCGGGTTGCAGTTGAAAATGCAGGCGGAAACAGGTTAAACTATATAGTTGTAAAGAGAATGGATGACGGTGCAAGGGCAATACAGTATTTAAAAAGAAACAATCTTGGAAGAACCACTTTTTTACCACTTGATAGAATCAACGGGCCTGATGCAATGTATTTAAATGAGGAAGGCGTAATTGGGCGGGCAATTGACCTTGTAGAATTTAATCCAGAATACGAATGCGTTTTCAAATATGTTTTTGGAAACACATTAATTGTAAAAGACCTCAACATTGCTAAAAAGCTTTCAAAAGAGCATAAGGCAAGGTTTGTAACTCTTGAAGGTGAAGTTATCGAGCCATCTGGTGCTATGATTGGTGGACATTCTAGAAAGAAATCCATTATAAAGGTAGATATTGATACAACAAAGCTTCAAAAACTTGCAGGAGAAATAACGGAACTTGAAAGTACGCTTTCAAATACCAAAGATGAAATTGAACGGCTTAACAGAAGTAATGCAACTTATTCGTCAAGAAAAATGGAACTTGAAAGTAGGTTAAAAGTTATTTTAGAAATGGAAAATAGAAAACAGATAGTCTTAAATAGTAACGGTACAAGAATAAAAGAGCTTGAACTTGAAAATAAAAAGTTTTCAGAAGATTTATACTATTTAAACGACTCTAAAGAAGAAATTAACCGAAAAATTGACGAAATATCTAAAAAAATAAGCAGCAGCACATCCCAAAGAGACAGGGTTTCTGAAGAGATACGTTCCTTTGAAAATTCAGAGTATTCTAAAAGAATTAGACGACTTGAAGAAAATATTATCGTTTTTGAAAAGAAAAAGAATGAACTTGAAAACGAAATAAAGAGGGATGTTATACTGATTAAAGAAGTGTTAATTCCTAAAATAAGTGAATTAAATACTACAATAAAGGAATTAGGCGAAAAAAAGTCTATTTTAGAAAATAATATCCAATTTTATAAAGTAAATGTTGAAAAAAACTTTGAAATCCTTAAAAATAAAAGGGAAAGATATGAAGAATTGACTAAAGATTTAAGAGAGCTTACTGAAAAGAAAGAATGTTATGAAAATGAAATAGAAAAAATAAATATTGAAAAAAGAAAATTATATAGCAAGATTAATCAAAACGAAACTCAAATTAATAGTTTATCTATTGATAGGGCAAAATATGAAACTAAATTTGAAGAAGAAGAGCGGAAACTCTATATATGTGAAAATATAGAACATATCTCAGAAGAAATAACTGAAAAAATTAACGGTTTTGATGTTGACACTCTTGAAAGGCATCAGATGAACCTAGAAAATAGTCTTAAAAAGTTAGAACCTGTAAATATGCGTGCAATTGAAGATTATCAATACATAGTAGATAGATACGAAGAATTATTCCAAAAAAGAGCAGATTACGAAAATGAAGAGAAAAAATATCTCCAATTAATTGAAGAAGTTGGAAAACGGAAAAAAGAAGTATTCATGGACACTTATTTAAGGATTGCAGAAAATTATGAAAAAATATACGGGGAAATTGGAGGAAGTGGTAAATTAAGCCTTGAAAACTATGAAGAACCTTTTTCAGGCGGCCTTTTAATTGATGCGTCCCCCATGAATAAAAAATTACAGAGTCTTGACGTGATGAGCGGAGGTGAAAAATCATTAACTGCGTTAGCATTTTTATTTGCAATTCAAAGGCTTACGCCTGCTCCATTTTATGTACTCGATGAAGTTGATGCTGCACTTGACATGAAAAATGCAGCCCTTATCGGAGAAATGATTAAAAATGCATCTAAAAATTCACAGTTTATTGTAATTTCACACCGAGAACAGATGATAAGTAAATCTGACGTTATATATGGGGTTTGCATGGAACAAGGGTTAAGTAAAATCGTTGGATTAAAAATATAATTTAAAATTGGTGAATTTTATGAAAAGTATTTTTGACGAAACAGTTGATATTTCTTCAAACCTTATAAAAATAAATTCGGTAAATCCTAGTTTTGAAGGGCCTGGAGAAGAAGAAAAGACAAAATACATAAAAAACAAACTTGAAGAATACGTAAAAAAATATGGTATCGATAATTTCCAGATTTTAAATTATAATATAAAAGATGAAAATAACATTTTAAGACCAAATATCGTTTCAAAATTTAATTTTTCAAAAGATAAGACACTAACAATAATATCACATACTGATGTTGTTCCAATCGGGGATATTGGCCTTTGGGATACAGATCCATTTGAACCAATTATTTCAGATAACGTCATCTATGGTCGAGGCTGTGAAGATAACCATAAGGGAATTGTTTCGTCTTTTTTACTTTTAAAAATGATTTTTGAGGAACAAATTGACCCTAAATATAATTTAAATTTGATTTTTGTGTCTGATGAAGAAAATGGCAGTAAATACGGGCTTTCATACTTAGTCGATAACTTTGAAAAGGAACTTTTTAATAAAGACGATTTAATAATTGTTCCAGATTTTGGAGTTTTTGATGGAAATTTGATTGAAATTGCTGAAAAGAAAATTATGTGGATTAAATTTAAAATAAAAGGAAAGCAGTGTCATGGAAGTACTCCAGAAAACGGCCTAAATGCTGATGTTTTAGCATTTAAATTTGGAGAGGGACTATACTGCAAACTATACAAAAAATACAATAATATCAATTCGATATTTACGCCTCCATTTTCAACATTTGAGCCAACTATGTTAAAAAATAATGTTGAAAATACAAATACGATACCAGGATATGTAGAACTAAATTTTGACTGTAGAATTCTTCCAGAATATGATATAAATGATGTTCTTGCCGATATAGATGAATATATCAAATTATTTAAAAATGAATTTGAAAAATACCTCTTCCACTATGATTTAAAGGAAAAAGATAATTTAGAAATTACCTATGATATCTTAAAAATAGAAACTTCAACCCCTACAAAACCCGAATCAAAAATAGTAACAAAATTAGAATCTGCAATTAAAACGGTGCTTAAAAAAGAGCCAAAAGTATGTGGAATGGGAGGGGGAACTGTTGCTGCATTTTTAAGGGAAAAAGGTTATCCTGTTGCAGTATGGGGGATAGGGTATGAAACCGCACACCAACCAAATGAACATATTAAAGTAGAACAGTTAATAGATATGGCAAAAGTCTATCTTGATATAATGAAATAGTTGAGATAATGCACGTTATAAAAATTGGCGGAAGTTTAACCTTTAACTCAAAAAATCTCCTTTCAAAGCTAATTGAATTAAATAAAAAAATAGTTTTAGTTCCAGGCGGGGGAAATTTTGCAGATTCTGTCCGAGAACTTTATGACAGAACAGATTTAGGGGAGTTAGGGGCCCATAAGATTGCCACGATATGTACTGACATTACTGGAATTTATTTTTCAGAAATTTCCGGAATAAAGACTGCAAATAATCTTTTTGATGCAAAAAAAATCCTTGAAAACGAAAACATTGTTATAATACTTCCTTCAAAGATAATACTTAGTACTGATGAACTTCCGTGTTCTTGGAGTGTTACTTCTGATTCGTTTGCAGCATACATTGCAAAATTATTAAAATCCAAAGTGTTAATTATCGCAACAGATGTCGACGGAATTTATGATAAATATCCGGAAGGAAAACTATTAAATACAATAAATACAAAAACGATTAAAGGTTTTACATCTGTGGATAAACACCTACCAAAACTTATATCCGAATACGGCATCGAGTGCTTCGTTGTTAACGGAAATCATCCTGAGAGAATAAAAAACATTTTGAACGACGTTTCAGATACATATACGAAAATAACACTAGAATAAACACTACGGTGAGAAACATGAAACAAAAATGTACTACATGCAATACCGAAATTGCTCCAAGAGAAAATGCTGCAAAATTCTTATGCCCTAACTGTGGAAAAGCAGAACTTGTAAGGTGCGAAAAGTGCAGAAAATTAAGTAACGTCTACAACTGCCCAGTATGTGGATACGAAGGCCCTTAAATTAATAAATGATATTTGGATGTGAAAAAATGGCAACAGTTATCGCTAAAATAAAGGCAATGCCTACAAGCCCTGAAATAAATAAAGAAACTTTAAAAGAATCTTTAAAAGAACTTGTTGAAAAATTTGGTGCAAAGTGTAGGGGAGTTATTGACGAACCGCTCGCATTTGGACTATACTCAGTATTTATAATGGTTGAAATGGAAGAACAAGAAGGCGGAATGGATCCTATTGAGGAAGCTATGAATGCTTTAGATGACGTAGAAAGTGCTGAAGTTGTAGAACTTTCACTCGTATAATTTTAACTGTTAAATTTTTTTAAGTAGTGAAGAAGCGCCTGATAGAATATAAAACCTCGTTTTGAGTTTTGATTTATAATTATGGGAGTATTATGACAAACTATATAAATAAGTTGAAGCAAATTAAAACGGCTATTGAATACATGGAAGATAGAGGATACTCTATCAACGTAACACATAATACTGACCCCATTTTACAGATTGGAAATCAAAAGGCCAATTTTATAATAAAAAACACGATCGGAAACGTGAAGGTTCACTACATTAACACAGCAAAACTACTGTTAAAGATGAGAGACTAACTCAAATTTGAGGTGAAGACATGGCAAAATTAGGATATAAAGTTGAAGCAGACCCTTCAAAAACTGCAAAAGCTATGGGCAGAACTTTAAGAATTTCAAAAAAACACGCACTTGAAATTTGTAGAGAAATTAACGGAATGAAATTAGAGACAGCTGTTTCATTCTTAAATAGAGTTCTTGCATTAGAAACTCCAGTCCCATTTAAAGTACACAATAAGGATGTTCCACACAGAAAAGGAAAAATTGGAACTCATGCAGGTAGATTTCCACAGAAAGCTACTGAAGAAATATTAAAAGTGTTAGATAACGCTAAGAAAAACGCTGAATACAAAGGATTAAACACAGAAAAGTTAAGGATTAAACACATTTCTTCAAATAAAGGATTTATAATAAAAAGATTCATGCCTAGAGCGTTTGGTAGAGCAAGTCCTAAATACCAAGAAACAATCCACATTCAAGTAATTCTTGAAGAATTCTACTAACGGTGAAACAATGATTGAAAGAACATTTATCGCAGAGAATGTTTCCGAAACATTAATTGACGAGTATTTTAAAGGTAAACTCGTAAGAGCTGGTTACAGTCACTTAGAACTTAAAAAAACGCCAATCGGAACAAGAATAACAGTTTTTGCTGAAAAACCTGGTTTTGTTATTGGTAGAAAAGGTAAAATGGTTAAAGAATTAACCGATACACTTACTGAAGTTTACAAAGTGGAAAATCCACAAATTGAAGTAAAACCTCTTGAAACTCCAGATTTAGACCCTGCAATTGTGGGACACAAAATTGCAGCTTCATTAGAAAAAGGAATGCATTTTAGAAAAACAGCTCACTCTGCCGTAAGGAGAGTTATGGCTGCAGGCGCTAAAGGAGTTGCAATTATTATATCCGGAAAACTATCTGGAGAAAGGTCAAGAACCGAAAAATTCATGGATGGATACATGAAACACTGTGGTGAACCTGCAGAAGAGCTCGTTATCAAGTCACACCAGTTAGCTAAATTAAAACTCGGTATCGTTGGAGTTACCGTAAAAATAATGAGGCCAGATGTATCATTACCTGATGAAATAATAATATTATCTGGCGAAATTAAAGAAGTTACTGAATTTAGTGAAGTATCCCAAGAATAAGGTGAAAGTATGGCAATCTTAAAAGCTAGCGAGATCAGGGAATTTTCAATTGATGAAATGAATGAAAAAATCGCTGAATTAAAAAGGGAATTGATGAAAGAAGGGGTAAACAAGTCAACAGGCGGCGCACCTTCAAATCCTGGTAAGATAAAAGAAATTAAAAAGACCATTGCAAGAATTTTAACTATTATTAATGAAAAAGAAGCTAAAGCATTAAATGCTTAAGCATAATTTTAAATACCATTAACCAGTATGTCTATCGTATAGATTTTAACAAAAAAGTTTTATCAAAATGAGAGGTGCATTAATGCCAGAGATTTGTCCTATATGTGGTTTACCGAAAGATTTGTGTGTTTGTGAAGAAATCGCAAAAGAAGAACAAAAAATTAAAGTTTACGTGACTAAAAGAAGGTTTGGTAAGCTAATGACAGTTGTCGATGGCTTTGATGCTGACTTGATTGATGTAAAAGATTTAGCTAAAAAGTTAAAAGATATATGTGCTTGTGGCGGAACCGTAAAGAAAGATTCAATCGAATTACAAGGGGACCACAGGAAAAAAGCTGAAGAAATCCTGATAAAAATGGGTTTCTCAAAAGACATGATTGATGTCAGATAATTACCAATTCATAGAGAGTATGTGGATACATAAATGTACACCCTGTGCTCTAAAGGGTAGGGACACCCATGAAATTCTCACAAAATATATTGAGACATGAACTAGTTGGATTAAATCTTGAAATTGTAAATTCTACAGATAAAAGATTAATTTCAACAAAAGGGAGAGTAATAAACGAAACCAGAAATATGCTGGTTATCGAAAAAAATAATGGTAAGGAAATTACCGTTCCAAAAGAAATTTCGATATTTCGATTTGAATTTTCAGATTTGGATACCCCTAAAAAGGTAGATATTGATGGAAGACTTCTTATTGGAAGGCCTGAAGACAGGCTAAAAAGGAAAATAAAACAACTCTACCCATACTAGGCTTCTCAGCTATTTTAAAGTCCCAACTTCAAAAACAAAATTCAAAATTTAGTTCTAAAGAGTCCTACAGATGTCTATATTAAACTTATATACCTGTAGTTCGTATTAAATCTGGAACTTTAAAATCGACATTAAACACTCTACCTATTAGGAGGTATACACATGTCAAACATTGGAATCGATGTAAAAGCTCCTGAAAATGTTTGTGAAGATGTAAACTGTCCATTCCACGGAACTTTATCCGTAAGGGGACAAATCTTTGAAGGTGTCGTTTCAGGCGACAAAGGTCACAACACTATTGTGATAAAAAGAGAAGTAACTGGATACATCTCAAAATATGAAAGATATGAAAAAAGAACAACTTCGTTGGTTGCGCACAACCCGCCATGTATCAATGCAAAAACTGGCGATGTTGTGAAAGTTATGGAATGCAGGCCAGTCAGTAAAACAAAATCATTTGTTGTTATTGAAAAAACTGAAAACCTGGAATAATCCTTTAAAAGGTGAATATTATGAAAGGACTAGGTTCAACAATCGTAAGATCATTACCAAACGGAGCAAGACTCGTCTGTGCAGACAACACAGGTGCAAAAGAGCTTGAAGTAATTGCAGTTAAAAACTACTCAGGTACGGTAAGGAGATTGCCTTCTGCAGGAGTAGGCCAAATTGTTTTCGTTTCAGTTAAAAAAGGTACTCCTGAAATGAGAAAACAGGTATTGCCTGCAATTATTATCCGACAGAAAAAGGAATACAAAAGAGCTGACGGTACAAGAGTTAAATTCGAAGATAACGCAGCTGTTATTGTAACTCCAGAAGGAACGCCAAAAGGTTCAGACATCAAAGGCCCTGTTTCAAAAGAAGCTGCTGAAAGATGGCCAGGTGTTTCAAGATTAGCTAAAATTATTCACTAATTAGGCATGTGGGTGAAATTATGGTTTTGACAAACTCAAAACAGCCAAGAAAACAAAGAAAAGCACTCTACAACGCACCATTACATTTAAGAAATAGCGTTATGTCTGCAATGTTATCAAAAGCATTAAAAGAAAAATACGGTAAAAACGCCCTACCTGTGAAAAAAGGAGATACTGTAAAAGTTCTTCGTGGAAGTTTCAAAGGAATTGAAGGCGAAGTTTCAAAAGTCAACTATTCAGGATACAAAATTATTGTTGAAGGAGTAGTTAACAAAAAGCAGGATGGAAAAGAAACGCCGTACCCAATTCATCCATCAAACGTTATGATTACAAAAATGGAAGATTCAGACGAAAAGAGATTTAAAACATCAAATAAATAAGAGGTGCGAGCATGGCAATTAAAGGACCTAGAAAACATCTTAAAAGATTGGCTGCTCCAGCAAATTGGCAACTTCCTAGAAAAGAAAGAACATTTACTGTGAGACCATCACCTGGACCACATTCAATGGACAAATCCTTGCCGTTATTATTAATTGTAAGAGATACTTTAAAATGTGCTGATAATGCAAGAGAAGCTAAAAAAATTATCCAAATGGGCAAAATTTTAATTGACGGCGTCAAGAGAAAAGAATACAAACACCCTGTAGGATTAATGGATGTTTTATCAATTCCTGAACTTAACGAAAATTACCTTGTATTATTTGACGAAAATGGAAGAATCAGTTTGAAAAAGACTGAAAAAACCGGCGTAAAATTGTGCAAAATCGTGAATAAAACTGTTATTAAAGGTGGCCATATCCAGTTGAACCTTCACGATGGTAGAAACCAAATTGTAAAAGTTGCAAATGCTTTAAAAGCAGAAGAAGACATTTACAAAACTGGAGATAGCGTTTTAGTTTCATTACCTGAACAAGCAGTTGTAGGACATGTTGAATTTAACGAAGGGAAGTTAGCATACATCACTGGCGGTAAACACGTAGGAGAATTTGCTAAAGTCGTTGAAGTTGAAAAAAGAACATTGTACTCTGACATCGTAACCTTAGAAAATAAGGACGGAGAAAAATTCAAAACAATTAAACCTTATGTGTTCATTGTAGGTCAGGATGAACCCGTAATCTCAATGTAATACCCATAAAATTAGAGGAGGACGAAACATGTCATTCCAAGAAGTTTGGGAAAAAGAGCCTATGAAAAAACCAAGAATTCAGAAAGTTACAGTTAACTTCGGTGTTGGAGAGGCTGGCGATAGGTTAACAATAGGTGCGAAAGTTATTGAAACATTAACCGGCCAAGCACCAGTAAGAACTTTGGCAAAACAAACAAACCCTGCATTTGGCATCAGAAAAAAGTTACCTATTGGATTGAAAGTTACCTTAAGAGGTAAAAATGCGGAAGAATTCCTTGAAAATGCATTTGTTGCATTCAAAGTGTCAGGAAAAGTTCTTTATGCATCCTCATTTGACAAAGTAGGAAACTTCTCATTCGGTGTTCCAGAACACATCGACTTTCCAGGTCAAAAATATGACCCTACAGTTGGAATCTATGGTATGGACATTTGTGTAACCTTTGAAAAACCAGGGTACAGAGTAAAGTCTAGAAAGTTAAAAAGAAGCCACATTCCAGCGAAACACTTGGTTAAAAAAGAAGAAGCTATCGAGTACATCGAGAAGAAATTCGGTGCTGAAGTAGTTATGGAATAGGTGAAAAAATGACAAAAGAACCATTTAAGACGAAATATGGCCAAGGTTCAAAAGTTTGCAAAAGATGCGGAAGAAAAGGGCCAGGAATCATCAGAAAATACGGATTAGACTTATGCAGACAATGCTTCAGAGAATTAGCACCAAAATTAGGATTTAAAAAGTACGACTAAGGACAAGGAGGTAACAATATGAGTTTAATGGACCCTCTTGCAAACGCATTAAACCACGTATCCAACTGCGAAGGTGTGGGTAAAAACGTAGCTTACTTAAAACCTGCTTCAAAATTAATTGGGAGAGTTTTAAAAGTTATGCAGGATCAAGGATACATTGGAAACTTCGAATACATTGAAGATGGTAAAGCAGGCGTCTACAAAGTTGATTTAATCGGACAAATCAACAAATGTGGTGCTGTAAAGCCAAGATACGCAGTTAAGTACCAAGAATTCGAAAAATTCGAAAAGAGATACTTGCCAGCTAAAGGTTTCGGATTATTAATCGTAAGTACTCCAAAAGGATTAATGACACATGACGAAGCTAGAACTGCTGGAGTAGGCGGAAGATTAATTTCCTACGTATACTAAGGACTAATTGGAGGTATTCTTATGCCAGTTGCAGCTTTAATAAGGGAAGAAATCGAAATTCCTGGAAACGTCAGTGTTGAAGTTAATGGCAGCGAAGTTGTTGTTAAATCAGGTGCGAAAGTACTTAAAAGAGAATTGGCTTTCCCTGGAATCGAAATAAAAATGGAAAATGAAAAAGTTGTAGTTGAAAGTACGTTCCCTAAAAAAAATCAAACCGCAATGGTTGGAACATACAGGTCACACATTCAAAACATGATAAAAGGAGTAAGTGAAGGGTTTGAATACAAATTAGTAATCAGATACGCTCACTTCCCAATGAAAGTTACATTTAAAGGAAACACGGTAATTATCGACAACTTCTTAGGGGAAAAATATCCTAGAACCGCAAAAGTCATGGAAGGCGTTACTGTAAAAGTAAACGGTGAAGAAGTTATTGTAAGTGGCACTAACAAAGAGTTTGTTGGTCAAACTGCTGCAAATATCGAGCAAGCTACCAAAGTTAAAGGAAGAGACACAAGAATTTTCCAAGATGGTATCTACATTGTAGAAAAAGCAGGAAAAGTATTGTAAGGTGATCTCATGAGTGAATTCAAAAGATTAATGAGATTAAAACTCAAAATGAAACAAAAAAGACCTGAATTCAAAAGACAGGACTCACATAGATTCCAAAGAATTGGAACCATGTGGAGAAGACCTACTGGACATCACAGTGGACAGAGAATTCAAGTTACATACAGGCTTTCCCCTGTAAAAATAGGTTTTAGAGGGCCTGCTTTAGTTAGGGGGTTACACCCATCAGGATTAGAAGACATTATTGTTAACAACGTAAAACAGTTAGCTGCTTTAAACCCTAAAACTCAAGGTGCAAGAATTGCATCTGCAGTTGGTACAAGAAAAAGAATAGAAATTGTTAAAAAAGCTAACGAACTCGGAATCAGAGTATTCAACGTATCCAAACAAAAACAGGGAGAATTCTTAAGTTTATAATTTCGCTTAAGATTTAAGGTGATATTATGGATGTATCTACCCAAAGAAGAATCGCTGCAGCTGTTTTGGACTGCGGTATTGATAGAGTATGGGTTGATCCTGAAAACTTGGAAAAAGTCAAAATGGCAATCACAAAAGATGACATAAGACTTTTAATTAACGATGGAATCATTGTTAAAAAACAAGAAAAAGGTATCAGCAGCGCTAGAAAAAAGGAAGTCCAAGAGCAGAAGCGAAAGGGGAAGAGAAAAGGACCTGGCTCTAGAAGAGGAGCTAAAGGTGCAAGAACACCTAAAAAAGAAAAGTGGATGAACACAATTCGGCCATTAAGAACCCTTCTCAAAGAATTAAGAGAAAATGAGAAAATTGAAAGGTCTTCATACAGAAAATTATACAGAATGGCCAAAGGTGGCGCATTCAGAAGCAGAAACCACATGAAATTATACATGAAAGAACATGGAATTTTAGCTGAATAATTCAATTTAAGGAGGAATGATTATGGCACAGAACGCCAAACATAGAGTTCCTTTTAGAAGAAGAAGAGAAGGAAAAACCGACTTCAGACAAAGATTGGGATTACTCTTATCTGGAAAACCAAGATTAGTTGCTAGAAAATCCTTAAATAACATCATTGCTCAGCTCATGGCATACGATGAAAAAGGAGACATCGTATTAGTTTCAGCACATTCAAGAGAACTCGTTAAAATGGGTTACAAAGGACACTGCGGAAACTTGCCTGCAGCATACTTAACTGGTTTATTGTTAGGTAAAAAAGCAGTTGAAGAAGGACTTGAAGAAGCAATTTTGGACAAAGGTCTTCATAGGGCTACGAAAGGAGCAGCAATTTTTGCTGTTTTAAAAGGTGCACTCGACGCAGGTATGGATATTCCATGCGGTGAAGAGATCATTGCTGATGAAGAAAGGTTAAACGGAACACATATCAAACAATACGCAGAACTCTTAAAAGAAGATGAAGAAGCGTACAAAAAACAGTTCTCAAAATATTTAGAAAAAGGATTAAATCCAGAAGACTTGCCAGAACACTTTGAAGAACTGAAAGGAAAAATCCTTAACTTATAAGGTGATATTACATGGCTGAAAAAAGAGCTGAAAAAAGAAAATTCAATACCGATTCTTGGGAGCCAAAAACCCAAGTTGGTAGAATGGTTAAGGAAGGAACAATTTCAGACATTAGCTACATTATGGACAAAGGTCTTCCATTATTAGAACCTGAAATTGTAGATGTACTTTTACCCGACTTAGAAGAGCAAGTTTTGGACGTTAAATTAGTTCAAAGAATGCACAAGTCAGGAAGAAGGGCAAGATACAGAGCAACCGTTGTTGTAGGTAACAAAAACGGTTATGTTGGAGTAGGCATGGGCAAATCAAAAGAAGTAGGTCCTGCAATTAGAAAAGCAATTGCTCAAGCAAAATTATCATTAATTAAAGTAAGAGTAGGTTGCGGTTCATGGGAATGTGGTTGCGGATCCCCTCACTCAATTCCATTCACAGCTAAAGGAACATGCGGTAGTGTTAAGGTTGAATTACTCCCTGCACCAAGGGGTGTAGGTTTAGTTGCAGGTAACGTTGCAAAAGCAGTTCTAGGCCTTGCAGGTGTAAAGGATGCATGGACAACAACTTACGGAGACACAAGAACAACCTACAACTTTGCAGAAGCAACATTTGATGCATTAAACAACTTAAACTTCGTAAGATGCCTACCTGAACAAAAAGCAAAATTAGGCCTTACAGAAGGTAGGGTACTCTAATTTATTACTTTTTAAGAAAAAAGGTGATTAAAACATGGCTTACGCAGTTGTAAGAGTCAGAGGAAGCGTAGGTGTAAGAGGAGACATCGCTGATACCATGAAGATGTTAAGATTACACCGAGTAAACCACTGTGTTGTTATCCCTGAAAACGATCACTACACAGGAATGATTAAAAAAGTTAAAGACTATGTAACCTACGGGGAAATCGATAAAGAAACCCTCGTAAGTTTAATTTTAAAAAGAGGTAGGCTCGCTGGAAATAAAAGATTAAGCGAAGAACTCTTAAAAGAATTAGTAGAACTCCCAGTTGACGCATTAGCTGAAAAAGTACTTGCTGGAGAAATTAAATTAAAAGACACACCAATCAAACCAGTATTCAGGTTGCATCCTCCAAGAAGGGGATACGACAGAGGGGGAATTAAAAAAGGATTCTCCATTGGTGGTGCCTTAGGTTACAGAGCTGGTAAAATCAACGATTTATTGAATAAAATGATGTAATTTAAGGTGATTTGATGATTAGAAAAAGCAAAAAAATCACGAAACAAAGAGGCTCAAGAACCTGCGGGTACGGAGAAGCTAAAAAGCACAGAGGTGCTGGCCACAGGGGTGGTAGAGGTAACGCAGGTCACCAAAAACACAAATGGCTATCAGTCTGTAAATTTAATCCTGAATACTTCGGTAAATACGGATTTAATAGAAACCCTTGCCTCATTAAAAAATTAGAAACTATCAATGTAGGGGAATTAGAAGAATACGTTTTAAAATACAAAGACGCATTCAAATTAAAAGACGGTAAAGTTGTAGTTAATGCTACAGAAATCGGATTTGAAAAGATTCTCGGAAAAGGAAGAATATCAACCGCAATGGTTGTAAAAGCAGTCGAATTCTCTGAAGGTGCTAAAGAAAAAATTGAGGCTGCCGGTGGAGAATTTGTTGAATTATAATTCCATAAAAAGTCATTTAATTCATGTAATTCTGCTTTTTCTTATTTTTGATAGTGGATACCCTATTCCACTTTTAACTACCAATCACGAGATAATTCTTTTTTTAAATAGTCCGTTAAATAGTATACCGTTTACAAGTTTTTCCAAAAATTATTGCCATTATTGTTATGTTTGATACACCGGTATATATATGGCTTAATTTAAAATTATATTGTTATTCCATAAGGTGATAATTTGGAAAGTTTCTTAATGAAAATAAAACCAATCCTTGAGCTAATTCCAGAAGTAAAAAGACCATTAAAAGGGGTTAGCTTTAAAGAAAAAATCCAGTGGACGGGTTTAGTATTAATTTTGTACTTTATATTGGGTACTATTGATATATATATGGGCGGTGCAGAAATGCCTGCAATGTTCGCATTTTGGCAGACCGTTACTGCATCAAAAATGGGTACATTAATCACGCTTGGTATCGGGCCAATTGTTACTGCCGGTATTATAATGCAGCTTTTAGTCGGATCTGAACTTATAAGTCTTGACCTTTCAAAACCAATGAATAGGGCACTTTTTCAAGGACTTCAAAAGCTTTTCGGAATATTTTTGTGTTTCCTCGAAGCCGTGATGTTTGTTGGAGCAGGGGCATTTGGAGTGGTTAATTCAACTTTAGCACTTATTTTAGTGTTACAGCTTGCACTTGGTGCGATTCTTGTTATATATCTTGATGAAATTGTTTCAAGATATGGTATAGGTTCAGGTATAGGGTTATTCATTGCAGCAGGGGTTGCCCAAACAATTTTTGTTGGTGCATTTGGTGCAGAAGGGTACCTATGGAAATTCTTTAGTGCAATGAGTGTTGGAAGTTTAGGCATTGCCTTTGAATATATATTACCCATACTGAGTACACTCTTCGTGTTCTTAGTTGTAGTTTACGTTGAAAGTATCCGGGTTGAAATTCCTCTAGCGCACGGGAGGGTTAAAGGTGCAGTTGGAAAATATCCAATAAAATTTATTTATGTTTCAAACTTACCAGTAATTTTAGCAGCGGCACTTTTTGCAAATATCCAACTTTGGGGGATGTTCTTAGATAGAATGGGCTACCCAATATTAGGTCAGTATTCAAACGGTACAGCAGTCAGTGGAATTGCGTATTACTTCTCAACACCGTACGGAATTTCAAACATAATTTCAGACCCGCTTCATGCGATATTTTACACATTGATGATGGTAATCTTTTGTATATTATTTGGTCTGTTCTGGGTTGAAACCTCAGGTCTTGATGCAAAATCAATGGCTAAAAAACTTGGAAATTTAGACATGGCAATTAAAGGATTTAGAAAGAGCCAAAAATCAATTGAACAGAGATTAAAAAGATATATCAAACCAATCACAGTAATGGGTTCTGCATTTGTAGGATTTTTAGCTGCTGCAGCAGACTTTACAGGTGCACTTGGAGGGGGTACCGGGGTTTTACTTACAGTATCAATCGTATACAGACTTTATGAACAATTGGTTCAAGAACAACTATCTGAACTTCACCCTGCAGTTGCGAAGTTTGTAGGTAAAAGGTAATTTTGTGTAATAAATAAAAATTCTTTTTTTATTATTTTTTAAAACTATGCAAAAATTTTAAAATCAATGTATATGGTATAAGCCATACTCAAAATTCCAAAAAATACCCCGATTAACCATAATACAACTACTATTTTGCATTCATTCATGGGCTTTCTTTTCAGTATCAGCCTCGGAAGTGAAAGATAACCACTTTTCACATGAAGTTTCCCCTCTTTTCCAATAGTTGTTGGAGTATATACTTCATCCTTTTTAGTAACCCCTGCAGTTACTTGTTTTAAAAACGCATCAATAACATAAGGAAACATTAAAATTCCAAATTCAATTATAAAACCCCTAGATACTGCAATAGTTGCTAAAAATGCCCCTATTGGAAGGGTTCCCGTATCTCCAGGAAAAACCCTTGCTGGAAACTTGTTGTAGTACAATAGACCTAAGTAAGATACTAAAAACAGTGACACTATTTTAAAACCAGTAATATCGCCGTTTATAAATAAAATAGCAGCCATGAAAAAACATAATATTATTCCAAGTCCTATTTCGAGTCCATTAAATCCTGCAAGCATATTTGTAAAGTTTGAAGATAAAAAAATCCCAAATAAAAGTAAAATTGAAGGAATAATTGATAGTTGTAGTAGTAAAACAGTAGGTAGCCCCATTAAAAAGGTAAGGGTAATTTTTTCTCTTGCATTTAATCTTGAAATATCGTCAATTACGCCTACAAAACCTGAAAGCATTATCAAAATTGAAATAGCAGGATTAAATAACGAAATAATTGAAGAACTTATTATAACTGGGGAAATTCCTCCCATTTCCGAAACTTTATCCTTATTTTTTTTGTGTAAGTCATAACCGTATTTTATATTTGCCATTTTTTTAATTATAAACTTTGTAAGAAAAACAGACCCTAAAAATGAAATCATTAAAAGTCCAAGAAAATACAAATCCATGTTAACACCTTCTAAAAATACAAAATTATAAATCATTAATAAAATATTTATATATACATTATGGATTTATTTTTAATAAAAACTTTTAGAGGAGGAATATGGGAGAATTAACAGACAAAATATCAAATTTTTTCAAAAAAAATGAAAAAATAAAACTCTTTCTAATAATACTATTTATTGGACTCATGAGTTTTCAGATTCGTGCCCAAACTGCCGATATGGAATTTACTGAAAGTAGCTACTTAAAAGAAATGTTTTCCGATGAAAACGGTAGAATGTATTTAACCGGACTTGACCCTTATTACTACCTAAGGCAGTCTGAAAATTATTTAAATAGTGGATACTCCCACGTTGGAGAAACAATGTTGGAAGTTGATGGAAAAAAGGTTCCCTATGATACAATTCAATATGCTCCACCAGGGCGTTCTGTAGGGCCTGCTTCAATACTTTCTGTTGTAACTGTTATCGTTTATTCAATATGGAATTCAATAGACCCAACAGTTACCATGTTAAATGCGGCATTTTGGGTTTCACCACTAACGAGCATTTTAATTGGAATTCCTGTATTTTTCATTATAAGAAGAAATACATTAAGTAATATTGGGGGACTTACTGGGGCATTCCTTATTATAACTAGCCCAAGTCTTTTATATAAAACATCGGGGGGATTTGCAGACACAAACGTATTTGAGATACTCCCGTTGCTCTTTATAGTATGGATGATAATGGAAGCAATACATGCACAGAATAATTTAAAAAAATCTATTGTATTTGGAAGTCTTGCAGCATTGTTTGTAGGGATTTATCCTTTAATGTGGAGTGGATGGTGGTATGCATTCGATATTACTGCAAGCTTTTTAGTGCTTTACACGATATACGAATACATTATAAAGTCAAAAAATTTAAAAAATGTATCATTGACTTCAGGAATATTTCTTATTTTGGGAACGGCCCTTGTTTCAGTAACTACCGGAATAAGCGGATTTTTTAATGGGATTTTATCGCCAATAGGATTTACCAAAATAACCGAGTCAGCACATGCCGTCGGATGGCCAAACGTATTTACTACAGTTTCAGAACTTGCAGTTCCAACTGTAAATGAAATTATAGTTAATTCCGTTGGAGATATATGGCTATTTCTTGCAGGAATTTTTGGATTAATACTATCATTTGTATCATTTAGACGCCATAAAAAAGAGTACGATATTAAGTATGCTCTTTATTTGACACTTTGGGTATTAGCAACATTTTATGCGTCAACTAAAGGGATAAGATTCGTTGCATTATTAACTCCGCCACTTGCAATAGGAATAGGCATTTTTGTTGGCCAAATTGAAAATATTTTAAGAAGATACGAGAAGAAAATTGAATATATATTTTATCCAATAATTGGGATTTTATCCGTACTGACGCTAATTAAGTTTGGTTCGGAAATTCCAGATATAATACTTCCTACAACCTATGTCCCGATTGCAGTTTACCTGTCAATTATTTCAGGATTATTGCTTTTAGTATACAAACTATCTGACATAATATCTGAAAAAGACCATAGAGTTAAAAAAATATTTGCAGTACTTCTTTCAGTTGTAATTGTAATGCCCTCACTAGCTGCTTCAGTTCCATTTTATGTGGCACCTACAATGAATAACGGCTGGAAGGAAAGTTTAGACTGGATAGGCTCTGAAACTCCTGAAAATGCAGTCGTAACTTGTTGGTGGGATAACGGACACATTTACACATGGGCTACAAGAAAAATGGTAACCTTTGATGGAGGTTCACAAAATACTCCAAGAGCCTACTTTGTAGGAAGAGCATTTTCAACTTCAGATGAAAAATTAGCAACTGGAATATTTAGAATGCTTTCTACTAGCGGGGATAGTGCATTTGATAGAAATAGTACACTATTCAAAAAAACAGGTACTGTAAAAGATACTGTTTTAATTTTAGATGAAATACTTCCACTAAATAAGTCAGATGCTAATAAGGTATTAATTAATACTTACGGATTAACAGAATCTGAGTCAGAAGAAGTTTTGAGTTTAACTCACCCTAAAACAACCAACAGTAACTATTTAATTACATATAACAGAATGACCGACATTGCCCCTGTATGGAGCATGTTTGGAAACTGGGACTTTAACCTTCCAAATTCAACAGAAAATAGCATGCGTGAAATGGGTGCTTATCAAAAATTAAGCGGTAGTGCAGAAGTTGTAAATGGGACTACTGTAATATATGTTCCGTTACAGACAACTTCTGAATACAGCGTTATAAACGTTGTAGAGCTGACAAATAATGAAATTAGGACTGCAAACGTTGTATTAGATAGTAAAGGGCAGATGTTACAGATGCAAAATTCAACTTTCCACAAACTTATTTTAAAAGTGGATGATAAAATTTATGAAAATGAAATAGATAGTAAGGGAGATTACAGTTTAATATTAAGGCTTGAAAAGTTCTCCGAATATAATTACCAAGTATATGCAGTGGTTTCAAGTAAAAATCTTGAAAATAGCGTGTATACAAAACTACACTTCCTTGATGGTTACGGCTTAGATAATATTAAGCTTGAAAAAGCATCAATTGATCCAACAAATAGTGGGGTTCAGCCTGGATTTAAAGTATACAGTGTAGACTTTGGAGAATCTTACCTCAATTAATTTTAAATATAAACTTTTTTAATATTTTTTGAAAACTTATAAAATCGTTTTTTAAAATTTTTAAATTTATGGTGATTTTATGCATATTGAAATCCTCAGGCTCGGCCACAGGGGAGAAAGGGATAAAAGAATATCTACTCATGTAGCCCTTACATCAAGAGCCATCGGGGCTAAAAAAATACTATTTACTGAAGAAGATAAGCATGTAAGAGAAAGTGTTGAAAGAATAGTTAAGTCATGGGGCGGAGAATTTAAATTTGAAGTTTTGAATTCATGGAAAAGCTACGTAAAAAAATTTAAAGATGAAGGAATAGTAATTCATCTAACAATGTATGGGGAAAATATTAATAACGTAATGACAGATGTTAAAAAAGAACTTGCAAAAAATAGTAAGCCCGTTTTAGTAATAATAGGTGCTGAAAAAGTACCAAGAGAAGCTTACGATCTTGCAGATTACAATTTATCTGTTGGAAACCAACCTCATTCTGAAGTTGCAGCACTTGCAATATTTTTAGACCGATTAACAGGGGGAACCGCACTATATTCGGAATATAATGATGCAAAAATAGCAGTTACTCCATCAAAATTTGAAAAGTGTGTTTCAGTTGAAAAGGGCAAATGATTTAACGTGGTGAAATAATGATATTAAGTGATAAGGATATATTAAATTATGTTAATTCAGGACGAGTATGTATAAATCCATTTAATAGAAATTTTGTAGGCCCTTGTTCTTATGACGTAACACTTGGAGAAGAATTTATAACATATAACGAAGATGTTTATGACGTTAAGAAACAGTTAAGCCATAGGTCTTTTAAAATAGATAATTCAATCATGGTATGCCCGTTACACCACCACCTTGATGAAAAAATCATTGAAAGGTACAAGGAAAAATACAGTATTGATTGTGTTGTAAGCGGCGGACTTTTAGGAACGACTAATGAATACGTTGAGCTTCCAAATGATGTCTGTGCACAATACCAAGGAAGAAGCAGTTTTGGAAGGGTATTTTTACAGTCCCATCAAACTGCAGGGTGGATTGATTCAGGTTTTAAAGGAAAAATTACTCTTGAAATTGTAGCATACGATAAACCAGTAATTCTTTATAAAAATCAAAGGATAGGGCAGTTAATATTTAGTAAAACACTCTCTCCAGCAGATATTGGATATTCAGATAGAAAATGTTCAAAATATGCACGACAGACTTCAGTAATGCCATCACTTATTAAAAAAGACTTTGAAAACGACTTGGAGGAATAAAAATGTATGTTCCAGAAGAAATTATTGAAACAGTTAGAATGATAGAATACCAACATCTTGATATAAGAACTACCACACTTGGGGTAAACTTAAAGGATTGTGCAGATAAGGACTTAGACCTACTAAAAGAAAATATTTATGATAAAATTACATCACTTGGTGGTAATTTAGTTGAAACTGCAGAAAAAGTATCTCAAAAATATGGTATACCTATTGTAAACAAGAGGATTTCTGTAACTCCCATTGGACTAATTATTGGGAGTACTTTAAAAGGATTAAATGAAGAAGAATCAGTAGATGCATGTGTTGAAGTTGGAATAACATTGGATAAAATTGCAAAAGATGTGGGCGTGGATTTCATTGGCGGATACTCCGCATTGGTCCATAAAAGAGCAACCCCTGAAGAAAAAATGTTAATACGGTCAATTCCAAAATTAATGACGAAAACGGATAAAGTTTGTGCTTCAGTCAATGTTGCAACGACAAAATCTGGAATAAACATGTACGCAGTTAAAAAAATGGGAGAAATAATTAAAGAAACCTCAGAATGTACAAAAGATGCAATAGGTTGTGCAAAAATCGTTGTATTCTGTAACGCTCCTGAAGACAATCCATTTATGGCAGGGGCGTTTCATGGCCCCGGTGAAGGAGATGCAGTAATTAATGCCGGAGTTTCCGGGCCAGGAGTTGTTAGGGCAGTTGTTGAAAAATTAAAGGGAAAGGATATTGGAACAATTAGTGAAGAAATTAAAAAAACTGCATTTAAAATCACCAGAATGGGTGAACTTGTCGGAAGAGAAGTTGCAAATGAATTAAATGTAGATTTTGGAATTGTTGACCTCTCTCTTGCACCCACTCCTGCCCCCGGAGACAGCATTGCAAATATTTTAGAAGCAATGGGTCTTGAAAGATGCGGAACTCATGGAACTACTGCTGCACTTGCACTTTTAAATGATGCCGTTAAAAAAGGAGGAGCAATGGCTTCAAGTTATGTAGGGGGACTTAGTGGTGCGTTTATTCCAGTTAGTGAAGATGCAGGGATGATTGAAGCGGTAGAAGTTGGTGCCTTAAATTTATCAAAATTAGAAGCCATGACTTGTGTTTGTTCAGTAGGTCTCGATATGATTGCAATCCCTGGAAAAACCCCTGCTTCAACAGTATCTGCAATTATAGCTGATGAAATGGCAATTGGAATGATAAATAAAAAAACCACCGCTGTAAGACTTATTCCCGTACCTGGAAAAGATGTTGGAGAATACGTCGAATACGGCGGACTTTTAGGAACTGCACCAATAATGGAAGTATTTGAATTTTCTTCTGAAGAGTTTATTAATCGGGGTGGAAGAATACCTGCTCCAATTCAGTCACTTACAAACTAAGTTAAATAAATTAGAAAGTTTTATAAACTTTCAAAACAGATAATTTTTGATTCAGGTGATAGTATGGCTAAAAATTCAGATGCAGGACTAAGTACAAGTGCCGGCCTTGTAAGATACATGGATGAGGATGTCTCAAAAATAAAAGTAGCTCCAGAAAAAGTTATCGGAATAACTGTATCAATAATAATAATTGAAGCTGTTTTGAACTATGGAATTTTATTATAAAAAAGAATTTTATTTTTTAAAATTTAATTTAAGCTTAAAAAATTATTAAATATAGTTAATCATATTCTCTCCAGGTGTGACTACATTTTTTACACTTGTAAAATCGAGTTTCTGGTTCATCTGCACATCTTGTCTGCTGTAACCACCAGAAAGCTTCCATGTTTCCACAGGAAGGACATTCTATTCTTGTTATAGGCATTGTATCGATATTTTCAATAACCGTTACTTCCTGCTTTTTTGTTTCTATTTTTTCTTTTAGTTCGTAGGATTTGTTTGCATCACCAATATCTTCTTCGTGTTTGCATACAACACATTTTAACTTTCCATTTTTTGGAAGCATGATATTGTTACACTTTGGACAAAATTCGACCATAAACCCACCTTTTTTGTCTATCGGGATTAAAATAAATACAATTCAACTTAAAGAGGTTAAATTATTATTTATAACTTTCGATTTCTTTAAAGTTCTTATCTTTTTTCACGCTTTTTAACCTCATATAAAGCGGTAAGATTATTAAGACATATATTGGAATAATTTCAAGCCTTCCAACCCACATTGAGAAAATACCAAGGATTTTTGCAATTGGATGCATTGAATGACTTACTATGCCAACAGAAAGCCCTATGTTTGCTACAAGAGACACCGCCTCAAATATTGACAAATACGGATCATAACCAAGTGCAATTAAACTTAATGCTGAAAAAATGTAGTGTAACATATAGCCAAAACTTATCAAAAATGCATCTAAAATTAAAGAATCTTCAAGAATATTATTTCCAATTTTTTTGGAAATTATGGAATTACTTGGTGAAACTGCTTCTTTTAATCGGTAATAAAATCCTTTTATCATTATATATAGACGTACTAACTTAATGCCTCCCGTAGTAGTACCTGTTGCCCCCCCTACGGCCATTATAAATATTAAAAGTGCAATTGAAATGTTTGTAAGATTTGAAGTGCTCGTAGTTAAAAATCCAGTACTCGTCATTGCAGAAACTACGGTAAATAGGGAATCTAATGGATCAACTCCAGAAGTTATTGAAATTACAAATGCTGAAAAAAATAGTATTGGAATTGAAATTTTTGTTTGGATGTCATTAACTTTTCTCCCAGTAAGAACGTTATGGTGTACCGAAAAAGAAACAACGCCTCCAAGATACATTATTGCTATTATTATTATTTTTGCAAAGTTATTATATGGAAAACCTGCATTACTTATGCTCATTCCACCAGTTGAAATGCCACAAAGAATAACATTTAAAGTAGTCCATAAATCTAAGCCACTTAAATATAATAAGCATATTCCAAGTATTGTATATAATAAATAAATATGCCATATTTTTTTAATGGTACCAAGTGTGCTCGGCATTATCTTTTCTTCCCTTGCCTCCGCACGGTAGTATGCAGAAGCTCCCGCTTTTGAAAGAATTGATATAACCATTGCAAGTACTCCAACTCCCCCTATCCACTGTTCAAGGCTCCGCCATATTTGAATTGATTTTGGAAGAACTTCTACGTCATTAATAATGGTAAATCCAGTTGTGGTCCATGCAGACATACTTTCAAAAACGCCGTCAATATAACCAAAATAAGGTATTCCAAAGTAGAACGGAATTGCACCAATAAATGATGCTGTAAGCCATGCCAATGCTGAAATAACCATTGCATGCTTTAATTTAATTGAAATCGGTTTTGTAACCCGATTCAATAAAAAACCGAAAATTATAAAGAAGATTGAAGGATACAAAAAATAATAAAATGGTTCATTAAAGTATATTGCTATAAATGAAGGCATTATCATTATAAGGCCAATTGTTGAAATTAATATCCCTAGCTCATGTAAAATCCCAAGGATGTCATTTTTTTTAAAAATTTTCATGCTCCCCCAAAAAATTAGTATATCTCAGAATCGGCTTCAGATTCTTCGTTTAAGTCAACAAACCTATCTGTAACTATTTCCAAACACTTTTGAACTGTTTCACTAATTGAAACGTTTTCTATAACTGGAACTTTATTTTCTCGTGATTTTTTAACGATATATTCATTTATCTCTTTTATTATTTCAAAATTACTTAAATACCGTTCAAGAGGCCTATCACTAACCTTTGCACGTGCTACAAACCGTTGTTTATGTATTTCTTCGGAACTTAGTGTAAGATTTAAAATAATAACGTTTTGCATTGAATGATACTTCTCACCAAGAAGCCCCGGAACTATGTGGGTACCTTCTAAGATTACGCTCATACCCTCGGTTAAACTTCTATCAATAATACTTTCGATTCCAATTAAAACTGGTTCAACATGCCGTTCAAATCCCAATAAGTGCATTTCTTTTGTATCATATTCTTCAGCTGAAGAGTGCCTTAATGCTTTCCACGCAGTATAGGATGATTCATAAAGCATTGGAACTAAATCTTTTGAAATGCTTCGCCTCATTACTTCCCGTATTGAGTCAGTACCAATAACACTTGGAATACCTAGTCTTGATGCAAGTTCAAATGCAATCGTCGATGTTCCAACACCACTTGCACCGCCGACAAGAATTATTATTGAGTGTTTTTTTAAAACCCTTCTCCAAAGAAGATACTTTTCTGCAATATCTTCGTAATCCCGATTTATTAACGCATAATATACTCTTCGTCTTAATTCATCTTTTGAAATCTTTCTTAAACCCTGATCTGTTAAATCTCGCTCAATTTCTCTCGCTAAAATATACGACTCGCTAGGTTTCATTCCTGCAGCAGTCAGGGACCTCGTTAAAAGACCTTTTGAAAACGGCATTTCATAGTCTTTATCTTTTACAAGTATTTTATTAGTTATTTCTTCAAATGTCATCGTATCCCTACCAATCTAAAAACGTAGAATAACGTGATAATAATTATAATCATAAAAAAGTAATCATTTAAAATTATTATAGTTATGTATTTTTATTATTTATTTCTAATATCAATCGTCTGGCTAAGTTCGGGCCCTGTTGATATAATGGTTACCCTAACCCCAACTTTCTCTTCTACTTCTTTAATGAATGCCTTTCCTTTTTCGGAAAGTTCATTATAGTCAATTATACCATAGCATAGTGGGTCGTATTTGTCAAGGCACGTTATTGCAATTTGAGTTGCACCATTTAGCTTACAAACTTTTTTAGCAAGTTCAAAGTCAAAGTATCCAACCCGTCTTCTCCTGCCTGTAACTGTACCATATTCAACTACACCTAATTTTTCGGCTTCTTCTAATGACATTTCTGTTGGAAATGGCCCTTCACCAACCCTTGTTGGGTATGATTTGAAAACAGCTACTACTTCATCAATTTTTGTAGGGCCTAAACCAACATCTGCTGCAAATGATGCTGCATTCGTGTCTTTAGATGTAACGTAAGGATAACTTCCGTAGTAAAGTGAAAGAAGTGAACCTTGTGTCCCTTCAATAATTACATTATCTCCGGATTCAATTGCATTATTTACTGCTTCTGAAACGTCCCCCAAATATTTAGAAAGCTCTGAAACATCTTTTGCTAATTTTAACGTCCTCATTGCCCTATCAACATTTGCGGGGCCGCATCCGGTTCCAGTTGACCCAATTTCTTTTGAAAGGTGTTCATTTGATTTATCAAGATCCCTGTGCTTTGATTCAATTACTCCACACCGGTAGTCTATAATTATTCTTTCTCCAACGTTAAACTTTTGAAGTTTTTCAATTTCCCTAACAAGTACTTCAGGGTCAGTCAAAACTCCTGCACCAACTGCAAGTTTTGCGTTAACATTTGGAAAACCGGTTGGAACCATTCTAATTCCATATTTTTCTCCGTCTACTTCAACAGTATGTCCTGCATTAGGGCCAACGCCCCCCCTTGCAATAATTGAAGGGTTGTCTTTTTTACAAAGGTAGCTTATAACTTTTCCTTTACCTTCGTCGCCCCATTGGCCACCAACAATTATGGTACATGTCATTTACAGAACCTCCATTTAAATCCTCAAAACTATTCGGAGGAGTTTAACCCTACTAATATCTGAATAAATAGATGTGAATTCCTAAAAAAAGAAAATTAATTAGTTAAAGTAGCTGTCAAATTCTCCAGCGTCAACTGCTTTTTGTGCTTCTTTTGGAGTTTTTCCTTCAACATTTACTCCAACTGAAACACATGTTCCAATAACTTCTTTAGCGGCACTTTTTAATGTGTACGCTAACATTGCATCTTGTTTCATTTTTGCTATTTTTACAATTTTTTCCATTGTAATGTTTCCTGCAACTTTGTGCTTTGGTTCTTGTGAACCGCTTTCAAGCCCTAATTCCTTTTTAATTAAAGCTGATGCTGGAGGAATACCCACTTCTACTTCGAATGTCCGTTTGGTTGTTTCAACAATAACCTTAACTGGAACACTCATTCCTTCGTAGTCTTTTGTTTTTGTGTTAATCATTTGGACTACTTGCATAATATTTACACCTAGTGGTCCAATTGCAGGCCCTAATGGAGGCCCTGCGGTAGCCTTACCACCAGTTACTAGAATCTCTACAACTTGTTCTGCCATATAATTCACCTCAGATGAAATCGTGTTTAGTATCGCAATAATACTATCATAAACTCCTTATTGATATTTATGTGTATCCTATTTAAAATTTACCATGTATTTAAACTATTTTTGTTTTGCTACTATTTTTACCTGCTCAACCCCAACTGTTATTGGAATTGGAACTGCTGCATCTATCAATTCAAGAGTAATTTCTTCTTTGTTTTTGTCAACCCTAGTAACTCTTGCTCTTTCGCCCTTAAATGGCCCTCCAACAAGCTCTACAACATCTCCTTTGTCGATGTTTTCAATTATCTTTGTAGGGGTCAAAAGGTGATCTAATTCATTTACGGTAGTTTCTCCGGGAACTATCCCCTTTACCTTAAAGCTTTTCCTAACAAGTTCGTCTAAAGCCCCTTTGTTTGCAGCTTCAACTAATATATAACCTTTTAAATCTTCTGTTGCAAGTATTGAAAATACTTCCAAATTTTCTTTTTCTGCTTTTGTAGCCAAGGCCTCTGCAACGTTTTTTTCCTGGCCGTTAGTAGTTCGTACTGCAAAAATCATAATCTCACCAAAAATGGATAAAATTTTTAAAAATTGTTTAAATCTAAAAATAGTCTTAAAATAACTGAAAATATTATAGATTTATAGTATATATTTATTGTGATAAGTACTACTAAATAAATAATGTAAGTTTTTAAAACAAAATAAATATAAATTTGACTATTTCCGTTTTAGGGCAGTATAAGGGTTTTGAGGTAAGTAACTGGAACGTGGATGAAGAATCCAATTATTCCAAGAAGACATATTCCAATCCCGGTAACTTTAGAAATTGTTAAGTATTCTTCCCTATTTGGTTTTCTTGAAATCATTAGTACTCTTTTGCACTGTTGTAAAAAATCTTTTAGATTATTTACCATTGATTTTGAATCAATTTTCGGCATATCTATTGAAGGCTTTTCAATTGCCAAAATATCACATCCATTTTAAACTGTTAAATCTTTGGAATATCTATTAAATATCTCTTTTTAGTAGTATCTATTGCGTAATTTCCTGTTGATTTTGTTCCGGTAACGATAAGTAAAACCCTTAATGAATTTTCTAGTGTTTCATCTATTGTTGTACCCCAGATAATTGTTGCCTTATCATCGAGCCTATCTGAAACAGTTGAAACTATCTCTTTTGCTTCATCTAAGCTCATATCTTCAGGTCCAGTTATGTGGATTAATGCACCAGTTGCACCATCTACATCAACACATAGAAGAGGACTATTTAATGCAATTTGTATTGCTTCTCTTGCTCTTTTTTCAGAATCACTTTCACCAATACCCATCATTGCAATTCCACCATTATTCATTACGGCCCTAACATCTGCAAAGTCCACGTGGATATCGCCTGCATTGTTTACAAGTTCAACCATTCCCCTAACTGAATTCATCAAAACTTCATCAGCCACTTTAAAAGCAGTTCTTAAGGGAACGTTATGAACAATCTCTAACAGCTTATCGTTAGGAATAATAACAATAGTATCCGCAATTTCTTTTAACTTGTTAAGTCCGGCTAGTGCATTTGACATTCTAACTTTTCCTTCCATTGAAAACGGTAGTGTTACAACTGCAACAGTTAGTGCTCCTATCTTTTTAGAAATTTCTGCTACAACCGGAGCTGAACCTGTACCGGTTCCACCACCAAGCCCGCAGGTGATAAACACGAGGTCTGAATCTTGAATTGATTTTTTAATTTCTTCTGCATTTTCTTTTGCTGATTCTTCGCCTTTAACAGGGTTTCCACCTGCACCCAGTCCTTTTGTAAGATTTTTTCCAATTAAAACTTTATGATCAGCATGTGTTTTTACAAGTTGTTGTGCATCGGTGTTTATCGCAATAACTCTTGCCCCACTAATACTCTCTGCGAGAAGCCTATTAATAGCGTTATTTCCTGCCCCCCCACAGCCTATAACAGTAATCCGAGCTTTTGATTGCTCTATTAATTCTAATAACTCCCTGTCAATATCAGAAATTTGTTCTGGAGCTGCGTCTAAAAAGTCAGTTTGTGCAATGTTTTTTAAAAATTTCAAAATTATTACCTCCTCATAAGTAGTGGTGCCCTGAGCCCTGATTGTGCGGGTTTTAAATAATTATTGGAAATATATAACTTACAAGATTTATATCTTTTCATTGAATTTATATAGATAATATAATATCGCCTTTTTAGGCTAATGTTATCAACTTAGTATATAATGGAGCCATCACTCTGTAATGATTTCATTTAATGAATTCATATTTATATTATTTTCGATTAGAATCCGGTGAAACTGTGATAACGTCTAAAGAAAGAGATTTAGCAGCTCAAAAAATATTAAAACTTGCAAATGAAATGTATAATGATATATTACATGGCAAAAGGCCAAAAATTACATTTCCAATAAGGAGCCTTGCAAATGCAAAGTTTGACGTTGACAAAGGAACTTTTGCAATACTTGGAAAAGAAAAAGATAGGACATTAACGGTAAATCAAGCCAAAATATTTGCTCAAACCATTAAAATGATGGAATTTTCAAAAAGTTTGTTAGATACTAATGACTTTTCAACCCTAAGGGAAGCGTATTATGTTTCTAAAAATTGGGGTGAAGCAAGATTTGACGACCAACAACCTTCAAATGGCGTTATTGAAGATATTGAAGCAGCATCAGAACATTTAAGGGAGGATTTAGGATTTATTCCCGAAGAAGACGGTGCAGCAGTTGTAGGCCCGTTAAAAATACGGGATAGAACCGCAGATGGCGAAGAAATTAGGATAGATTGTGCAAAATTAGGTAGTGGTGCATACAGTATACCAAACGATGTTACAAAACTAGAATTTGATACAAAAGCAGAATTTATTTTAGCAATAGAGACCGCAGGTATGTTTGCAAGGCTTAATGCAGAAGGATTTTGGAATAAACATAATTGCATATTAATATCATTAAAAGGAGTCCCTGCAAGGGCAACGAGAAGATTTATAAAAAGATTAAATGAAGAACATAAACTTCCAATTCTGGTATTTACGGATGGTGACCCTTATGGGTACCTAAACATTTATAGGACCCTAAAAGTAGGAAGTGGTAAAGCCGTTCACCTCGCAGATAAATTAGCAATTCCTGATGCAAGATTAATCGGCGTAACTCCTCAGGATATTTTAGATTACGACCTTCCAACGCATCCTTTAAAAGACCATGATATTAAAAGATTAAAAGATGGCCTTAAAAATGATGATTTTGTCCGTTCATTTCCTGAGTGGCAGAAAGCACTAAACCAGATGGCTGACGGTAAAGTAAGGGCAGAACAGCAGTCTTTAGCAAAATACGGTTTAAAATACGTTGTTGAAGAATACCTTCCTACAAAAGTTGAAGACCAAAGTACTTGGCTCCCGTAACCTTGATACAATTGTTAAAAACACTTTTTAAGTACAATATAAAATCTTAAAATATCTTTTTTTAAGCTAAAATCGGCCGATATTAAGTCAAAATTTTTCGAAAACGATATAAATGAGCCCATTCAATATTTCATGGGTAATCCCCCAATACTATACAAATTTAACGGAGACTAAACTATGAATTGGCTCTCAAAGGTTTTTACATTAACGGTAATTACCATATCTCTTTTAACGTCCCTCAGTGCTGAATTAAGCCCGATTGGATGTGAAAACATATTTAACAACTTAGCATGCCAAAATTTTAACGAAAATCATAATAATTTACTAAATAACCGCCAAGTTACCAATTTTCAACTAACAAGTATATTGAATAAAAACATAGCATATCAAACATATGAAGTCAGGTCTTTTGCACCGTTAAAAAGAGAGTCTTCAAAAACAGTGCTTATAAAGTCAAGACAAATTTCAATAAATCAGGAAACTAGTCCTGAAGTAAATACTGGAACTAACACCGGAAATACTGGAACTAACACCGGAAATACTGGAACTAACACCGGAAATTCGGAAGTTAAAGATAATTCCGAAAATGTTCAAGCACATGGGTCGACAATAGTTGTTGTCAGAAGGACTACTTCAAATACTCCTAAAGTAGAAGAACCTAAAGTAGAAGAACCTAAAGTAGAAGAACCTAAAGTAGAAGAACCTAAAGTAGAAGAACCTAAAGTAGAAGAACCTAAAGTAGAAGAACCTAAAGTAGAAGAACCTAAAGTAGAAGAACCGATAACTGACATGAATGCCCAGATTGGACATTATATATTAATATATACCAATAGAGAACGTGCTTCTCACGGGCTTAATGCGTTTATATTAGATGAAAGGCTAAACAAAATCGCACAAGATCATAGTAATGACATGGTCAAAAATAATTACTTTTCACATACTAGTTTAGATGGAAAATCCCCGACCGATAGGGCCGTATCCGCAGGTTACGACGTTAAAAAATCCCTTGGAAACGGCTATTTTGCAATAGGTATTGGTGAAAACATAGCTAAAATGCCAACAGGAAACGTGCTTGGTATAGGCCATGTTTCAAACGATGCACAAAGTGTTGCAAAAGCCACCGTTGATGCATGGATGAATAGTCCGGGACATCGTGCAAATATATTAAGTTCAAGATATACTAGAATAGGAATAGGCGTAGCATTTGATGGCAGGTTCTACGTTGAAACTCAGAACTTCTTTTAAAAATTTCTATTTTTTTCTTTTTTCATATTTTCAATCGAAATTTAAAGTTTTTATAAATTTATAAAGTTTTCTTGAACCCCGTACCAAAAAATATTAATAAACTTAAAGAATATAGCAAATACTACCACTAATACGTGATTTTATGGTGAATTTATGAAAGCAGTTATTTTTGTTATAGATGGACTTGGGGATAGGCCCGATGAATTTGGCAATACACCTTTAAAAGAAGCAAATACTCATACAATGGATAAAATAGCAAAAGAAGGGATTTGTGGGATAATGAATGCAATTGATATTGGAGTAAGGCCGGGAAGTGATACTGCACATCTTGCACTATTAGGATATGACCCTTATGAAACATACACTGGAAGGGGACCATTTGAAGCTTGTGGTGTCGGAATTACAGTAAAACCTGGAGACATTGCATTTAGGTGCAACTTTTCATCAGTTGACAAAGAATTCATCGTCACAGATAGAAGAGCAGGAAGAATTGAAGATACAAGTTTGCTAGAAAAAGAACTTGATGGATTAAAAATTGATGATGTAGAAGTAATTTTTAAAGAATCTGGCGGATACAGAGCAGCACTTTTATTGAGGGGCCCTAATTTAAGTGATAAAATAAGTGATGCAGACCCTAAAAAAGAAGGGAAAAAGGTAAAGGAAATAATTCCATTAGATGATTCAAAAGAAGCAGAAAAAACTGCAAACATATTGAATAGACTTTTAAAAGTTGCTTACGAAAAGTTAGATGGTCATCCAGTAAATCAGAAGAGAAGAACTAACAATTTGCCTGTTGCAAACATGATAATTCCAAGAGGAGTTGGGAAAGTTCCTGAAATTATACCATTTGATAAAAAATACGGTTTAAAAGGTGCTTGTATTGCTGGAACGGGCCTTATAAAAGGAATTGCTAAAATGGTAAATCTTGACGTTATTGAAGTTAAGGGTGCTACCGGAACTCCAGATTCTAACTTTATGGCAAAAGCTAAAGCTCTCGTTGAAACATTGAAAACTCACGATTTCGTACTCATAAATGTAAAAGGTGCTGATGAAGCAGGACATGACGGAAATTACGAAGTTAAAAAACAGGTTATCGAAAAAATCGATGAAATGTTAACCTACATTATGGAAAATATTGATAGAAAAGATGTCTATTTTGTATTAACTGGAGACCATTCTACACCCATTGAAGAAATGGATCACTCTGCAGACCCACTTCCAATTGTAATATGGGGAAAAAGTGTAAGGGTTGACGATGTCGAAAAATTTGACGAATTTTCAACATGTAAAGGTGGCCTTAATTGGATAAAAGGAAAAAATATCATGCCAATTTTAATCGATTTAATGGGGCTTTCAAAAAAGTATGGGGCATAATTTAAAAATTTAATAAATTATTTAGAATCCAAAGTCAATTTTTGGATTTAATTTCTTGTCTTTATTTGAAAGCAATACTACTCTACTTTCAAATGAATCATTAGTAATTTCAAAACTACTATTTTTTTCTAAATTTTCGCACATTCTTAAAAGCTCTTCATGCTTTAACATGTCTGAAAGTTCGAGTCTTTTTCTTGAATATCCTACGTTCATGTATGACTTTATCTCTATAAAATTTGCGTTTGACCTACTATAAAGCTCTTTAAATTTTAAAAGGTCGTCATTTATATTTCTAATAACTGTAGTGCGTATGCATGACCTTTTTTTATTCTTTAAAATATCTAATGTGTTTAGTATATTTTCCCAATCTTTTTCGGTTCCGTTGCAGATTTTTTTATAGCTTTCAAGGTCGTAAGCATCAAGGGAGATATATAGTTGAGTTGGATTTACTTTTTCAATTATTTCAGTTAATATTCCATTTGAAACCAAAAAAGTTGACATTCCTAAATTATGGAATATTTCTATTAATTCTGCAAGGTATGGATACATTGTAGGCTCCCCAGAAAGCGATAGGGCAATGTGTTTTGGAGTCATTGCTTCATTAAATTTTTCTTCACCAATTCGATTTAAAATTCCTTTATACCCCATTAAAATTGTCCTGTGCATTTTTAAAATGTCTTCTGCAACATTTTCAGGATTTTTCCATTCGGGAAGAGAATATGGCTTAGTATTTAAATCACTAGGGAGTATTCTCCAGCAAAACATACATTCTTGCTGACACCAAGCTACAGAAGGCGTACTTTGAATACATCTATGTGTATTTATCCCATAAAATTTCGATTTGTAACATTCGTTTCCATCTAAAAAGGATTTTCGAACCCATCCACAAAGTTTGACAGAACTGTGGCCTTTAATTTGGTAGTGCTGTTTTCTTAAGACATTGTATATTTCATCAGGTATCAAAATATCACCAAAAATTAAAGTTATTCTTGTAATTTACAACTGTTAATTTTTAAACTATACTATTTTTATAACATTTGAGTATATAATAAAATTTAAATATATGATAAAACACTATATTTAGGGTATGACAAGAGTAATTGGAGTAATTGGAAGAAAGGATACTGGAAAAACTAACCTAATTGCCGATATCCTCAAGAATCTGAAAAGCGAAAATTTGAGCTTTGCAACTGTTAAAAACTCCCATATGGACATTGAAGTAGATGTTTTGGGAACCGACTCACACAATTTAAAAAAGTTGTCTGAAGTTTCAGTTTTTGTTACTAAAAAAGGTTCTGCTTTTTATTATGATAATATGAACCTTAAAAATATCCTTGCAAAAATCGACTGCGATATTCTAATAGTTGAAGGTTTTAAAGAGGAATTAATAGAACTAAATATCCCAAAAATTCTTGTTACAAGGGACGGCAAGGGTACAGAATTAGAAGACCTTCAAACAGTAATGAGAGTAGACGATTTTAAATACGATATTGATGAAGTTAAAAATAAAGTCCTTGAAAAGGCAGTTGTTCCAACATACAACCTAAACTGCGGGTATTGTGGACATAACTGTAAGATATTTACTGAAAAAGTTGTAGCAGGAGTAATTAAATGGGATAGTTGTGTTATGGCAACAGGACTTAAGTTGGTAGTAGATGGTAAAACTATTCCATTAAACCCTTTTGTTTCGGAAATTATTCAAAACACTTTAAAAGGGATGATAGGTACCTTAAAATGTGCTAAAAATCCAAAAAATATTTCAATTAAAATTGAAAAGAAATAACCTTTTTTTTTATTAAAAAGCCATTGTTGAATAGTATGGACTTTTTAATATCTTAAAATATTCAAATATAAGAATATAAATATTAGAACAGGTAAAAGATATATTGCGATTATTTGGTGATATTATGGTAATGGATGAATACAAGTACGAGTATATGGCAGAAGTGTTTAAGGCGTTTGCTGACCCAACAAGATTAATGATTTTGGAACTTTTAAGTGAAAACGAAAGTATGTGTGTTTGTAAGATTATTGAAGAATTAAAAAAACCACAACCTACAATTTCTCACCATTTGAACATCTTAAAAAAATCAGGAATCATTAAGGCAAGAAAAGAAGGAACTTGGAATCACTATTATATTGTAAACCCCAAGGTAAGAGAAATGATATCGATAATTAGGGGAATCGTTGATTAAGCAGTTTAAACTTAATTAACTATTATAGATAATTTTATATATTATACATCACTATTCATGAGTAATTTAGGTGATGTATGAGATTAAGGAATAAATAAAACACAAATCTCTTTTTTATTTAAAATTAAACTTATTTTGTCCAATTTAACAAATTTACAATCGGTGCTGTGAGATTATGGGCGTTCAGGAAGAAATAAAGAAGCTTGAAGACGAATTATTACATACTCAATATAATAAAGCTACTCAAAAGCATATTGGAAGACTTAAAGCAAAGCTTGCCAAATTAAGAGATGAGCAGCAAAACCCTAAAGGTTCCGGTGGTGCATCCGGCCCATCTTATGCAGTTAGAAAAACAGGAGATGCAACTGTTGCATTTGTTGGTTTTCCATCTGTTGGTAAGTCTACTTTATTAAACAAAATTACCAATGCAAATTCGGAAGTTGGAGCATATGCATTTACAACTTTAACAATTATTCCCGGACTAATGGAACATAAGGGTGCAAAAATCCAGGTTCTTGATGCACCGGGGATTATTTCAGGTGCTTCATTTGGTAGAGGTAGGGGTAGCGAAGTACTTGCTGCAGTTAGAAACGTTGACCTTGTAATGCTTGTTGTAGACGTATTCTCACCAGAACATATACCGATACTTGAAAAGGAACTTAGTAATGTAGGAATCAGACTTGACCAAGAGAAACCTGATGTAAAAATTGAAAAACACGATAGAGGCGGACTTTCAATTAATACTACAGTCCCCTTAACAAAAATAGATGATGAAACAATTGCCGCAATTTTAGGGGAACATAGGATTCATAACGCAGGCGTTTTAATTCGTGACGATATAGATGCAGACCAATTAATAGACGTTGTGCTTGACAGCAGATCATATATCCCAACGCTTGTAATTGTTAATAAAATTGACCTTGCGGATGAACCAAATTTAAAAAAGACAGAAGTTGCAATTGGAAATAGGCCTCATGTGTTTGTATCTGGCCATAAAGAAATTAATCTTGAAGAATTAAAAGATAAGATTTTTGAAACTTTGGGTTTTATTAAATTATACTTAAAACCGCAAGGTAAAAAGGCAGATGTTGAAGAACCGTTGATTATTTTAAAAAATTCAACTGTGGAAGATGTTTGTAATAGGCTACATAGAGATTTTGTTAAAAATTTTAGATACGCGCTTGTTTGGGGAAATTCTGCAAAGCACCCCGGACAGAGAGTCGGCCTTGACCATGTTTTAAAAGATGAAGATATTTTAACAATCGTTGTTAAAAGGTCACTTTAAGGCGATAATATGAATGAAGAGGAATATAAAAAAATTATAAAAGCAGGGGAAATAATTTCAAAAGTTCGAAGTGAAGCTTTGAAAATGATAAAACCCGGCAATAAATTATACGATGTTGCAGAATTTGTTGAAAATAGAGTTAGAGAACTTGGTGGAAACATTGGATTTCCATGCAATATTTCTTTAAATGATATTGCTGCACATTATACTCCCTATTTTGGAGATGAAAGTACTTTTTCAGAAAATGATGTTGTAAAACTGGACTTGGGAGCACATGTTGACGGATTTATTGCAGATACTGCCGTTACTGTTGATTTGTCTGGAAAATATTCAGACTTAAAAAAAGCATCGGAAGATGCATTAAATACAGTTATAAAAGAGATTGTCCCCCCAATGAACGTAGGGGAAATGGGAAAAATAATTCAGGAAGTAATTGAAAGTTATGGATATAAACCAATTTCAAACCTTTCTGGACACGTAATGCACCAATATTCATTGCATTCGGGAGTAAGTATTCCAAACGTCTTTGAAAAAACTAGTAGTACTATTGATGTTGGGGATGTTGTTGCAATTGAACCTTTCGCAACAACTGGTTTTGGACAAGTCGTGGATGGAAAAGACCGATTTATCTTCAAATATTTAAAGTCAAGACCGGTAAGGCTTCAGGCAGCTCGAAATATTTTAAAAGAAATCGAACAAAACCATGCATACCTTCCATTTTCAGAGCGAGATATGGCAAAAATTGACCCAATGTATAAAACTGCGATTAAAAACCTTTTGATATCTGGAATTTTATACGGGTACCCGACATTAGTTGAAAGAAATCAGGGAATTGTAGCTCAGAGCGAGCATACAATTGTTATTACAGAAAATGGTGTTGAAATTACCACAAAATAGTTAAAAATGGCAGAACGGTGAAAAAATGATAGTCATTTTAAACAACGGCGGACAGTACGTGCATAGAATTCAGAGGAGCTTAAAATATATTGGAGTACCTGCAAAAATTGTTTTAAATTCCACTAACCTTGAAGAGATAGAAAAAAATCCGGAAATAAAAGGAATAATTCTAAGCGGCGGCCCAGATATTACAAAAGCTACAAACTGTGAAAACATTGCATTGAATTCAAAACTTCCTGTTTTAGGAATATGTCTTGGACATCAATTAATTTCAAAGGCATATGGTGGAAAGGTTAAAAGAGCAGAATCTGAAGAATATGCAAGTATTAAAATCCATGTAAAATATGAAAATGATATATTCAAAAATGTTCCAAACGAATTTACCGCATGGGCTTCACATATGGATGAGGTTAAAGAAATTCCAGATTGTCTTGAAGTTTTAGCGTTTTCTGAAATTTGTGGAGTAGAAGCATTTAAACATAAGGAAAAATTAGTTTATGGGGTGCAATTTCACCCTGAAGTTTCGCATACTGAACATGGCGAACTAATCCTTAAAAATTTTTGTAAAGTATGCGGTTTTAAATTTAATGAATAGTTTTTTTTAAATTAAAGAATTTGAAGAATCAATTATAACAACGTTTCCTGAAAGGACTTCTATTTCTTCAGTTGTTAATAATTCTTCTTTTACATTGTCTCCAATTATTGCACTATGTCCAAGTGGATCTTCAATTATTAAAGTTATTTTTTCTTTTCCAAGTTTTACATTTTCAAGTTTTTCTATTAACGTTTTTGCCCGTTTTTTTTCTTCTTCAGTTTCAAGCCAGCTAATAAGTGTAATAAGTGCCTCTTCCATTCTTATTATGACCCCTTCAACGTTTGAAACGTAAGCTTCAGATGCAGGCCCAGGTGACATTTCAAAGCCCAATTCAGGTATTTTTACATGTCCTGAAGAGCCCCTTATAACCCGTTTATTTAAATCATATTCTTCTAAAACTGGCAATATATACCGTTTAGGTTCTTTAACTTCTGATGGGAATATATCACTTTTTTTATATTTACAAGCTTCACAAAAAATTGTTGTTTCAATCACTTTTCCAAAATACGGTATTTCAAGTTCCTGTGTTACTATTTTTAATGACTCTTCCTTCCCACATATTGGGCAATCAATTAAATTCACCATATTTTCCATAAAAAATCACCTTAATCAAATTTTGAAAATGCTACTTACCTAAGTAAAAGACTATGTTCTCATAACATAAAAAAATTTATACATATCTTAATTTTCGACTTGAACCAAGTAATAAAATATATATACAAAATCCCTCAAGAATAATGTTATTCTTATGAAATAATTTAAAGTCTTGTAGACTAAATCGTGGTAAAATGTACGACAAATTAAAGATTATTGAAAGGGCAATTCTTTTAAACCCGGAACATATCAAGGTTTTTCGTGAAAAGCTCAAAATTACCCAGTCAAAACTTGCTGAAGAAAGTGGTGTAAGTCAATCACACCTAAGTATGCTTGAAAAGGGTAAACGGGATACTGGAGAAGCTCATGCTGCCGCAATAACACTTGGAATGCTTAAATGTAGTAATGCATGGGATAAAGAAGACCCAATACTATATCTTTTAGACGTTTTATCGCTTACAAAGTTAGAAAGCGCCATTGTATCGTTTATAAGAGATTTGACTACAACAAACAGTATTCTTTACAGGAGATTTATTGAAGGGCATCCTGTATATATTGTAGATATAAACCAATTTTCTGAAGAAATTAAAAAGAGACTAAAAGTAATGAATATCGAAGAAGTATCCTTTTTTAGGGGCCGGATGGAAATTAAAGGAATACATTTGGATAATAAAACAGTAGTAATAAGTTTGGATTGCTCAGATATTCGTAGACTTGAAAAAAAGGTCTCTGATGTACTTTCAAATAATACGATAATACAGATATTTCCAAAAGACGAAATTCCCCCAATATATTCTATTAAAAAAGAATGTATGATTGTACACTGCTGGTGATATTAATGGTGCTACTTTATTACTGCATAGCCGTAATCTCCGCAACATTATTTGGAGCATTGATCGGCCTTAAATTATCGTTTGATATGGATTCATTTGAAAGTTCGCTTTTATTCCCGACCCCAATTGTAGCTTTAGGACTTACTGCAATTTTTGGATATCTTTTTAGTTTGGATATTATTTCAAGCGTAGCTATCGGGATTTTTGCAAGTATTTTCTCAAAATGTGCAAATAAAATATTTCCGGGTGTTTTAGATGGTAATAATTGAAATTTTAAAGGTTATAATCGCATTTTTAATATGCTTTCTTAACTTTATTATTGTCGATACGTACTTTGGGCTTCCAAAAAAACCCGGAGTTCTTGGTGCAAAAGTAATTGGGCAAAAAATAGAGAATATCGGCGGTAATTTAAATGGAGGATACTTTATGGGAAACATTGTCTGTTCCCCTGATGCATCAGCAGGTACGCTTATGGCATCGATATTTTACTACCTTTTAGGTGTTGAAGGTGGATTAATTGCTTCTTTATTTATCTACATTGGAAACAGACTCTGTAACGATACAGGATATGCTGGAACAATTGGAACAATTACTGCAACGGTATTGATTTATTTATTAAATGGATTTATTTTACCAGAATACTTTATTGCAGGAATGGTAGTTGCAATATTTGTAATTCAGGGATTGAATCATGAATTTGCCTCTAAAATTCTTGGAACCGTTGCTAGGAAAATGGGGATGATATAATGGAGTCTTCAGTAATTACAATTACAATTGGAATAGTTGGACTGATTTCGGTTGTTAAATTATTTTTAACGAAAAGTAGGGCCCTAAAGCTCCCTCTGCTATGCTGCATAAACTTTTGTATTGCAGCACTAATTGCGTTACATATAAAAAGTCCAGCTGCTGCAGTTGCAGCTGCAATTTACTTTATATCATCTACAGTTTCAAGTAACGCCATAGCCCATACGATAGGGGAACTTGATAAAATAGAAAAGTTTGAGAGGAAAAGGTGATTTAATGGAATTTTTACCAATAGTTGCCGCAGGATGCTGTATTCTTGGAGGAATAGGTACTATTACCCATACTCACAATATCAATAAAATAATAATGTTCGCACTCCTTGAAAGTGGATTAATAGGACTTATTGCATCATTTTACTACCTTGATGTTGCAATAGTATCTTCGATACTTGAACCTATTGCAACGTTAATTTTGCTTTTGGGGGTTTTAAAATACGAATACGCCTTAAAAACAAAGAAAAAATACAGTACGGAAGTTCCTGTGCTTACTAAATAGGTGATAAAATGGATTTAATTACCCTAACAATGTATACAGGATACTTTTTATTAATATTGGGAACGGTTGGCGCAGTTATCGGCCCAATGACAAAAGACCCATTTAAAAGGCTTTTAAATATAGAAGTTCCATCAATTGGGGTTTGTCTTGTATTTTTAGCGTACAATCAAACCCTTGCATTGATGACATTTCTTGGAGTAAATGCGATATTAACGTTAATTTTAGTTAGGGCCATTCTAAAAAACGTAGAGCTGGAGGAATAATATGAAAAGAATAAATGAAGCCTGGAATTATATTTCTAAGCCCAGTGCAGTCTCCAGATTATTCTCGGTATTTATCTGCATTTTTTTATTTATAGGAATATTCTTACCAACTACGTTTAATGAAAATCAGCTTTATCCAAAAGACAGTATTCAAGGACAGGTATTAATAACACCTTTGGCACCTTACGACAGGGGCGGAATTTCCTTTGAAGAAGCAGCAGATGTAAAATCTCAGTATCCTGAGTACCAACCATTAAGGGGGCATATTACTGCATACCTGTCACCAATTGCAGTATTTATCAGTCAAAATACTATGTACTTTGGAACTACAATCGTATCGACCCCTGGCGGAATTTTAGATGAGATACTTTACTATACTAGAGGTTTTGATACAGTACTTGAATCATTAACGTTATTACTCTCATTTACAATATTTGGCTGGCTGTTTCTTAATCGAAACAATAAGGTGGAATAATGGACTACGTAAGTTTAATGTTTAGTAAAACTGTTGGAGTCGGGTTAATCGTAGGTATATTATCCCTTTATACAATATCTCGCCAAAAATCAGATTTAAACATGATTTTACTAACTGATCTTGTAGAATTTGCAATGCTCGTAATAATTGCCGCAGTTGGAACAGACCTTGCAGAAGCCTTAATTCTTCCAGGGCTTGTTGTTGGAATGGCTGAACTATTGGCAGTTTCAGAAATATTCGTATCTAGAAATGAACTGAAAAAAACTGGTAAAAAGAAAAAGTCGAAATTATTAGAAGAATTTACAATTAAGGAAACTCCAAATCTTAATATACGGTTTAACAAAATGGAAGTACTTTATACTACTCCAAAATTCTTTGCATTCATTTTAGTGGTTTATGGTGCAATTTTAAGTGGATTTACTGGCGGTGCAATTATTGCTAGCGGTCTTTTATTCTACATACTAGCTAAAAGAGCTACTGGTAAAAAAATACTTTCAAAAGAGTTAAAAGTATCATTTGAAGGAATTTCCGGACTTTCCGGAATATTCTGGACTCTTTGGATATTGGGCTATATTGGACTATTCCTGTTCCCAGATAGGTGGTTATACTTCTTAATTATGGCTGGATTTGGACTTTCTTTAAAAGTGGGTTCAAAACTTGGACTAATCGGGGAGTTGTTAGAATAATTTTGACCAAAGGTGATTAAAATGCTTTTTGAATCGATTGCAGGAAACTTTTATGGCATAATTCCTTTGGGCGACATTATATTTTATTTAACAGATTTTTCGCTTATAGGATTTGTTGTAGCGATGTTTTTCACATGTGTAGTTTATCTTACAAAACCTGAAAAACAGCTTGAAGCACAGATGTACGAGTTTGGTGATAAATTTAACCACGTAACGGCTGAGGAATTAAGGGTAAGAAAATTCATGTCCATAGTATGCGGAGTTGCAACTGCATTCTCAATGCTTACTGGGGACCTTTTTAATTTTGCACTATTTCTTGCGGTAATCGGTATTTCAAATATAGGAATTGTCTCAGCAGTTAAAAAAGAATGGGTTTTAAATGCTGCATTCCATTATGGAATTATCGCAATGATATCTTCACTTCCGTTATTTGGTGCAGCCGCCTTAATTTTGGGTAAAACGGGAACTCTTTCGATATTTGAACTTTCAAAAATGTCTCATGATTTATTATATCTAAAAATACTTTATGCAATTGGAATGATTGGTGAAACGGGCGTTGCTCCATTTTACGCTGCAAAAGCAGAAATGTTTCGAGCCCCAGGTGCCCCGTACATTTTAATGATACACCTCTCATCGCTACTTGTAATTGTAAGAACTGTAGAAATTCTGCTTACAATATCCTAAGGTGGAAAAATGAGTCCTGAAAAAAAAAGCGGGTACTTTGCAATGTTGATTGGAATTTTAGGGTATATTGGAATATTATATTTAAATCCTAAAAATGATATGGTCACTTACCTTTCAACAGCAGTATTTACCCCATTTATTATTTATGCCGTTTCAATATTTCTAGGCCCTAAATCAAGGCGGGAAAAAATAGGCCAAATTCCGTTTAGAGGGTGGTAATTTGAGTGCAGTACCAAGCATTGTTAACGGACTTTTATATGCACTTTACGCATTTTTAGTCGGGGGAATCTTATTGGGATTCCATAGGAAACTTATGGCAAGAATTCAAGGAAGACCTGGGCCTCCAATTATACAATATTTAATACATACCTTTAAATTTTACTTTAAAGAAATAACCTTCCCAATTTCTGCGGGAAATCCGCTTTACGTGTTCGTATCACTCATGGATATTATGGTGTGGATGAGTGCACTGTTTATTGGAATCGTATTTGAATCATCTTTATTAATTCTTATTGGACTATACATCCTTCAAAAAATCGTCGAGCACGGCTGTGGATTAAGTAGTGGTTCTCCATATGGTAAAATTGGTGGTGTTAGAAGTGTCTTTTCAGCAGCAGCAGAGGTTCCATTGTTTGCTGCAGCAGGAATTATTTACGTTGTAACCGATTCTTTAATAATTAAAGACATATTGTCCTACCAAATAGCAAATGGGCCATTAATATTTCAATTACCAATGAGTGCATTTGCAATCTTCGTGCTTTTAGTTTCAAAAGCCCCTTTTAGCCCTTTTGGAATCGTTAAAGCAAAAGACATTGTAAGTGGATATATAACCGAGCACTACGGCCCCCTTGAATCAATTATAATGATTGGAGACGCAATAGCGTGGTTTGTACTCTTATGGTTATTCATGGCATTATTCTTAGGGCCAATATTTGCACTAAATCCAGTACTTACGCTTATAGGGATGCTTGTGCTTACGGTAGTCATAACATTTATATGTGCCCTAACACCACTTCTTGCACCAAATCATTCAGTAATGCTCCAGATAACGATTGCATCACTTACGTTAATCGATCTGGCATACAGAATTACCCATTAGGTGGTAAAAATGAAACAGTACATCCAATTACTTTCAATTGCGGGAATTGTAACACTTGGAATGATTGCTTTAATCAGCATATTGCAAAAGCCCGTAAATCCAATTTTAGGCATTTTTATAATACTAATAGCCGGAATTTTAGTTTTAACTATGAAAAGTAAAAAAATAGTCCATTTAATAGAAACTACCGAACACCTAATGATGCTTCTAGTACTAGTGGCATTTATATACTTAGGATATTTCGCATTTATTTCAGGGTGATTTTCATGAACGAAGTTCCGTTTACACTACTAATAAGTGCACTTACCTTCATTTTGGGTTCTTCGCTTGGCTTATCATATAGCTACAAAAAATACAAAAAGCCATATATTGAAAGAAGTCTTGATATAGCCGCTCTTGCTTCAGCAGTTATTGGAGGTCTTGCATTTACAGTTAATTTACCTATCTCAATACTATTTCTTGCATTTCCATTAGGAATGAGGCCCGGATACGGCCATGCAGAATTCAGTCTTGGAGTAATACTTGCAGTTATTGGATTTATATTAACATTAGGGCTGTTCTAGCAATAAAGGTGAAAAATATGCTAGAAGATATTGATAAAAACTACAAAGATTCGAGTTTAAAACAAAAATATAATATTATAAAAGGAAACCGCTACATCATGGAAGAAGCGATTGTTCCAATTTCAAAAGCATTGAAACTTCCAATGGATGACGTTGTAGATATATTTGTCAAAATTTACGATAGTGCATCGCTTTACGAATCACATGCCTACGTTGAACAGGCAAAAATGGGGTGCCTTGGAAGAAGAGTCGATATTGACCTTGGACTTTGCTGGATAGCGGATTTTTTCGGGCTTATTTCTAAAAATGATGCCGATTTGATACGAAAAAAAGTTGTTGAAGATACGATTATTCGAAAAAAGCCCTATAATGAATCTCTTGAAGAAGGGCGGGCCCTTGCAGTCAAAATTTTAAAAGGAGAAGAATAATTCGTAGAGATGATTATCATGATTAAAGATTTTGTAAGAAAAAGATCCATTAATGTCTGTATCGTTAACACCGGCGGTTGTAACGGTTGCGATATTGAAATTGTATCTACACTTGCTCCAAGGTACGATATAGAACAATACGGGATTTACGTGCATAATAATCCTAGAGAAGCTGATGTTTTAGTTGTTACTGGCCCAGTAACTGGAGCTTGGGAAAAAAGACTTCTTGAACTTTATGAAAAAACTCCAGAACCTAAAATAGTAGTTTCAATCGGGGCATGTGCATTAAGTGGCGGAATATTTAAAGAAGGCCATATTTTTGGGCCCGTTGATAAAATAATACCTGTTGATGCAAAGCTTCCAGGATGCCCTCCAAGGCCTTCAGAAATAATTTCAGCAATTGTTTCAATTGCACCGGAGGCACTTGCTGCAAAAGAAAAGATTATGAATCAAAAACTAAAAGAAGAAAAAAATAAAACCAAAGCTTGAATTTAGAGATGATATTTATGAATGTAGTGCCAATTGGGCCTATTCACCCAGTACTAAAAGAGCCCATCCGTATAAAACTCCTTGTCGAAGGAGAAAACGTAAAAGGTGCAGAGTTAGATATGGGTTACGTACATAGGGGTATTGAGCGAATAATGGAAGGAAAACATTATTTAAAAGGAATTCACCTAGCTGAACGTGTTTGTGGAATTTGCTCATATATTCATACACAAACATTTGCGGAATGTATTGAAAATATGTGTAATATAAAAGCACCTGAGAAGGCAGAATACTTAAGGGTGGTTACATGTGAACTTGAAAGATTACACAGTCACTTAATTGCAGCAGCAGTCTATAATCTTGCAATTGAACATGAAACTATTGGAATATGGATGCTAAATGCAAGGGAAACCATCATGGATTTACTCGAATCTATTACGGGAAATAGGGTAAACATGGGTTTTAACGTCGTTGGTGGAGTCAGATTAGATTTAAATAAAGAGCTTTTAGATTCAATTTATAAAAAACTAGATGAGTTTGAAGATGACATTGTAAACATTGTAGAAGCATTCCAAAACGGGCCCCTTATTGGAATGAGGAGTAAACATATAGGAACTATAGGGTATAAAGAAATAATGAAAACCCGTGCGGCAGGGCCTGTTGCAAGAGCATCTGGAATTCCTGAAAGCGATTGGAGACTTAGACATGAAACTTATCAGGCTTTAAACTTTAAGCCAGATTGGAGAAATGAAGGAGACAATTACGCTAGAATGATGGTAAGGCATGACGAAATGATTACAAGTATTAAGCTTATTAGAAGAGCACTTGAGCTTTATTCAGAATGCTCCGGCCACGTGAGAACTAAAGCAGAAATTAAAGGTTCTGAAGGTGAATGGAAAAATGAAGCGCATAGGGGTGAAGTATACTACAAAATAGCAATTACTGATGGAGGACTCATAAAAAGAATAATAATAAGGACCCCAACAGTAATGAACTTAGAAGCTTATAAGTACATGCTAAAAACGTGTCCAACTATTTCAGATGCTGTTGCAACATATACTTCAATCGACCCTTGCGTATCCTGTACTGAGCGAACAATTGAATTAAAAGATACAATTACGGGAAAAAGTAGTAATTACAAGTTTTAATAATTAAACTGATTACAGGAGGGTATTATGTCATCATCTATTTGGTACCTTTACGAGTTCGTAAGAAAGAAGTGGTTTAAAAAGTTTACGAACGCTAAATCTGAAAAAGAAAGCTATATTGAACCCGAAAGATTTAGAAAAATTCCTGTAACTGTAGATTTTCCAGAAAAATGTATAAGTTGCAGTGCATGTGCCGAATCATGTCCTTCGGATGCAATTTTAATGAAACATAATGAAGAATACAATAGAATAATGCCTGATTTTGACGACGGTTCATGCATAAATTGCGGAAATTGTGTTGAATCGTGCCCCACAGAAGTTTTAGAAATGGGGACATTAAGAAAAGAAGCTTCAGGACTTAGTTGGAATGTTCCAAAAAAAATAAACCTTGTAATAGATAGCGAAGTTTGTGTAAGTTGCAGTTCTTGTGAAAAAGTCTGTCCTGTAGATGCAATATCCCATAATAGATTTTCAATTTATAAAATTGACGTTAATAGCTGTGTAAGTTGTAAAAAATGTATAGATAGTTGTCCAGTTGAAAATGCAATTCTAACTTATGATGAATTATCACTATCTAATAAAATAGATGTTTCGCAATACAAGAAGTTTGACCGTGAAAGACTCGGGATGAATTTTAAAGTTGAAATGGACATAATACCTGAAATTCCAAGAATTGTTCCAGAACTTTGTATAAATTGCAAAAACTGTGTTGACGTATGCCCCGGTTTAATTGATATCGAAAAATTAACCGTAGTAACCTGTGTAAAATGTGGACATTGTCTTTCAGTGTGCCCTACAAGCGCAATTAGAACTGGAACACTTGCAAAAATTACAAAAAATACTAAAAAATGCCATACTATAAACGATAAAAAATGTATCGGTTGTAGAATTTGTTATAAGTCTTGTAACGTGCCTAATGCATTGAATATTTCAAAAGAAACTAATTTGCCATATATTGACCCAATTTACTGTGTAAGATGTGGAATTTGCGAAAACGTATGTCCCGTAGATGCAGTTGATATTTTAAAAACAGATGTTTCACTTGATATAAGTCTGAAACAAAAAGTAAGAGATGAATTTGGGAATATTCTTCAAAAAGACCTTGAAGAATTCACCAAAAGCTACGTGCTTTTAAAAGAAGAAATAAAAGAAAAAGGTAAAAAAATTATATCTGATACCAAAATACCTGAAAAAAACAAGAAGGGTGATTAACATGGTATCAGAATTAGTTAAAAAATATTTTGATGATTTAAATGTTACCTTAGAACTTGAAAGTCAGTTGATAAGTAATAAGATTGAAATAAATCCCGAAACTTGCATATTATGCAATAAATGCGTTGATATATGCCCCGTTTCTGCAATGAATTCTAAATATCCAGATATTCCAAACATAAATAAATCTTGCGTTTACTGTGGAAATTGCGTTGATATATGCCCCGTTTCTGCAATAAAAATTACAAAAGCACGAGTAAAAGTTGTTGATGGGGATATTGTAGTTGAAAAAAATCATTGTAAAAATAAAAAAATAATGTACGATAGAAAAAAATGTGTAATGTGTATCGTATGTATTAAAAACTGTCCTTTTGGTGCAATAGATGAATTAAAATCAGGAATTAAATTTAATGAAAAATGTGTGCTTTGTGGACATTGCGAAAGAATATGCCCTGCAGATGCCATTGAATTAGAATAATTAGGATTTTCAAGGTGTTTGGATGATAACTATAAAAAAACCAGTTGGAAAAATTATTTCAAGTATTTCGGAAAAATTAGGCGTAAGCTACGAAGAAGTTGAAAAAAAACTTACTGGTTCGTTTTTACCTGTTGAAAAGAACCTTTACGTTGAATCCAGTAAATGTATTCGTTGTAACTTGTGTTTTGAAGAGTGCCCCGTTTCTGCAATAAAAAAACCTTCAGTTAAAAATCCTGCTGAAATAATTCCTGAAAATTGTGTAAAGTGTGAAATATGTGCAAAAACATGCCCAGTTAGTGCAATAAATGTTTTAGAAGGAAAAGCAGAATTAAAGGGCGATACAGTAATATACGAATTAAATGAAGTTCCAGTAGCCCATAGAAAAATACGCTTAAAAGAACATTGCATTGATATGGATTCGTGCATAAAATGTGGAATCTGTGAAAAATTCTGCCCAACAGATGCAATAACTGTTGAAAGAAAAAATAGTATAGATATCAATCTTAACTTATGTATGGGATGTACTGCATGTGAAAAAGTCTGTCCAAAAAAATCAATAAAAGTTGAAAATGAAATGGGTAAAATAGATTTTAAAAAGTCCATTTTCTTAGATAATGAAAAATGCGTAGATTGTATGGTTTGTAGCGAAATTTGTCCCGTTTCTGCAATAACTTATGAAAATGGGAAAATGGTAGTTTCAAAGCCAGTTTGCATATTTTGTGGAAAATGCGAAAAAAATTGCCCTGTAACTGCAATATCTATTGAAAATGTGATGGAAAAATAAAAAAGGGTTGGGAAAAATTATGAAAGTAAAAAGCCTGATGGATACGAAATTTCTAAAAATATATCCTGAATATTCAATAGAATACACTGCCGAACTTATGAATAAAACTAAAAGATTTAGTACTCCAGTTATTAATAAAGATGAAAAATTAATCGGCTGGATAAATTCAATAGACATTATGGTAATTTCAGATAAGTCTAAACCAGTAAGTTCAATAATGAGTCCGGTAGAAGACGTAATTTTATTAAATGAAGAAGATCCTGCAAGTGACGCTGTTAAAAAAATTGTAGAATATAAAGTTGTGAGTATGCCTGTTTTGGATAGCGAAAAAAGAATTGTTGGACTAGTTAGAAACTGTGACATTACAAAAACTTTATCTAAAATGTATGATATTCCAGTATATAACATTTTTAAATCACTAATGGGTGAATTAAAAGGAATATCCTGGGATGAATTAATGGAATCGGCTGCAATTGTAACTAAACAAACTACCGGCGAAGAAATAACGGGGAAAGAATATGAAGTAAGGATTAAAAATTCAACATTTGGTCAGGCAATATGGTCTTGTGGGGGACTTGAAAAATTCTTTACTGGGCTCATAAAAATTGGTGAAGTTGCAATTGCAAGGAAAGTAAGCTGTAAAAATGTAATTAAAAAATAATTAATTAAGGTGTCTAAATGTCAGATAAGCTAAATATTCACAAATTATCTAGAAAAATTGATTTCTGGACATTTCTTGAAAGGGCTTTTGAAAAAAATGTCAAAATAGACATTGGACACTTCAAAATTATAAGCATATTTCTTGATGTCATGGAATTTTATGAAAGTTTAAGTAAAGATATTTCAAAAAAAGAGGCAAGAAAAACCCTTGAAAAAGAAGGAATTTTTTCTAAAAATTCAGAGTATATTTCAGGCGAATATTTAAAAAATCATATTGATAGGGACAGTCGAGTTGCTGTTCACAATAGAATTAACGACTTAAGAAAACTTGAATTTGTAATTGAGACAAAACCTGGGCCACTTGGAGGTTACAAACTATTAAAAACTCCAAAATGGTTTTTAAGTGAAAATAGTTAAAATCTAAAAACATAATAATAAAACCATATTAATTAAACATCTTTTTTATATATGGTTCAAATGGGATAATTTCATCTTTTGTTCTAGGGCTTATAGATGCCACCTTTAATGTCTTTTTTTCGGAATCAAGGTCGATAGTAAGTGTTCCGGGCGTTAAAGTAATACTTGATGCAAGAAGTACTTGACCTTTGAAGCTTTCAATATCCGTACTTATTTCAATAATTTCAGGGTCAATTTTTCCATCGATACTTCTCTTTACAACATCCACCCATGCTTCGCCTAATGCTTTTAAAAAAACAATAATATACCCAAAAAGTCCAAAAAGGTTCATAGTTACACCGTATATAATCTGAGCTATTAGTAATTATTAATAATGATAAATAGATATATATAATTATCGTAACTATAAAAATATAAAAAGACACAGTTTACTTGTAAAATCTAAACACGGCATAACTAAATAAGTTTATCGTGTTATAAAAACTAGGCAATGGTGACAGAATGAATGAAGAACTTCAAAACCAATTTATGGCACTTGACGTGTACAATCAGCAAGTTCAAAAACTTCAAGAAGAGCTTTCAAATATTGATTTAATGATAATGGAACTTGTAAGGGCTATCGAGTCCATGGAAAGTTTAAAAACGTCTGGCGAAATAATGTTACCCCTTGGAGCGGGTTCTTTTGTTAAAGCGGATGTTAAAAACCCTGAAAAAATAATACTTTCAGTAGGTGTTGACGTATTGCTTGAAAAAGATGTAGAAGAGGTAATTTTAGATTTCAAAAATAGTTTAGATGAGCTTGAAAAAACAAAAGAATTAATAACAACTCAAATCCAAAAAACATCAAAAGAAGTAACAAGAATACGTGGCGAACTTGAAAAAAGGGCGGCTGCAATTGAAAAACAGTCCCAAACTAAAAGAGGACATTCTGGTTCAAATTAAACTATAATAAATTCTAAAAAATAAACTTTTAATTTTTTAAAGAATTAATCAAATTTTTAATACTAGAAAAAGTCTAAATTTTAATTTTAAGTTTAATTTAAAAACTAATTTTAAAATTTAAAATTTCTAAAATTTAAAAACATTTAAATATATCGATACATATGCTCAAAATTAAAATAGTGGACCCAGCCGGATTCGAACCGGCGACCCTCGCCTTGTAAGGGCGATGTCATAGCCAACTAGACCATGAGTCCTATTTGCTTACATTAACTCCCTACTGAGAGCAAACTAAACATAGTATTCATGATATATAAACTTTTCGGTGCATACCGTATATGAAAAATGCATAAATAAAACATGCTATAATATAGGAGACATGATGATTGAAAAGTTCCTTATAGACCGAAAAAATATTATAGAAGATTCTAAGCGTTCAAAAAATATTTTAGACGTTCAAAAAATTATTAATAATATAAAAGAAGAAAAAAATACTGAAAAAATAGTGATAGACTTTACAGAATATAATCCGTTACATAATGGGCATAAGTACTGCTTGGATTTTGGTAAAAACCATGGAATATTTATAAGCGTAATACCTGGCCCCCTTGAAAGAAGTGGAAGAGGCGTACCATACTTAGTTGACAGGCATGTCAGGGCCGAAATGGCCGTTCGGGCTGGTGCAGATATTGTAGTTGAAGGGCCCCCAATGGGAATTATGGGTTCTGGACAATACATGCAGTGCTTAATAAAAATGTTTTATTCATTAAATGGGGACATAATTCCAAGGGGATATATAAAAGAAGGAATCATGGAAAAAGTAATAAACTCAATAAATTCCAAAAATCATATCAAAATAAAACCGTACAATATTTCATGTATTGAATCGGGCGAAAAACTTGGAGAAAAGCTCGAAATTGATAATTACGTTATTGCATCGATGTCCTATACAATGTATAAATTAAAAGAAAAACTAAAAAATTGGGGCCCTGAATTTAAATTTATCGAAAGAATTGAAGGAATAAGTGGGACAAAAATTAGGCAAGGCGTTATGAGCGGAAATTTTGACTCAATTAAACACATGCTTCCAGAAACTACGTTAGAAATTTTTAAATCTTTTGGAACTGATATATTGGATTTTGTTCTTGAAAGAAACGAACATAGAGTACTTGAAACAGTTAATAGCCACAATTTAGAAGACTATGTTTCAAAAAATATTGCGGAAAGGTTAAACGAAAAAGAACACTATAATTCCATTTCAGAAGTAAAATTACAAATACCAATAGGTTTTTCAAAAAACCATATCGAGAGAACCATATCAAAACTTGAAGCGAGAATTGATAGGGATACCGTATCAAGATATATCGAAAACTACCCTTCAAAAATACGAATTTTAAAAATTAAAGAATAATTAGTACAAATATGTATTAATTTCAGGGGGAGATTATATTGCAAAAACAACGGTTTTGCTTAGATACAACTGCAATTACAGATAGCGGGGTTAGAAAATCCCTCGGTGCCACAAATATTTCCGAATCTGCAGAAAAAATCATGGACATAATATCTAAAGCAAGGGTTAAACTCGATATTTCTTGCCATATCCCGTATAACACCGTTTATAATGAATTAATAGGTTTTTTAAATCGGGAAGGTTGTAAAAACGAAATTATAATCAAAGTAGATACATGGCTCGTTAAAAAAACGCCTAATAGGTATGAAATAAAAATTCCATCAGAAATCCTATATGAGTATATAAAAGATTTAAGGGAAAGAATAAATAAAGGAATGAGGATAAGTGAAAACGCTATGTATGAAACAGCCCTTGAAGCATACATACTTAAAAAACCTGAAGAAAAGAATAAAGATGACGTTTTAAACGAAGTACTTTCTAAAACAGTCAATAATTTTAGGGATAAATATAGAAATGCCCTTAGAGGGGGTACATTAGATAGTGCTCCTGATTTAGATGTATTATTACTTGCAAAAGAATTAGATGCAGCAGTAGTTGCAAATGATGAAGGCATAGAAAAATGGGCCCAAAGGCTTGGACTCAGGTTTGTTAATGCAAAAGATTTCCCATTTATTCTTCAAGAATACCTTGATATGTGGGGTAAAAAGTAATTTATTACTTTAAAATTTTAAAATTAAAACACGGTGAAAACATGGTACTCTTGATAATTCGGGGCGATAGCTATGAAAAAATTAAAAATGCAATAGCTGACGTCCACCGACATGCAAAATTAACAATTCTCGGAAAACCAAGGATAATGGTTCCAGAAGCTGCGGACGAAATTTTAGAACATATCGTTGGAGATATTAAAAAACCATGTAAGAAAGCCTGCCTAGTCAGAATTGAAGAAAATGCTCCAAGGGCAATAGACAGAATCAGGAAAATTCACCCGCCTGCACACATCGTAATTGTCAGTGAACGGCATGAACCGTACTTTTATTTATTAGAAGACCTTCCAAAAATGCCACTTTTAAAGGGATACTATAAAAGTAAAAACCTTGACAATTCAGAAGAAGATGCAGAAGACATTAAGAGTTAAAAATTAAAAATTTATAAAATAAACACAAACCTTAGAAAATCATCATATCGGGGTGAATATATGAAACAAGTCAAAGGAGTTAATTTTAGAGAACTCGATAAAAATATAAAGAATTATTGGAAAGAAAATAACACCTATGAAAAAGTAAAATCGTTAAATGAATATGGGCCAGATTATTATTTTGTTGATGGCCCACCTTATTGTTCAGGTGCAATCCACCTTGGAACTGCATGGAATAAAATCATTAAAGATACTGTTTTAAGATTTAAACGAATTCAAGGATATAATGTTCTCGATAAAGCTGGTTGGGATATGCACGGCCTTCCTATCGAAGTTAAAGTTGAAAATGAATTTAACATAGGTTCTAAAAAAGATATTGAAACTAAAATAGGTACACAAGTTTTTATTGATAAATGTAAAGAATTTGCACTAAATCACCTTTCAAACATGGAAAAACAGTTCAAAAATTTAGGGATATGGTTAGATTTTGAAAACGCATACATGCCAATTAAAAACGATTACATAGAAATGGGTTGGTGGACGCTTAAAAAAGCACATGAAAAGGATTTACTTACAAAAGATTTAAGGTCAGGATACTGGTGTCCACGATGTGAAACCTCACTTGCTGAACATGAAGTTAGGGGGGAATATAAAGAAGTACTTGACCCTTCAGTTTACGTCAAATTTAAATTAAAAGACAGCAACGAATTTATAACAATCTGGACAACGACGCCTTGGACGCTTCCTTCAAACATGCTCGTTTGTATTAATCCGGAATTTGATTACGCTTATGTTAATGTTGAATTTAACGGTAAAAATGAAACTTGGATTATTGCAGAAAAATTGGTTCCAGAAGTAATGAAAAAGGGCGAAAAGCAAAATCCGGATTTAAAGTTCCATATTTCTAAAACCGTTAAAGGTGAATCACTAATAGGTTTAAAGTACATTCACCCATTTTTAGAAGAAAATGAAAAACAGGGCGAATTTAGTTTATTAAAAAATGCTCATTCAATCGTTCCCGGAAACCACGTAACTCTTGAAGGCGGAACTGGACTCGTCCATACTGCACCAGGATTTGGTGAAGACGATTTTAATGTTGGGAAAGAATATGGTATCCTTGCATATGCCCCTATTGACGATAACGGGAGATATATTGAAAGTATTTGGAAAGGTTTATTTGTAAAGGAAATGGATAAACCAGTTATTGAAAGATTAATTGAGAAAAATCTTTTAATAAATTCTGGAAAAGTAAAACACACGTATCCGCACTGCTGGAGATGTAAAACTCCCCTTTTATTTAGGGCAACTGAACAATGGTTCCTTTCAATTTCAAAAATAAAAGAAGGAATAATTGAACAAGGAAAAACAGTTGATTGGGTTCCCGACTGGGTTAAAACAAGATATGTAAATGGAGTAAGTTTTGTTGGAGACTGGAACATTTCAAGACAGAGATACTGGGGAATTCCAATTCCAATCTGGACTTGTGACTGTTGCAAAAAGTATGAAGTAATTGGAGCTATTTCCGAATTAATAGATAAAGCCAATGAAAAGGACGTTGATTTAAGTGACCTTCATAAACCGACAGTTGATAAAATTACGCTAAAATGTTCATGTGGAGGCATAATGACTAGAACTCCTGACGTTTTGGACGTTTGGTATGATAGTGGTCTAGCACCTTATGCCTCAATTGGCTCAAAAGAACTTAAAAAGGCAGAATTTATTACTGAAGGGAACGATCAAGTAACAAAATGGTTCTATTCGCAGCATGCACTAAGTGCTGTTGTATTTAATGATACACCATACAAAAAGTGTATGATGCACGGTTTTACGCTTGATGAAACTGGAGAGAAAATGAGTAAATCATTAGGAAACATTGTAAGTCCTGATGAAGTTACAGAAAAATATGGTGCAGATGTTTTAAGGTTCTACCTATTAAGTGCAAATAAAGCTTGGGAAGACCTTAGGTTTTCATATTCTGAAATGGATGAAGTAAGAAGCGCTTTAAACACGCTTTGGAATTCCTATGCATTTTCAACAAACTACATGGTACTAGATGAATTTATTCCAAATAACGAATATTTCAAGCATTTAAAAGATGAAGACGCTTGGATTTTAAGTAGGGTAAATACGGTTTCAAAAGATGCAATTGAAGCTTTAGAAAAACCCCATTTACACACATACACATGGATGATAAGGGATTTTATATTAAATGACCTTTCAAGATGGTATATTAAATTAATAAGGGATCGAACATGGATGGAAAAAAACGATGTTCAAAAGCTTTCTGCATACCAGACGCTTTACTACGTGATTATGAAGTTAATTATGATTATGTCTCCAGTAACACCCCATATTTCAGAAGAGATATACCAAAATTTAAAAACTGAAAATATGCCTGAAAGCGTTTTCATGAATAAATTAACCGTTGAAACAGAATTTATAAATTCTAAGCTTGAAGAAGATATTGAAATAGTAAGAGAAGTAGTTGATTCCATTTTAAAAGGAAGAGATAAGGTAAAATACACTTTAAGGTATCCTATTACAAAAATAACTCTTCCAGAAAATATCAAAGAAACTGTTGAAAAATACGAATATTTGATAAAAGAACAGGGTAACGTAAAAAATATTGAATTAAAAGAATTTGAAGGAAATGTTACAGTAAAACCAAATTTTAAGGAACTTGGAAAAATATTTAGAAGCAACGTTCCAAAAGTGGTTAGTGCAATAAATTCAGTAAATCCAAAAGAATTAAAAGAAAATTTAAAATCTGGAGAAATTGATATTTTAGGATTTACTATAAAGCCCGAATATGTTGAATTTAAAGTAGATATTCCTGAAAATATTGTTGGAATCGAATTTTCAAAAGGAAACGTTTACATGAATATAGATATGAACTGTGAAGTAATCATGGATGGGCTTAAAAGAGAAGTTATTCGAAGAATCCAGTCAATGAGAAAGGACATGGATTTAGATATTAACGATAGAATTAACATAAGATTAGAAGGAATAGAATTTAGTGAAGAATCAATTTTCCACATTGCAAATGAGGTTAGAGGAAACTTTGTTAAAAATTTAAAATCAGAATACTCCCAAAATTGGAATATAAAAACTCCTAATGAAGAAAATTACGATATTTCGATTGAAATTGAAAAAATAAAATAAAATAAAATAAAATAAAAAAATACATAACTTATTCTATTTTTTTACTGATAATTTAAGTAATAACTTTGAACATCTATGGCGTTTTTTGCATCGATTGGAAGTTCGATATTTTGAACTTTATTTATATCCTTAAAACTTAAAAAATACGTGTAATCAAAAGGAATACTTGATTCATCAGTCCCCTTAATTCTTACTGCAGTTTTGAGAATATATCCATTCGATTTATCAACATAATATGCGACATCAGCTACATCATATTTAACTACGTCCTCATTTCCAGCAATATTAGTTGCGGCCACGTTAGTATTTAGATAGTTTTTTACATTCATTTTTAGTTTATAGCACCTTATACCATTTACAGTTTCTTCACCAACTAACTCAAATTCACCGTTTTTAAGGCCATATAATCCTTCATCGTATTTTGACATCATGTCATAATCTTCTTCAAAACTAGATTCCTCTGAAGGTATTTTCATCCAATTAGTTTCTCCACCACTTTTCGCTCCAAGGTAAACTGAATCTTCAAAATAATACGTTTCTAAAGACCCTGCTTCTGAAAACATTGTAATATAGGCTTTTTTATTTCTTGTATCGACTTTTCCAGAAATTTTAATTTCTGAAAGTTCATTATCGTATATCGATTCAACATTGTAGTCAAAGGCATAGCTCCATATTTCATTTTGAGATTTTATTAATTCCCTTATTTCAGAATTTTCATTAGAATACGTGTTAAAAGACTCTTGAAAGTCCATACTATTCCCTAAATCCTGAATTGAATCGTAATCCAATTCAAAATCGTCAATATTTATACATCCGCATAAAAAAGCTACAACAGATAGTAAAAATACTATCTTTATCATAAAAAACTTTTTACAAATCATTTTTCCCCCATATTATCCTTTTATTTGAATACATATAAAATCAAGAGTATATTAACATTTTTAAAATAGATTGTCTAAAATATGTTAAAATTAAAGATAAAAAGTATCTATAAAATTATTGATTTTAAAATACTATAATATACGTTAAAAAATGTTTCAAGAATGGGTAGATTATTTTCTTTTGCATAATTTAATATTAACCAGTCAAGTGTTTCGGTAAACCCTGAAATCAATATAAGTAAAGGTACGAGAATAAGTTTAATTAGGAATAAAATCTTTTTTTTGTTATCCCATGATTCAAACGGTTTTGAAATAGGAAGTTTATAAAGAGTATATTCAATTCCCAAAACTATTGAAAGTGAAAAGCCAGCATATTCAAAAATTCCATGGGGAATTACGGCTAAAAGATCTGAAAATGGTATATTTACCCCTAAAACTCCAGTAAGTGGATTTATAACTACAATTACGTAAAAAAGCAGTATTGAATTAAAATAATCATTGAGTGTAGACTTTCCCTTTGAAATATCTTTCTTATAAAGGTATGAAAGAATTGAAAATGCTAAAAATATAGTTATGCATGCAAGGTAGTTACTTAAAAAATAAGAAATCCCTATTGAATAGTAGTTAATCCCCATTTGTGAAGAAACTGCACTTGAAATTGCTTCATATTTTACAACCGTAATTTTTCCAGCTGTTTCAACATTAAAAAGAGGTTTTAGCAATTTTGATACCGTTAAAGTTCCAAATAATCCCATCCAAGATAAAAAATAAGTTATAATAAATTTATTTGTAAAATTTAATGTTAAAAAACGTCCAAAATGTTTTTTTAAAAATTCAAAGCTCAAAATTCCATCCCCTAAATAAAATATCAAAAATTTTTATGTTTTTAAAATATATTTAGTTTATGATTATTATATTATTTAATTAAATTAAATTAAATTAAATTAAATTATTAAACAATATCTAAAGACATTCTAAAAAAAAGTTAAGTGAAAACATGAAACGAGTCGTCATTGCAGGAACTTCATCAATGGTGGGAAAAACAACAATTTCAACAGGAATAATGAATGCACTATCTAAAAAAAATAACGTGCAGCCCTATAAAGTAGGGCCGGACTATATAGACCCCACATATCACACGAAAGCTACTGAAAACACATCAAGAAACCTAGATTCTTTTTTTATGGATGAAACCCAGATAAGGTCGTTATTTAAAAGACATTCCCAAAATAAAGATATAAGCATTATAGAAGGTGTTAGGGGATTATTTGAAGGCATATCCCCATATAATGACGTTGGAAGCACTGCATCGGTTGCAAAAACGATTGATTCGCCAATAATCTTATTAATGGATGCAAGAAGTCTGACTAGAAGTGCAGCTGCAATAATAAAAGGATTCAAATCGTTTGATTCTGAATTAAACATTAAGGGAGTAATTTTTAATAAAATTAGAGGGGATGGACATCTTAATAAACTAAAAGAAGCGGTAAAGTATTATGATGGCGAAATAGAAATAGTCGGTGCAATAAAAAGGGATGAAAATTTAGCAGTTGCAGAAAGGCATCTTGGATTAGTTCCAACGCCTGAAAAAACTGAAGAATTAGGTAAACAGATTGAATTTTGGGGCGATACCGTTTTAGAATGCCTTGATATCGATAAAATAATTGAAATTAGTGACGTAGATTTTGAAATTCCAGTAGACAATAAAAATAAAGATGAAACCCTGTGGAAAGTAGATAAAAATAGTTCAAAAATTGCAATTGCTTTTGATGAGTCATTTAACTTTTATTATCACGATAATTTTGATGCATTAAAAGAAAATGGGGCCAAATTGGAGTTTTTTAGCCCGATACACGACTTTGAAATTCCTAACTGTGACATCCTATACCTTGGGGGAGGCTATCCTGAAATATTTTCAAAAGAACTTTCTAAAAATACCTCAATGATTGAATCAATTAGGAATTTTGATGGAAAGATATATGGGGAATGTGGGGGACTTATGTACCTTACAAATTCAATTAATGGGGTAGATATGTTAAAATTAATCAATGCCGACTCAATAATGACTAAAAACGTTCAAGGTTTAAGCTATGTAATTGGTTCATTTAAAAAAGACTGTATCATTGGAAAAGAAAAAGAAACTTTTAAGGCACATGAATTCCACTATTCCAAACTTATAAATATTAATGAAAATGATTTTTCATATGAAATAAATAGGGGTACCGGAATTATTGACAAACTAGATGGAATATCTATAAAAGATGGCAGAATCGTTGGAGGATATGCTCACCAACATGCCGTTGGAAATCCTTATTTTGCCTCATGCCTTTCAAAACTATAAATGGTGCACTGATGGAAAAAGCTAAATTCCTAATAAAACACGGCTTTAATCTGGCTTTGGAAATAAATGCGGATGTACTCTTAATATTTACTGAAACAGGTAAAACTTACGACTATTATCGTGAACAAGAAGCTGTTCATAGGCGAGCTAGGAAACGAAAAGCATTAAATGATTTTAAAAATATTAAGGTAGTTGTAACTACGCCAAATGAGGAAACATTTCTAAGATTAAAAAACGAGCCAAAAATAATACCTATTTTGATGGCATATCGGAATAATGACCGATCCTCCATGATAAAACAAGCGGTAACAACGCTATTTACAAATAATATCGTTAAAAAAGGAGATGTTGTAGTATCAATCCTTGGAATTCCAAAATTAACAGGCGGAACGGATACTATCTCCATTTTTGAAGTAAATGATTATCCTCAAATTTTAAAATTCTATGAATTCATATCGGGAATCGAAAAAACTAAAGGAAAAGTCATAAATGAAGTTTTAAACATTTGTATGGAACTTGCAGTTGAAGGGCGAGAAGGAACTCCTGTTGGTACTATTTTTATAATAGGGGATAGTGAAAAAGTGCTTAAAATGTCCTCACAACTGATTTTGAATCCGTTTGAAGGCCACAATTCAATTATATTTGATAAGCATGTTAAAGGAACGATAAAAGAACTTTCAACTATTGACGGGGCGTTTGTAATTAGCGAAAAGGGGGAAGTTTTATGTGCGGGGCGTTATATTAGTTGTAGTGGTGGAAATATTGAATTACCATTGGGGCTTGGAGCTAGGCATCATGCTGCTGCAACAATTTCACGGTATACTGGAGCAATTGCAATAACCGTTTCTGAAAGCGGAGGAATTATTAGAATATTTAAAAATGGGGAAATATTATCTGAAATAAAGCCTAAAAAGATAACTAATGATTCCGAATACTCTTATTAGTATTTAAAGATTATGACATTATGAATAAATAAAATGTAAGAATAGAATAAAATAACATTCAATACTATTTTAAAGATGTTATTTATCTTATGGTGAGAATTTATGACACTTGCTGAAGCAATTCTTTCAAAAAAACTTGGAAAAAATGTATATGCTAAAGATAGCGTTGAAATAGACGTCGACCTTGCAATGACCCATGATGGAACTACGCCATTGACTGTAAAAGCTTTCGAAGAAATTTCAGACAGGGTTTTTGATAATAAAAAAATAGTAATAGTTTTTGACCATAATATTCCAGCAAATACGTCAAAAGCAGCAAATATGCAGATTATAACAAGAGACTTCATTAAAAAACACGACATTAAAAACTACTATCTTGATGGAGAAGGAATATGTCATCAAATACTTCCTGAAAAAGGCCATGTAAAGCCAAACATGGTAATCGTTGGTGCAGATAGCCATACCTGTACCCATGGGGCATTTGGGGCTTTTGCAACGGGTTTTGGTGCAAGCGACATGGGTTACGTTTATGCTACTGGAAAAACATGGTTTAGAGTTCCTGAAACAATACGGGTGAATGTTACTGGTAAAAACGAAAATATTTCCGGAAAGGACATTGTTTTAAAAACCTGTAAAGAAGTTGGAAGAAGTGGTGCAACATATATGGCATTGGAATACGGAGGAAGTGCTGTAAAAGCCCTAAACATGGATGAAAGAATGGTTTTATGCAATATGGCAATTGAAATGGGCGGAAAAGTTGGATTAATTGAAGCAGACCATACAACTTACGATTACCTTAAAAATGCAGGCGTTTCCAATCAAGAAATAGCCGAATTACAAAGAAACAAAATTTCAATTACTGAAAATGAAGAAACATACTTTAAAACTGTTGAATTTGATATAACTGACATGGAAGAACAAGTTGCATGCCCACATCATCCCGATAATGTAAAAGGTATTTCTGAGGTTTTAGGTACTCCTATTGACCAAATATTTATCGGTTCTTGTACAAATGGGCATATAGGCGACCTTAGAATTGCTGCAAAAATTTTAAAAGGAAAATCCATAAATAAAAATACAAGGCTTATAGTAATTCCTGCATCTAAATCGATACTTAAACAGGCCCTAAATGAAGGATTAATTGATATTTTTGTGGATTTTGGTGCATTAATCTGTGCTCCAGGATGCGGCCCTTGCCTTGGCGCACATGAAGGGGTACTTGGCGATGGTGAAGTATGTCTTGCAACTACAAACCGCAACTTTAAAGGAAGAATGGGAAACATTAATTCAGAGGTATATTTATCTTCTCCAGCAATTGCTGCAAAAAGTGCAATTAAAGGGCATATTACAAACGAATAAAGTAGTAAATAACTTATTAATAAAGCTATTTTTTTAAATTTTTAAATTTAAACTTATATATCAGTTTACTGTATTATTCAAGATATATTTCATTTTATAAAATAATCTAGAGTTGAATAGAAAATCATATATATTGAATACCAGTTAAAGATAACTGTAAGTATTAATAACATATCTTTAACTGGTGATAAAGTGCACATTATGGAAGGTTTTTTACCGCCGATGTGGGCTGCAATTTGGTTTTTAATTTCTGGAATTGTTGTAATTTATGGAATAATTCAGCTAAATAAATTAATTAGCGAAAAACCAGAAATTAAACCCACACTTGCACTTGCAGGAGCATTTATGTTTGTGTTAAGTTCATTAAAACTTCCATCGGTTACTGGAAGTTGTTCGCACCCAACAGGTAGCGGGCTTGGTGCAGTTATGTTTGGACCGGCAATTACTGCGGTTTTGGCAACTATTGTACTTTTATTTCAGGCAGTACTTCTTGCACACGGAGGTTTGACCACTCTTGGTGCAAACATATTTTCAATGGGTATAATGGGCCCCCTTATTGGATATATCGTGTTTAAATTGTTAAAAGGAAAAATAAACATTACATGGGCAGTTGTGCTTGCTGCAATATTTGCAAACTGGGGGACGTATGTTGTAACATCAATACAGCTAGCTTTGGCATACCCGATACCTGACTTTGGAACTGCGCTTTCAAATTTTGGAACAGTATTTGCAATTACACAAATTCCACTTGCAATAATGGAAGGTTTATTAACTGGACTTATATGGGATTATATCATGAAACTAAGGCCTGACCTCCTTTCCAAACTTGGAATTATTGATGGTAAGTTAAATAATGGAGGTGCCCAATAATGGAATTAAAACATGTTTTAATGATTATAGGCATAATTATTCTTACAATAGCACCGTTAGTAATGTATTCTGGACTTACAGAAGAGGACGGTTACTTCGGAGGTGCAGATGGTGCTGCAAGTGACTTAATCATGGAATTAAGCCCAGAATACGAACCGTGGTTTGAACCATTTTGGGAGCCTCCAAGTGGGGAAATAGAAAGCCTTTTATTTGCACTCCAAGCTGCAATAGGTGCAATAATTATAGGTTATTTCTTTGGATACAATAAGGCAAAATATGATTTTGAATCTAAAAACTAACTCGTGATATGATGGCAGATAGCTTCTTAATTGATAATATTGCAAACTACAATTCATTAAGGGATAAAAATCCAATTTTAAAAGTAGTATTTGCAGTATCTTCGTTAATTGTTTCTGTCATCTCTTCATCTTTTTTAGTGCCGTTATTAATCGCATTAATTATGAGTATGATTTTAATATTTTTTGCAAAAGTTCCAAAAAAAATCTACATTAATCTTCTTTTAGTCCCTATTTTTTTCGGCATTTTTAGTTTTTTTTTGATGATTTTTTTATTTGGAGATGTAGTATGGGCTTCTTTTGAGGTATTTGGATTTAAAATTAATATTTTAAAAGATGGATTTGAGTTAGGCCTTCTAACGTTTTCAAAGATGGTCGGGGGAGTCTGTTGTACCTTATTTTTAGCACTTACAACGCCATTTACAGAAATATTTTACATATTAAAAAAGTTAAAAGTTCCAGAATCATTTTTAGAAATATCTATGCTGACGTATAGATACATCTTCGTCCTTTTAGGGGATACGATTATAATGAGTCACTCTCAAAAGACACGTTTGGGATATATGGGTTTAAAAAATTGCTACCGTTCGTTAGGGCTTTTAATGGGAAGTTTACTTATAAAATCTCTTGATAAGGGCGATTTTATATATACTACATTGAGTTCAAGAGGATATTCTGGAAACTTGATGTTTTTTGGAGAAATACCTTATCCAAAAACTTCATACTTTGTATATCTCTTCGGATTTGAAATCTTTCTTGTTTCTTTAAACTATATCTAATTTTAATGCATTAATTTAGCTTAAAACTTAAAAAATCCAACTTTTTTTATACTCAAAAGAGTATATTTAAAAAAGGTGATTTTATGGTTATTTTGGAAACAAAAGATTTAAGTTACTCATATCCTGATGGAACAGTTGCGCTTAAAGGCCTAAATTTTAAAGCCGAAGAGGGCGAAATGATTGCAATTTTGGGGCCCAATGGAGCTGGAAAATCAACAACATTTCTTCATTTTAATGGCATATTAAAACCTTCAAGCGGAAAAGTTTTTTTAAAGGGAAAACCGATAAGTTATGATAATAAATCACTTTTAAATGTTAGAAAAACAGTTGGAATAGTGTTTCAAAATCCGGATGACCAGCTTTTTGCACCGACAGTTGAACAGGATGTTGCTTTTGGACCCATGAATCTTGGTTTTTCAAAAGAGGACGTTGAAAAAAAAGTAAAAGAAGCTTTAAAAGCCGTTTCAATGGAAGGATTTGAAAAAAAACCTCCACACCACCTGAGTGGAGGGCAAAAAAAACGTATTGCAATTGCGGGAATTTTAGCGATGAATCCAGAAATTATTGTTTTAGATGAACCAACCACGGGACTTGACCCGCTTGGCGCATCGCAAATAATGAAACTACTTTACGAACTAAACAAAAAAGGAATTACGATAATTATATCTACTCACGATGTCGATTTAGTTCCAGTATATGCAAGTAAGGTATATTTATTAAGTAATGGAAAAATTATAATGGGCGGAACCCCTAAAGAAATATTTAGTAATCCAAAAATAGTTAGAAACGCAAATTTAAGGCTCCCAAGAGTTGCACACCTAATAGAACTCCTTGAAAAAGAAGATAATTTGGGAATAAAAATTGGTTACACAATAGGGGAAGCTAGACAAAATATCAAAGAATTTATACAGGGTGGATAAAATGCATGAAGAAATTTCAAATATAAAATATGCAGTAATTACTGTTAGTGACAGTAGATTTAACGATTTTTTATCTGGAAATAAATTTGAAGATAAATCTGGCGAATTTTTAAAAAATGAACTTCGTGCAGAGATTTATTTTCTAATTCCAGATAATAAATTAATGCTAAAAGGGTTAATTAACCATATTTCTGAATACTGCGGTGTTGACTGTATTGTAATTACTGGTGGAACCGGCCTTACTAAAAGAGACAATACCCCGGAAGTTTTAAAGGAAATATATGAAAAAGAACTCGAAGGGTTTAAAATAATATTTCATAAGTTGAGTTATGATGAAGTAGGATTTTCAACAATCCTTTCAAGAGCTTCCGCAGGCACTTATCAAGAAAAAATTATATTTTCATTACCTGGTTCATTAAACGCTTGTAAAACTGCTGTTCAAATAATTAAAAAAGAAACTGGCCATATCTTGGGCCATTTAAAATAAATAATATTTTTTTAAAATATGTTTATTAAAATAATTCAATTAAAAAAATAGTTAGTATTTATGAATATGCACATCCATCTGCGGAAATGGTATTTCTATTCCTTCTTTTTTATACTTTTCATATATTCCTCTTGTCAATTCACTTTTAAGTTTCCAATAATCCTCTGTTTTAGTCCAAGCCCTAAGCTGTAAATTAACTGAAGAATTTCCAAGTTCAGTAACAATTACTGCCGGAGTAGGGTCTTTCAAAACCAAATTATGGCTTAAAATAAGTTCCATTGCAGAGGAAATTGCATCTTGGACACTTCCACTGTAGCTAACTCCAACTGCCACATCTACTCTTCTTAAATCCATTCTAGTATAGTTTGTTATTGGACTTCCCCAAACAAGCTTATTTGGTATTGTAATTACTACATTATCTGGCGTTAAAAGTTTTGTTGCCATTATACCTAATTCAACAACTTTTCCAGTTATTCCGCCAACCTGAACTACTTCATCCTTATCAAGGGGCCTCATTACGGCAATCCATATTCCAGAGGTAAGATTTGTAAGAGTATCCTGAAATCCAAAACCCAAAATAAGTCCGATTGAAGCAGATAACCCAAGTATTATGGGCCCCGTTTCTATTCCAAAAACCCCTACTGCAAGTAAAAGTACCAGAACGTACAATAAAGAGCTAATAAGATGAATTACAAATTCAGAAACCAATTCTGGAATTTTACTCTTTTTTACGCCTCTTTTTAAAACTGTTTTTATTGTCCTAACTGAAATGTACCCAAAAATAAGTATTAAAAAAAATTTAACTAAAGTCATTATTTCAAAACTTAGTGAGTACCCCATTAAAGATAATGTCTGAATCATAATAATTTACCCCATAATAAATAATTGTTTAATGTAAATTTACATTAAAATTTATAGCAGGATTTAGATATACTATTTATTATAATTAAAGGTGTATATAATGTTTATAGATGGGAAATGGATATTAAGAGAAGACCTAGACATTTTAAACCCCTACACGCTTGAAATAATCGAAAGAATAACTGCACTTGATAGGGAAGAAACTAAATATGCAATAGAAGTTGCAACGGAAAATAAAGATGTTATGAAGGAGTTAAATCCTTCAAAAAGATATTCACTTTTAATGAAAATTGCTGAACATATTAGTTCAAAAAAAGACCTTTTTGCAAATACTATCTCTGTGGATGTTGGAAAACCAATAAAACAGTCACGAATTGAAGTAGATAGAACCATTACAGCATTTAGGCTTTCTGCACTTTATGCAAAGGAACTTCGTGGGGAAACAATTCCTTCCGAAAATGAAATTATATTCACAAAAAAAGAGCCAGTTGGAGTAGTTGGGGCAATTACTCCATTTAATTTTCCTTTAAATCTAATTACTCATAAAATTGGGCCTGCAATTGCTACAGGTAATGCTGTAGTATTACATCCTTCTTCAAAAGCACCAATTACTGCAATTTACCTTACAAAAGTAATAGAACATGTTTTAAAAAAAATGAATATTGAAAGGGGAGTATTTAATCTTACGACCGGAAACGGTGAAATTGTAGGGGATGAAATAGCTAAAAACGAGAAAATAAACTTTTTATCATTTACGGGAAGTGTTGAAGTTGGGGAATTAATTTCTAAAAGCTCATATATGAAAAAAGTTGCACTTGAACTTGGCGGAAATAATCCCCTAATTGTCCTAAAAGATTCAGACATAGAATTAGCCGCAAAATCTGCTGTAAAAAGTAAATTTTTAAATTCTGGTCAAGTTTGCATTTCTGTTGGAAAGGTAATTGTTGAAGAAGAAGTTTTAGAAACTTTTACAAAAAAGGTAATTGAAGAGACAAAAAAATTGGTATTAGGAAACCCGCTTGATGAAAAAACTGATTTAGGCCCACTAATAACCCCAGAAAGTGCTTTAAGAGTTGAAATTTTAATAAAAGAATCCATTAGCGAAGGTGGGGAATTGCTAATTGGTGGAAACCGTTCAAACAGCTTGATTTCACCCGCTGTCTTAAATATTGATGAAGATAATATTTTATCAAAAGTCGAAGCTTTTGGGCCCATTTTGCCAATATTGAAAGCAAAAGACGATGAACATGCCCTAAATATTGCTAATAACTCCAAATACGGCCTTCAAGCAGGCATATTCACAAACGACATAAATAAAGCGATGAAATTTGCAAACAAACTTGAATACGGCGGAGTTATAGTTAATGGAAGCCCCACATTTAGAAAAGACAATATGCCTTTTGGAGGCATTAAAAAAAGTGGACTTGGAAAGGAAGGTATAAAATATGCGGTTGAAGAGATGTGTGAAACAAAAACAGTTGTAATACATAACATGTAACTAATTAAGAGATTAAGTTAATACTTTGGTGAAATTGTGAGTTTTTTAAATGAACTTAACTTAGATATTGAAAAACTTGAAAAATTACTTGAAATTGGAACTTACGCTGATTTAAGAGTAATTACTGGAGAATCAAATAATATAGTTCAAAAAGATGGCATAATTGAAGAGATTTCTTCAGGAATGGCATCTGGAGTAATTATAAGAGTTTTAGAGAAAAACGGATGGGGTTTTGCAACATCAAATAATATTTCAATAAATAATATTGGCGAATTAATAAATAAAGCCTATAAAATGGCTAAAATATCAAATCAACATACTGATAAAGAAGTAACTTTGAAAGAAGTCCCAATAATTCAGGATAAAGTTAAATCAGGTATAAAAATACATCCTGAAGATATTTCTATCGGGGAAAAAAAAGAATATCTAAAATCTGCACATGAAAATATGTCTGGTGAAAAAATTGTCAGTACTTCTGTTTCATATGGAGATGGAGAAGGACATTCATTACTTTTAACGAGTGAAGGGACTAGAATTGAAAATGAAAGTATAAAAACACTTATTAGAATGACTGCAATCGCAAAAGATGGCAATTTACAGTTTGCATTTGATAGAGTAGGCGGAAATGGGTTTGAAGCAGTGTGTGATGCAAATATAGAAGGAATGGCCCGTAGAACTAAAGAAAGAGCCTTAAGATTACTTCGTGCAGAAGCTTGCCCTAAAGGAAACTTTAATGTAATTTTAGACCCTGAACTTGCAGGCGTTTTCATACATGAAGCAGTGGGACATGCAGCTGAAGCTGATTTAATACTCCAAAACGACAGTGTATTTATAAACCAGCTTGAAAATTCCGTTGGGAGTGAATTTGTAACAGTTATTGATGATGCAACTATTCCAAATTCTTTTGGGCAGTATAAATATGACCATGAAGGGGTTAGTGGAAAAAAAACAGTTTTAATTGAAAATGGCATTTTAAAAAGTTATGTCCATTCAAGGGAAACTGCAGGACGATTAAATATGGAAACTACGGGAAATTCAAGATCAGAAGGACTTAGTAAGCCCATTGTAAGGATGAGTAATACCTACGTTAAACCAGGTTCTTGGACGTTTGAAGAACTTTTAGAAGATACAAATTCGGGTATTTTTCTAAAAGGTTCAAGGGGAGGGCAAGTTGATACTGGAAAAGGACTATTCCAGTTTAATGCTGTTGAAGCATTTTTAATTGAAAATGGACAGTTGACAAGACCATTAAGAGACGCAGGACTTAGTGGTGAAATTTTAGATATATTACACCACGTAGATGCAGTTTCAGACGAATTTGAATTAAGTGTTGGATATTGTGGAAAAGGAGGACAAAGTGTCCCAGTAGGCGATGGCGGGGGAAGCATTAGGACGAAAACAACGCTTTCTTAAGGGGGTAACAATGGAAAATTTAATTTCGAAAATGGTTGATTCACTTATTAAAGACATTTTGGGAATTTTATCAGATATGGCTTTTTTATTAGCTGCCCTACTGATTTTAATCATTTTAGCATACGCTTTTATATATCTTGTAAAAAATATGGTATTTAAAAAGAAAGAATAAACAATAATCTATTCCATTAAACTCAATTTTTTTAACTTGTTATAAAAATTATCCCCCTTTACGAAATATGCGTATGATTCGGATTTTCTAAGAACTAATTCATCGCCTGCTTTTGCCTCAAATTCAATATTTCCATCAACTACAATAAATGTTGACTTTTTTAGTATCTTAATTTTTATTTCTGAATTTGCATTTACAACTAACGGCCTTGAAGAAAGTTTAAATGGACATATTGGAACTATTACGAAACCATCCACTGTTGGTTCAATTATTGGGCCCCCTGCACTTAAAGAATATGCAGTTGATCCATTTGGTGTTGAAATTATAATCCCATCTGCCCGTACATCCTCTACCATACCCCCATTTATATGGACTTCAAAATGTAGCATTTTTGCAGGGTTTTTTGTTGTTATAACAACTTCATTTAGGGAATCCGGTAAAATTTGCTGTTTTCCGTCAGAAAATCTCAAAAAACTTAGAAGTTTTGTTCGTTTTTCAATCTTATAGCTTCCAGAAGCTACTGAATCTATTGCAAAAAACACATCTTCCTTACTAAATTCAGTTAAAAATCCAACTGTGCCCATGTTTATGCAAATTATAGGAATTTCATTTCCGTTAATCATTTTTGAGGTTCGAAGTACAGTACCATCTCCTCCGATAGATATTACATGGGATATATCTTCAATTTTAGTAATGATATTACATTTTTCAGGTAACCTGCTTTTTAAAGCATCGTAAGTACCAATATCAAGTGCATATTTTATTCCTTTTGACTCCAAATAATTTATAACATTTAATGCAAGTTCAGTAGATTCTTCCCTATCAATCCTTGAAACTATGCCGATATTTGTTGGTTTAAGGCTCCATTTGTTTCCAAAAATTCCTACAAGCTTTTTATGGAGTATTTCATTTGAACATATTATTGAAGTTTTTGAATTTACATCTAAGCTAAGGTTTATTTCCTGTCCATTTTTATCCGTTACATATCCTCCTGCTTCCTTAATTATAACGTAACCTGCTGCAATATCGCATAATCTAGTTGTTTCATTTACATTTATAAAAGCATCAAGAGAACCCCTTGCAACATAACACATTTCAAGTGCAATCGAACCAAAAAGTCTTATACGCCTGAATTTCCTATCTTTTATAAAATCAAGAGTTTCTCCAGAAATATCATGTGCAAAAAGTCCTATTGAGGAGTCTTTAAGATTTGAAGTATTTGAAATAGATATTGCTTTTTTTTCATCTTTTTTTAAAAAATATGCCCCCTGTCCCCTTTTAGCGTAGTAAGTGTCACCTGTTGCAATATTTCTTACAACACCAACTTCAAGGTCTTTCATTTTAAGATTTTTAATTAATTCATCGGGTTTTTCAGTGTTACCGTTTAATCTACCAATTGCAATTGATGCTGAATAAAAAGGAATGTCCTTTAAAGAATTATATGTTCCATCAACAGGGTCGAGCACTATTACGTACTCCGGATTATTTTTTCCAATTTTTTTAAATCCAATTTCTTCACTAACAAGTATTGCTGAACCGAACTTTTCTATCGAACTTATTGCAGTATTTTCTGCAACTAAGTCTATTCTTTTTGTTGGCGTCCCATCTGCACCAATTTTAACTACTTCATTTGATTTTTCCCAACCAATTAATGGCTTTATACTTTTTTCGATATTCTTAGTAATGGTTAACGCCATTTCAAGCATGTCCATTTTTTCACCAGTATTAAATAACCATTACGTATTATAAATAAATAACAAAAACATGAAATGATTTAAAACTTTGTTCAAAGGTGTATGAATGATTATTATCTTAACTGGACTTCCATCTGTTGGAAAATCCACCTTTTCAAAAACCATTTCAAAAAAAATGTCTGAAAAAAATATGGATAATATAATTCTTGGAACCGACTTATTAAGAGAAAGTTTTCCAATTTGGAAAGAGTCTTATGAAAAATATATACGTGATTCAAATACGTATTTAATAAAAAAAGCACTTGAAAATAAATTCAGCGTTATTGTAGATGATACAAACTACTACAATTCAAAAAGAAGAGATTTGATAAATATCGCTAAATCTTACGATACAGTATATATCACAATATACCTAAAAGCCCCTTTAAATATTCTATTAACTAGAAATGTTCAAAGAGGGCAGAAAATACCAAATGAAGTAATAAAAGATATGTACGAAAAGTTTGATACTCCTGGAAGCAAGTATTCATGGGATTTACCCGATATTGAAATAGATACAATGAAAAAAATAAATTATGATGAAATTTTAAATGAAATTTTAAAGATAAGTAAATTTAAAAATTTAAAAGCAATAAAAAAGTTAGAAAATCCAAAAATGGACTTTTTAGAAAACGACTTGCAAAAAATCGATAGTATGTCAAGACAAATTGTTGGAAACTTAATAAAAACCGGAAAAATCGATAATAAGGAGATTAAGAAAGTTTCTAATATTAGAAAATCTTTTTTAAAAGAATTTAAAAGTATTGAGCATGAAAAAATTAATTTTAAAAAAATAGAAGAAGAATTTTTAATATATTTAAATGAAAATTTAAAAAAAGATTTTATTTAGTTAATTCTAAATATGCCTCTTCTGCAAGTTCGTAAACTTTTTCTTCATCAATAGTTACCATTTTTCCATCCTTTAAAGTAAGTTTACCATCAATTACAACACTATCAACTGCACCATTAAATGAATAAACTAAGTGTGATTCAATATTTTCTCTCGGTGTTAAGTAAGGTTTTTTAACATTTATAAGTGCAAAATCTGCAAGTTTTCCTTCTTTTATTTCTCCAGAATTAATATTTAATGCTTTTGCACCGTTTAGGGTTCCAAATTCAAATGCTTCTTTTGCAGTTACTAAAACAGGATTTAAATTTACCCCTTTATGTATTAAAGCTGCTGTTTTCATTTCTTCAAATAAATTTAAACTATTATTACTACCGCATCCATCAGTTCCAAGAGTTATATTAACTTCGTTTTCTAATAATTTTGCTACAGGGGACACTCCTGATGCCAATTTTAAGTTACTTATAGGATTATGTGCTACAAAGATATTTTTTTCTTTTATTATCTTGATTTCAGAGTCATTTAAATGAACACAGTGTGCACAAACGGTAGTTACATTGTCAAAAAACCCAAATGAGTTTAAGTATTCAAAAGGCCTCATTTTTGTTTTTTCCAAAACTTGATTTATTTCATCAACGGTTTCGTTCATGTGAATATGAATTGGAACATTATACTCCCTTGCAAGAGCATTTGTACTTTCCAACAGTTCTTTTGAACAAGTATACGGTGCATGTGGGCCTAAAGCCCCCGTAATTCTTGAATTATTTAATTTTTTAATCATTTCAATAGATTTTTTCGCAGATTTTAATTCTTTTTCCCTTTTTTCTTCATTAAATAAATCAATCATTCCATATGCAATTGTTGACCTAATTCCTGTTTCATCTACTGCCTTAATTATCGAATCAAGGAAAAAATACATGTCATTAAATGCAGTTGTTCCGCTTTTAATCATTTCAACTGCCCCAAGTAGGGTTCCAGCATATACTATTTTTTCATTTAATTTTGATTCCATTGGCCAAATATGGCCACTTAACCACTCCATTAAAGGAATATCATCTGCAACCCCCCTAAAAAGTGACATTGGAATATGGGTATGCGTATTTACCAATCCCGGAATTAAAATACAATTTTTTCCGTCAATTATTTCTGTTTCGTCTTTTGAAACTTCAGAAATTGGAACATTTCCAATTTTTTTAATAATATTCCCTTCAACAAGTAAATCCTGTTTTTTTCCGTTAATAATTGCATCTTTTACCAAAATCATTAAAATCAACCCTAAATTTAAAAATTATTAAGCGACTAATTTACAACTTTTAAATCCAATTTATAGATTTAAAAGTAAATTTATAAATTATTTATTAAGTCCAAGTTCTTCGATTGTAACTAAAGGGACTAGTTCAACGTTGTTTTGTGCTAAATTTTCTTTTGCACCCTCCAGCCTATCAACAATTACGTAAATTTTCTTCACGATACCTCCAGATGCCCTAATTTCATCAACAGCCTTTGAAACACTACTTCCCGTTGTGGTAACGTCTTCCATCACGATTACATTGTCTTTTTGATTTAATTCTCCTTCAATTTTATTTTTTGTCCCATATTCTTTTGCTTTTTTCCTAATTATTAAAAGGTCTTTTTCTATTTCTAACGATACCGCTGTTGCAATAGAAACTGAACCAAGCTCTACTCCCGCAATTTTTAAGTTTTCGTAATTTTCTTTTGAAGCGTAGTGTTTTACCAATTTTGCAGCTGCTTTTAATACCTTAGGATTTGTAGTGGCTTTTTTAATATCTACATAGTATTTGCTCTCTTTTCCTGATGCGAGTATAAAGTCGCCAAACTTGACGCAGTTTACCTCTTTTAAAAGATTTACCAATTCATTTTTTAAACTCATTTCTTCCGTATTTATCAAAAATATCACCTTATAATCCGAACAAAAAAGTAAACTATAAATGCTATTTGAATTATTATATTAAGGTAGTAGATATATCTTTTCTCAAAAAATTAATGGTGATTTAATGAGTGCTTCATGTAAGTTAGTCGCACTATTTGTTTTAGCTGCGCTATGTACTATGCCGATAACTTACGGTATAGCCGTAGATAACCCCCTAATTGTAGTAAACAGCGGAAAAGTTGACAAAGAGTACGCAGAACTATTAATGAATGAATATTATACAAAAAGAACCGTTGAAGTAAATTCTAATAAGGACTTGGTTTTTACGGAAAATATAATATATAATGTTCCTGCAATTGAGGAATTTGAAATTCAAGATGGAAAAGGTAAACTATTGGTTGAATTTACAAGGTCAGGCGATAGCATTACTTACAAAACTTTTGAATATGAAGAAGAACTTGAATCTAGAAATAAAGATGATGAAGTAACATTCATGGGTAAAACCTATAAACTTATAGATTATAATTCAGGAAGTAGAATAGTACTTGGAAATAAAGTTAAAGATATCGAAACCACTGGAGAATTCACCTATGAAGACTACAAGTTTACGATTATCGGTAGAAATAGTAATAGTGAGCTATTAATGAGTGTTCATAAGGGAAATACTCGTGTAGAAAACGTAAAAATATTTTTAAAAGATAGATATACTGTAAAAGATTCGGAAATTTCAATATATTACGATGAATACCTTGAAAGTGGAAAAACACCTTATTTTTTCTTTGAAATCTATGATTCAATAGAGTTAAAAAATAGAGAAAACTATGATTCAAATGGTGAATTTAGGGTAACTTTGGACGGAAAAAGAATAAATCTCGACTATAGATCACCTAGAACCCTATCAAAAGACTTTAAATTATTAAATTACGATATTAAAGTTTCAGAAATTAGCAATAGTGATTCAACAGTATTTTTTACAGTTAAAAGAAATGCTAACTACATTTTAGATATGAAAGAAGGAACCAAATACCTTGGAAATAACATTTTTGCAGTAAAAATAGAAAAAAGTAATTCAGATGATGAATTATACCTTTACAAAAACGGTAAAAGGTATGAAAAAATTGTTGACTATCAGGGTTCTGTTCAGGTAATAGATCAGGACGAACTATTAAGTGCTTCATCTGACTTAATTTTAATTGGCGGCCCAGTTTCAAACAAAGTTACAGAAAGTATTCAAAATAGCTTAAAAATTAAAGTTACAAATGATAATCCTGGCCCAAAAAGGGGGGTAATTCAAAAAATTGTAAATCCTAAAAATAAAGATAGCACAATTTTAGTTCTTGCAGGTTCAGATAGGGAAGGAACCAAAGCATGTGTTTTAGCACTAAATCAGGGACTTTATAATGGCCAAGACAATATTATAGTAGAGTTAACTGGAGACAATAGTGTAAGAATTATTTAAACAAAATAATAGTGATTTTGACTCCCATTTTAATTAAATATTATTTTATTTTTCCTTTCTTTTTGGATAACTTTTATAAAGAAAATTTTGGTGATTTTATGAAAATTATGAAAAAAATCGACTTTGATACGATTTCTGTAGTCGTTTTAGAAGAAGTTAAAACATATACTGGAGAAGAAATTGAACCATTTTGGGCATTTAAAATGTTTGACATCCAAAAAGATAGTATTATCGGATTTAATGGCCCAATGAACGTAAAAATAGAAAATATGAAAGATTTAAAAGATATAAAGGAAGAACAAGATATAAAAACCCCGATAATGTCGTCAGATGCCCTAAACTTTATAGTTGAACACTTTGATAATCCTGATTTAAAAATGATTTATTTAAGGCAGAGGATACTCGTATCAATTGCTAAAGACGTTATTGAAAATTATTCTGGATTAAAATTGAAAAAATCTGGAGATGACCTTTATTTTAACGAAAAAAAGTTGTCAGTATGTATTGCATGTAGGGGGGTAAGTTCTGGAAAAATACATCTTGGAATAAATGTAAAAAGTGATTTTGTCCCAACTCACGTTTCTGCAATCGGTTTAAATGATATTGGCTTAAGTAATGTATTAGAAATTATGGAAGATATTGCAGTTGAATACGCAAATGAAATGTCAAAAATTGAAAGGGACATTAGAAAAACGCTTCCTTTATTTTAAAATTTTATTCTGTTAATTTTTACTTTTACTTACTTTTATTTTTATTAAAATTTTTCAATATATTTAAAACCCTGTTTTGAATTTCTCCTACTTAGTTCCTTTGAAACTTCGTTTAAAATTCTAAGACGCTTTAACGACCATTCCGGTGAAATTTTTATTTCATTTGGAACTTTATCCTTTGAAACTCTTTGAATAATTACGTACTTTGAAAGATGTTCTAAAAAGTCAGTTACTAAATAGATGTACTGTTTTTCATCTAAAGACTTATATTCTCCTTTCCAGTATAATAACTCTAATTCGGTGTTTTCTATGACTACAAGGGGGTAAATTTTAAGTGCGTCTATTTTTAAGTCGGATAACACCTTCGCAGTTTTCATCATCATTTTCCAATTTTCATTTGGAAGGCCCAAAATTATATGCCCACATACAAGTATTCCTCTTTTTTTGCATTCCGTTAAAACTCGTTCTACATCTTTTGACGTATGTTTTCGGTTTAAAAAATCAAGCGTTTCATCGTGCATCGTTTGAATTCCTAAATCTATCCATATTTCATATCCTTGCTTCACATAATGTTCCAAAATATCGAGTTTTTCATTTTCAAGACAGTCTGGCCTTGTACCAATTGAAAGTCCTATTACATCTTCAAAAGAAAGTGCATAATCCCATAACTTCTTTAGGTGGTTTAAAGGCCCGTGAGTGTTTGTTCCAGGATAAAAATAAACGTAAAATTTACTTATCCCTTTTTCCCTATTTTGTTGAATCTGGCATTCTATTTGTTCTTTTAAAGAATATTTAATATTGCAGTATTCTACACTTATTGATCGGCCCATTTTAGGGCAAAATATGCATCCCCTTGTATCTGTCGTTCCATCCTTATTAGGGCATGAAAATCCCGCATCAACTGCCACTTTAAACGTTTTATAGTCTCGCTCTCTTTTCATGTAAAGGCCGTACTGGGCGATATTAAATCCATCCGTGTAAATTTTATCTACAATATTTTTATCTATTGAACCATTATTAGTTCTGTAAATCTGACCGACCAAATTCATGAAACCACCGGAATCTAAAATTTATAGGATATAATAAATATCCGGTCTTTATATTGATATATGTTCATTAAAGGTGAAAATTATGGAACTTCATAACGATGAAAAAAGATTATTAAAAGCATTTAAGGATTCAGCCAAGAATATAATTGACTCAGAAGGCCTTTTAGAATATATTGAGAAAGAAAAAATTATGAGGGCAGCCTTTTGGCTTACTGGACGAGATTTTTTAAATATTATCGAAAAAAAATCAAAATTTTTGGAATTAACTGAACTTGGAAAAAATGCGATAGAATCAGGATTTCCCGAAAGAAAGGTTTCAAATTACCTTAAAACCAATAAGTTGGATTCATTCCCAATAAAAGACCTTTCAAAAGTTTTAGAAAAAGATGAAGCCGGTGCAGCTTTAGGAAATCTAAAGAAAAAAGAATTGGTTACTATTGAAAAAGGGAATATTTTCTTTAAAAGTTTAGAATATAAGGATTTAGAAGAAGAACTATTAAAAAAAGTTTCTTTGTATCCTAATTTAGAAGAATACTCAAAAGAAGAAATTCTAACGATTGAAACGCTTAAAAAAAGAGGTTTTTTAAAATTAAATGAAGTTACCGAACGTGAATTTGAAATTACCGTAAAAGGACTTGAATACATTAAAAATCCAATAGAAATAAAGGAAGAGGTAACTCAAATTACAAGGGACCTTATAGTCAGTGGAAAATGGAAAGAAGTATCAATTAGGCCGTATGATGCAAAAATACCCACTGAAGAGATTTATCCTGCAAAAGCACATCCTATGTCAAAAATAATCGAAGAAGTAACCGAAGTACTTACTTCAATGGGATTTAGTGAAGTAAAAAGTCAGATTGTGCAGACTGAATTTTGGAATTTTGATACTCTTTTTGAGCCCCAAGACCATCCTGCAAGGGATATGCAAGATACATTTTTCGTAAAATATCCTGATACAGGCATCGTTCCACATGAACTCCTCAAAAAAGTAAAAAGCATTCATGAGTGTGGAAAAATCGAAAACGAAAAAATTTCAAAGGGCTGGTGCTATAAATTTGATGAAGAAGTTTCAAAAAGAACTGTTTTAAGGACACATACTACAGTATCCTCGATAAAATACTTATCATCACTTTCTAATGAAGAAAAAGAAAATTTTCATAAGGTATTTTGTATCGATAGGGTTTTTAGGAATGAAACAATTGATTATAAACATCTTCCTGAGTTTTACCAGTGTGAAGGAATCATAATGGCTGAGGACGTATCTTTTAATAACCTCGTAGGTATTTTAAAAGAGTTCTTAAGTAAATTAGGCTTTGAAAAAGTAAGAATTAGGCCTGCATATTTCCCATTTACCGAACCATCACTTGAAGCTGAAGTTTACATGGAAGGAAAAGGTTGGCTTGAACTTTTAGGGGCCGGAATATTTAGGCCTGAAGTATTAGAGCCATTTGGAATTAAAAAACCAGTTCTTGCGTGGGGAATTGGTTTAAGCAGGCTTGCAATGTTGAGACTTGGGCTCACGGACATTAGGGAGCTACATAAAAATGACATAGAATGGCTTAAAAAAACAGTTGTAATTGAAAAATAATATCTGGTGTTTAAGTGGTTCTTGAAAAATTAATAAGTAACGCATATGCCGAATCTTTAAAAAATATGCGCTTTGGAGATAAATCTGAAGAATTGTCGGAAATTCAAAGTATTATCTTAAATTCTAAAAGAATTGTCGTTGCAACAAACAATGAAAAGAAATTTAAAGTAGTATTTGATATTATCTCGAAAGTTTGTAATGCAGAAGTATTAATGCTTGGTATTTCAACAAATTCTGCCGATTTAACCCGAATGCCTGCTTTAAGCAAAGGATTAATTGCAGTCGATTCAACGGATGCAGATGTTGTAATTTCTAGAGGAAGACTTGGAATTCCAGGTTCTGGATCCTTGCTTCTTATAATGGATAAAAAGGGAAGAATTCTAACTGGTGCTATGTCTTCGTCTTCATTAATCCATAAAAATAGAATTGAAGATAGTATTAACTTAGAATTAACCATTGCCCTTGAAAGAATAGGTATTTTGGTGAAAAAATGAAATATGGAATTACTGAAAGTGTGAAAACAATAAATTCGAAAATAAAAATAAAGGATATTGTTTTAGACATTGTTGAAAAAAAAGCAAACGCCATAAAATACTTTTTAGAAGGAGAAGAGTTTAAACAAGCTATTATATTTGGAGCATACCTTTCTGGAAGTTATATTGCACACACACTAATTAAAGACTGTGAAGAAGTTATTATTGTAGATATTCATCCACATTTAAAAGACATTATTTTTGATGAAAGAATAAAATTTATGGATTTAAACAAATTACAGCTGGAATTAAGGAATAAAACTACAATAAATCCAGATTTAGTTGTTGATTTGACGGGACTTGGAGGTATTTCTACTGACATATTATCAAAACTTGACCCAAAGGTTCTGATTGTTGAAGATCCAAAGGGAAATTATGATAAAAAAATAACAGGTATCGATAACACGAGTGAAAGGATATCTTTTGGAAATAAAAAAGGAGTATTAAAGACATATAGGTCTTCAAAAGTATCAAAAACATCTGGAACAATGACACTTGTAATCGATATTATAACGGATGCTTGTAAAACGATAAATGAAATAGATGGGGTTTTATATGTAATCCCAAATTTAAAGTATTTTGAAGGAACAATTTTTCATGAAAAGGATGTAAAAAAGTTTTTAATGGAATTGAATACTCCTGCAATTACTGTTAGTTCTATTGATTACGTGGAATATGAACTAGATGAAGCACTTTGTAAAAACATTTCAAGAGTTAACTCATATGTTGAAACAATTTAATTTTATATTAATTTAAATTTTTGAAACAACAATTTCAAGGGCCTCTAAAAACGAATTTTTTTCTGCAATGATTACTGCAACTGGAACTCTCACTACCTTTTCAATACTTGTACTTACGATTGGTGCACAAACTATAGCTTTTACGCCTTCTCGTTCAGCATGAATTGCAGAAACAATACATTCTTCAAGCGTATTTGCAGGATATTCTTTTAAAAGATAATTTTTACCATTTATATCTATTTTTTTAGTACTTATTTTGTTTAAAGACGGTCTTGCTGCAATTACTGCTATTTTATCTTCTAAATCATCACCCTTTTCAAGGGTTTTAATTGTATTTACTATTTTTTTAAGAGTTGATATTCTAAAATCTTTTTCATTTATAACCTTATATAATGTACTATAAGGAATATCAGAAATTTCGGAAAATTCTTTTAATGGAATATCTAATTCAAGCAATATCTTTTTAAACTCGTCTGTAAATTTGTCAGAACCAACACTAAGTAAAAGTCGTTCATGAGCCCGCATATATCCCACCTAGATTAAAAAAGAGAATAAGGTATTTATACAATATAATCTATTCCCAATGATCCTTTTGTCCGATTAGCTGACTTTGGAATTATTTTTTGAGGGGATTTTCCACCACCAATTATGTTTGGAGATTTAACTCCCGTAATTATTGCCATTACTCGAATTGCCCCTTCCATTTCAGGGTCGAGTCTTGCACCCCATATCACGTTTGCATTTGCATCCATGCTATTTGTAATCCCTTCACCAATCCTATTTGCTTCACCAAGGGTTAAATCGGGGCCACCCGTAATGTGAATTAATGCACCTGTTGCCCCCTTGTAATCAATATCTAAAAGAGGACACTGCAACGTATCTTTTACAACTTTGTCTACCCTGTCACCTTTTGAATCAAAATCAACTTCACCGACACCAATCATTGCAACACCGCCATTAGTCATCACGGCTTTAACGTCTGCATAGTCAATATTAATTAAACTTTTTAAAGAAATTGTTTCAGTAATTCCTTTTACAGCTTGTGCGATAATTTCATCAGCAATTCTAAATGCTTCATTCATTGGGAGATTTGGAACAAAATCAACTAGTCTATTATTATCAATTACAATAACAGTATCACAACTTTCCGTAAGTCTCTTTAATCCTTCATCAGCTTTTTTAAGTCTTGCACGTTCAATTTTGAATGGATAAGTTACAACGCCAATAACAACTGCACTATTCTCCTTTGCAATTTCTGCTACTACCGGTGCAGAACCCGTTCCTGTTCCGCCACCCATACCTGCAGAAACGAAAACTAAGTCAGCACTTTTTATTACATCTTCAAGAACGTTTTTGGCAAGTTCTGCCGATTTTTTACCGATTTCAGGATATCCTCCTGCACCTAATCCTCTTGTCAGTGTTGAGCCGATAAGTATCTTTTTATCTGCACTAATATTCTCAAGGTGCTGTTTATCAGTATTAATTGCTATTGTTTCCGCACCTTCAATTCCAATTTCAGTTAAACGGTGGATTGTATTGTTTCCCGCACCACCGCAACCCACAACAAGAATTTTAGCGTTTCCAAAATCATCTTTTGCCATTTGCGTGTTGTACATCTCGTCATTATTTTTAGCCAGTGCTTCTTTAACAAGTCTCATGTTAATCCTCCAAAGCAGGTTAGGGGTGGTTGTGTAAATTAGCTTTAGTACATAATATGTCATAAAATAGTGTTTACTAAATATATACTCCCTTTTATCTTATATAATAGTTTTTATATGGATTTTGTACAGTTTATTGTGTATTTGACTCGATACCATAAGGTATATAAACCAAGACTGTTAAACCTAATTATGGCTAGGCTGGGAAGTTAGGCGTCTCCTGTAACTCGAAATCGCCTTTGCGAGAGCTGAAAACTTGGGGGCGGCTTAAAATCGTACCTTCCATTCCCAAGTCCTGTATTGACATCTCGTCCTTTGGGGTACGATGGAGAAGGAGTCTTTTCTGGAAGGAAAAGCTAAACCTTCCTAATCTTTCGAACCCCGTCAGGCCCGGAAGGGAGCAGCGGTAGGAAGAACTTCAACGCTCAGAGGGTTGCGGGATAGAGCAGGATTTGGGGTTAAGTGGTTGTTACGATTTTTTGCCCACCCCAACGATGCCTTTTTTTATTTACTCGGTGTTAATGCTATTTTATTATAAATTTTAAAAGGCCAATCATGATTATCGGTATTTTATCAGATACACATATTCCTAAAAGGGCAGATTCACTTCCAAAAGAAATTTTCGAATATTTTTTTGATGTTGACTTAATTATCCACTGCGGAGATTTAACTTCCAAAAAAGTTCTAGAAGACTTAAAAAAAATCAGTAAAATTATTGCTGTTTCTGGAAACATGGATAATACCGATTTTCCAACTGAATACGAACTTTTAATCGATAATTTTAGAATTGGAATAATCCATGGAAATCAAATTCATCCTAGGGGAGATTCACTAAAAATGAAATATTTATGCCTTGAAAATAATTGGGACATTTTAATATCTGGACATACCCATATTCCAATGATAGAAGAGATTGATATTTCAGAAAATAAAAAAATATTGCTTTTAAACCCAGGTAGCCCCACAGTTCCAAGATACCCATTAAAGACGGTTATGAAGCTTAAGATTGAAAACAAAAAAGTTGATGTTACATTAATTCCAATTAAATAAAAAAATTAAATATTGGTGTGGTTTTTGGTAAAGTAAAAATTTATTACTTCTTTTTTCTTGGACTTATTTTCTTAAGTTTTGAAATTAATTCTGATCTCTTTGCTTCAAGAGTATTTTCATAATAATCAAGTGCTTTTGTAGGACAAGTGTCCACACAAAGTTCAGAACCTAAATTTATGCAACCGTCACACTTTACTACAGTATTTGAACATCGATTCATATCAATTGCACCGACAGGGCACGCTTCAATACATAATGCACAGCCTATACATTTTTCAGGGTTTAACACCACTTTATCATCGATTTTTGTTATCGCATCTTTTGGGCATGCAAAAATACATGGGGCATCTTCACAGTGCATACACCTTAAAGGGATTCCATCAAAAACATGGATTGCATTTAAAGGGCATATTCTTTCGCATTTTCCACAGCTTACACAAAGCCCGATATTTGGTATTACTTTCATAACTTCACCAGATTAAATTAAGGGTTGCATCGTGAAGATGCAGTAATTAAAGAGAGAAGTCCTTTCTTTTTAGGTTTTGATTTCGACCCAACTACGGCTAAATTTTCAATATTTTTAAGTTTTTTGTCCATTACAATTTCATCAACATTTAAGACGTCAAGGCATCTTTTACTGCATGCTTTAACACATGCATGATTTTCTCGATTGTAACATAAGTCGCACTTGTGGGCAGTTTTTCCAGTAACGTAAATTGCACCAAACGGACATGCCATTGCACAGAGCCCGCATCCAATGCATGTCTCTTTATCTAGATAAATTACGCCATCTTTTGATTCAATTGCAGAAACAGGGCATACTTCGCTACAGGGGGAAGAGGTACAGTGCTGGCAAACTACCTGTAGGTACCTACCATTATGCTCCCAAATACTAATGCCACTTATTTCGTGAATTTCAGAGCATGCCTTAACGCAATCCCCACAGTTATCGCAAGTATCGTTAACCATCATAACTTTTTTCATGATTGCACCTTAAAAATTAATTAAAGACCGTATTCCTGACATTTCAAATCAATTGCTTCTTGTATTTTGGAAATGTCTGCAGGAGTCAGGTGCCGGTATCTTTTCTGCATTTTCAGGTATTCATCAATAGATTTTCTTTTTAATGGCCTATAATTTAACTTAAATTCGCCGTTTTCAATTTCAAAAAGTGGCCAAAGACCAGTTTCTACTGCAAGTCTCCCAATTTCAATTGTATTTTCAGCAGGATATCCCCAACCAGTTGTACAAGGTTGCATTATTTGAATAAATGCTGGGCCATCAATTTCACAAGCTTTTTTAACCTTGTTCATGAAATCCTCAGGATAGCTTATAGATGCTGTTGCAATGTAGGGAATTCCGTGTGCAGCCATTATCATTGGCATGTCTTTTTTAGGCCGGTTTTCTCCACGAATATGGCTTCCTGCAGGAGAAGTAGTTGTTGAAGCCATGAATGGTGTTGACCCACTCCTTTGAGCTCCTGTATTCATGTAAGCCTCGTTATCGTACATTATATATACCATATCGTGGCCCCGTTCCATTGCACCACTTAAAGCCTGAAATCCAATGTCTGCAGTACCTCCATCACCACCAAATGCAATGACGTTTACTTTTTCAGAGCCATATTTCTGCCTTTTTCTTTTTAATGCAGCTACTGCACCTTCAATGCCACTTGCAACCGCTGCGGCATTTTCAAAACCTACGTGAATCCAAGGAACTCTCCATGCGGTTTCAGGGTACGGAGTTGTCATAACCTCAAGACAGCCTGTAGCGTTAGCCGCAATAGTATTTTTTCCGGCAGCTTTTAATGCGAGTCTAGCAACGATTGCTGCACCGCATCCTGCACAGCCCCTGTGTCCTGGAGCAAATAATTCATCTCTAGGAAATTGCATTCCAGCCATAATATCACCAAAATATCTAAATTATTCCTTCAATCCTAACCAAATTGTTTTTCCATCTTCAGATGTTTCAACGTCCGTATAAATTTCCAAAATATCTTCAAAAGTAATATCTCGTCCACCAAGGCCGACAATATAGTTTACAGTTTTCTTATTTTTCAAGCTAGATACGACATCAACGTACACTATACCTTTATTCATTCCAAGGCTTATGCTCTTGTCAAGAACTGCAATGTTTTTTGCATTTTTAAGTGCATCTTTAATCATTTCAATAGGTAGCGGCCTAAAACATCTTATTTTTAGAAGCCCAATTTCTTTTCCTTCTTTCTTTTTTGCATCGATTACATCTTTTATTGTTCCACAAATTGAGCCCATTGCAACGATTACAGTTTCAGCTTTTTCCAAATTGTAACATTCAATAAGCCCGTTTCCATAACCTCTTTTAAATTTCTCCTTAAATTCATCATGAACATCAACTATAACTTTTTCTGCGTTTTTCATTGCCATTTCAATCGCATACTTTGTTTCCATATAATAATTAGGATCCCCTAAAGCTCCTTGAGTTATCGGTTTTTTTGGGTCTAAATATGCATGTTTTGGCTCATATGTTCCGATAAATTCAAGCACATTTTCCTGCTTTGGCAAAGTTACTGGCTCTACCGTATGAGTTAGAATAAACCCATCAAGATTTACCATTACCGGTAAAAGAACGTTTTCATTTTCTGCAATTTTAAACGCCTGAATAACGGAATCTAAAACTTCCTGATTATCTTCTGCATAAATTTGAATCCATCCAGAATCTCTTTCCGCTAAACTATCCTGCTGATCGTTCCAGATGTTAATCGGTGATGACAATGCTCTGTTTGCATTCATCATTACTATTGGAACCCTCATTCCTGCTGCTGAAAATAAAACTTCGTGCATTAGTGCTAAACCTTGTGACGAAGTTGCAGTAAATGTTCTCGCACCTGCCGCACTTGAACCAATACACGCACTCATTGCAGAGTGTTCACTTTCTACTTTAATATATTCTGCATCCAATTCACCGTTTGAAACAAATTCAGCGAGTTTTTCAACACATGTGGTCTGAGGCGTAATTGGATATGCTGCAATAACATCTACGTCTGCAAGCTTTGCAGCTTCTGCAGCTGCCGAAGTTCCCGTAATAACCTTAATTTCACACATGATATCCTCCTTAAATAGTTATTTTTCTTCCCTTTCAGCTTTTATTGCTTTTACAGGACATTCTCTTTCACAGATAAGACATCCCTTACAGTAGTCATAATCGATTTCAAATTTTCCATTTTTCTCCTGGATACAGCCTTCTGGACAGAAAATATAGCAATTTTCACACATTACACATTTTTCTTTGTCCAAAATGGGTTTAAATACTCTCCAGCTCCCGGTTTTATTGTTTGCCGAACTTCCCGGTTCATAAATAATAGTTCCAGTGTTTACCATAAAATCACCTTAAAAGACACATTACAAACCTTTTACAATATTGTATGCTTTTTCAGCAGCTTCTGCATTTTTAGGGCCCAATTTTCCAGGAAATGTTTCAATAATTGCTTTTTTAAGCGATTCTAATGTAACTTCCCCAGTAACTCCTGCAAATGCACCACAAAGAGTCGTGTTTACTATTGGAACACCCAGTACTTCCAATGAAATTCCTGTTGCGTCTATTGTTACAACTTCAAATCCCTCAAATTTTACGTTTTTTAGCGTATTTACTAAAATTTTTCCGCCTTTTTTAAGTCCACTTGTAACGTCGACAGAATCCATCAACGTTGGATCTTGAACAACTACATAGTTTGGTTCATAAATCTGGCTTCTTAATCGGATTTTTTCATCGTCAATTCTCGTAAATGCCATTACAGGCGCCCCTCTTCGCTCTACACCGAAGAATGGAAAAGCCTGACAGAATTTACCATCATAAAAAGCAGCTTTTGCTAAAATTTGAGCAGCAGTTACTGCCCCCTGCCCTCCCCTTCCGTGGAACCTAATCTCTATCATTAATTCACCTCAAAAGACATCTAGGATGAAAGTAAATTTGTAATCATCATGATTAATCGTTACAATTATTATTATATAAATGTTTTCACGATACCCTTATTGTCGTAAAGTAATCCTCCAATTTTAAAGATAATTACGCTAATCAACGTTATCTAAATATTTATATATGTATAAACCATATGAAAAAATAGTAAATTTGAACAGGATAATCATGGAAAAAAAACTTAAAACTGCATTTGACATATTTTTAAAATATATTTTAATAATAGTAGGTTCAGCTGCTGCTGCATGTGCATTTGGACTTTTTTTAGTCCCCAATAATTTAATTGATGGGGGAGTTACGGGAATTTCAATAATGGTTAGCCATATTACAGGATTACCTGTTCCAGTATCAATACTCCTTTTAAATATCCCTTTTTATATTTTAGGATATAAACACGTTGGAAAAAACTTGATTTGGTTTTCAGTATTTTCAATAATTTGTTTATATATATTTAGCCCGATATTTGAAGCAATGCCTCAAGTTACAAGCGATTTATTTTTAACATCGGTTTTTGGAGGATTACTCCTTGGCTTTGGTGTTGGAATAATAATTAAATACGGTGGATCACTAGACGGTACCGAGATTACTGCAATAATTTTAAATAAAAAAACTTCATTTTCAGTAGGCCAGATAGTGATGTTTATTAACGTGTTCATTTTAGGAAGTTCAGGGTTTCTTTTTGGATGGGATCGGGCAATGTATTCAATTGTAACATGTTTAATTGAAACAAAGGCAATAGATCTTACAATAAAAGGTTTTGATGAATCAAAATCCGTCATTATCGTATCAAATAACCCAGATGAACTAGCATGTAGAATAATGGAAAAAATGGAAAGGGGAGTAACCTATCTTGAAGGAAGCGGAGGATACTCAAAAGACGAAAAAAAGGTACTTTATATAGTAATTAACAGACTTGAGGTTTCTAAGTTAAAATCAATCATTGAAGAGGTTGATGAAAACGCATTTGTAACAATAAGTGGGGTACATGAAGTAATTGGCGGAAAAGTTAAACGAAAAAGGTTTCAATGCTAGTTCAGTACATAATTAAAAATTTTCCGATGGTTCTATCAATAGTAAATAAATTAAAAAAAATTAATTAAAATTACTGCCGTGATTAAATGAAAAAAATTGAAAATATAATAACTGATGAGAAAATAGAAAATTATTTATCAAGAACTGAAGAAGCAATATCTATTATAAAAAAAGGTTTACCTTCAAAAAAAAGCCTTTTATTCGATGTTTCTTCTGATTTTCTTTTGATGATTGACTGCTACTTTAACGATGCAAAAACATTTATAGATAAAGGGGATTATATAAATGCATTCGCTTCGTTGAATTATGCTTACGGCTGGATAGATGCTGGAGCACGGCTCGGAATTTTTAATGTAGGAGACGACGATGTGAGATTTACACTAGCAAAATAGCGAGATTTCGGTGAGATAACATGGGAAATTACCACGTAACATTACAGGCTTCATATATTGCAAAAAATGTTGAAGATGTAGAGGATGCAATTGGAGTTGCAATATCCCAAATTGGAAAACTTTTAAACAAAGGAAGTTTAGACTACGTAGATATTGACGTTGGTTTAACAATCTGCCCAAAATGTGGCGAACCAATTGATTGTGTACTTGTCGTTGCAAAAACTGCAATTGTAGGTATATTATTATCTATGAAGGTATTCAATGCAGAAAGCCCTGAGCATGCAGTTAGAATTGCAAAATCCTCAATTGGAAGGGCTTTAAAGGATATCCCGTTGGAAGATGTGGATGTTGTAGAAATTTAATTTTTAATTTTTTTTAATACATTATGTAAATTTATTATTTATTAATAAAATTTGCTATTTTTTGATAATTTTTAAAAATATTTTTCCCACTATTTATAATACCCTAAATAATTTTTTAGTTATTTTTCCGACAAATAAACAATTATAGGGATACATATATAAATTAGAATTCTACTTAGTATAATATAGTACATTAAATCAGATTTAATATTCATAAAATATGAATAAAATAAAAGTGGTGAATTATGAAATCACTCTATATAATACTGATAACACTATTAAGCCCATTTTCAAGTATAATCGATATTGGAACTGATGATTATGAAATTACGGGAGTTTTAACCGTTGGAGTTTATCCAAATTTACCGCCCTATACTTATGAAGAAAACGGGGAGCTTAAGGGGTTTGAAATAGATTTATTAACTGAAATATCGAAGAGAATGAAAGTATCTCCTGAATTTATTCCGTATAATTATAATAATGAACCATATAATGCAGTGAAAAATCGAGACATTGACTGTGCAATATCTTCAAACTTTTTATCTGCGCATAAAAATGAGATTAAGTACAGTAGGGCGTATTTAAGTACATATGAAGTTATATTATGCAGTAAAAACAGTAAATATTATAGACTTGAAGACATGAAGGGTAAAAAAATAGGGGTGCTTAAATTTTCATCTTCAGAAGAAAAAGGAAAATATCTTTTAAGGAGTATGAATTTTATTCCCGTAAGTTATGATAATAATGAAATAATGATAGAAGATCTAATTTCCGGAAATATTGACGCTGTTATAACAGATAAAAGATATTTTAACCATTTACAGGAGGAAACGGATTCGATAAGGTTTGTACAAGAACTTGATATAAAATATATAAGTATTGCAGTAAATCCTAAAAATCAGGAACTGGTTGGAAAAATTGATAAAATTTTGCTTGAAATGGAAAAAGATGGAACATATGCCAAAATATATGAAAAATGGTTTTCAAATGCGAAATCACTGTAACCATTTTTTTTTAAATATTAGCCATTTTAACTATTTTAAATACGTTATTTATTTAAAGGGGGTAAATATGACTACAAAAACAGTAAAAACCGAAATAAAAACAACTAAACTATCTTCTGAATTTTTAAAGTATACTAAAAACTTTTCAAAAAGCATAAATTCGAATTTTAACACCATTTCTCCATTAGATTATCTTTATATTGTTATGGATACTATGCATATGTTTAGACTACTTGAATTAGAAATTGATGGAAAAATACTTTCCGAAAGTGAAAGAAAAACTGTTGAGCTTCTAAAAAAATATAAAAAATGGGAGTATGTGAAACCTTTTTCTGAAAATTATGTCGTTTTTTCAACATTACGGTGTGAGAAATTCGGAATAGAATACAAACTTTTAATTCCCGATGAAAAAAATACAGATTTTGATAACCAGATATATTCTGCCATTTTACCAAATAAAAAAATTATAACTGCAATATATAAATTATTTATAAAAATTGCATGTAATTTTTGTAAACCCTAAAAAATATTAAAGATAAATTTTTATAATTTATGTAATTTCAAATAAAAATTTAATAATTATTTTCAAATTCAATCATTGCACTTAATACTTTTTCATCGTCAAGGGACGCCCCTTGAATTTGTAGGCCAACAGGAATTCCATTAATATTTCCGCAGCCAACAACTCCTGAACATATCCCACAAATATTTGTAAGAACCGTTAGAACGTCGTATGCATACATTTCCATGGGGGAAAGTTCCTCACCAATTTTATGGGGTAATTTAGGGACTGTTGGCCCCACAATTAAATCTACACTATTAAATAATCCAATCATTTCTTTTTTCATTTCTTTCCTTGCTTGGAGCGCTTTTTTGTAATATTTGCCACTAAACTCTTGTTCACTAATGTGTTTTCCAATTAAAATCCTTCTTAAAACTTCCTCACCACATGCTTCTTCAATAACCTCCCCAAACCTTCTTCCATCATATTTTCTAGTTGCGGAATAAAATTCAACATAGTTTATTAGGTAGTATGTTGGAAGTGCAAGGTCAATGTATTTATAACTTAAGTCCACAATTTCGCAACCTAAATCCCTAAACACTTCAATTCCCTTTTCAATTTCATTTCTAATTTTTTCGTCGGTGACATCCATAAATTCCCTAACTACTCCTATTTTATAGTCTTTAATTTCCTTTTTTTCAAATTTGGGAGTTTTTAATGAAGTAGTATTTGATAAATCAAGTCCTTTTATAACATTTGTTAAATTCAAGGAATCTTCTGCAGTTTTTGTAAGCGGCCCAATCTGGTCAAAACTCATTGCAAGGTCGCATAAACCCTGTCTTGAAACAACCCCATACGTGGGCTTAAATCCAACTACACCGCAGTGACTTGCAGGGTTTCTAATACTTCCCCCAGTATCGCTTCCAAGTGCCATATCACATAAATCTGCTGAAACTGCAGCTGCACTACCTGAACTACTACCGCCAGGAATCCTATCCAGTGCTTTAGGGTTTTTAGTAGGGCCATAATAAGAAGTTTCGCCACTACTCCCGCTTGCAAATTCATCCATGTTTGTCATACCAATAATTAAAGCCCCTTCCGACCGTAATTTTTTAATTACTGTTGCATCGTAAGTTCCCGTGTAGTTATCAAGAGTTTTTGATGCACATGAAATTTTATATCCTTCAACATTGATATTTGACTTTACAGCAATTATTTTTCCATACAAAGATTTATTTTTAAGTTTTTCATTTTTTTCCAAGTCTTTTGCTTCTTTAAGTACTCTCTCGCCATTTAAATCGATAAAAGCATTAATATCAGACTTTTCGATTTTTTCCAAGTAATCGGAAACCCTGTCCGTAATCATTCAATCACCTAAATTACAAGTCCTATAACGTTATTCATTTTACGTATAAAAAAGTATTGAGAAAATAACAATAATTAAATAAAATTATAAATCCGACTGATTTAAATAATGTTAAAAAGCGCATTTTGACATAATCTTAAATTTAAAATTAAACAAAAAGATATTTAGTAATTAAAACATTTTTTACTTATTTTATTTTTACTTATTCATTTCATTTTTTCTTAGTTCGTTGAAAGCTTTTGTTTCGCTAACAACTACTCCTGAAAGTAATAATAATCCAATCAAGTTGGAATTGCCATTGCACCGTTTAAAGTGTCTGCAATATCCCATACTAAAGGTAAACTTGCAGTTGCACCCCAGAATGCAACAAGTACGAATGCAATTCTATATAATTTAATTCCTTTTGTTCCAACCAAATATTCAAAACATTTCTCACCGTAGTATGACCATCCAAGAACGGTCGAATATGCGAAAAAAATCAAACCAATTGTAACTATCATTCCACCCATTGGCATTAATGCATCGAATGAAGCCGCAGTTAAAGATGCGCCCGTTAAATCTGAAAGTCCGGGGAAAGCTTTTAATCCTGCAATGGTTAAAACTAAACCAGTTATAGTACAAACGATTATTGTATCTAAAAATGTTCCGGTCATAGATACAAGTGCTTGCCTTCCAGGGTGGTCAGTTTTAGCTGCTGCAGCAGCAATTGGTGCTGAACCAAGACCCGCTTCGTTTGAAAATACTCCTCGTTTAACCCCCCACATGATTGCAGTACCGATTAATGCACCAAATCCTGCCTCAAAGTTAAATGCGGATGAAAATATTGTTGAAAAAGCAGGAACGATATAATTTATATTCATTGCAAGAATTGCTAAACCGCCCAAAATATAAAATACGGCCATAAATGGAACAATAATTCCTGTAGCCCTACCAATACTCTTAATGCCTCCCAAAATTACTGCTGCAGTAAGTAATGCAAGTAAGAATCCAGTAATTAAAGGACTTACGCCAAAATTCGATAAAACTGCATCTGCAACTGAATTCGTTTGAACCATGTTTCCAATACCAAATGCTGCAAATGCGCCAAAAAATGCAAATGCTATACCTAAAATTTTTCCAATCCCATAATTTGGAATCCCTTTTTCAAGGAAATACATTGGGCCGCCAGCCATTTCCCCATTATCATCTACGGTTCTATATTTAATTGCAAGAATTGCTTCTGCATATTTCGTAGCCATTCCAAAAAAAGCTGTAAACCACATCCAAAATATTGCACCGGGGCCTCCTAAAACGTATGCTGTTGCAACTCCTGCAATATTTCCCGTACCTATTGTTGCTGCAAGTGCAGTCATTAGTGATTGAAAGTGTGAAATGTCACCAGGAGAAGTTTTATCCTGATTTTTTGAAAAAGCGAGTTTTAATGCATATGGAAGTGTGTGTATTTGCATAAAACCAAGTCTTAATGTTAAAAAAATCCCTGTACCGAGTAAGAGTACAAGCATATAGGGACCCCAAACAAAATTGTTAACAATTGAAACAATAGAAACAAAGTCCATATTTTTCACTCCTATTTTTAACGGTTAATCATTATAGATACATATTTTTTCTTTTGAATCATTTATATGAATTGTTATTTGAATTTTTTATGTATGGCATTATTGAATTATATATACTACCGGAATATATATTCCGTTATAAAAGTATAAAAATATTATTATATTTAAATATATGTGTTAAAAAATTAATATCTATATACTCTTGGAACGCGGTTAGAAATCATGCAGACCAGTTCATAATTTATAGTTTTTAGTTCGTTTGAAATTTCTTCTACTGGAACAGTATACTTTTCATGTTTTCCAAAAACAAGTACTGTATCGCCAATTTTTACGTCATCTATATTGGAAACATCCGCCATACACTGATCCATACATATCCGTCCAACAATTGGCGCCCTTTTTCCACCAACTAGGACTTTTCCATTCTTTAACATCCTTGTAAATCCATCCGCATAACCTAAGGGAATAGATGCAATTTTTGATTTTTTTTTGGTAATATATGTACAGCCATAGCTTATTTTTGTTCCCCTTGGAACGTCTTTTACGTGTGTAATCAAGCACTTTAAGCTCATAACGGGCTCTAAATTAATCTTATCTTTTTGGACTAATTCCGATGGATAAAGCCCATAAAGAATAATTCCCGGCCTTACCATGTTTAAATGAGTTTCCGGATGATCAATTATTGCTGCACTGTTTGATACATGCTTTATTGGAATATTAATTCCCGAATCTTCTAAATCAGTCAAAAATTCCATAAATTTTGAAAATTGCTTTTTTGTATACGTTTTATCAGAATTATCCGCATCTGCAAAATGTGTATATATTCCCTCAATTTCGATATTTAAAAATTCACTAATTTTCAATATTTCATTAATAGTCTTTTTATCGGGAATAAATCCAAGTCTATTCATTCCGGTATCTATCTTTAAATGTACTTTTGCAATCTTTTGAATGTCTTTTGCAATCTTTTGAATGTCTTTTGCAATCTTTTGAATGTCTTTTGCAATTTCAATAGAATAAACTGTTAATATAACATCGTTTTTAATCAGTTCCAAAATTTCTTCTATTGTATTATATCCAAAGACTAAAATAGGGCATTTAAATCCTGCATTTCTTAATTCAATAGCTTCTTTTGATCTTGCAACAGCAAGCCTATCGGCACCGTTTTTTAAAACTACTTTTGAAATTTCAACTGCCCCGTGTCCATAAGCATTTGCTTTTACTACTGCCATTATCTGGGAATCCGAGTTTGTAATTCTCCTTATTTCTTTAATATTATTTTTAACTGCATTTAAATCAATTTCAGCCCATATTGGATGTGAAATCATTAAATTCACCTGAAAAAAGTTACCTAGGTAAGTTATATCAAAAATAAGAGAATTATTCATTTAAAGCTTTTTCTACTGGTGTGTATGGAAGGTTATGTGCGTTTGCAATAGCTTCATAAGTAATTTTGCCATTAATTACATTTAAACCATTTAATAATGCTGGATTTTCACTCATTGCTTTTTTGTAACCTTTATTTGCAATTTGTAATGCATAAGGGAGGGTAACGTTTGTTAATGCGAAAGTTGAGGTTCTAGAAACTGCGCCCGGAATGTTTGCAACTGCGTAGTGGATAACACCATATTTTTCATACGTTGGGTTGTCGTGTGTTGTAATTCTATCGATTGTTTCAATTGAACCGCCCTGATCAATTGCAACATCAACAATTACTGAACCTTGTTGCATTGATTTTACCATTTCTTCTGAAACTAATTTTGGAGCTTTTGCACCCGGAATTAAAACACAACCTACGAGTAAATCCGCCTTTTTAACCGCTTTTGCAATATTAAAACTGTTTGACATTAGTGTTGTTACCTTATTTCCAAAAATTTCATCTAAATATGCAAGTCTTCTCGTATTAACGTCTAAAATCGTTACTTTTGCACCCATCCCAACTGCGATTTTTGCGGCATTTGTACCAACTATCCCTCCACCAACGATTACAACTTCAGCAGGCTCAACTCCCGGAACTCCCCCTAACAGCACACCTTTTCCACCTTCCTGTTTTTCTAAAAACTGTGCACCAAGCTGTATTGCCATTCTTCCTGCAACTTCACTCATGGGAGTTAGTAATGGTAAACTTCTATCATCAAGCTGTACGGTTTCATAAGCAATTCCAATAATTTTTTTATCCAAAAGAACTTTTGTAAGTTCAGGTTCGGGTGCAAGGTGTAGATACGTGAATAAAATTTGCCCTTCTTTAAAAAGTTCAAATTCTGATTTTAAAGGTTCTTTAACTTTTATAATCATTTCTGCAGTATCAAATACTTCTTTTGCAGTATTTAATATTTCAGCACCTGCACTTTCGTATTCTTCATCCGTAATTCCACTACCTGTTCCTGCGTTTTTTTCAATGTATACTTTGTGACCCGATAAAACAAATGCCTCTACACCTGCAGGAGTAATTGCTACCCTGTTTTCATTGTTTTTGATTTCTTTTGGTACTCCAATTAACATCTTGATCCCTCATCTATCAAATTTTGCAGTTTTTTTAATAAGTTTATGCGACCTAATACAGCGTTTTTGTATTTATTTCTTTCATAAGGATTTTCTAGTGATTTATATACTATTGCAAAAAATTTAAAAAATAAAAAATGGTTGTGATAAATGGCTGCACAAATTCAGGTTATAATCCAGCCCTATTATCTAATCAATATATTTTTCATATGTGTTTTAATATACTTTTTTGCCATTAAAGAACTTAAAGAAAATGTAGCAACAAACGACTTATGAAAATGTTCCTTAAAAGATGTCTGTATGTAAGTGCATGTGACATCAGGTAGCGGTTGTTCAAGATTAAAAGCTCCATTATTAAAGGCTCATGAAGATAATAAAAGTTCAATAAAAAAAATTATGAGGATAGAATTGTTAAATAATCAGATTACTCTTAAGAGTATATGGAAATAGAAGAAAAGAAACTTAATTTACCATAATCTTAATAAAAAAAGAGAGTAAATATGGGCAATTACATAGTAATTAAAGAAAGAAAATCTGAAGCAGAAAAGCCAATTCAACTGGTGAAAGGTGAGACTGTTGAGTGTATTGAAGAATCAGATGATAATAGTGATTGGGCCGGCTGGATTTTATGCAAAGGGATTAATAAAGAAGGATGGGTTCCGAAGCAGATAGTTGAAAGGACAAACAATCAAGGATTGATTTTAGATGACTATGATGCAATTGAGTTTGATTTAGAAGTAGGGGAGGTTATAATTGCTGAAAAAGTTTTAAATGGCTGGGCCTATGGGGCAAAAAAAGATGATCCGTTGGGAAAAGCATGGGCCCCATTAAATCATTTACAGATAATGTAGGTTATTTATAGGATGTAATGTTTTTGATTTTTTTAGCACTTTATTCATAAATAGTTATAATGCATGAAATATAATATAAAAATCAAAAAACTACGTTAAAAAGGAAAAATTATGATAATTTCGATAATTGGTGGAACTGACGGCCTTGGAAAATGGTTTGCAAGTTTTTTAAAGAATAAAGGTTTTACAGTAATTGTATCAGGTAGGGATAACATAAAGGGAAAAGAAGCTGAAAAAGAACTTGGTGTTTTATATACAAGTAGTAACGTTGAAGCTTCGAAAAAGGGAGATATTGTAATTATTTCAGTTCCAATAAACGTTACAGATTCAGTCATTAAAGAAGTTGCACCCCATGTAAAGCCTGGATCTTTACTAATGGATATAACTTCAATAAAAGAAGGGCCTTCAAAATTAATGAAAGAATATTCAAATGAAGGCGTTTTTATTTTGCCATCTCACCCGATGTTTGGGCCGGAAACTCCTTCATTAAAAAGACAAGTTGTAATATTGACTCCAATTGAAGGCGAAATTAATCCTTTTTTTAAAAAAATACGTAAATTTTTAGAAAATGAAGGGGCAAAGGTAATTGTTGTATCTCCAAAAGAACATGATAAGATCATGGGTGTTGTTCAGGGATTAACCCATTTCGTGTACATTTCGCTTGGTTCTACGTTAAAAGACCTTGAAATTGATATAAAAGAGTCGAGAAACTTTGCATCTCCAATTTATGAACTAATGATAAATATTATTGCAAGAATTATTGGGCAAAATCCTTATCTTTATGCAGATATACAGATGCATAACTCCCAAATTATCAATATTCATGAAGCATTTATAAAAAACTGCGAAAAAATTAGTAAAATCGTGCAGGAACAGGATCGAGACAGTTTTGTAGAAAACATGAAAAATTCTGCTGAACACTTTGGAAACGAAACTAAAAGAGGCCTTAACTGTTCAAATAAAGCGGTTTATGCAATTTCAAGAGAGAATGAAAAACTTTTAAAGTCCATTGGAAAAGAAGTCGGTTTGAAGCATATTTATTCTGAAAATGTGCATTGTGGGATTTTAAAGGAAGTTTATTCAGATTATCTAGTTATTAAACAGAATGAAAAAGAAATAATTTTAAATATTTCAAATGTTTCACTCATGGATGATAAAGACCTTAAACTTTGGAAAGACGAAAATTTGGAAAAATATTTCACAGATATTTCCGTTTTATTTAAAAAAAACATTGATTTGAGTATTATTATTGAATTATTAGCCCATAAATTTGAAATTCAAGTAATTGACACATATTCGGGGGAAAAAATTGATAAAAATGAATTGAGTGTAACTTTCAGAGTATATTCATTTAATAAACCTGAATTAAAGGTGCTTAGGGAAACTTTCAGTTTTATTATCGATAATATCGGGGGAAAAATAAGATACTAGTTTAAAATTATATTTACACTTTATCTGAAAAACCGAAAACTTAAATATAATATATCTAAATTTATAAATATTTTTTTGAAAATAAAAAAGGGGAAGGGAAATTACATCATTCCTCCCATTCCGCCCATACCTCCCATTCCGCCCATGTCGCCCATGTCAGGTGCGCCACCTCTTAATTTTTCTGCAGCAATTACGTCATCGATTCTGAGTAACATTTCTGTTGATTCTGCTGCTGATTGAACTGCTTGAGTTTTAACTCTTAATGGTTCAACAACGCCGTTTGCACACATATCTTCAACGTTTCCTGTGAATACGTTTAAACCTGCGCACTTGTTACCGTTGCTTGCGTGTGCTGCCCTAACTTTAACGAGGATTTCGATTGCATCAAGTCCTGCGTTTTCAGCTAAAGTTCTAGGAATTACCTCTAAAGCATCTGCAAATGCCCTAACTGCGAGTTGTTCTCTTCCGCTGATTCCTTCTGCGTATTCTCTTAATCTTAAGGATAATTCAACTTCTGTTGAACCCCCACCTGATACGATTTTTCCATCTTCAATTGTACATGCAACTACACCAACAGCGTCGTCAACTGCTCTTGCAACTTCTTCGATTACATGTTCAGTTGTACCCCTGATAAGCATTGTAACTGCTTTTGGAAGTTTGCATTCTTCAACGAAAATCATTGCGTCTCCTGAGATTTTCTTCTCTTCAACGATTCCAGCGTCCCCTAAATCAGCAGCGCTTAAGTCTTTAATGTTATTAATTACGGTTGCACCGGTTGCTTTTGCGAGTTTTTCCATGTCGGATTTTTTAACTCTTCTTGCAGCAACGATTCCTTCTTTAGCTAAGAAGTGTTGTGCTAAGTCGTCAATTCCTTTTTGACAGAATACTACGTTTGCACCGCTTGCTTTGATTTCATTGACCATGTCTTTTAACATTTTTTCTTCTTGTTCAATGAATTCCATTAATTTTGCAGGGTCAGTAATTCTAATTTCTGCATCGGTTTCGGTTTCTTTGATTTCAATTGCACAGTTTAAGAGTGCAATTTTTGCGTTAACAACTTTTTTAGGCATTTGAGCGCTTACTCTTTCTTTGTCAACCAAAACACCTTTGATTAATTCAGTGTCGTCAATTGATGCGCCTTGCTTTTTCTCGATTTTGATTAAGTCTTTGTCAACTTTTCCATCTTCGTCAACAACTGCTGAAACTGCGTCAACGATAATTTCAGCTAATTGTTCTTTAGCTTTTTCAGCACCCTTTCCGGTGATTGATGTCATTGCAATTTTTATTAAAAGTTCTTTATCTTGTGCACTAACGTCACATGCAACTTCTTTTAAAATTTCTTGTGCCTTTTGTGCAGCCATTTGGTAACCCTTAACAACGATTGTTGGGTGTACGTTTTGGTCCAATAATTCTTCAGCTTTTCTTAACAATTCCCCAGCAAGTACAACTGCGGTTGTTGTACCATCTCCTACTTCTTTTTCTTGGGTTTTTGCAACTTCAATTAACATTTTAGCTGCAGGGTGTTCTACACTCATTTCTCTTAAGATTGTAACTCCGTCGTTTGTAACAACAACGTCACCTAAATCGTCAACTAACATTTTGTCCATTCCTTTTGGGCCGAGTGTTGATCTTACGGTTTCTGCGATAATCCTTCCTGCTAAAATGTTCATTCTCTGAGCATCTCTTCCCATATACCTTTTCATGTTTTCAGGTAAAACTCCTGGTTGTGCCATAACTACACCTCATTTTTAATATGTTTGGTTTTAAAATGTACTGCTTCGGTATGTATATGACTATGAAGGTATATATAACTATTTCGATTTGATTTTTTTGATATGGTTTGCAATAATCTTAATAAGTTTAAAAAAGTATAATAAAAATATTATTTTTTTAATTCGATGCTTAATTCTTCAAATAAAGTTTCCTGCTCTAAATCAATTTTTCCATCATTTGCAAGATATAATACAGGTAGAAAATTTTTTATTAATTCATCCCTTGTTTTAAATTTATTTTGAAATATAAATTTTCCGCCTGATTTTTTTAATTCCAAAATCATAAATTCCATTAGATCGGAAATATCGTCTTCTTCAATCATTTCTTCAACTAACCTATATAATTCGGTTGGCCGTACAATTTCTCTTTTTTTGCGGGGTTTTATTTCCTTAATTTTTTTAAGTTCAGTTTTAAGGGTACTGATAAGGCCATCTAAGGTCATATTTTCCAGTTTTGGCTCTTTTTGTTTTTTTTCAATAGGTTCAACTATTTGGTCATCTAAATATTCTTCATCTAAATATTCTTCATCGTCATAATTATCTTCAACTTCCTCTTTAAACGCATTTTCACACTCCCCATAAAGTACTTGCGATTTTAAACGAAGTAAAATCCCTGCAACCAGTACGACATCTGCAGAAAGCCGTATATCAAATTTTCTAAGTTCTCTTATGGTTCCAAGGTATTGATCCGTTATCTCAGAGATGTTGACGTTCCAAGGGTCAACATTCTTTTGTTCGATACTTTCTTTAATAATTCTAACCCATAGGTCAAATTCCATTTTATCATTCCATGTTTTTTAGAAGAACGTCAGTACAAATAGGGGAATAAATATTAAAAGCCATACTAAAAAATTCCAAGAGATTACTTTTGAACCGTCAAACGGATATATTGGAAGCATATTGAAAAATGCCAAAAACATGTTTACATAGTACCCATATCCTGAAATATCGATATAATGTCCTGAAAAAATTATTGGAGGTATTGGTAGTATCAAAAATAAAATTGCAAGTGTTACATTTGTTAAAGGTCCAGCTAAGGAAATAAGGGCGTTTTCTTTTGTTGTTAAATAATCTTTATGAATATATACTGCCCCAGGTGCAATAAATGTAAATCCCAAAATTATTTTTAAAACTATTGCAATTGCAAGTCCTTCATACCATGCCCTAAATTCACTCCAAGCTCCAAATTTTCTTGCAACTGTTCTATGGGCGAGTTCGTGTAATATAAATGCAAGTCCAACTGTAAAAAATGTAGCTATGAACTGAGCTAAAAAGCCAGTATTTAACGTTGGAAATCCCCTTGGCCAGATAAATACAAGTGCGATTAAAAATGAAGAAATAATCAAGTCTTTTATTTCAATGTGGTTAAAACTAAATATGTTTTCACGGTATCCCATAATTATTCACCAATTATACTTTAATAACATGTATTATACATTTTTTGCTTTGAAATTATATTGAGTAAGTATTAAATAATATTTAAAGATGTAAATTTAAAAAATAGTATAAAAAATATTAATAAAATAAAGTTAATTAAGAGATATTTTTCGCTTGTAAAAAACTTTTACGTCTTCCCCAATTTTCAAGTTATTTGTACCTTTTGTAATACATTTTACACTATATTCATCAATTTTTACATTTAATTTTCGATAATATCCAAAATCTACAATAGATTCAACTTTTCCAAAATAATGTTGTTCAATAGGATTTTGAACTTCATTTGGCCTTTTAACAACAGTTTCTTCAGGAGCTACAGCATAATTTTTATTTTCAATTTTTACGAGGTTGTAGCCTAAAAATTTCGCTATTTTTTCATTTTTTGGGGTTTTAAATATTTCTGAATCTCCAAAATCATTTAATTCTCCATTTATTAGTATCGCAATCTGGTTTCCAAGCGTCCTTGCTTCAACAAAATCGTGTGTAATATGAACTACTGGAACTATTTCCCCAATTTTTTTTAGTTCAGATATAACGTTTTCCTTAATACTTGTATCCAATGCAGCGGTCGGTTCATCGAGCAGTAAAATTTTAGGGTCAAGTACAAGAGCTCTTGCAATTGCGGTTCTTTGTTGTTCGCCACCACTTAATGTTAAAGGTTTCCTATTCAAAATACGAGTTATACCTAAAAATTCCGAAATGTCTAAGACTTTTTTATCGATTTCTAATTTAGATCTACCCCTTATTTTCATTCCATAAGCAATATTTTTATAAACACTCATGTTTGGAAAAAGGGCATAATTTTGGGGAACATAACCGAAATTTCTTCTTTCAGGAGGTAAGTTTGTTATGTCTTCACCATTAAAATATATTTTTCCTGAATCAGGTTTAATAATTCCAGTAATACATTGTATTATAACAGATTTTCCAGCACCGCTTGGCCCAAGTAAAATACAGTAATTTTTATCCATTTCAAGGCTTATATTACTTAATTTAAATTCTTTCCATGATTTAGATACGTTTTCCAGTTTTAGCATGATTTTCACCAATTACTTTTGTTTATATCGTACAAGCCTAAATACTGAGAACAAAAGTATGCTTAAAATTATCATTATAACTGAAATAGGCTTTGATGCAGTTAATCCATACTGATTAAACCGGTCAAGAATTAGTACAGGCGCTGTTTTTGGAAAGTAAGCTATAACTAGTATTGCCCCTACTTCACTAATCCCTCTTGCAAATGTAAGAATGCTTCCTGAAACAATATTATTTTTAATTAAGGGAAGGGATATTTTAAAAAATGTTTTTGCCCTAGATGCCCCAAGTGTCCTTGAAACGTTTTCTAGTTCCTCATCAACCATTAAAAAGCCATCCCTTGCACTATTTACCATGTAAGGAAGGCCAACATAAAGCATTACTGTAACAATTCCCCAAAAATTATCAACAATTTTAAAGCCAATGCTTTCAAATCCTCTGCCAATTGAAGTACCATAGTAAAATGCCAAAATCATTATCCCGATTACTGCGTGAGGTATTGCCATTGGAATATCAATAATTGCCTCTACAACATTTTTTCCAAAAAAATGGTACCTTGAAAGAAGGTATGAAATTGGAACCCCAATATATAATGCAATTACGGTTGCAGTTCCAGCAGCTTTTAGACTTATCAAAAGAGAATTGATTACTTCAGAATCAAAAATTGCATTCTGGATATTTCCGGGATTTAAAATCATGTTTAAAAGAGGTAAAACTAAGAACAACAACAAAAGCGCTGATAAAACGATAAATACAGTAAAAAAACTTTTGTCTTGATTCAAGGTATCACTCAGACGATATTTAATAGTAAATAGTTAAAATTAATATATTAATCTAATGGTAACATAATATAATTAACACAGTACTGAACTAACTTTTAAATGGTACTATTTTTTATAAAAGAAGATAGAATCAGGTATATATTTTAAAGTGATGAAAGTTTAGTATATTTAGGTGACAAAATATGCATTTCGTTGATGTACTTAATATCGGAAAAGATATCCTTAAAGCCAATAAAAAGCATGCGGATAAAAATCGAGAATTATTAAATTCCCATGGAATTGCAGCATTTGACTTCATGGGTGCAATCGGCAGTGGTAAAACCCTTTTAATCGAATTTTTAATTAATGAATTAAAAGATGAATATAAAATTGCATGTATTGCAGGAGATGTCATTGCAAAGTACGATGCTGGAAGAATGGAAAGGCACGGTGTAAAAGTAATTCCATTAAATACGGGAAAAGAGTGTCATCTTGATTCACATCAAGTTGGACATTCCTATTTAGACCTTGACCTCGATAATTTAGACATTATATTCATTGAAAACGTTGGAAACTTAATATGCCCAACAGATTTTGACCTTGGAACGCATAAACGAACGGTAGTAGTAAGCGTGAGTGAAGGAGACGATACTGTTGAAAAACATCCTGAAATATTTAAAACTGCGGATTTAACAATAATCAATAAAATAGATATTGCAAAAGCCGTTGGTTCCGACCCAGTTAAGATGTTCAACGATGCAAAAACCATTAATAAGGATATGGAAGTTTTACTTACCTCCATAAAAAATACAGAAGGACTTGAAAAGGTAGTCGAATTTATTAAAAATACGGTTAAAGAAGTTAAATCAAATAAAAATAAAAAATAAATTTTTGGATTATTGCCTTATTACATTTATTATTTTATTTATTTTTATTTATTTCAAAGTTATACACAAATTACTTCCACAAATTTTGGTTCCTTTAGCTCCTTTTCAAACCACATACTTATTCCAACATAAGTACTTCCTTTTTTTCCAACGGCATAGTCACAAACACAACCCATAGCTTCAAAAGTACTTTTTACGCCATCAAATGCAAATTCATCAGTATATGTATCACTTGTCCCAAGTGCCTCGTTTATCCGTATAACCATTTCTAAAATTTCCTCATCATTTACAATTTCAAAATCGTTTTCAACTAATTTATCCATTAGATATTCTTTTATTGAAGGATATTCATCAATTTTTTTATCCTTACATATACTCCTTACTGCAAGAACTTCATCCTTATTTATTACTGGCTTAGAGCCTTTAAATGCTTCAATTGACCGCACAATTCTACCAATGATCATGTTAAAGTTGTTCATTTTTTTCACCTTAATCTAACTAGCATTCTATTTCATAATTTTGATTTTTAGATTTCTTTTTTATTATTTTAAATGCAACTGAACCTACAATTGTAACAAAAATATACGATATAGATCTATCAAGTAACGTTCCAGCAGCAGCTTTTGAATAGGGGATATTAAAAAATGAATACATTGCAATCATTGCAGTGTCACTTGTTCCAAGTCCCCCAGGTAATGTTGGTAAAACTCCAACAAGCAGTGCTACAAGATATGTTGATGAAACAGTAATAAAATTTAAATTTGTATTTATGGCTATAAAAAGTGTATATATTCTTAAAATATCTAAAAACCACCAAATAATAGATAACATTAACGAATTTATCATTCCTTTTTTTCGTTCTTTAAAAAAAAGCATACTCTCTTGAAATTTTTTGATTGTATCATTTATTTTTTTTTCATCTATCTTTTTTGAAGAAAACTTTGTAACGATTTTTGCAATGCGTAATGTAATTTTAAATGCCAACTTCTTATGCATTGCAATATATAGTATTCCAAAAGTAACAAAAACGACTAATATCCATGCAATTATAAAAAAACCTGTGTAAATCATTCCTTTTATTGTAAAATAAATTATAACAAAAAACGTGAGCATTAGAAATACTACACTATCCAAAAGCCGTTCTATAACTACTGTCGAAAATGAAACGTGATAGGGTATGTTCTCAAGCTTTGAAAGATAATATGCACGAAATGGTTCACTGCCACCTTTCATTGATGGAGTTACGTTATTTATAAATTGTCCCATGGTAATTAAAAGAACCAGATTTTTAAATCCTGCATGATATCCATTTAGCCCCAAAAGATAATTCCAACGAACTGAAATTGCGAAAAGGGTTAAAAGATATATTAAAACTGCAAACAGGTAAATTTTTATATCTGCAGACTTTAAGACGTTGTAAACTTCAAAGATTCCTATTTTGTAAATTATAAATGAAATTATGGAGATTCCAATACCGTAAAAAAAGGCATTTTTTATAAATTTAGACTTAATTTTGCTCATTCAATCCCCGAAAAAATAAAATAATTGGTTATTTTTTTAATCTTTTATAGTTATTCTTTTGATGCCGTTAATTAGTTCGATTTTGACTATATCTTAGTGTTTTAGTACATATTGCATTATTCTAGCAAATGCAGGTCTTGATATTAATATACCCATTAAAACACCTGCAATTGTTGTTATCGCAAATCCTTTGAGCATTCCGATACCCATTACAAATAAAGGAAGCATTGCTGCAATGGTTGTAGCGGCTGCACCAAATATAATAAAGAAAGCTCTTTTAATATTTTTTGTAACTTTTTTTGATTCTCCAGCAATTGTTTCGTCAGTAATTACAATTTGGTGATCTACACCAGTACCTACTGCTGCAACAATCCCTGCAATTGATGCCAAATCAAGTTTCCAATCAATAAGTGATGCAAAACCCAGTATGAGAAGGACTTCTGAAAATCCTGTTATTAATATCGGTAGCACGATTTTCGGGTTTTTGTATCTAAATGAAATAACTGTTGCAACTGCAAGGAATGCGAATAATCCTGCAATTAATGCCCCTTTTATAAATTCTGCACCCAATGTTGGTGAAACAGAACTTATATATGCTATTTCAACTTTTACTGGAAGCGAACCAGATTTCAAAGCAGTATATATTACCCATGCCTTTTCAATATCCTCTCTTGTTGGGCTAGCCCCTGCTACGGTAATTACCTGACTTTGATGGGGCCTACCATCTGCAAGGTCGGGAGAAAGTATCGGAGCACTTACAAGATTTCCATCCATGTATAGTTCTACAGGATACCCCCCTTTTCCGTATGCAACTTCTGCAAAGTTATTTGCGCCATCTGAGGATAATCTAAATCCTACACCATATCCTGATGCAGTCATTCTTGGTTCTTCAACGTAGGATATATCCTGTCCAACATATGCAGTTTTATTATCAATTGTTGCTATAAATACCCCTTGCTGAGTTAAAATTCGTTCAATTCGCTCTAAATCAGCACTTTTTGGTATTTCAATTACTATTTCATCACTACCCCGGGGGTAAATTCTAACATCACTTAATCCATTGGTATTTAGCCTGCTTGTCAAAATTTCAGTTACTGAAACCATTTCAGCGTCACTTAATGGTTTTTCAGTGTTTAATACTATTGTTGAGCCACCACTTAAATCTACACCAAAGGAAAGTCCTTTGAATGTAAGAAGAAGTACGGAGGCTAGAACAAACACTAAAAGAATTGCAACTTTAGGATCTTTTAGTAATTTCATGGTATCCCTCCTAATTCCTCTCCTTTTTATATTCTGTTACGTAGTATCTCAATATTCCTACGTTTGTAAGCCATGTAAGCATTAAATCTCCAATTAATCCAATTAATAAAACTGCTGCAATGTTTCCTAAAACTTCTGCGGCAGGTACTACGTAAGTAACTACAATTAAAAGAACCGCCATTGCAAGAATTGTTGTAAGCGACATTGTAATTCCAGTTTTCATTGATTCTTTTATTCTCTCGTCAAGAGTTCCAGTTCTCCGTTTTAAAACCCTTGTTGTTAGCATGATGTCAGTATCGACACTGTAACCTACAAGCATTAAAAGGGCAGCAATTGTTGCTGTCGAAATTGGGATCTGAAAAAGACTCATTCCTCCAAGGGCTATTGCAATATCTGCTGCAGCTGCTAAAATTACGGCAGCACTTGGAACTGCGGTTCTAAATATTGCATATACTACGATGGCCATGAATATAAATGCAAAACCTACTGCTTTAAGGCCATCTTCCCAAAATCTACTGCTTAAAACTGAACCAATTTGTTTTTCAGTATATGCGAGTTCGGATAAATCTTCAGTATTGAATATTTCCCGTAGTGCGGCCCGTATAGGGTCCATATCCACATCTAATCCCGATTTAATAATTACAAACGTACCGCTAGCTGATTGTGCGGTTCTTACTTCGGAATTCGGCATTTTTTCTTTTAGCATGGATAAATCCACATTTTCTGGGGCTAGAATACTTATTTCAACTCCCCCACTAACGTCAATGCTTTCTTTAAGCCCGTTTACTGAAACAAGAACTAAAGAAAGAAGTGCTAAAATTACCGGAATAATTGCTAACACTTTGTAATTAATATTCATTCCTTTCCCTCCTAGACTAGAGTTCATAGCATCAGTTATTAAAAAACAATATTATTTAAATATTTAAGAACTATAAAAAACGATTGTATATTCATTTTAAGATTGGTGCTATAATGGAAACGGATTTATCTCATTTAGTTGATAGAATAATGGAAATTTCGGAAAAAAGAGGTTTTGAAACAGAAGTGTTTGTATCAGAAGGAAAGCACTTTAGTTCCGAACTTGAAGGCGAAAATTTAGATAGTGTTGAAGAATCAGAAGATTTTGGAATAGGAGTTAGGGTATTAAAAGATAAAAAGATGGGATTTGCATATTCCTCTAAAAAGGACTATGAAGTAATATATAAAGCAATGGAAAATCTGATAAATGATGAATACACGAGTTTTTCAGGAAATGATACATACAAAACGCCAAAAGGAATGTTTTACAAGGATGTAGTGAATCTAACTGAAAAAGAATTAATGAATGCTCTTTTTGAAATGAGTGAAATTTTAAAAGAAAACAAGATAACAACTGTTAACGGAGGAGTTTCAAATTCTTACGATTATAATCGGATTGTAAACTCAAATGGCGTGGATATTGAAGAAGAAAATACTTTTTATTCTGCTTCAATTGCAGGAATTAATAACGGGGAGACTGCATACGATTATTTAACCAGACACGATAGTTTCAATGTTAAAGAACTTGCGGAAAATGTTGTCGAATTTTTAAAAAATCCAAATGCAGTAAGAACAGAGTTTACCGGAAATATCGTGCTTGATCAAAGGGCATTAAATTCTCTTTTAAGTTATACATTGCTTCCTGCATTTAATGCAGAAAATATACAGCGAAACAGATCGGTTTTAAAGGATAAAATGGGTGAAGAGATATTTGGTGAGAAAATCACGATTGAAGATGATGGTACACTTGATTATGCACTTTATTCTTCTGCAGTAGATGGCGAAGGCATTAAAACTCAAAAAACGGTACTTGTTGAAAATGGAATTTTGAAAAATTACCTCTACGATATAAAACGAGCAAACATTGACGGATGTAATTCTACTGGAAACGGGAGTAGGGGGTATTCAAGTCTTCCAACAGTTTCTCCTTCCAACATAGTAGTTAAACCTGTTGAAAAACAGGGAAGTTTTAATGAGTATCTATATATAAATACGCTTATTGGAACACATACTGCAAATCCCGTTACAGGAGACTTTTCAGTTGAAATCAGTAACAGCTACATAGTAAAAAACGATGAAAAAACACCCGTTAAAAAAGGACTACTTTCAGGAAATATTTTCGAAATTTTAAAAACTGCAACTCCCCTTGATAAAGTATGCCAACGTGGAAAATTAATTTCTCCACCACTCCTTTTTGAAGGAAAGATTTTAATTTAAAATAACTTAAAAATCTAATAATTTAATTTTAAATTCCATTTTAGAATTGGGGATTTGATGGACAATTTTGAAAAACTGTTATTAGAACTCGATATTAAATTTAATAATTTAAATATATTTAAACAGGCATTTATTCACTCTTCATACGTTAACGAACATGATAACGAAAATTTAGAAGATAATGAACGTTTAGAATATTTGGGAGATGCAGTTTTAGAATTAGTAGTTAGCGAATATTTATTTGAAAATAAATTATTAAATGAAGGTGAAATGTCAAAACTGCGTTCAAAGTACGTTTGTGAATATTCACTTTTTTTATATGCTAAAAAATTAAATTTCGGTGACTACATACTTTTAGGAAAAGGAGAAATTAATTCAAACGGATTTAACCGGCCAACAATACTTTCAGACGTTTTTGAAGCATTTATTGCTGCAATATATCTTGATTTAGGATTATGCTCGGTAAAAAAGTTTTTTAATAAATTTATAGTCCCAATCATTGAGGAAAATTCAAAAAAATTATTTATAGATTATAAAACAAAGTTACAAGAGATGATTCAATCCGAAAATAAAACTGTACGATATATATTACTTGAAGAACTTGGTGAACCCCATGATAAGGAATTTATCGTTGCAGTAAAAATTGGAAGAAAAATTATTTCAAAGGGTGTAGGTAAAAGTAAAAAAGATGCTGAAAGACAAGCTGCTAAAATAGCACTTTTAAAACTTGAAAAAAAATAAAAAAATTTAAAATTTATTCGAAAACAAACTCTACTTCTGTTAATCTTTTTTTAACTTCATTTAAAATTCGGTCTTCTTCTTCAACTGAAATTTCACCATTTTTAAATGCCTCAAAACATGCTGCCATTCTAAAGTAGTGTCCTGCATCGTCCCAAGGAACTGTTGAAATTAATTTTTCTTTTATTAAATACTGAGAAAACTCTTCTGCATTTTCAAATTTAGCACCGCCTTTTGTACCAATTGGAGCTTTCACGTAGAGATAAAAAGTTCCCCCTGGCATTTTTGCATTAAATCCTGCTTCTTTTAATATTTTAACCATTTTTAAAAGTCTTCTTTCGTATTTAACCCTTGTTTTTTCGGTAATTTCAGGATGTCTTAAGCAATGGATACCTGCTTTTTGAATTGGAATGAACTGACCGCTGTCGTAATTATCTTTAACCGTTGCAAAACCCCTTACAATAAGTTCGTTTCCTGCAACAAATGCAAGCCTCCATCCTGTCATATTGTAAGCTTTTGAAAAGCTGTGGATTTCCACCCCAACTTCTTTTGCGTCATTTACTGAAAGGAATGAAAGTGGTTTTTCCCCATAAGTTAATGCTGCATATGCTGCATCTTGAACGATTACTACATCGTTTTCAAATGCAAAATCAACTGCTTTTTTGTAAAATTTTTTTGTTGCCTGTGCGCCCGTAGGATTATTTGGGTAATTTAAATAAAGGATTTTTGCTTTTTCCTTCACTTCTTTTGAAATTGCGTCGAGTTCGGGTAAAAATTTATTTTTTTCAAGTAATGGGAGTGGTTCAACACTTCCACCGTACCATTTTGTGTGGGTTGCAGTAACGGGATATCCTGGAACGGTCATTAGTGTTACATCGCCAGGATTAATAAATACTGAGGTAATATATGCTAAAGCAGGTTTTGAACCGATTGCATGAATTACTTCGTTTACTGGATCTAATTCTCCAACTCCAAAAACTTCTTTCATGTAAATTGGAATTTCATCCTTTAATTCCTGAACTCCGTTATCTGAGTAACCCCTATTTTCAGGTTTTTTCGATTCATTACATAACACATCAACTACTGAAGAATCGGCCATTTCATCAGGTTCTCCAACACCCATGTCAATTAACTCAACATTTGGAAACTTTAACTTAGCAGCTTTTTTTGCTCGCTTTATTTTTTCAAATTTATAAATTACATCTTCTTTACCAAAATTTTTTCCACCAAGCCTTTCAGAAAAGAGATTTTGAATGTAACTTTCCATTTTAACACCAATAAGTGATTTTTAGTAGATAAGTAGTCTTTCTATAAATACTTTACTATATATTCAAATATATAGTTTAATATATAGTTTAATATGTATTTATAGAAATACCTGCCCGTTAAATCATAAATTACCGGATTACAAAGTAACTGCCAATTTCAATTACATTTGATGCCCTCTTTCGTAAATCAGTGAGTAATCCTAAATTATCATCATCTTGTTCATAATCGATATAAAATACATAATTTCCAATTTCCTTTTTTGATGGCCTAGATTCTATTCTGGTTAAATTAACATTTCGATATTTAAACACTTCTAAAAGCTCATAAAATGCACCGGGCCTGTTTTTCTTTAATTCTACGATTATTGTAGATTTTGATGGCATTAAATTCGTTTTAAAATTCATATTTTTATTGCATATCAAAAAAAATCTTGTTTTATTATTTTGATAATCTTGAACGTTTTCTTCCAAAACTTTTATGCCATAAATCCTTGCATTTTCAATTGAACCAATTGCAGCTAATTCTTCATTTTTTTCTTCGAAAACGATTTTTGCAGCTTTTGCAGTGCTTTCAACGGGCCTTACCTTCCAGCCGTGTTTATATATATAACGGCCGCACTGAGCGAGTGCTTGGGGGTGTGAGAGTATTTCCCTTATCTTTTCGATATTATACCCAATTAAACTGTGATTTATTTCTATATCCACTTCACCAATAATTTTTACCGGAAACTCTAAAAAAAGGTCTTGGGTAATCGTTACTGACCCTTCGATTGAATTTTCAGATGGAACAACCCCTAAAAGCTCAAAATCAGTTTCAAGAGACTTAAAAACGTCATATATTGATTTTTTAAATATAATTTCCTGATTTAGTAATCCTGAAAATTTTTGGGCTGCTTTTTCACTATAACTCCCTTTTGGCCCAAGACAGCATATCATTTTTTCACCATCTTACAAATTAAAAACTGTCCTTTAAACTTTAAATATTTCGAAATTTTTTCGTCATTTTTAAAAAATAAATCAATTATCTTTTTTAAAATAGATTTTGGGAATATTTTAAAAAGGGGAGGTAAAAAATAAAAGGATCGTATAGATTCTAATTGAAAGTCAAATGATTCAAGAGCTTTAAAATCATTAACAGATATTAATTCATGTGGGATTTTCCAATCAATAAATATTTCATCATTTATTATAGAATTTTTATTCACGACTACAAAATATGCCCTCCCATTCGGTTTTAAAACCCTTTTTACCTCTAAAATTGCGTTTAAAAAGTTTACGTGTTCTAAAACGTTTATACATAAAACTAAATTAAAAACGGAATCGTTAAAAGGCATTTTTTCAATATCTGCACAGATTTTATTTTTTTTAGATTTAAATTTTTTTAATAAATTTTTTGAAAAATCCATGTAAATTGTATCAAAATCCTTTGTAAGGTTATAAAATGAACCAAAGCCACATCCTGCATCAAGAACTTTTGAAAAATCAGTTTCAAGTTTTAAAGATTTAAAAAATTCGTCTTTTGATATTATATCATAAATAAGGTTTTCTTCAAAGTCCATAAGTAGTGTTAAATAGTCTGGATATTTTGAAAAATCCCAGTTTTCATAAAATTCCAAAACATCTGCGGATTTTTTAGAATTGGTCATAAAATTTCACAGTTAAGACTATATACGATAGTATCTCTTGGAAATTCTTTTATAATCTTTTCCCTAATTTCTTTTAGCTCCATTTCAGTTAACTCTACTTCAATTTCCTTATCTAAACAAAATCCTGACCGGTAATAACATTCTGGTTCATAAATTGCTGCAAGTTCGGGAAATTCTAATGAAAGTACTTTTAAATCTTCGCCCAAAATCTCTACAAGCCGTTGAAGGATTTTTTGAAAATCTATTGGCTCAGGATTATAAAATACGCCGTCAATCATTATTTTCATGCTACCACGTAAAAATTATGTTAAAATAGATATGGTATTTAGCAACCACATATATATTCCCTTCCAAAATCAAATAATACTTCTTTATCTTTCCCGTCAGTTATAATAAATTTTTTATCCTCTTTAACTTCACCACAGACTGATGCAGTGATTCCAACAAATTCAAGAGTAGATAACAGTTCTTTTACATTGTTTTCAGGAGTGGTAAATACAAAACCGCTACCCGGATACATTTTAAGCCATGCGTCAATTTTAATATCTTCTGCAATTGGAATTTTTGATACGTCTACAATTGCACCTTTTTTGGAAACCTCAAGAAGCATTCCAAGCGTTCCAAGGCCTCCCGGATTACTTATATCCTTACATGAATTTGCAAGGTGGTTTTCACCTATAATTTCAAGTGATTTTAGCTGATCCCTTACATATTTTTTGGATTTCATTGAAGTTGTATCCCAATTTAGCTTAAATGTTTCATGAATAGCCCCATCTAAATCATATGCAAAAACTACTTTATCACCTATTTTTGCAGAGTCACTTCTTAGAACGTTTTCTTTTTTAACGATTCCCGTAATGGATACATCTAAAACATTGCAGTGTGCATCAGGATGCGTGTGGCCCCCAACAACTGGAACTCCAAATTTTTTAATTCCTTCTTTAAGGCCCTTTAAAAGTTCTTTACCTTTATCACAGTCTTTTATGCCGATAATATTTGTCATTGCAATTGCTCGTCCACCCATTGCTGCAATATCATTTGTATTTACCAATACAGAACAGTAACCTGCCCACCAAGGGTCTTTTTCCAATAATTTACCCCAAATACCGTCTGCAGCAAGCAAAAGTGCATTTTCCCCATCAAGCCCGATTATTGCAGCATCGTCCCCAAAATCTGCAATTATGTCAAAATCATATTCCTCTTCAAAATTAAAGTTATTTACAACATTTTTAATTTCTTTTTTTCTTGTTACGCCTTCAAAATTCCTAATTTCTTCGGCAAGCTTACTTAATTCCATAAAATCGCCCACACGTTCTATAATTTCCAAAAAAACTATTTTAATAATAAAATAATAAGTTGATTCTTATATATAATTTTCCATTTAAAATATATTTTCAGTACTTTTTTAAAATAAGAGTAAAAAATAAGTCTAAATGAAATATTTTGATGGAATTAGGCTTTATGTTTTTCATAAGACTCTAAAAGCATTTCAATTACGGGAAGTCTTTTTCCTGCCAAAAATTCAATACACGCACCCCCTCCAGTGCTTATGTGGCCCACATTTCCAGAAATTCCGACTACTTCAGCAGCAGCAGACAGATGTCCGCCTCCAATTACTGAAAATCCTTTTGAACTTGCAGTTGCTTTTAAAATTTCTTCTGTTCCTTTTAAGAAATTTTTGTTTTCAAATACTCCTGCAGGGCCGTTTGCAACTATTGTCTTGGCATTCTTTAAAATTTCCCAATAACTTTCAATTGTTTTTTGACCCAGATCATGGATTGGATGACTTACTTCATTATTTAAATTTAATTCAGTTTCTTTTCTTTCCCCTTCAATATTTAAAGCTGCATCAATAGGTATTACGATTTTCTCACCGTATTTTTCAATTAACTCTTTTGCAATAGTTACTTGCCCAGTGTAACCCATATCGTCAATTAATTTTTCGTTAGGGCCCAATTTAAATCCTTTTGCAATTAAAAATATATTTGCAACAATCCCACTTGTAATTACTTGATCAGCAGTCTGTTTTTCAAGCACGTTTTTAATTACTTCGATACTGTCATCCGCTTTTGCACCCCCTAGTGCAAATACACATGGCCTATCTGGATTTTTAATAACTTTTGTAAGCGTAAAAAGTTCTTTTTCCATGACCCGTCCACAAAGCATTGGCATATAATATGAAAAGCCTACAAGTGAAGGTTGGGCCCTGTGGGCTGCTGCAAACGCATCATTTACGAAATAATCAAAAAAAGGATGTAATTTTTTTACCATTATTGTTTTTGCCTGTTTTTCAGGGGTAATTTTATCCCAAGATTTCCATTCTGAAAGGACTTCTTCAGATAAAAGCCTTACATTTTCAAGAAGTATTACTTCGCCGTTGTCCATCCCTAAAATAGATTCTCGTACAGTAGACCCCAATAACCCATCAACATATCCTACTTCGATACCTAAGACCTCGGATAATTTTTTTGCGTGAGATTCGAGGGTTGTAAAATCCTTTTTTCCAGGCCTACTCTGGTGGGCCAAAATTACTACTTTTGCACCTTTGTTAGAAAGGTCTTTTATCGTATTGTAACATGCTTTAATTCTCGTGTCATCCAAAATAGCCCCATTATTCACATCAATCGGACTATTAATATCTACACGTAATGCAACCGTTTTTCCTTCCAAATTAAAGTCATCAAGGGTCAAAAACATAACGCATCCTCCAGTTGATATTTTACTTTTATTTTCGCACTATTATGACATTAAATCGTTAAAAGCTAGATAACTTAGTTATATATATCTTTCCAATCCTGTAAAATGTATTATTTTGGTTGTATAAAATAATTTTGATGGTAATGTAAGCTCCAAAATTGTTCATTTGAAAAATATAAACTTGAATTTTATAAAATTAAAGTTTAAAATCAATAAAAAGTCGCCTAAGTCAATTTAATTCGTTTGAACATTGCAAAATATAGGTTGAAGTTTAAAAATTTAATAAAACACAAAAATTCAATCAAAAAGGATAAATAACTTCATTAAATAAATGTATATTAATCAATTGTATTTAGGCACAAAGAAAAGGCGGTGGAGTAGTTATGTTCAAAAAAATAAAAAGAATATTTGTAGGAAATAAAGAGTTACCTGCTCAAGTACCTGTTCATGATGAGGAATATGTCGTTATAGGCCAATCATATCCTGCATATGAAATTAAAGAGTCTAAAGAAATTCCATTACCAAAAGAAACCGTTCCTGAAGAAAAAGTAAAAATTGTAAAACATAAAATCTATCCGCGAGTCCTTACTACAAGAATTAAATCTCCTGAGGACTTTGAACATATAAAAAACATAGTAGAACATGATGTTTTAATAATCAATCTTGAAGAAGTGCCTATCGAAGCAATTATTAAGGAATTCAATGATTTTAAAAAATATCTTGAAACACTCGATTACAGCCTAGGTAGGGTTGGAGAAAACACGATTCTTGCAATTAAGTCTGATGTTGAAGTTGATAAATACGTTTCTGAAGAACCCGTAAAAGAATCTGAATAATAGGTGAAATTATACGAATAGCAATTACTGGAACTCCGGGCGTTGGAAAAACAACTGTTTCTAAAAATCTTTTTGAAAAACTGATAAATCTTGAAAATAACGTAAAAAACATAAATATTACAGAGATTGTTTCTAAAAATCAATTATATATTGAAAAAGACGATGAAATGAACTCATATGTTATTGATTTTCCTAAATTGAATAATTTTTTAGAATTAAACACGACCTGTGAAGATTTAATAATTCTTGATGGCCATGTAAGTCATCTTTTAAATCCTGACTGCATTATTGTACTTCGACTTAACCCTGAGAGGATATTTGATAGACTAAGCCTTAGAAATTATTCTGAAAAAAAGATAAAGGAAAACGTTGAAGCAGAAATTTTAGACGTGTGCCTCGTTGAATCTATTGAAAATAATGTTGAGTCAAAGATATTTGAAATAGATTGTACCGAAAAATCTGTTTTGGATATTTGTAACATTATAATATCATTTTTAGAACACAATACGCCAAAATATGGCAATGTAAGTTGGCTTGAAGATTATTTTTACATGTTAGAATAACTTTTTTTATATTCTTAGTATATTCCTAAAAAATAAAAAATTGTCGGAAAAATTAAAACTGACATCATATTTGACATATTTACTTGTTTTTTAATACATATAATTCCAATGGATATTGATACTATATAGATTACAGCATGATATGTAAAATAATTGTTAAATGTCAATAAAAATATCAAAAAAGTGCAGAATATAATCAAATATTTTGAGATATCACCATAGTTATATCGATTTATATTTTTCAGTACATATTTTGAAGCAGTTGATAAAAAAAGTAGCGATAAGCCAGATGCAAGAAAAATACTCCCAAATATATCAAAAGCAGTATACTCAAGATTTAAATTTTTTATTGTTTCTGCAATTCCACTTCTTCCAGTTCCGATTAAAACAAGTGCAAGTATCGAAAATAATTCATTTGAAAGTGTTATTGCACCTTGTGAAACAATGAAATTTTCAATGTTTTCTTCTTTTATTAGCTTGCTTAAAAAGTAGTTTATTTGGGCTCCGCCAGTTGCAGGTATAAATATTCTTAAAAATCCGCCAATTGTTCCAAAAACTACTGATTTTAAATAAGAACCATTTAACTTTGGAAAACTCATGTACTGATATCCTAATTTTTTTCTTCCAAGATTTGTAATTAAAAATGGAATTCCAAACATTCCTGTAAATAGTACTGCCATTGTGTTATTATAAGAAGGATTTATATAAAATACGGATATTCCAAGGGTTCCTGAAAATAAAATTACTAAAAATGTCCAGAATTTATTTTTTGAGAAGATTATTGATGTAAAAATTAAAATTATAAGGATATATGGTAAAAATGGCTTTAAAATACCATATATTGAATTTAAATCCAAATTTAACGTAAAAATTATTAAAAATAAAATTGATGAAAAAATAATTCCTAAAAATCCCCCCATTCCTGCTAAAATTACGGCTTCATAACCTTTTCCATCTTTTGTTAATTTATGCATTGGAATTGATGAAACTGCCGATTCTGAGTCGGGAACTCCGATAAATGCAGAAGGAATATAGTTCAAAAAGTAATGAGATATAACAAGCCCCATTAAAAATCCAAAATAGTTTGTTTGTCCGAAATAAGGTAGTAAAATCGTTGAAAAGGGAATTAATAAATTTGGATGAATTCCAGGAATTAATCCAGTAAATGAGCCAGTAATCGCACCAAAAGCTACAAAAAACAAATTTACCATTTAATCCCTTTTTTCACAGTAGCTGCATTTTTTGTACCCTAAATTTAAAGCATCTTCTTCATTAATAAAATACACTTTTTCATTTATTTTTAAGCCATAAGAACAGCTAGCATGCGTATGATACGACTTACTGCTTTTAGATGCATAGTATTTTGTAGGCACTTTTGAAAAGAGTATATCTTTTTCAAAATTTAATTTTTCAACGATTTCAAAATTAGATATGTCTTTTAATGTTATACCATACAATCCATTGTAGACGTTAATTTTTCCGGTAACTCTTACAATATCTCCTTCTTTTATTCGCGGGTCAGTTTTTAAAGTATATTCTAAAAATTCTTTTGAAATTTCTGTTGAAATATATAATCTAAGATCAGAAGCTGTTTCATCCATTAACCTAACTGATTTTATGCCGATTACTTCACGATATTCATTATAGTTTACATCCATTCTTTGAATTTTAGAGGTTATTTTAACAAAATCCCCATCTTTTAAGTGAGATATTGGCTTTTCAGAGGGAGTAAGCTCGTATGTAGTTAAAAATAAACTTCCTAAAACCACAAAAACTACACTAAAAAATATTATCTTTTTTTCGGTCAAAATCATAATTATCAGTTTGAATATAAACATACAATTTTATATAGTTATGTTATAGTGTAAAAAACATTAGATTATCTAATAAAAAAATAGTTATAAATCTATCTAATAAATAGATATATATACATTCTTATTCAAAATAACCTTGTATTTGCTACATACCTATTAATATACTTAATATATAAAACCATTATTAAAAATATAGGTGATAGCGTGAAAATTTCACCGTTAAAAACTGGCCTCATAGGAGGGTTTTCAGCAATATTGTTAGAAGTCATGTTTAAGGTAAGTCCTCCTCCAGCATATGGGTTATGTGTTGCATGCCACACTAGAGACCTTATGAACTGGATTGTAAATAATTTACTAGGAACCAATCTTGGTATGGCGCCTGTATCAAAATTCTTACCTGTGTTAACTGTTATCGGGTTATTAATCGGTGCATTAGCCGGTGCAATTATTCATAAAGATTTCAAAATTAGAAGAACCCACAATTTAGTTGTTGGATTTATACTTGGAGTACTTGTGTTAAACTTCGCACTTTTGATGGGCGGATGCCCTATCAGAATGGCTTTAAGGGCAGGTTATGGGGATTTATTCGGACTAATTGGGTTAGTAGGGATAGCTATTGGAGCTGTTGTAGGTTCTGAAGTATATTTGAAAAAAGCATAATTTATAAAGGGTGATAATATGGATATTTATCAATACTTGCCTGCAATTGGCACTTTAGTATTTGGTACCCTTTTGGGATATCTTGGACAAAGATCCGCTCTTTGTTTCTGTGGAGGACTTAGGGACTTTTCTTTAATGAAAGACACGTGGCTACTCAAAGGTTTATTTGGATTTATTGGTGGAGCATTAATAGGTTCAATCTTATTCCACATTGTAGGGCTTTTACCCCTATTTCCTTGGATACTTACAAAAGGAGTTACTGCAATTCCAGGGGGGGCCGCAGGTGGATTAGGTTTTATGCCAAACCTCGTTGCAGCACTTATCGGGGGTTTTGGAGTAGGTTTCCTGTCAATAATTCAGGGCGGTTGTCCATTTAGAAACTTTATAATGGCAGGAGAAGGGAACCAAACTGCAATCATGTATATAATTGGTTTAGCAGTTGGTGCAGTAATCTACCACCAGTGGGCACTTTCATTCATACAGTCAATACTTGCATAATTACTAAATACTAAGTATTATATTATTTATTATACCATTTGATATACTATTTTTTTATCAGCACTTTTTTACTTTGGTGAAAATATGTCCTCATTTTTTAATAAGTTAAAGTCGGTTTTGGAACCTAAAAAAGAATTTAAAGTAGGAAAAGGATTAATAATATTTAAAAGCGTAAGGGATGCAATGAAGGCTGAAAAAATTTTAAAAAACTATTCTGCAAAAGTAGTTGCTCCTCCGCATGAAATACGGGAAGGTTGTGACCTTGCAGTGGAATACGAAGTTTTAGAAGAAACAGGAATAAAAAGGGAACTTAAAAAAAATAAATTAGTTCCATTAAAATTTATTTCACTTGATGGGCAGTTAATGGAACCTTTAGATATCGTTAAAGTAAAAGAAATCCAAGGATTTACAATGGTAAGATCTGGAAATATGAAAATAACAATAGATGGTACCGGAAAGATAGTAAACATTTCTGGAGGGGGCTGTCCTGATGTTCCTTATCTTAATTTACAGTTGATTGGTAGAAACATTTTAGAAATTAATGAAAATGAAACTCCAAAAGCTTTAGGGTACACTTTATGTGCCTATACATTAAATAAAGCATTTGAAGAGGCTAAAAAAATATTTAGCGGTGAATAATATGATGGTTGCAGGAGCAATGCCCATAAAAGGTATGGAACTTGTTAAAGGCCAAGTACATATTGAAAAAAATAAGATATTTGTTAAAAATAAAGAATTTCCAATTACAATGGGCAGTGGAGCCCTCGTTGGGGCAGCATTTAAAACATTGGAATATTTTGGAATGGAAAAAGAGCTAATTTTTTTAACTGCGGGAGATGTGGGGGAAGGTGAGGGTAGTTTAAAAATTTATCGGGATTTAAATGAAATTACGGAAGAAATAACAATTATTCATTATATAAAACCAAAAATTTCAGAAATTTTAAACGTAGATTTTTCCAAAACCGTTATCGGCGATGCAGGAGGGATGTATGCTGGAAAGGCTGCAGGTATTGGGGATAAATTTCGAATGTTTTTTCCAGATGTAGGCGAACTTGCATTTTTAGCAGATGATAAGTCATCACATCCTGCGTACGTTAGAGGATTTATATCTAAAATAGATGATTTAGACGTTCCAAAACTAATTGAAATGGCGTATTTTCAAAAAATGCCCGACAATATGGTTGTAAAAGGGGAAAAAGACTATATTGTACAGTGCGGAAAAATCATTGACCATGTGGCAAATCCAAAGTTTGAAGCAATGGAATGCATCGGGGGAACTGGAGATACGCTAACAGGAATTACTACGTCATTAATTGCATGTGGATTTAAAATAGAGGAAGCATCGATATTGGGGTGTAAATTAAATCGTAAATTGGGCGAAATTGTAAATCCAAAACCCGATACAAAGATATACGAAATTATAAAAAAAATTCCTGAAGCCCTAAAAGAATTTAAACTCTAAAAAAAGTAAAAAAATGAAAAATAATTACATATATTTTTCTGCCATATCGCCAATTACGGGTAATTTATACATTTCCCCTTTGTAAGCCTTAAACATACAGAAAAACCAGATTATTAAGCTTGCAGGCATTAATAGTAAACCGAGTAACCATCCTATAATTGGAATAAATGCAAGAACAATACTTAAAACAAATATTGCTGCTGAAACTATTATCGACTGCATTGCATGAAATTTAACAAAAGAACTCTCTTTTTCGATAACTAACAAGATACCGCCTGAAACAAATCCTAAAAGGTATGCTAAAACTGCTTCGTGATTTTCTTCAAGACCTAACGATGTCATCTTTTCCCCTTTTTAATATTTTTACTAACAAAATATGTATTATAATATTGTATCACTAATATATAAATCCAAGGTATGCACCTATACTCCAAAACATAGCAAAAAAAATTCTAATATGGATTAAAATTTAAAAACATATAAAAATATGTGGACATTTATTACAGGTATTTTTCAGCAATGTCGCCAATAATTGGGAATTTATATTTTTCACCTTGGTATGATTTTATTATTCCAACTATCCATAATGCCAATGAAATTAGACTTAATAACATTCCCAAAATTCCCCCAATATAAGGAATATATCCAAAAACTAGACTTAACGCAAAAATTAAACCAAAGCATATAATGGATTGCATTGCATGAAATTTAACAAATTTACTCTGTTTCCAGTAGTAAAACTATAATTCCAGATAGGAATCCTAAAAGGTATGCTAAAATTGCTGCGTGATTTTCTTTTAAACCGAATAATGCCATTATATTCCCCCTTAGCGGTTTATAATTAAAATATGTATTTAAGGGGCATATATAATCAATTAGTTTGTATTGCATTTAAACATTTTACCAAAAAGTTTAAATATTAAAACACCTTATTTCATTTTGCTTTGAAAGGCATTGGAAATTCAGATAAAATCATTCTAAGGTTTCCTCGAATAAGTTGCAGTATAGGGCAGTGGCTCAGCCTGGTTAGAGTGCTCGGCTGATAACCGAGTGGCCCGGGGTTCGAATCCCCGCTGCCCTACTTTTTATTTTAAAAATATTAATTTGTATATCTAAATGTTATACTTAAAAATTATTAAAAAATAAATTAAGGTTTAAATTTAGATAGTTCTGTTCTAAGCTTTAAATTTTCTGTAAAGCTTATTAAATCCCCGTGAGTTTTTTCCAGTATACTTCTTGAAACGTCTTGTTTTCTTCTTAGTCCGTCTATTAAATTATAATAGTCAAATTTCATTGTAAAATCATAAATATTTTCCATGTGGAAAAAATAACACTCTGCATTTTTAAAGTCGTCTTCTTTAATTGATTCGAGTATTTTTCTCCTAAGTTCCCCAATAACATCACAAAGTCCCAATATATAATTCTCTATTGAAACATTTTTAAAGTTAGAGTAATTTAAAAACCGATTTTCAAAAACTAAGTGATAATAAACCTTGGCTTCAACGTATTCCTGTTCTGGAGCTTGTAGATATTTGATAAATTCGGGATGATCCAAACATAAATTTGAAATACCTAAAAGTTTATCTTCAAGTTCAAAAAAACTGACTTGTTCACGTTTCTGAATTTTTCGAATAATTATTGAAGAATCCTTAACAATATCTCTTGAAATTTTTAAAATTTTTTCCCTTTTTTCGTTCTTTTTTTCAAAATATTCTATCATAAAGCTCATGTTTTCCATTCAATCACCATTTTATCGTTAAAATTATATTTTATACCAATAAATATCTCTTTTTTAAGATATATAGTGATTGAATTTAATTAGGGTTAACTATATATATTGTAATGATTAATGTATGTAGGCAACTATATGGAAGACCTGAAAAGGCGGAACGCCATTAATAGGTTGCTTGTTTTTAAAAGATTAACAACTACTCTAAAAACGACTAGTTCTACACAAAAATAAAACACAAGGGGTACTAGTTAACTATCAAAGGAGGTTATACTATGGGTATGAAAAAAAATAGACCTCGTAGAGGTTCTCTAGCATTTAGCCCAAGGAAAAGAGCTAAGAAATTAGTTCCTAAAATCAGATCATGGCCTGCTGATAAAAAAGTAGGACTTCAGGCATTTCCAGTATACAAAGCAGGTACTACCCATGCTTTATTAGTAGAAAACAACCCTAAAAGCCCAAACAATGGGCAGGAAGTATTTTCCCCAGTAACCGTATTGGAAACACCTGAAATTACTGTTGCAGGTATTAGGGCATACGGAAAAACGACAAAAGGCTTAAAAGCTTTAACTGAAGTTTGGGCAAAGCAACAGGACAAAGAATTAGGAAGAAAGTTAACCGTTACAAAAAAGGAAGAAATAAAAACAGTAGAATCATTAGATGCTGTTTTAGAAAAAACGGTTGATTTAAGAGTAATCGTACACACTAATCCTAAAACTACAGGAATCCCTAAGAAAAAACCTGAAGTTGTTGAAATTAGAGTTGGCGGTTCCTCAGTCGCTGAAAAATTAGCTTACGCTAAAGATATTTTAGGCAAAACGCTCTCAATCAATGATGTATTTGAAACTGGAGAATTTATCGACACTTTGGCAGTTACCAAAGGTAAAGGATTCCAAGGCCCAGTTAAAAGATGGGGCGTAAAAATACAGTTTGGAAAGCACCAAAGAAAAGGTGTAGGTAGACAGACCGGTTCAATCGGGCCATGGAGACCAAAAAGAGTTATGTGGACTGTTCCATTAGCGGGTCAAATGGGTTTCCACCAGAGAACCGAATACAATAAGAGAATCTTAAAATTAGGCAGCGAAGGTGCTGAAATTACACCTAAAGGAGGATTCTTAAACTACGGTGCTGTTAAAAACGGTTACGTTGTAGTTAAGGGAACTGTTCAAGGCCCTGCAAAAAGATTAGTAGTTTTAAGAGGAGCTGTAAGACCTGCTGAAGATAAATTCGGATTACCGGAAGTTACTTACATCAGCAAAGAGTCCAAACAAGGAAACTAATTACTCAAAAACACGAGCAGGTGTAACTTATGAATGTTAAGGTTTACAATTTAGATGGTTCTGAAAAAGGGGCAATTGAATTACCTAGCGTATTTGAAACAGAATACCGGCCAGATGTAATTAAAAGAGCAGTAATTTCATCATTAACTGCACGATTGCAACCAAAAGGTTCCGACCCATTAGCTGGTTACAGAACTTCAGCAAAATCAATCGGAAAGGGACACGGTAAGGCAAGAGTAAGAAGAACCGCACAAGGTGCAGGTGCATTTGTACCTCAAGCTGTTGGCGGTAGACGAGCTCACCCTCCAAAAGTTGAAAAAATATTATTCGAAAGAATAAACAGAAAAGAAAGATTAAAAGCTTTAGCAAGTGCTATTGCAGCTTCGGCAAATTCAGAAATTGTTGCAGCAAGAGGACACAAAATCGAAGGAGTTCCTTCATTACCTTTAGTTGTAAATGCTGAATTTGAGAGCCTTGTAAAAACAAAAGAAGTTTTAAGTGTATTTAAAGCTTTAAAATTAGAAGCTGACTTAGAAAGAGCTAAAGACGGCATTAAAATTAAAGCTGGAAGAGCAAAATTAAGAGGAAGAAAATACAAAAAACCAAGAAGTGTCTTGGTTGTTGTAGGCGATGCATGTGACGCAGTTGCTGCATCAAGAAACCTTGCAGGTGTTGATGTAATTACGGCTAATGATTTAAGCGCAATACACATTGCACCCGGAACAATGGCTGGAAGACTAACACTCTGGACTGAAAATGCCATTGAAAAATTAAAGGAAAGATTTTAAGATTAATCTGAGGTGAATGGCATGGATGCCTTTGATGTTATAAAAACACCAATCGTTAGTGAAAAAACAATGAAACTCATTGAAGAAGAAAATCGATTGGTATTTTACGTTGAAAGAAAAGCTACAAAAGAAGATATTAAAGAAGCAATTAAACAGTTATTCAATGCTGAAGTTGCTGAAGTAAACACGAACATTACTCCAAAAGGACAGAAAAAAGCATACATAAAATTAAAAGACGAATACAACGCTGGAGAAGTAGCTGCAAGCTTAGGAATCTATTAATTAATTTAAGAAAACACTATTGAGTAATATGGTGATATAATGGGTAAAAGACTAATTTCCCAGAATAGAGGGAGAGGTACTCCAAAATACAGATCCCCGTCCCACAAAAGGAAAGGTGAAGTTAAGTACAGAAGTTACGACGAAATGGAAAAAGTCGGAAAAGTTCTTGGAACCGTTATTGATGTACTTCATGATCCTGGACGATCTGCACCAGTAGCAAAAGTAAGATTTGCTAATGGAGAAGAAAGATTAGTATTAATTCCAGAAGGAATTTCAGTTGGCGAGCAGATTGAATGCGGTATAAGCGCTGAAATAAAACCTGGAAACGTTTTACCACTTGGAGAAATTCCAGAAGGTATCCCAGTATACAATATTGAAACAATCCCTGGAGACGGCGGTAAGTTAGTAAGAGCTGGTGGGTGCTACGCACACGTTGTAGCGCATGATATCGGAAAAACTATCGTTAAATTGCCTTCAGGCTACGCAAAAGTACTAAATCCTGCATGTAGAGCAACAATTGGTGTTGTTGCAGGCGGTGGAAGAAAAGAAAAACCATTCGTTAAAGCAGGTAAAAAACACCATTCATTAAGTGCTAAAGCTGTTGCATGGCCAAAGGTAAGGGGTGTTGCAATGAACGCAGTAGATCACCCTTACGGTGGAGGTAGACACCAGCACCTAGGAAAACCATCAAGCGTTTCAAGAAATACTTCCCCAGGTAGAAAAGTAGGGCATATTGCCTCAAGAAGAACCGGTAGGAAATAATTAATTTAAGCCCCTTCCTAAAATTTAATAAGGTGAAAACATGGCCAGACAAAAATTTAGTGGCAAAGGCGGAAAAGGAAAGTCTAAAAAAGGACAACAAAGTACAGCCCCAAGAAGAAGAGTAGAATTTAAATACAAAGGCTTTACTTTACCCGAACTCCAAGAAATGCCCATTAAAAAATTCATTGAAATCGTTCCTGCAAGACAGAGAAGAACGATGTCAAGAGGAATTACCCCTAACCAAAGAAAATTGGTTATGAAAATTAAAAAAGCAAGAAGATTGGTAAACAGAGGCAAAGAGCCTAGAGTTATAAGGACACATTGTAGGGACTTTGTAATAACTCCTGAAATGATAGGCCTAACAATCAGTATTTACACAGGTAAGCAGTTTAAAGAAATAAAATTAGTTGAAGAAACCCTTGGAAGATTCTTAGGTGAAATGGCACCAACTAGAGGAATTGTACAGCACGGTTCCCCAGGTATGGGTGCTACAAGAGGTTCAATGTTCGTTCCAATTAAATAATTGGAATTTGAAATCTCTTTTTTTATTTTTATAAAAATTTATTTATTAATTTAGATTTATAAATTATTTAAAGTTATAAATCTAAATTAATATTTAAAAAATAAGTTTAAAAAACTAAAAGGTTAGAGCTTCCGCTTTAATGAATCTAAATTTTCCTGAACCTTTTTTTCGACTTCAAAATAAAGGCTATTTTCGTGTGAATCCATTGCAACAATTAGTGGACCAAAATTTTCAACTTTTAGTTCCCAAAATGCTTCAGGCATTCCTAAGTCTAGATGGTAAACATTTTTTACTTCTTTTATACAATTTGCCAAAAGTGCTGCACAGCCACCTGGAGCTGCAAGATAAACTACCCCTAACTCCTTAAAAGTTCTCAATAACTCTTTATTCATTCCTCCTTTTCCAACTATTGCAGAAATATTTGTAATTTTTATAAAGTCTTCTTCGATATTGTTCATTCTTGCAGAGGTTGTAGGCCCAATTGCAACGCATTTCCAAATACCATTTTCTTGCTTCATTATCGGGCCGGCATGGTAAATTACGCCATTTTCAAGGTTTATTGGTGCTTTTTTTTCTTCAATAGTTATCAAGTGAGCTTCATCTCTTCCAGTACAGAGGTTACCGGTTAAATAAACGATATCCCCTACTTTTAACTTTTTAACGTCTTCTTTTGAAATCGGGACATTTAAATTCAAACTACCACCAGAATAAAAATATTATTAAATACATTAAATGTTTTTATTATATTAATAGCTAAAGCGGGGAGATTCTCATGAAGTTTGGAATATCATCTCTAGTATTTTTACCAGAAACTCTTCAATCATCAATGGAGAAAGTTGCAGAAAACTCTTTTGAATGTTGGGAAATCGTTTCTGAAGGAAGTCATCAGTTAAACCCAAAAAATATCAAATATTTAAGGGCTTTAAAAGAACAGTATGACGTAGATTTAGTCATTCATTCGTCTTTTTCAGATTTAAATCCTGCTTCAATGAATAGGGAAGTAAGAAATTTAACTGTAAACAGCGTTATCGAATCTATTGAAGGTGCATTTGAGCTCGATGCTAATGTTGTCACGATTCACCCTGGGTATCTACCCCCACTTTGGTCGGATTACAAAAAAGATATTTTAGATAACAATTTTTCATCACTAAATGAAATCGTTGAAATGGCAGAAAACTACGAAATAATGATAGGTTTAGAAAATATGCCTAATTATCACGGTGTTTTAGGGGTTACTATTGAATCATTGAGTGACATTATAAAAGACATTGATTCAAAGTACCTTGGAATTACATTCGATATAGGCCATGCAAATACTGCTGGAAATCCGGCTGAATTTGTAGGCGAGTTAAATAAAATGGGAAGAGGAATTGTACATGCCCATATCCATGATAATTTAGGAATAGAAGATGAACATGCATTGATTGGGGCAGGAAATATCGACTTTTCAAGCGTTATCTTAAAACTCCAAGAAATAAAATACGATAAGGTACTATCATTTGAATCTAAAAGTATACGTGATGCAGTAAAGGGAAGGGAAATCATAAAAGAACATTTTTTAAGAATCAATAATTTATAAATTATTATATAAATGAATATCTCTAATGAATTAATCGATTATTAATATAAAAAAGGTGAATTTATGAAAATTGCGATACTTGGTGGAACTGGCGACCAAGGCTTTGGTCTTGCACTTAGGTTTTCAAAAAACCATGAAATATTAATAGGGTCAAGAAAGGCTGAAAAAGCAGTTGAAGCTTCGGAAAATGCTTTAAAAATACTTTCAGAAAAAAAAATATCTACAACTATTAAGGGACTGACAAACAGCGAGGCTTCAAAGTTAGCTGATGTCGTTATTGTATCACTCCCATTTGAATACACCATATCTACATTAAAAGAATTAAAAGAAGAATTAAAGGGAAAAATAGTTGTTTCTATAGGTGTCCCGCTTGCAACTGCGATTGGAGATAAACCAACAAGAGTTATTACCTGCCCTCAAGGCTCAGTTGCGGAATTAATTCAAGAAATACTTCCAGAATCAAAAGTAGTAAGTGGATTCCAAAACATTTGTTCAAAATGTCTTGAAGATTTAGACTGTGAGGTAAACTGTGATGTATTAATTGCTGGAAATGATGTTGAGGCTAAAAAAACAGTTATTTCCCTTGCAAACGAAATTCCTGGTATAAGGGGGATAGATGCTGGAAAATTAGAAATTTCAAAATTTATTGAGCAGATTACGCCATTATTAATCCAATTAAATATAAAATACAAATTAAAAGGAGCAGGTATCCAAATTACTGGATTAAACCTTTAATATATTTTTACTCCTTATACATTAATTGCCTCATTATTTGGCCCATTTTACCGCCCATTTTCGGCATTTTTCCTCTTTTTAAATTACCAAATGCGTTTTTAGTTGTTGCGTAATACTTTAAGAGGTCTTTTATCTCATCTTGTTTTACACCTGCGCCCTTTGCAATTCTTTGAAGCCTAGATGTCTTGATTAACTCAGGATTTTCTTTTTCTTCCATCGTCATCGAGTCCATCATAATTTTATATCGTTTCAATTTCTGTTCCGTAAGTTGTGCAGCTTCTTTTGGCATATTTCCGCCAAACCCCGGAATCATTCCCATTATCTGCTTCATAGGACCCATTTTTGAAATTGTTTCAAGTTGTGCATAAAGTTCCACTAGGGTAAATTTTCCTTTCAATATTGAATCGATACTTTCTTCCGTTGATTCGTCCATTACATCTTCAGTTTTCTCTAAAAGGGAATCTAAATCCCCCATTCCAAGAAGCCTTGAAATAAATTTTTTTGGGTCAAATGTTTCTAAGTTATCAACACCTTCACCAGTTCCAATAAATTTAATAGGTGCATTGATTTCTGCAACAGCACTTAATGCACCGCCGCCTTTTGCAGAACCATCAAGTTTTGTAACCAATATACTACCAATTTCTGAAACTGCGTCTTTGAATGCTTTTGCCTGATTTTTAGCCTGTTGGCCTAAGGTACCATCAATTACAAGGATTATTTCATTTGGATTTGTAATTTCTTTCATCTGCTTCATTTCTTCTAAAAGACTTTCTTCTTCTTTGTGTCTTCCAGCTGTATCTATAATCAAAACATCGGATTTTTTTAATTTTTCAATGCCTTCCTTTACAATTTCTACTGGAGTTTTTGTTTTTGTTTCATCACCAAAAAGAGGAACATTTATTTTCTCGGATAACTGTTTTAACTGTTGGTATGCTGCCGGCCTGTAAATATCCGCTGCAATTAAAGCAGGTTTCATTCCTTTTTTCTGAATGTACCTTGCAAGTTTTGCTGAACTTGTTGTTTTACCACTTCCTTGAATTCCAACAAGTAATATTACTGACTTTTTTGAAGGGTCAAGTTCAAGCTTTTGAGGATTTTCCCCAAGTAATTTTACAAGTTCATCATAAACAATTTTTATAATATGTTCTTTTTTAGAAAATCCTTTTGGAGGAGCTTCTTCTATTGCCTTTCTCTCAATTTCTTTACTCATGTTGAATACTAACTTTACATTAACGTCAGACTGGATTAAAGCTTTTTGAATATCCTTAATTACTTCTTTTACGAGTTTTTTATCGACAAACGTAGCATTTTTTATCTTATTCAGTGCTTCAGACAGGTTTTGCCCTAACTTATCAAGCATGTTTTCACCAAATTATTAGCAGATAATTATTCTCCCCATCTCTTAAATATGTTATTTTCAACACCCAAATTATCAAGTATCCGGCCAACAACAAAATTTACCATATCTTCAACTGTTTTTGGATCATTATAAAATCCAGGAGCTGGCGGAATTACAGAGACCCCTAATTTTGATAGTTTTACCATGTTTTCAAGATGGATTGTACTAAAGGGCATTTCCCTTGGAACAATTAATAGTTTTCTCCTTTCTTTTAGTGCGATATCAGAGACTCTACCAATTAAGTTATCCCCATACCCATTAGCAATTGAAGAAAGTGTTTTCATTGAACATGGAACTACAATTACAGAGCTAAATTTATGTGAACCTGATGCAACGGGAGAAAAAAAATTATCATTTTCATAGTAATTATCTGAAAGTTTCTTAAATTCGTCAAGTTCTATTCTAAGCTCGTGTTTAATTATTTTTTTTGCTGAATTTGATATAATCAATGTTGTTTTAATCGATTTTCCGTTTAATTCTTCTAAAAGCCTTTTTGCATATATAACGCCACTTGCACCTGTGATACAGACTACTATCTCTTCCATTTTATCCCTTTAGTAATTATTAATAAAAATATCTATCGACTTTTTATATATATTAACACCAAAAAATAATTAAAAATTTAGATGTACGGATATAACTTTTTAAAAAAGTTAGTTTTGAAAAATATGCGAAGGAAGGGATTCAAACGCAGCCCTTTAAAAAGTGTTGCATCCCAAATTAAAATTCGTAAAAGTTTTAGATTTGAAAAAATATGCGAGGGAAGGGATTTGAACCCTCGAACTCCTACGAGACTAGACCCTCAATCTAGCGCCTTTAACCAGGCTTGGCAACCCTCGCTCCATGATTTAAAATAACCTTAATATCATAAAGCATAGTTTAGTTCTGCATTTCAGTATATAAATGTTTCTACGAAAGGTATATATATTTGATTTACTTAGTTAAAGATGCTTAATAAAACAAGCATTGCCGAGGTGGCTTAGGCTGGTTATAGCGCTCGGCTCATACGGAAATTCCTAAGGGGTAATTCCCCTTGGGTCCTGGGAAACCGAGAGGTCGGGGGTTCAAGTCCCCCCCTCGGCATTTTCTTTTTTGAGTAAATTAATTTATTAATTTAAATTTATAAATTGATATTTTATAAAAAAAAATTAAAATTAGATGGGATTTCCAAAAAAATTTATTTTTTCAATTAATTCTGTAAATGCATTAATTTCAAAATTAACTGCTTCTTCTTTTGTAAATACTCCTGAAACTTCCCCATCCATTGTTAATTTATCAATTCCCCTTAAAACAAACCGTTTAACACCATCTTTTGTTAAAATTTCTTCCGCATCTCGTTCGTGAACGAGTGCATTTTCAGGGTAAAATACGGTATCTGTCAATTTAGATAAATCGATAGTTTCTAAATCTTTTTTAGTAATTAAGTCAGATATATCCTTATTTACTGAAATTACTGTTACGGGAGTCCCGTTAAATATTTTTGATAGATACCAATATGAAACCTTTCCCGTGATAATTGTTGCTTTTGCCCTTATTTTCTTCCTTAAATCGTTCAAGATACTTTTTTCATAGTAAATTGCAAATGGAGTATTTGTTAAAGGATCATAAACGGGCGTTCCTGAAATTCTTATTTTTTCACCAAAGAGCTCATGCATTTCTTTTACGAGTTTCCCAAACCTTTCAACGCTTGAAACATTTATTTCCTCAATTAATGGTTCATTTTCAAGTATAAGGCCATTTTCAACTTTATTTGCAAATCTCATTAGTATTACAGCATTTGCCCCCCATGAAGTGAGGTCTTTTATTGTATTTTTTAGGTTTTCGCCATCATTTATACCTGGAACAACAATTATTGCACAGTGTGTTTCACAAGTATTACAAAAATACTTTAAACATTCAAGAGAAATTTCGGGATTCTTGTCACTCATCCATTCTTTTCTAATATTTGGATCTGTTGAAAAAACAGAAAATGTGACTTCATTAACTCCAAAATTAACAAGATTTTTAACTTGATTTAAGTTTTTAAATCCCTTGCCTGAGGTATATCCTAAATGAATTTTTAAACCCATTTGATTTATTATTTTGCAAAGGTCTTCAAGATAAGGGTAATAACTTGTATCTCCGCCACTTGTTATGTTTACTTTTTCATATTTTTGAAACATTAGCGAACTTTGAACCTGTTCAAGTGCAAATGGCAAAGGAATAAATGAGCCATTTATTTCACGAATGGAATTTATACAGTAGTCGCACCCTATTTGAAATGTACATTGTTTACACCCTAGGGGTTCAGGATTATTAAAATTAACTTTTCTAAAATAACAAAATTTACAAAATCCCCCACAATTTTTTCCAGGTTCTCCTTTTAAGTCGATTAACAGCTGTGATTTACCACCATTATTGTCAAACGAGTTATTTTCAAAATTAAATTCCTCATCAATATTAATAAATCCAAGCTTTTGGTTCATATTACCATCTTATTTACTTTTATAAAAATAGTAGTAAGTAGTAATTCATTAAAAATAGAATTCCAATATTAGTTTTTGTCATGCTAATTACAAATTTATCTAGTATTACGTAGCATGATAAGATATAATTAACCTAATCCAAAACTTAATCCCCGATAGAGACTATATATATTTTTCTATTTGATTTTAATGAAAACTTGAATATATCTTCCTTTAATAATGTTATGATGTATATATCAAAAAAATAGGAGTGGTTCCTATGGTAAAGTATGAAGACAAAATAAGTTTGTACGATGCGAAAGGAAACCTAGTAGCAGAAAATGTACCATTGGAAGCTATTAGCCCATTATACAACCCTACCATCAAAAGCATGTTAAAGAACATTAAAAGAACCGTTGCTGTCAACTTAGCAGGTATTGAAAATACTCTGGCTACCGGTAGCATCGGTGGAAAAGGCTGTAAAGTTCCAGGTAGAACCCTAGATTTATCCGTTGTTAGCAATGCTCAAGCAATTGCTGATGAAGTAGAAAAAATCTTGAAAGTATCCAAAGATGACGATACCGCAATCAAATTGATTAACGGCGGAAAACAAATGGCCGTGCAGGTTCCATCCGAAAGGTTAGAAGTAGCGGCAGAATACTCAGTATCAATGCTTGCAACCGCAATGGCATTGAAAGAAGCAATCATCAAAACATTCAACGTAGACATGTTTGAAGGTTCAACAGTTCACGCTTCAATCATGGGTAACTACCCGCAAGTTATGGACTACGCTGGAGGTAACATCGCTTCACTCTTAGGTGCACCTTCAAACTTAGAAGGTTTAGGTTACGCTTTAAGAAACATTCCAGTTAACCATGCAGTTGCTACTACCAAGAAAAACATGATGAACGCTATTGCATTCTCATCAGTTATGGAACAAACTGCAACTTTTGAAATGGGTGACGCAATCGGGTCATTCGAAAGACAGCACTTACTTGGTTTAGCTTACCAAGGATTAAACGCTGACAACTTAGTAATTGAATTCATTAAAGCAAATGGAAAAGGAACTGTTGGTACAGTTGTACAGTCAGTTGTTGAAAGAGCACTTGCTGACGGCGTAATCGTTGTTGATAAAACAATGGGCTCAGGATTTAACATGTACAAGCCAGCTGATGTAAACAAGTGGAACGCTTACGCAGCAGCAGGTTTAGTTGCAGCAGCAGCAGTAAGCTGTGGTGCGGCAAGAGCTGCACAAAACATCGCTTCAGTTATTCTGTACTATAACGACATTTTAGAGTACGAAACTGGTTTGCCGGGTGTTGACTACGGTAGATCAATGGGTACTGCAGTAGGATTCTCATTCTTCTCACACTCAATCTACGGTGGCGGTGGACCTGGTATCTTTAACGGAAACCACGTTGTAACCAGACACTCCAAAGGATTTGCAATTCCTCCAGTATGTGCAGCAATGTGTGCAGATGCAGGTACGCAGATGTTCTCACCTGAACACACTTCAGCATTAGTTGGTGCCGTATACTCAGCATTTGACGAGTTTAGGGAACCGATGAAATACGTAATTGAAAGAGCATTAAACATTAAAGATAAATTATAAGGTAGTAATCTATGATCGAACTTGAAGTCTTCCCACATAGGTATTTAAAAGCAGAAACAACTGAAAACTTCCTAAATAGTGCTTATTCATTTAGCACTGTTGAAAGAGTAGTAATACATGGAGAATCACTCCCTAAAAAAGTAGGATACGGTCCTGCTAAAGGGTCTCCGGTAAATCATTCTGAAAAAAAGGAAATTACTGTTAAAGGAGTTCCGGTAGAACTCAATCTTCAGGTTGGAAGATTATGGGTTTTACTAAAGGATGAAAGCGAAATTGAAAAAATCGATGAACTTTGTAAAGAACTTTTCCCATTTGGATACCGGTTAACAAAGGGTAAATTCTTAAGGGATACTCCTACAGTATCAGACTTTATAAAATACGGGGAATCTGCGGTTGAAAATATCGACCCCAAATTATTAAGTGCAACTGATCCAAGAAGTAAGTTTCAAAATTCCGTAAAAATGATTCCAAAAAGTGAAAATTCGACAGAATAATGTGATTTTATGCCCGTAGGTAGAAAAGAACAGATTGTTGACTGTAGAGCTGTTATGGGTCTTGGTGAAGGAGGTGGACTTGCTCAAAGGGGGACTTTTGCAGAAGGACTTCGTAACGACGTGGTCGTTGTTGCAATGTCGCCTGGGAGAAGGCATATTACAAAACCCGTATGCGAAATTACCTATGGAATAAGGGAAGCAGGAATTCAAACCAGCGTTCTAGTATTGGATGCAGGAGGGGGAATTCCTTCAGATGCTCCACAGGGAAGTTTAGGCTCAACTTTTGGGCTTAAACCTGATGAAGCACGACAAGTTAATCGACATAAATTATGTGTAATTCACTTTGGAAACGTAAAAAGTCATATAATCTATAAAGCTAGGTTATTCTTAAAGTACGTGACCATTCCTACAATTATAGTTTGTCAGTCTCCAGTGGACATGGAAGACTTTGCAAAAATTGGAATTAAGACCCTAGACGTAATGCCTTTAGAACCTAAAACTGAGGGCACTATTGTCGAAATTATTACAGGCGTAGTAAGGGGGGAATCTTCCCCACAAAAAAAGATTGATGAAATCATAGAAAGCATAAAAAAACATTTAGGTTAAGGTGATCTTATGGCATATAAGCCTCAGTTCTACCCTGGAGCAACAAAAGTTGCTGAAAACAGACGAAATCACTTAAATCCAAACTACGAATTGGAAAAATTAAGAGAAATCCCAGATGAAGACGTTGTAAAAATCATGGGACACAGGCAGCCTGGTGAAGACTACAAAACAGTTCACCCACCATTAGAAGAAATGGACATGCCAGCTGACTACGTAAGAGACTTAGTAGAGCCATTAAACGGTGCTAAGGAAGGACACAGGGTTAGATACATCCAGTTTGCTGACTCAATGTATTTTGCTCCTGCTCAACCATACGACAGGTCAAGATTGTACATGATCAGATTAAGGGGAGTAGATGCAGGTACGCTCTCAGGAAGACAAGTTGTTGAATGTAGAGAAAGTGACCTTGAAGAATTCTCCAAAAACTTGCTTATGGATACCGAACTCTTTGACCCTGCAACATCAGGAGTAAGAGGTGCAACTGTACACGGCCACTCCTTAAGATTAGATGAAAACGGAATGATGTTTGACGCATTACAAAGATGTGTGTTCGACGAAAAAACCGGACACGTAATGTATGTAAAAGACCAGGTTGGAAAGCCACTCGACCAGCCAGTTGACGTTGGAGAACCAATGCCTGAAGCAAAATTAAGAGAAATCACAACCATCTACAGAAAAGATGGTATCGCAATGAGAACAGACCCTGAAGTTATTGAAGTTGTAAAGAGAATCCACAGAGCAAGAACTCTTGGTGGATACATCCCTACAAACGAAATATTCAAAGGATTATAATTAATTCTTAAATTAAAAAAAACCTCTTAAGCCATTGAGGTGAACTTATGGAAGCTGAAAAAAGATTATTCTTGAAAGCATTAAAGGAAAAATTCGAAGAAGATCCAAAGGAAAAATACACAAAATTCTATACCTACGGCGGTTGGGAACAATCTGCTAGGAAAAGAGAATTTGTTGCAGCTAACGAAAAAGTTTTAGCTGAAAAAAGACAGGGAGTTCCACTTTACAACCCTGATATTGGTGTTCCTTTAGGACAGAGAAAGTTAATGCCTTACAAATTGTCAGGAACTGACTCATACTGTGAAGGTGACGACTTACACTTCATGAACAACGCTGCTATCCAACAGTTATGGGACGATATCAGAAGAACAGTTGTTGTAGGTATGGACACTGCTCACTCAGTTTTAGAAAAAAGATTGGGTGTAGAAGTAACTCCTGAAACAATCAACGAATACATGCACACAATTAACCACGCACTTTCAGGTGGTGCAGTTGTTCAAGAACACATGGTTGAAGTTCACCCTTCCCTTGCATGGGATTCATACGCTAGAATCTTCACTGGTGACGATGAATTAGCTGCGGAATTAGACAGTAGATTCTTAATTGACATTAACAAATTGTTCCCAGCAGAACAAGCTGAAGCTTTGAAAAAAGCTATCGGTAAAAAAACATACCAAGTATCAAGGGTACCATCACTCGTAGGTAGAGTATGTGACGGCGGTACAATCTCAAGATGGTCTGCAATGCAGATTGGAATGTCATTCATTACCGCATACAAACTTTGTGCAGGAGAAGCTGCAACAGCTGACTTCTCATATGCTTCAAAACACGCTGACGTAATTCAGATGGGTAACGCTTTACCTGGAAGAAGAGCAAGAGGTCCAAACGAGCCAGGGGGAATCCAGTTCGGTATCCTTTCAGACGTTGTACAAACTACAAGAGTTTCAGACGACCCAGTTGAGCAGTCATTAGAAGTAGTAGCAGCTGGTGCTGCATTATATGACCAAATATGGCTTGGTGCATACATGTCTGGTGGCGTAGGTTTCACACAATACGCTACAGCAGCATACACCGACGATATCTTGGACGATTTCTCATACTATGCACTTGACTACGTAGAGAAAAAATACGGTAGAATGGGAACTAAAGCTACAATGGACGTAGTAGAAGACATTGCAAGTGAAGTTACACTCTACTCATTAGAACAGTACGATGAATACCCCGCATTATTAGAAGACCACTTTGGTGGATCACAGAGAGCTGCAGTTGCTGCTGCTGCATCCGGTATCGGTGTATGTATGGCAACAGGTAACTCAAACGCTGGTGTAAACGGCTGGTACTTATCACAAATATTACACAAAGAATACCACAGTAGACTTGGATTCTATGGTTACGACTTGCAGGACCAATGTGGTGCTTCAAACTCACTCGCAATCAGAAACGACGAATCTGCACCTCTTGAATTAAGGGGGCCTAACTACCCTAACTACGCAATGAACGTAGGTCACCAGGGAGAATACGCAGGTATTGCACAAGCTGCTCACTCAGCAAGAGGAGATGCATTTGCAATGAGTGCATTAATTAAAGTTGCATTCGCTGACCCAATGCTTGTATTTGACTTTTCAAAACCAAGAAAAGAATTTGCAAGAGGAGCATTAAGAGAATTCGACGCTGCAGGAGAAAGAGACGTTATCTTACCTGCAAAATAATCCTATGAATATTTAAGGAGGCCTTTTGGCTTCCTTTTTTTATACCTATTATATATTGTTTCGGAATCATTAACAATATTGCTAATTAAAATATACTTTAATTAAATTAAAGGAAAATTAGGCTTTGTTTTTTAAAAAAACGAATGCAAAGTAATATATATAGTATAACAAGATATTAACTGATTAGCTAACGGCATAGATAACGTTCTAGGCTTTAAAGCCACTAGAAGTCATAGCTAACATTCCCGTATATTGTGAGGTGAAATAATGGATCCAACATTGATTTCTCTGGGGGCATTAGCCCTTGCTGGGGCAGCAGCAACTGTTTCAGGTTGTGCTGAAGACTTGGAATCTGATGTAGGTTCACAGTCAAACCCTAACTCTCAGGTTCAATTAGGTCCCCAAATGGGCAATATTCACAGATACTTCAACAAAGCAATTTCTGGAGAGCCTGTATCGTACGGTTTGTATGTTGCAGTTGCAGGTTCAGTTGCTTGGGCACTTATTAACGCCGGATTAAACGCTGTTTTAGCATTAATCATTGGTTCAGGTGTCGCTGCAATCGTTCACGGAGCTTATTCAGTTAGTGCATTTTTAGGAAGAACTGTAGGTCAGTCCCAAAAATTCGGGCAGCCTGTTTACATGGATGTTCTTACATCACATATTGGCCCAATTGTAGGTCATGGATTTATCGCTGTTTTCACGATGGTTCTTGCAGCTTACTTAGCAGTAACTGCTTTAGGAAACCCATTCCCATTGCCATTAGTAGCGTTAATTTTCGGTATTACCGTAGGTGCGATTGGTTCATCAACAGGTGACGTTCATTATGGTGCTGAAAGAGAATACCAAAAATACGCATTTGGTGGGGGCATTCCTGTTGCTAATCAGGGTGACATCGATATTTATGCAGAATACGGAATTAGAAACGGTTTAGACTCATCATACTTCTGTTCAAGACTTGGTGGTCCACTTACCGGATTATGCTTTGGTTTAATCATCTTCCTCGATGGATGGAGAAGCATCGTAGGTAACATTATTGGTGGAGACTTAGTAACAAAAACATCAATCGCACTTGTAGTAGGTCTCTTAGTGGTGGTCGCTGCAATGATCCTCAACAGAAAAATAGAGGTATTTGCTAGAAACAAGTACGGACCATACAGAAATTAATAAAATAAGGAAGATTGGTGATATTATGGATGCTACAAGCTTTATATTACCTCTTGCGGAAATAACCATTGCAGGTGCCATTATTAATGCAAGCGTTCACTTCGTTCCAGTAGGTGGTGCTCCAGCTGCAATGGCTACATCAACAGGGGTAGGTACAGGTACAACACAGTTAGCAGCAGGTGCTGGATTTACAGGACTTTTAGCTGCGGCTACAATGGCTTCACAAGCGGGAGTTTCATTAGCTGACCCAGTTCACTTGGCATTAATCATGCTCTCTGGAGCAGTTGGTGCGATGATAATGTTAGGTCTTACGATGTTAATCGGGCAAATTATCTACGTATACGGTATTGGTATCGTCCCTGCAGCAGATAAGTGTGAAAAAGACCCAATTACAGGAGATATTCAAAAACCGTATATTACGCCAGGTACTACCGGACACGGAATTCCAACAGTATGTTTTGTTAGCGGTACAGTTGGTGCAGCACTCGGTGGTATCGGTGGTGCTCTTGCATACATTGCACTCCAACAGTTAGGATTTACTGCGCCCGTTGCTGGTGTTTTAGCAGTTGGATTCTTCTTTATGAACGCTGTTTTAGCGTCCTACAATATTGGTGGTACAATCGAAGGATTCCACGACCCTAAATTTAAGAAAATGCCAAACGGAGTTATTGCTTCATTTGTTTCATCCTTGATTACAGGAGCTGTATTAATCGGAATGGCTATGGGACTTTAAGTCTGTAACTTTCAAAAAATATCGAGGTGTAATTATGTCACATGGTGGCGGAGGACACGCAGCAGAACTTTTCCCTGAAAACCAAGTTTTAGTGATTGGTGCTGTATTATCACTCATTGGAATGTACATTGCACACTTTGTTCCATCACTCGCTATGCTCTTAGGAGGATTATTAGCAGCAGGAGCATGTGTTGCAGGCGCAAATACTACAAGAAGAGTAGCCGCATACGGATTAGGTACTGGTGTTCCATCAATAGGAATGGTAAGTTTAGGAATGGGTACAATTTCAGCTTTAGCAGGAGTTTTAATACCATCAGTATTAGCTGGTTCAGTTGCATTGCCTTTTGATTTAGTTTTAGCTACGCCAATTATTGCTGCAGTCGTTGCAATTATAGTTGGATTTATTGTAGGTAAATTAACTCAAAACCCCGTAGGAATGAAAGTTCCAATTATTGTTTCAAGTATGACGAAACTTTCATTAATGGGAGCTTTAGCAATTTTGGGGTTCTGTACTGCATTTGCAGGCGGATTTTCAGCAGATTTAATTATCAATGGTGCAATTAACAATGGAATTATTGCATTAGCATTTATTGCAGCAGGTATGTCAATTTTACACCCATTTAACGCATGTATCGGTCCAAATGAAAGTCACAAGAGAACAATAACTCTTGCTACAGCTTGCGGATTAATGGCATGGTTAGTATTCTCAATTGCAAAATTAGACATTGTTTCAATATTAGTAGCTGCAGTATTCTGGATATACACTTATGGTTCATTTGTAAGCATGTCTCTTGCTGATGCTTGCGAAGTTAAGTACGTACCAGAATTACCTAAGAAGGAGTAAGGTGGTAAAATGGAGATAGTCAAAGTATGTCCTGAAATCCACGTTGTAATGGACATTGATTCAGGTTTAATAGCTGAAATGAGAAAAGACATTCTCGTTGTAGATTTACACCCTGTTGAAGAACAAATTAACAAATTAGCATACTTTGCAAAAGCATTGGAAAATTCACTTGACCCTAGAAATGCGCCAATGAAATCATACAAAGGAAGAGATGGGACCTATAAAACTGGAGGTCTATTTCAAGGAATGTTCTTTGGTTTCTGGGTAACTATGTCAATTCTTGTTCTCGTAACAATATTGACTATTAAAATGAATTTAAGCTTAATAGGGTTGTAATCTAATAGGAGGTGCAAACAATGGCAAATAAAAAAGCCCCTGCAGCAGGATGGCCTGTTGCGAACGGTGAATATGTAGTGGGGAACCCTGAAAGTTGTGTTGCAGTTGTTACACTAGGTTCCCACGGTTTAGACCAAGCTGCTATTGACGCAGGTGCAGCTATTTCAGGGCCATGCCACACAGAAAACTTAGGAATCGAAAAAGTTGTTGCAAACTACATTTCAAACCCAAACATTAGATTTATGATAATTGCAGGATCTGAAGTTCAAGGGCATATTACAGGTCAGTGCTTAAAAGCATTATATGAAAACGGAATCGGTGACGATGGTGGTATCATCGGCGCTAAAGGTGCAATTCCATTCATGGAAAACGTAGGAAAAGAGCCTGTTGGAAGATTCCAAAAACAGATTGTTGAATGCGTCAATTTGATTGATGTTGAAGACAAGGGAAAAATTACTGAAGCAATTAAAAACTGCATTTCAAAAGATCCTGGGGCACTTGAAGAAGATGCAATGGTTGTCGAATTAGAAGGCGGTAAAAAGGTTGCTGGCGAAGATTCAACTACAATAAAACCTACATCACCAGAAATGGCTTTATTGGAAGCTAGAATGAGAATTATCTCAGAAAAAATGAATGAAGCTGCAATGGTTGCTAAATTCAATTCCGGATATTATAATGGAAAAATCCAAGGTATTGCAATAGGTTTATTCCTTTCAATATTGGTATTCTCATTACTCTAAGGAGGAGGTGCAAACAATGGCAAATAAAAAAGCCCCTGCAGCAGGATGGCCTGTTGCGAACGGTGAATATGTAGTGGGGAACCCTGAAAGTTGTGTTGCAGTTGTTACACTAGGTTCCCACGGTTTAGACCAAGCTGCTATTGACGCAGGTGCAGCTATTTCAGGGCCATGCCACACAGAAAACTTAGGAATCGAAAAAGTTGTTGCAAACTACATTTCAAACCCAAACATTAGATTTATGATAATTGCAGGATCTGAAGTTCAAGGGCATATTACAGGTCAGTGCTTAAAAGCATTATATGAAAACGGAATCGGTGACGATGGTGGTATCATCGGCGCTAAAGGTGCAATTCCATTCATGGAAAACGTAGGAAAAGAGCCTGTTGGAAGATTCCAAAAACAGATTGTTGAATGCGTCAATTTGATTGATGTTGAAGACAAGGGAAAAATTACTGAAGCAATTAAAAACTGCATTTCAAAAGATCCTGGGGCACTTGAAGAAGATGCAATGGTTGTCGAATTAGAAGGCGGTAAAAAGGTTGCTGGCGAAGAAGAAGGTGGCCTCATGATTGAAGGTATCCCTACTATCGCAGAACCAGATATTGAATCAATTACAAACTTGAATGAAAAACTTGAATACAAAGTGGGCTTAATGACCAGAGATATTGGTTTAGCTTCCGGTGTTCAATCTGAAACTGTTACTGGTTTAATGTACGGTGCACTATTTGCCGTAGCATTAATCGGAATCCCAATAGCATTGAAATTCCTGATGGGGTGATTAGATGGCTGAAATTCCAACTGTAGTCACACCTACAAAAGACTACAAAAAATTACAGGAAAAACTTGATGAAATTGAAAGCACCGTTGAAAATACCAACGCAGAGATAATCCAGAGAACTGGTAAAAAAGCTGGAAGGGACGTAGGTATTGCATACGGACTCGTAATCGGATTTATATTCGTATACGTTCTCGGAAATGTGTTACCATTATTTGAGTTAATAAAATAAAGGTATACTAAACAGAGGTGGTAATAATGTTTAGATTTGATAAAGAACAAATGGTTATTGACTTCGCAGGCGCAAAATTCGGTGGACAACCAGGGGAATACCCAACCGCACTCTCAGGAACAATTTTCTACGCAAGACACAAAATTGTAGAAGATGCAAAAAAAGGTATTTTTGACAAAAAAGCTGCCGAAGCTTTGATTAATAAACAGGCAGAAATGCAAGATATTACCGGAAACTCCGCATTAGTGCAAGTATTCGGTGGTACAGAAGAAGCATTAGTTAACTACATTGATTTCGTTTCCGAAGTATGGGAAGGTCCAATGTTACTTGACTCGACATCCGGTAAAGCTAGAATGGCAGCTGCTAAAAGAGCTACTGAAGCTGGATATGCAAAACAGTGCATTTACAACTCAATCAACGTTTCAATTGACGAAGAAGAGTTCCAGAGCTTAGCAGAAAGTGACGTTGAAGCTTCAATCGTTTTATGTTTCGACCCAATGGATCCTTCAGTAGAAGGTAAATTAAATGTTTTAAACAACGGCGGTAAAACAAAAGATGTTGGTATGTTAGACCTTGCTGAAAAAGCAGGTATTAAATACCCACTTATCGACGTAGCAGTAACTCCAATGGGTGCTGGGGCAGGTAACGCTGTTAGAGCATCGTTTGCAGTTAAAGCAAAACTCGGTTTAGCTGTAGGTAGCGGTATTCACAACGTACCTTCAGCATGGGACTGGCTTAGAGAGTTTAGAAAAGGATTAAGGGAAGAAGGAAAAGAACAAATTGCAAAAGACGTTCACCACGTATGTGACATTGGTGCAAACATCGTTCAGACAATGGCTTCAGGAGACTTCGTTTTATACGGCCCTATTGACAATGCTGAACTTGCATTCCCTGCAGTTGCAATGACTGACATGATCATTGCAGAAACCGCAAAAGAATTAGGTACAACACCTGCTGCAGTACACCCATTAAACAAATTAATTTAATTTTTATTTTTCTTTTTATTTTTTCCATATATATCTATTAATTTAAATATATAGATATTATTTTTTAAAAAATAAAAATTATTTTAAAAAGACTTCCATAAACTCGAAAAATCTTTTAATGCATTAACTACTCTATCTTTGGGGCCCTCAATAAGAACTTTTCCGTCTTCTTCCTGACTCCACTCAAAAATTACTCCAGTATATTCACTAAATTCACCCAAAATTTCTACATGAATATTAATAGGCATATTAACCCGTATAGTTTCTGAGTCTTTTTTTCTCTTTACTTCAACGTTAAATGAAGATGTTTTTAAGGGAAATTCAACATTTAATTCGCCCCTTAATGCTTTACCCATTTTATCTATGTATTCTTTTGCCATTTTTGAATCGCAAATTCCAAATAATATTGCCTGTAACCTTGAAATTTCCTTTTCCGCATCCCTTAATACTTCAAAATTTGCATGTTCATCTAAAAGATAGTATGTAAGAATATTGTTTGAAATCCGGAGTTTAGAGTATACTTCCTCAGGAAGTGGCCTTCCAATAGATAATTTTGATGCCAATTCATTCAGGACTACCCATTGTTTATCAATCCCCTTGGCATCCTTCATCATTCATCCTCGCAATATATTTTTTAATAATTTCTTCTGAGTCGTGATTTAAAACGGCCCCAAATTTTTCAAGATCTTCTTTAATTTGCGTTATATCTGTATTTAAATCTAAAAAATAAGCCTGATAGCTTGTAGTTCCATGAATATTCAGTATTGCAACAGTTTGGTTAGGTTTTAAGTCCTTGTTTTCATATGACGCCCTAACACGAACAGTTCCTGCCACTTGAGATTTTAATGCTTCTTCAACGTTTATAATCGTTATTAGTTTTGCGGTAAATTTAGTCACTGCATCACCCCTGTATACGATATAATCTTTTTGTGTTATCGTATATAATTTTAGTGATTTCATCTAAGGAATATTCATCCTTTTTTAATTCAAATATCTTTTCAATAACTTTTACAACATTGTTTGGCTCATTTTTTTCACCCTTTATCGGTGAAAGGTAAGGGCTGTCAGTTTCAACCACGATATTTTCAAGATTCAAATTTTTAACAAGTTTTTGATGATAGTTTGAAAAACAGATGATTGTTGAAATAGAAATATAATTTCCGTTGTCAATTAGCTTTTTTGCAAGTTCAAGCGACCCGCCATAGCAGTGGTACATTAAAATAGAATCGTTTTTTGAAATATTAAAACATTTCTCTTCTAACCCCCTTGCATGAATTACAGAAGGTTTATTTAATTCTTTTGAAAGTTCCAAAAACTTTTTAAATATTATTTCCTGTTTTTCAATATTTCCCGAATTAAAATCTAGCCCAATTTCCCCAACTGCTAAAATTTCTTTTTCGTTTGACCTTATAAACTCATAAACTTCATTAATCGCTTTTTCTTCGGCATTAACCCTTCCAGGATGGTAACCAAGTGTGGCATATATTGAATACTGGTTTTTAAGTTCTAATGCTCTTTTGCATCCGCCTAAACTTGCACCACTTGTAACAATTCCAACCTTACCATCAAAAGCCCGTTTTATGACTTCATCCCTATTTTTATTAAATGACTTATCTTCAATGTGGCAGTGGGAATCGATATACAAAAATTTATTAAAATTCATTAAAAACACCTTTTTAAATTACATATAAATTATCAAAAATGAAATTATAAAAATATCCAATATAATTGTAAGACTTGCATTTAATAAAATTACCTTTGAGCCCCTTTTTGGGCCAAAAAGTGAAAAATGGAGGGGTATTGAGTGTTTTACCGATCGAGTTGAAAATGCAACGATATTTCCTAGGAGTAAACCAATAATTACTTCGTTTGGAGTTAAAGAACTACTTTTAAGAAACGTTCCCGCCATAACCATTGCTGCAGATACATTTATTACCCCAGTTATTGCTAAAATCCCGGTATTTGGATTTAAATTAAAAAAAGAAGTTATGGGTAAAATTAAAATTGAAAAATGTTCAAAAAATCCCATTTTAGATAAATAAATTACTCCAAACATCGATAAGAACATTAATGGAATAAACCGTTTTGAAAAATCAAATGTTTTATTAAAAGGACTTTTTTCAAATTTTTTATTGATATTTTTTGGTTTTTCAATTTTTAAATTTTCTTTTAAATATTTTTCACCACCAGATGTCGCCTTAATTAATAATATGCCAATTATACTTTTTACAAATGCGATAAATAGCCTTAAAATTACATATATTATTCCAGTATATCCTAAAATAGGAATAACTACTGGGACATAGTATGTTAAAGCGTGTGAAAAAACCGCAGGAAACGAATTTGCAAGGCTTCCAAAAAGAACCTCTTTTTCAGTTAGTTTATTATCTTTTATACCGTCTGAAAGTAGCGTATAACCAACTGTAGGGCTAAGAAAGGATACCATTATTGAAGATATTAAAAAGCTATTTAATTTAAGTTTTTCTGTAATTGGGGCAAGAAAATTTGAAATTTTTTCTAGGAGGCCCTTATTTAAAAAATAATTTACGATATATATCGTTGAAAGCACAACTAAAGATATTTTTAAAGTACTAATTAGCGATGTATAAAATATCTCTAAAATCATACCTTTCAAAAAATCACCGTATTATTAAGGTAAATTTAGTTTTTTTAAGTCTATATAAAAATCTTTTTTATCATTGACAATACCAATAATTTCAACATTTCCAAATTCTTCAATCGATTTGAAGGTTTCTTCATAATATGGCACTTTTGAAACATCTGTAATACAGTTTATTATTACTCCTAAAACAGTTATTCCCTTTTTCCGCAAAAAATCAACAGTTAAAATTGTGTGATTTATCGTTCCAAGATTTGGTCTTGAAACAACTATGCACGTCAAATCTAGGTATTTTATCAAATCTGCGATTAAAAAGTCTTTTTTTATAGGGACTGCAACTCCACCTGCACCTTCGACAATTAAAAATTCGTATTCTTCTTTTAATTTTTCAAAAGCAGCTTTTATTTTCAAAATATCTATTTCTTTTTCTTCAATTTTTGCAGAAATATTTGGTGAAAGTGGTTTTTTTAGGTTTACTGGATTTAATTCCTCGAAAGAATTATTAAGTCCAAGTTCAGACCTAACATAAGCAGTATCTTCAATACCTCCAGATTCAACTGGCTTCATGTAACCTACATTTATTCCTTTTTCTTTTAAAATTTTCCCTAAAATGGCTGAAACGTATGTTTTTCCAATTCCCGTATCAGTTCCAGTAACAAATATCATTTTAACCCTCGAAAATTTGCCATATTTAAATTGTTAATTTGTCTATTTTTTCGCAAAGGTATTTAAAATCGTTTTTTTCGTGTTTTGAAGTTATACTAATTCGTATTCTCTCCATGCCTTTTTTTACCGTGGGATACCTTATTGGGACCCCAAATATTCCATGATTTATAAGACCTTTTGATATATCTATTGACTTTTCACCGAATACAAATGGATATATTGGAGTAATACTTTCACATTTAATAAATCCATGGTTTTTAAAAAGTTTATTTGCACAAATTATATTTTTTTCAAGGTTTTTAGAAAGTCTTTCTTTTTCAACTAATTCAAATGATTTTATGCTTGCAGAAATTACGGCCGGTGGAAGTGATGTTGAATATATAAAACTTCGAGAATTATTTATTAAGTAATCAATTAATTCTTCAATTCCAGATACAAATCCACCTGAAGTTCCAATAGCTTTTGAAAGGGTTCCAATTTGTATAATATTGTCACTTGCCTTTACCTTAAAATGTTTTAGGGTACCTTTTCCCTGCCCTAAAACTCCGGTACCGTGTGCATCATCAATAATTAAAACTGCGTTATATTCATCAATAATCTTTGCAATTTTATCAATTGGAGATACATCACCATCCATACTAAAAACCGAGTCCGTAACTACAATTATATTTTCATAGTACTTATTTTTTTCAAGAATTTCAATCAAGTTTTGTACATCAGAATGTCGATAAATTAATTTATCCGCTCTTGAAAGTCGTATCCCATCAATAATTGATGCATGATTTAATTCATCGCTTAAAACAAGGTCTCCTTTTTTAGCAAGTGCACTTATTACGCCAACGTTTGCAGCATAACCTGAGGAATAAACTAGTGATTTTTCAGTTTCTTTAAATTCTGAAATAACTCCTTCTAATTTTTCATGAAGTTTAAAGTTTCCAGAAGTAAGTCTTGAACCGGTTGAACCAGCGCCATCTTTTAAACCTTCATTATATGCTAAAATTACTTCTTCATTTTTTGAAAGGCCTAAGTAGTCATTTGTAGAAAAATTTAAAATAAAATCATCTTGATTTCTTAATTTCCTATATAAATTTTCATCTTTTATTCCCTGAAGTTCTCTTTTTAACTTTTCCCTAAACATGAAAACACCTAATAAACAATTACTGGAGTTTTTTCGATTTTTTCAAAAATTTCTTCAATATTTGCTGAATTTTCTATAAAAAACACCCTTCCACCAAATTCGCCCTCATTTTTGAGATTTGGTATCCTGAAATACCCCGATTTCGTTGCCACGTATCCTATATTGTAAGAATAGTTATCTGACGTGCAAATTTCTGCAATAAACCCGAAATTCAAAACCTTTGTTGCAATTGCTATCGCATCAATTGTTCTATCAGTTAATTTTGAATCAGCTAATATTTTACTTTTTAATTCCTCAGATGTATCAATATTTTTTACACGAACTCCTTTTTCAGTATCTTCTTCGAGCCTATTTCCATCTAAATCCAAAACTGCAGCCCCCCTCATATTTCCTTTATCAATAATTTCAAAAGCAGTATCAATCAAAATATCAATTTTTCCAAAATCTTTACCATTTTTTAAAAAGTACACTTCAAGTTCTTTTCTTAAAATATTCCTTGAAATATTCCTTGAAGTTTCTTTGTTATTTGAAATAAGCGTTTTTATGGGAATATGTTTTAAATAAGTTATTTCACTAGTAATTTTTTCCAGTTTTAAGTTTATAGTATCCGGAGTTCCGTTTTCATGAAATAATGCTCTTTTTATTAGGCTATTTGCTATTTCTTCAATTTTATTTTCGGTAGATATTCGTTCTGCACCCGAAACATGGACTCCATCTTTTGAAGCTCGCATTTTCAAACTAAACATTTTAATCACATATTTCTCGTTTTTTAAATGTTGTATTTTTTATTATTTATCATTATTGATAATTACAATAAATACGGAGAATCTATCATTATTTTTCATTAAAAACTTCTATCACGATTTATAATGAACAAATAGCTATATATATTCGATATTTTACACTAATATCTAACAAAAGGTGAAATTATGAAAAATACCAAATATAATATAGAAAGTTATGAATTAAAAGAACTTGAAGATATTTCAAACGACCTAAAAAGACCCTATAGGGGAAATAATTTTATTAAATATTTGGCATACGCATTTGATGCAGTTATCTTGGCATCTTTGGTATTATAATGTTCGCCGATTAAAAATAAAAATTATTTAAGAATTTTTCCCATGTATGGGCCAACTTTTTTATATCCTAGTTTTTTGTAGTACTCAATAACCCCTATTCCGCTGTTAATCAATATTTGATTTTTACCAAATTCTTCTTTTGAAATTTTTTCAGCTTCCTCAATTAAAAGCCGGCCATATCCTTTGTGTTGCCATGAAGATTCAATTGAACTTGCATCAAGTTCTTTTTGTTGACCGCATACATGAACCTGTCGTATAATTGAAGTATTATCTGTTATTTCCGGCCTAAACGGTTTTGAGGGAATTCTAAGCCTTAAGTATCCTATTAAAAGATCATTTTTCAAATCTTCAAATGATAAAAATACTTCTTTTCCAAAATTTGCATCATAGTCAGTCCGATATAACTTAATATTTTCAATTTCAGGAAATATTCCCTTTTTATAGCCAACATGCCCAACTTCCCTACAACGTATACATTTGCACTTTATGCCTAGCTCTTCAAGCCTATTGTATACGAGTTCTCCTAAATTACTTTTCCTTACCCCTTCGTTTATAACTGTTGCAGGAATGTCTCTTTGAATTCTTGAAGTTCTTATCCATTTTGGCATTATTGATTTTCCATAAACTATCAATTCTATTGCTTTTTCATCATTCATGGGACTAAATTTTCCCTGTTTCCACAAATCATAAATTTCTGTTCCAGGAATTACTAAACACGGGTAAAATTTAATTAAATCTGGCTTATATCTATTATCTTCAAAGATAGTTTCAATCATTTTTTTATCCATTTCAAAAGTCGTATTTGGTAGCCCTGGAATAATATGGTATGAAACTTTAAGGCCGCTATCTTTTAAAAGCCTTGTAGCATTGATTGAAGCATCTATATCATGCCCACGTTTTACAAAGTCCAAAACTTCGCCATAAGTACTTTGAATTCCAAGTTCAACACGTGTGGCTCCTAAATTAAGCATTTGGTTTATTTCTTTTTCCCCACAGTAATCTGGCCTTGTTTCAATTGTTAATGCAACACATCTGTGTTTTGCACTTTCATTTTTTAATTTTGCTTCGTTTAGGCTGTTTGAAATTTCCCCATTCATTGCATCGAGACATCCTTTTATAAAGCTTTCTTGATATCCTACATCCCTTGCAGGAAACGTTCCCCCCATTATAATCAATTCTACCTTGTCTGTAGGGTGTCCAACTTTTTCAAGCTGTTTTAATCGTTCAACGGTCTGTATATACGGATTAAAGTCATACATAATTCCCCGCATTGTTGCAGGCTCTTTTCCAGTATAACTTTGGGGGACATTTCCAAAATTACTTTCTTTTCCACCGGGGCAGAATGAACATTTTCCATGGGGACACGGTTCAGGGGAGGTCATGACTGCAACTACTGAAACACCAGAAAGAGTTCGTATAGGCTTTTTTCTAAGTATTGGAACTATTTCTGTTTTTTCTTCTTCGGTTGCGTGGGCTATCACGTCAGAATTTGGGGGAAAACCAGTATTTAGACCATGTTTTCTTAAACATTTTGCTTTGATGTCCTCAACTTTCTGTTTTTTCCGTTTTGGATCAAGTCCACGTATTTTTTCCTTTTCAGCGAGTAAATTTATGATAATGCATCGTATAAATTTAGAATATTCACTCAAAAATAATCACCTGTCTTCTTAAAGACAATAATTGATATATAAAAACAGAATAATATTTATTTAATAGTTCTTTTAAAGTATTTCCTAATATTTTTCAATTATATTTATGTTTAATGATTTTTTTAGTTGGTAGCCTAGTTTCTATGTTGGCAACTAAAGTACCGATTTTAGTAGTTAGGTGAATTAAATGAGAGCGTTTATTGTAGGGAGATGGCAACCATTTCACAAAGGACATTTAGAAATTATAAAAAAAATTTCAGAAGAAGTAGATGAAATTATAATAGGTATTGGAAGCTGTCAAAGGAGCCATACATTAACTGACCCCTTTACAGCAGGGGAACGAATAATGATGATTACAAAAGCCCTTGGAAGGTACAATATAAACTATTACATTATTCCAATTAATGATATTGACTTTAATGCCGTATGGGTATCTTGTGTTGAATCGCTAACTCCTCCATTTGATACGGTTTATACGGGAAATTCTCTTGTAAGGGAATTATTTAGCGAAAAAAATTATGTTGTAAAAAAGCCCGAACTATACAACCGAAAAGAATATTCCGGAACTGAAATTAGGAAAAAAATGCTTAAAGGAGAAAAATGGGAACATTTTGTTCCAGAAGAGGTCGTGGACGTAATTTTAGAAATTGATGGAATAGGACGAATTAAAAGACTTGATGAAAAAGATTATGATGACTACTTTTAAATACCTATCTCAAAAAAATACATATTTTTCTCAAAATTTTTTTGAAATTTTTTATTTTTAATTTTACTATCTATTTTTACCTTTTATGAATAATTAAATATATATAACAGATATGACTTAAAAACTTTGAGTCAATGAATAAGTATACCCTTACTCATTGAACTGGGAATCATCTAGAGGAGATAAAATGGCAAGATTACACTCAGGAAAAAGAGGTTCCTCCGGTTCAACAAAACCTTTAAGAACAGAAGTTCCAGAATGGGTTTCAATGAGCGCTGAGGAAGTTCAGGCGAAAATAGTTGAAATGGCTAAAGACGGCAATCAGTCTGCAATTATTGGAAATATCTTAAGAGACATGTACGGTATTCCTAATGTAAAATTAGTAACTGGAAAAAGTGTTTCTTCAATTATGAAAGATGCAGGATTCTATTCAGAAGTTCCTGAAGACTTGTTCAACTTGATGAAAAAGGCAATTAACTTGAGAAACCACTTAGAAAACAATCCAAGAGATATCCACTCAAAAGTTGGTTTAAACTTAATCGAGTCAAAAATAAGAAGACTTGTAAAATACTATAAGGGTACAAAAGTTTTACCTGCTACATGGAGATACTCACCACAAACTGCAAGATTGTTGGTTGAATAATCCAATATTTTTTATTTTTAAAACAAATCAAAAATTTTTGAATTTTTTTATTTAAGTTATTATTCATTCCAAAATTCGTTATAAAATAATTCAAAATCTTGGTTGTACATTTTACCAATTTTAATAGCATTGTACGCATTTTGAAGCTCTTTTCCAAAGTATGCTGCATGATCCATTTTTGTAATTAAATTTTCACGTATTGCGGTTTCATATATTTCTTTTGGAGTGTTTCCCGAAATAATTAGTTTTGGTTCATTATATCGATAGTATGTTGCAATTATTTTATTGTTTTTCCTATCTACTTTAATTCTAAAGCTCCCCTTATCTAAAACCTGATTTTGATTTTCTTTTGCAGAAAGTATATTTAAATCCTCAACTTCAAAATCTTCATCAAATTTCTTATCTTTATAATTTATCAAATCAAATCCAACGTCTTTTGGAAGAGAATTTCTCTTTTTAGATAGGTAAATCATTTTTGATGCTATTTTTAATTCTTTTATCGAAAATTTACATTTTGAAGAAGCTTCAGGAGTAAATAAAATATTTCCGCCAATTTCTTGGCTGATTGCAGAAAGTACTGCATTTACGCCGTTACTATCGACATCAAAAAGTTCTGTCACATTCCCAATTCCAAAAAACATTGGAATATTATTTCTTTTTTTAAGTTCATAGCATGCAATAACACTTTGGGTAAAGTTGCATCCACTATTATTTATCGGTTCTAAAATTGGATCCATAACAACTTTTAAATCATTTTCTTTGAATTTTTCAATTATTTTTTCCAGATTAATTATTTTTTCATTGATTGTTTCTGGAACTTCATTTTTTTTGTAGTTTGTTGGGAGGACTACAGATGTAGTTTCACTTTCAATTAAATGAGGGCATATTTCTTGAAAATTTCCTGAATCTACACTTAAAACCATGTCTACATCGAGTTTTATGGCCTCAACTAACTCTTTAGTGTTTAATGTATCTACACTTATTGGTTTATCCGTTAAATCTTTTACATTTTTTAATATATCTTTTAAATTTTTTGAATGATTTTCATTACTAACCATTCCTAAATCTATCATATCTACTCCAGAATCGATATAGTAGTTTATCTTTTCTTCCAGTTCTTTTTCTTTTAGCCACGGTACATGAACAATTTCCCCAAGAACCCTCATAGGATAGTTATCCCCTACTTTTAACTTTCCAATTTTTATATTTCCCTCATTTAATGGAAGTTTTTCTGCATAATCCAATTCTCTTTCAGCATTTTCTTTTACGAACTTCATAATTTTAGAGTCTGCGTACTCAGTTGTTGAAAGTTCAATATTTTTTAGGTGTTTTAGTAATATAGAAATATCTGAAGCTTCCCTTGTGGATTTAAAACACTTAATTCCTGTTTCTTGAAATACTTCTTCTAAGTCGTGCCTTATAAGCCCAGTTACAAGTACAAAATCATAAATTTCAGATAATTTTTTGTTTTTCGATTTTTCGATATTTTTTATTTCTTTTATTATCATTTTAGGCGTTAAAAATGCAGCAATTGATACATTAGCTTTGTAAACATCAACAAAATCGTACTTTTTTACCGAAAGATTTATTTTGTTTAAAGCCTGTTTTCCAGTTATAATCAGTATTTTCATTAACTCACCAAAAATCAGGATTTTTTTGAGAGATTTTTAAATATAGGTCTTAAATATTTTTCAAATTACAAATAATCTTAAAAATCAGTACTTGGTATATCTTTTGTAGATAATAATGTTTTGGATTTAAGTTTAAGTTGATACCGTGATTTTGTGATAGAATGACTTTAAAACAGATTTATGTAAATAAGTATAAGGAACTTGTTAAAAGAGAACGGGACTATGAAATAAGCTTTCATAGAGAAGAAATTAAAAAAATGGGTGAAAAACGTGAGGACATTGGGCGGGCCATTTTAAATCTTAAAGGGAAAATTTTAAGAGAATTTTATGGGGAATTAATTGTAAGATACAGTAGAAAAGAAAAATTTAAAAAAACAGATATTTCCGTTGGAGATATCGTTTTGATAAGTAGAGAGGAGCCCCTTCAAAGCGACCTCCTTGGAACAGTAGTAGAAATTGGTTCAAACTATATAGATATTTCTTTAGAATCCATTCCAAAATGGGCATTTGTGGATATTAGAATAGACCTTTACGTAAATGACGTAACATTTAAAAGAATGATTAAAGCACTTGAAAACCTTGTTAATTTAGATAACCGCCTTATAGATATTATTCTTGAAATAGATTCGCCAACTAAATCAAAGCCTCTAAACATTGAATTAATTGATAAAACTCTAAATGATTACCAAAAAAATGCGGTTATTTCCGCACTTTCTGCAAGGGATTTGTATTTAATTCATGGACCGCCAGGAACTGGAAAAACTAAAACCATTTCTGAAATAATATTGCAAGAAGCGTTTAGAAAAAATAAGATTATTGCAACGGCTGATTCAAATATTGCTGTCGATAACATTTTATCAAATCTTTCAAAATACCCTGACTTTAAAATAGTTAGAATAGGCCATCCTTCAAGAATTTCCAAAAAATTACTTGAGTATTCACTTTATGAACAAATTTTAAAGCATGAAAAATATGAAAAATTAAGCATTCTTAGAAAAGAACTTCATAAAAATTACGAATTTAAAAAAAATTTAAACCGCCCTGACTTAAAATGGATGCGTAAACTGTCAAATGACGATATTATTATTTTTTCAAAGTTGGACAAAGACATTAGGGGAATTCCAAAACTAGAAATTAAAAAAATGGCGGATTGGATACTTGCTACCGAAAAAATCGAAAAATTAAAGGAAAATATTGAAAAAATCGAAAAAAGCATTATTGATAGCATTATTTCGAGTAGTAGTATTATTTTAAGTACAAATTCAATGGCTGGAAGCGAAATTTTAGAAAATTACCGATTTGACGTCTGTATAATCGATGAAGGGAGCCAGTCAATGGAGCCCTCTGCTTTAATACCTATATCTTTATCTAGAAAACTGATAATTTCAGGAGACCATAAGCAACTTCCCCCAACAGTAATCAGTAATGAAATTGAACTTAAAAAAACACTTTTTGAGCGTTTAATTTCTAAATATCCTGAATTTTCAAAAGTGTTACAAATCCAATACCGTATGAATGAGAAAATTATGGAATTTTCAAACAAAATGTTTTATGGTGAAATGATAGTATCACATAGTTCTATAAAACACCAAAATTTAATGGAAATAGTAAAAAATATAGAAAGTTTTGATTCCGAAATTTTAAACGATATGCCTCTTCAATTTATAGATATTGATGGAAAAGAATTAAAAAACAAGTTTAAATCATATTACAACATTTTAGAAGCGGAAAAAGTTTTAGAAGTAGTTAAAAAATTCCAGAAATATAATGTACCGGTAAGTGTTATAACCCCATATGATGCCCAAGTAAAGTATATTTCAGGACTAATTAATTCTGACGAAATAGAGGTTAAATCTATTGACGGATTTCAAGGACGGGAGAACGAAGTTATCATTCTATCATTAGTGCGTACAAATAAATTAGGATTTTTAAAAGACCTTAGAAGGCTAAATGTAGCGATTACACGTGCTAAAAGAAAGCTAGTTGTTATAGGTTCTAAAAATTTATTGATAAAGGACGATACTTACGCAGAATTTTTAAAATGTTTCAATAATAACGAATAAAGAGAAGAAAAGATTAGATATTTCCCGAAATAATTAAATAAAAACGGATTATTCCTTTTATTTTTGTGACCGAATGGTTTATATATGATAATAAGTTATTTAATTTGATAATTATTACTTTCTATTTTTTATGTCATTTTAACAACTTAAAAACTCAAAAATACGAGAGGTGTTTTGATATATGATGAAAACAAGCGCAATACATTTCCCATTTCAGGCTCCAAACACGATATCCCTTGTTGCAGGAACAGGCGATGCTAAAAACCCCTTAAACGCTTTTGACATGGCTTTGTTAAGTTCAGGGATCGGGAACTTGAATTTAATCAGAATCAGTAGTATCATGCCGCCTAAAGCGGAAATTATCCCCCTACCAAAAATTCCACAAGGATCTCTTGTTCCTACAGCATATGGTTACGAAATTAGCAAAATAAAAGGAGAGACTGTTGCTGCAGGTATTAGCGTTGCTATTCCAAAAGATAAAGAATTATGTGGACTTATCATGGAATATGAATGTGTAGGCTCAAAAAAAGAGTGCGAAGATACAGTAAGAGAAATGGCTAAAGATGGATTTGAAATGAGAGGATGGGAAATCGACGAAATCATTTCAATAGCTTCAGAACAGACTGTTGAAAATATTGGATGTGCATTCGCAGCTGCGGCTCTATGGTACAAATAATTAAATTAATATATTTGTAAAATAGACTAAGTATCGTAAAAATTTCACATATGTGGGATATTGAAACCATGGTTTTTAAAAAAAATGCCTTGAAAAACAGGAATTTTATAAAAATAAGACGAGGCGAGACCGTTGAAACAGTTAGGAAAACACATCATCCTCGAACTTTGGGGATGCGAGAAACAGGCCCTTGACGACCAGCCGGGCGTAGAAAAAATGCTTGTAAATGCAGTTAAAGCATGCGGTGCAACACTAATATGTGTAAAAACGCATAAATTTTCACCACAAGGAGTTACAGGAGTTGCAGTACTTGCAGAAAGCCATATCAGCATACACACTTGGCCTGAACTAGGTTATGCTGCAATGGACGTATTTACCTGTGGCGAACACGTAATTCCTGAAGATACAATTCCAGAAATAAGAAACTTCTTAAAGCCTGATAAAGTAGAAGTAATTGACATTAAAAGGGGAATTGTAGATATAGAAGAGGTGTTAGCATGAAATTCGATGCATGGTATACTGAACCTCAAACTGAAAATTTAAGCCTTTCAACTAAGTTAAAAAATATTTTATACGTTGGACAGTCAAAATATCAAGAAATCCAAATTCTTGATACTTACGAGTTTGGTAAAGTATTGATTTTAGAAAACACGTACCAAACTACCGAAAGGGACGAATTTATATATCACGAACTTATTTCACACCCTGCACTATTCACGCATGAAAACCCTAAAAAAGTTCTCGTAATTGGCGGAGGGGATGGCGGAACAGTAAGGGAAGTAGTAAAACATGAAAGCGTTGAAAAAATTGATTTCGTTGAACTTGATGGAATGGTTGTAGAAGTTTCTAAACAATTCTTACCTTCATTAAGCTGTGAAATCGATAACCCGAAAGTAAACACGATTATTACGGATGGAATAGAATATGTTGCTAAAACCAAGGAAAAATACGATGTAATTTTGGTAGACTGCCCAGATCCAGTTGGTCCAGCTGCAGGATTATTTGAAAAAGAGTTTTACAACAACCTATTTAAATGTCTAAATGACGACGGAATTATGGTTCAGCAGACTGAAAGCCCACTCTTGCATGAAACTTTAATAAATAAAATTAAAGGGCACTTAAAAGACGCCGGTTTTCCAGTTATAAGGCCTCTTGTATGCAGTATTCCCACATACCCAAGTGGATTTTGGAGTTTTACACTTGCTTCAAAGAAAAACGACCCATTAACATCAGATGTTAATGAAATTCAAGACAAATTGAAGAATATGCCTACAAAGTACTACGATCAAGATGTGCATAAAGGCGTATTTTTAGCGACTCCTAGATACTTAAAATAATCCTACTTTTTTATTGTTATATCTGGTGAAAATCATGTATTTTGAAGATTATTCTAAGTTTATATCTGCTTATGAAGATTTTGAAAATTCTAAATACGTTATTTTTGGAATCCCTTTTGATGCGACAACATCCTATAAGCCAGGTGCAAGATTTGGGCCGGATGAAGTTAGGGGTGCCTCATGGGGGCTTGAAACGTTTAGCCCAATATTAAAAAAAGACTTGATTGATTTAAAGATTTGTGATAAATATAACATTTCAATTGAAGGAAATCAAGAAACAATAATTAATAGAGCGTACCTTGCTGCAAAAAATATAATGGAAAATGGAAAAGTACCTGTAATGATAGGTGGCGAACACTCAGTTACCTATCCGATGATAAAAGCAGTGAAAGACGTGTATAGTGACTTTATAATTATTCATTTTGATGCACATTGTGACCTTAGAAATTCTTACAATGGAAACGAACAATCCCATGCGAGTGTAATAAGGAGATCTTATGACTTTACAAAAGATATTTTCCAGTTCGGAATTCGAAGTGGTGATAGGGAAGAATGGGAATTTGGCTGGGAAAACACGAATATTTCAATGAATATGCCAACAAAAACAGATATTGAAAAAATTAAAGAATTAAATAAACCAATATATATCACTATCGATATTGACGTACTTGACCCTGCATTTGTACCTGGAACCGGAACTCCTGAACCGTGCGGATTTTCACCAAAAGAATTAATTGAATCATTATACCTTTTAAAAGAACTTAAAGATAGGATAGTTGGTTTTGATGTTGTTGAAGTATCTCCGCATTATGACCTTGGTAAAATTACTTCCGTAACTGCGGCAAAAATTATCCGTGAACTTATGCTAATAATAGACAGGCAATAGGAAATATTTTGTAAAAAAAGGCCACAATATAAAATCAAATGTTAAAATTTAAATATAAAAATAAACATATCTGTAGAAAGTAAGAATTGTGGTGATATTTTGGTATCTGAAAGCGTAATGAAAACTATTGAGGAAATAGAAACCCAAATTTCCCAAGACAGTAGGTACATCGAACTTGTAACGACTGTCGAATATTTAATCGGGCTTGTAGACGACAGGAAAAAAGAAACATTCAAAAAAGCGTTAAACGATGCTGAAAACGTAGAAGACGTAAAAAAAGTTTTAAGTGCAATAAAGTTACAAATCGGATCCCAAGGGGCTAAAAAATACCTCGGAATTTAATTTATTTAACTTTTTTTACTTAATTCTATTTTTTATATATTAGCTGCTTATTGAAAGTAGTATAATTCCACCTAATATCATTGCTATTCCAAAAATCTGCTGTGATGAAAGATGCTCTTTTAAAAAAATTACTGCCAGAATTGTTGTTATTGCAGGCCCAATTGACGATATTGGTACTACAACACTTGCTTTTCCCCGATTTAACCCATAATATAGTACAAAAGTGCCTAAAATAACTAAAATCGCTGCAAGTATTCCGTAAACTAAAACTTTAGTAGGATACTCGATTAAAGTGTTAAATTTTCCCCCAAATATTAAAAAACAGAGTATAATTCCAACAATATTTACAAGTATCCACTGTAAGTAAGGATCCTCATTTGATACTATTTTTGCAAAAAAAGTTCCAACGCCATACAAAAGTGCAGCAAGTAACCCTATTAGAATGCTTTCGATAAAATCACCCTAAAATATTAAAAAATTAAGTAAAATAAAGTAAAATTAAATGTTTATTGCCCTTACAGCCCTAACATTTTCAATTTTTTTAATTTCGTCCATTACTTCTTCGGGAATCATGTGATCAATATCTAAAAACATGATACTGTGTCCACCAGGCTCTTTTCTCCCAACTTGCATTCCTGCAATGTTTATACCGTGTTCGCCAAGAATTAAGCCAACTTTTCCAACCATTCCTGGCCTATCAATATGTTTTATTATGCAAATAGTACCTTCGGGTTTTATGTCCATCCTATATCCATTAATTTCCCTAAAAACCACTTCTTTATGTTCGATACTTCCAATTAATGATATTTCATCGTTTTTACCTCTTGCAACAATTTTGATGGAATTTCCATAGTCACTTTCAGCCATTATTCCTTCTACAAGTCTAATATTCCTGTTTTTAGCAATAACGGGTGCATTTACAAGGTTTACTCCCGCAAGTAAAATGGGAGACAATATCCCTTTTAAAAATGCTCTTTTAAGCATTTCAGTCTTTTCTTTTGCAAGGTCGCCCATGTAAGTAATTTCTACGATATCTATCGAATTATCCAAGTATTGGATTGACATTGAACCCATTTTTTCAGCTAAAACCAGATAAGGCATTAGTTTTTTCATTTTTTCGGTCGGCACCATTGGAAGATTTACAACGTTTTCTGCAGATTCACCTTTCAATATTTTAACAGTTTGTTCTGCAACGATTGTTCCTGCACTTAATTGGGCTTCTTCTGTTGATGCACCTTGATGAGGCGTACCAATAAGCCCATTTAGCGAAATTAATGGATTTTTTGTAGGCGGCTCTTCTTCAAAGACATCTAGTCCTGCAGCTTTAACTTTTCCACAGTTTATTGCATCGTAAAGAGCGTTTTCATCGATTAAACCCCCTCTTGCACAGTTTATAATTATGGTGTTGTTTTTCATAAGGTCAAACTGGGTTTTTCCAATCATGTGTTTTGTTTTTGTAGTTAATGGGACGTGAAGAGTTATAAATTCACTTTCTGCACATAATTCATCAACTGAAAGTAATTTAATCCCTAATTCTGATGCTACATTTTCTGGAATGTATGGATCATATGCTACAATATTCATTTCAAATGCTTGGGCCCTTTTTGCAACTTGCTGACCTATTCGTCCAAGGCCTACAATTCCAAGTGTCTTTGCGTAAACTTCCATTCCCTTAAATGACTTTCTATCCCATTCCCCCTTTTTAAGTGAAGCAGTTGCTTGAGGAATGTTTCTTGCAGCTGAAAGCATTAAACCAAACATTAATTCTGCAACTGAAATCGATGATGCATCTGGCGCATTTACAACAACTACTCCTTTTTCCGTTGCCGCATCTAGATCAACATTATCAACGCCAACACCTGCTCTCGCAATTACTTTTAAGTTCTCTGATGCATCAATTATCTCTTTTGTAACTGTTGTACCACTCCTAACAACGAGTGCATCAGCATCTTTTATTTTTTGTTTTATCTCTTCAATACTGATTCCGGTAGCAATTTCGACTTCCCCTGCTTCTTTTAAAATCTCAATAGCACTTTCGTGTAACGGGTCGGTTATAAGTATCTTTAACATTTCTATAATCACCTTAAAAGACATTCGTCTAAAATACGCTTTTAATTATTTTTATGATAGTCTTTCGTATCCATTTTATATTTACGGCCATAAATTAATAAATCAAAACAATATGTAAATCACTTGAAGTTATTATAATGACCCATATTTATGCATATTGTAATTTTTAAAGATTTTTTCCAAGCATAACATAGAGAAACATTTTTTATACATTTATAAATTTATACATAAATTATACTGTATGATAATTAGTTGTTTAAATTTATTTAAATTATTTTCTTAAAAGTATTTAAGTTGTGTTTAGATAGGTAATTTATAAACTTAGAAATTTAAAGCTTTTTTAACGTTAAAGTTAATATTTTTTTATAATTAAAAAATAATTTAAATAATAATTGAAACTATCCTAAGTGATAAATATCATGATAACAAACTTATAGAAAAATTACGGTGGAAATGTGTATGGAATTTTAGTTTTAGAAGATGGCACCATAATAAGAGGAAAAGGATTTGGTGCTGAGGCAGAAGTCCTTGGAGAACTTGTGTTCAACACATCCATGACAGGATACGTTGAAATATTAACTGACCCATCATATAATGGACAGATTGTTACAATGACTTATCCTTTAGAAGGAAACTATGGCGTTGATAAAAGATGGTTTGAAAGCGAAGGAATTAAAGCCGAAGGATTTATTGTAAAAGATATGACAGGAATTGAACTTGATAGTTTTTTAAAAGAGTATGGCGTTCCAGGAATTTCGGATGTAGACACTAGATTCATTACAAAAAAAATAAGGTCTAAAGGAGTAGTTAAATCACTCTTAAAAACATCTGCCACTGAAATAAGTGAGGAAGAAGAAAAAGAACTTGTAAATAAGGTAAGAAATTACGAAGATATTTCAGATATAGATCTTGTTCCAGAAGTATCAACAAAAAAAGTAGTTAAATATCCGGCTAAAGATGAGAAAATCTCCTGTGTAGTTATAGATTGTGGAGTAAAACAGAGTATTTTAAACTGCCTTTTAGAAAGAGGATGTAGTGTAGTAAAAGTTCCATATGATACAAAAGAAGAAGAAATACTCTCATACAACCCAGACTTTGTGCTTGTTTCAAATGGGCCCGGAGACCCTGAAAAAATGCTTGAAACAGCAAATACCGTTAAAAATTTGTTTGGAAAACTTCCAGTTACGGGAATTTGTCTAGGGCACCAGATAATCACTATTGCACTTGGTGGAAAAACCTATAAGTTAAAATTCGGACATAGGGGCGGGAACCAGCCTGTAAAAGACAGTTCTACAGGAAAAGTCTACATAACTTCACAAAACCATGGATTTGCCACAGATATGTCTAACGTTCCGGAAGGGTCGATATTATCCCATGTAAATTTAAATGATGATACAGTAGAAGGAATTTCAAAAATTATGGATTCAGATAATGTTAAAGGAGTAGTTTGGAGTGTTCAACACCATCCCGAAGCAGGCCCTGGACCACATGATGCAATGTTCCTTTTTGATGATATGGTGGCTCTTGGAATGAAATTTAAACAAGAAAAAACGAGTAAACGATAAATTATAAATTAAATTATACTTTTTTACTACATTTATGGCTTTAAAAAATTTAAAAAAATATCCAAATTTAAAATTTAATATGTTTAAAAAAATTTAAAGAGTTAAATACTGGGGAAAAACTGTGGATGAACAAATCAAATCTTCAGGAATGAACGCATCAAAAAATGCTCTTGATGGTCTTTTTAATGACGGTAGTATTTCAAAAGAAATTTATGAAAAATTATTGGAATTACATTTTGCTAAAAATAAGTGTTTTGATGAATTTATTCAGTACATAAAAAACAGTTTAATGAATGGAAATTATAAAAAAGAAAAAGCGCTAGTTGCATTTAGTGGTGGTGTCGATAGCACTGCCTCATCAATTATTGGAAGTGCGATTTTTCAAATAACGAGCGTTTCTGCACATTCTCCACATATTATAACTGATGAAACTAAAAAGAATATTATAAATCTCTCTGAAAAATTAAAAATTACGCACGAGTTTTTAGATGTTGACCTTGAAGACGTTTTAAATGACACTATTTCTGCAAAGTATCACCCTTGTGGAAGATGCCATGGTGCAGTTGAAGAAGTAATTTTAAATTATGCTAAAAAAAATAACATAAAATACATAATTTATGGCGACATGCTCTCTATTGGCCATTTGTCCATTAGAAAAGTAGATGAAAAAATAGTTAGAGTTAACATTCCTTCTTTTTTAACAATGACAAAAAATGAAAGTAGAGCTGTTTTAAGTGAATTTAATATAGATATAAGGCAGTCTTACGGATGTAAACTTCTTAAAAAAGCCCATAAACATGAACACATGCAAAAATACACCATACAGAGAATTTTAAGAGAAGTTCGAGCACAAGTAATTACTGCAGAAGAGGGCTTTAAAAATATTCTTGATGTTGTAAAAATAAATTAAACTATTGCAATTGAAACTGAAACTCCATTTTTTTTCATTTTCTTTAGAATTAAATCCACTTTATCGATATTTTTTTCATTTTTAAAACTTAGTGCACCTAAAATTGCACAAGGCTCTGAAACACCGTAAGCACCTATTGTATTATAGACAAATTCGGACTTTTTAAGTGGAAATTTAGAGTAAAGTTCATTTATTTCATTATTTTCAAAAATAATGATATTTTTTTTAAATTTTTCAGTTGTTTTTAAAATTCCATCCTCATTTTTCTTTGCATCTACTGTTGAAAATATATCTATCCTCCAAGAAGGAATATCCCTTAAATAAAGGGCTTTTTTTACTGCCCAGTATACTTTATTTTTTTCAATATTTCGTTTTGAGCCTATTCCTATACTAACAGTTTTTTGGAACAATTCAACGTTATCAACTAAAATGCTATTTTTATCGTGAAATGAAATGTTATAAGACTTATCCAAATTATTAATAGGTTTAAATGTGTTTGGAAGTACTAACTCAGGCTTATCAGATAGAAGTTTTTTGTTGATTAATAGTATGTCTTTTCGTTTTGGCACTTCTAAAAAATATATCCTTGAAAGTTCGTCAACCCCGACTTTGTTATTGGAATCTGTTGCAGTCGTTTTTACGATATTCAAACCCAATGAATTTCCGATTAACTCCGAAAAATAGTTACCTTTTCCAATGTGGTTTGAAAGAAGGGGAACTATATTATTTTTAGCCTCATCCATGATAATTACAAATGGGTCTTTTAATTTATCATTTTTTATTTCATCGATAAATTTTCTTAAAACAATTCCTGAGGCCATTATAAAGATATATCCGGATTCATTGCCGTCTTTTTTAAAATCAGATAATTTAACTAGTTTACTATCATACAAATAATAATCTAAAATAGTTTTAACATTTTCTGCAAGATTTTCAGCATTTTTAGTAAGATATACTATTTTTATCATAATTTCCCGAAAAATAAAAAAATTAAATGAGTTTTGATGCAATTTCTTTTGCTTGTTCACGTTTTTCATGAAGTTCTTTAAGGAATACTGACAATTTTTCAAAACATTCTTTTTTACATGTTCCACACGTTAATTCCCCACTTTTACAGCGTTCATAAAGTTTTTTAAGTTCGCTATCATCGTCTATCAGGTGGTACGTGTAAATTTCATAGACAACACATTCTTCGGGTTTTCCGCCAAATTGCTTCTGTTCTTCGAGAGTTTCCCTGCCCCCAGTTTTACATGACATAATTTTCTTTTTAAATGATTTATTGGGTTCATCAGAAAGGTAAATTGCAGTTTCAGGCTTTGAAGAGCTCATTTTCCCACCTAAAAGCCCAGTAATAAATCGATGGTATGTTGATGAAGGAGGGATAAATCCAAAATCCTTGTATCTTCCAGATATATCTCTTGTAAGCCGTATATGTGGGTCTTGGTCAATCCCAACTGGAACCAATACTGGAACTTTCTTTTCAAGTTGAGGATGAAGTATGTCTGCAACCTGAACTATGGGTGCAAAAACGTGTCCAATGTTTGTTTCACCGCTAAAACCGTAAATTCCCTTCATTTCCGAAAAATTAACCTTTTTTGAAAGAAACATTGCAAGGTCTTTTACTTTTTCATTTTTTGATTGAAGATATACGTTAATTTTTTCAGGGTCTAGCCCAAGTGCAATGTAATTTGTAATATATTCTTCGATTGCAATCTTTCTTGTCGCTTCAAAGGCCATACCTCTTGCCCAATAAGCTTCCAAATCTGCAATAGGAATATATATATCTGCACCTAATTTCTGATAATATAAAAGCTGGTCTACAACCATTTTATGCCCAAAATGCATTTTTCCAGAAGGCATCATTCCAGAAACTACGGTAAAATCTTTTCCATTGTTTATGGCATCTAAAATCCTTTGAAAGTCCCGATGTCCAAATACTATTCCCCGATTCATAAAATTATGAGGCTTTTTCAAATTTTTTACAACATCAAAAATGGAATTTACTCCAAATTGCTCCATTGTCTTTTTATAGTCGATGTCCTCTGAAACTTCCCAAGGAGTAATCAATATTTCACCCTTATTAATTAAATTTCATTAATGATAAAATCTAGCATAAAGTTTAAAGTGTAAATAAATTAAATAAATTAAATAAATATTAAAGGTTATTTTAATTATTCAAAGCTTTCATGGAGTTTTCCAGCTATTTTGTGACATTCTGAAAAACCAAGTGCTGCAACTGCACCAATAATTCCGCCTTCACCTGTAACTTCCATTATTTCAATATTATTTCTCATTGCAACCATTTTAGCATCGTGAATTGACACCATCTCTCTTTTAGCTTTTGAAGTGTAAATTTTCATACTCTGTGATGGAGTCAGCCCCTGATAAATTGCAATTGCCGTTTTTTTAGAAAGTGTTTTTTCTTTTAAAAGCTTTTTAATCGCTTTTCCAATTTCATATTTATATTTTGGATAAACTGCAAAGGTTAGTGCAATTGAAACGCAATTTTGTGTTTTATTCGGGTTTCCAGGGTATAACTGAGTTATAGTATGATCAATATAATATCCCATTTTGGTTTCTTCGATTAAGTGGCCTATTTCATTAGCCAAAACCCACGTAGCCCCTTCTTCCTTTGTATCAGTATCATCAATTCCAACGGTTATTTTTTCCATTTTTGGCGTTACAACTTTTCCTCGACCAAGTTTTGAACCGCCACCTTTTTCAAGTAATTCCACATTTAAAACGTTTTCAGCATTTCTTCTAAGTTCAATTCCAACACCTGCTCCCGCAAGTCCTGCATAAATAATACTTACATTACTTTCTTCAACATATAATTCCTCAATTCCTGCCGCAGAAAGTGAAGGAACTAGATTTAACTCGTGTTTTCCCGTTTTTAAAATAAAATGATGTTTATTTCCATTTCTCCACGCAGAAATTATTTTTGGAGAGGTTCTTTTGTACTGGTATATAAGCCATTCTGAACCGTTAGGGCACGGGTGTTCTTCAATAAGTTCAGTTAAACCAAGCTGTTCATCGACCATTGCAATAATTTTCTTGTAGGATACGTAATCATTCATATTTTCAAACCTTACTAGATTTTAACATTCTATATCTATTTTAAATTTTCAGCTTTATTTTCATTTTTTATTTCAAGATAGTTAATAACTTCTTCATAAATTAAATCAAAAAGATCTTTTTCATAAGCAGATATCTTTTTATCAATTTCAGTATTTGAAAGAGCATAGTTTAGTATTATAAACTCCAAATCCCGCTCAATTCTTCTTAATTTCCTGTCAAGGCCGACCATTCTATTATAGATATCCCATTTTAGGGAATTATCAACAGAAATATTTAAATTTTTTAGTTTATTAATGCAATTTATAAGCTCATCATAATTCGAAATTTTTTTGTGGGAGTGTAACTTTTGAAGGCGTTTTTCAAGCTCGTTTAACTTATAAGTATAAGTTTTAAGCTCACTATCTAAAAACTGTATTTCCCTAACATTTACAAGATCCCTATCTAAGTCCTGTAGAGTATCTTCTAAAATGCATATTTCGTTATACATTCCAACGTAGCTTTTAAAGACGTCTTTTAACTTTGAACTTTCTTCAAAGCGAGGATCTTTTAAAAGTATAAGTTCTGCAAGCTTTTTCAGTTTTTTATTAGACTCTGCCATTTTTTCATGACCTCTCGATATAACGAAATATTGCTACTGCAATTTTTAATTAAGGGCACATGAATAGTACATTCTAAATTTAAATAACATGCCTTATATTTACCAAAACTCCATGTTTTGCCTTTTTCATTTCGCTTCCACTCATTAATGCCCTCCCAACTCCTAAAACTTTGTTGTCTTTTAAAATAACAACTTCATCATTTACTGAAATCGAATCATCTGCATCTTTAAATCCTGGCGCAAAAAGTGAGCCTTTTTTAACATCGAAATTGACTTCTACCCATCGTTGTTTACCTAAAAGTTCCCCCCCTTGAGAAGTTAGAACGAATAGACCATTATTTTCATTTATTGAGGCTAATTGGGTTATTTTATTTCCCTCTTTTATGAAAAATTTCACGTGCCTTCCTTTTATAGTCACGTTGTTTGGTAAAAAGTTCTTTCCAAACTGGAATTTTGCAAGTTCTTTGTAATTATGAATCCTTTGTTCATGCCTTGAAAGGTTTAAATTAAAACGTTCATCGAGTTCTTTTAAAACTTTCCTCAAATTACTTAATGATGTATCTGAAGTAGGGTTCCCATCAGAAGTTATTATCATTTCATCTTCAATATCTAAAATTTCAAGATAATGTTTTGGAAGATGTGCTATTATCTTTACTTCTTCAAATTTAGATTTTGCGGTTTTTATGTAGTTTTTCAAGTGTTTATTTATAAACTCCATTTCTTCAAAACTCCATTCTCCAGTTACTGGAATGTCATAATCCACGGTACGTTCAAGAGATCTGGGCACTATGCCGTAAGGTGATGTAAGTACTAGTTCCTCTACAGGCATTTTTACCGTATTTATCGAATTTATAAATAGTTGGTGACTTTTTGAATAAGAATACGGCTTTTTAGACGAACAAGGCAATAAAACTATCACATTTGAGTAAGGTTCATAATTTTCGGCTCTTTCGATATATTTTTGGACTTCAGGAATTTTAGTCTCATCAATCGTAACAATAATTTTATTAACTTTTGAAATGGGCATGTTTGTAAGTTCAGGCTTAAACCTCCGGTAGTTTGACCGTAAATATGGGTCAGAAATAGTTGTTTCAACAACAAGGTTTCTAAGTGATCCTTCTTCAATACAAAATTTTACTTCATCTAGTACTTGGGCGATTATTGACTCGTTATATTTTTTCAAAATTTCAAAATCTTCATTTGAATTTATTAACCGGTTTTTACTAAATTTATACCCTAAAGAAGCATAATAAGTTGCAGAAGTGTAGTCAAAATAGTCTACCCCCATATAAACAAGTAACGGTATTTCAAAAGGCAATGCTCCTGGAACACATATTCCAGAGTTTGGAGAAACCTCTTTTCGTAACTTAGGAATTATTTCAAGAATTTCTTTTCGTTTTATCATTCTTGTAATATCTGAAACTATGTAGATATCAATATTTTTTTCAATATCCATTAATTCAAAATATTTTCCACAATTAATTATTTGAAATTTTATTCCGTCTTTTTCAAAAATAAAATTTTTATGGTTTAAATTAACTAGTTCTTCTGAAATTTCTTTTGGACAATCAAATGGAACTTTTAATGTAAAGGGCATTTTAAAGTCAACGTCAATTACTTTTGGCGTTAATTCTTTTAATGAAGTATCGCTTTTTTCCTTGCATATTCGTCCAATATCATAGCATACAGGTTCTAACATAAATACACCTTAAAATTAAAATCAAGTTTTAATATAATCAAGTTTTAAATCTAAATTTTTTACTTTTGAATATCTATTCGCTGATTATACTATATTAAGTGCAATATTGTAAGTTACTAAAACTTCAATTACCGCTGCAATTATAAATAGTAAAACTGAAACTCCAAAAATCCTGAGAGAATCTAAAAAAAACTCTTTATACCGGATATCTTTTTTAAATTTTAATATTACACTTTTAAATAGGATTATTGCGGAAGAGCCCGAAAGGATAAGTGCGGGAATTTCAAAAATTCCATGGGGTAGGATTAAAAGCCCAAATTTTAATGGTTCGGTTACATATAAAACATATGCTAAAAGATAAGAATTTAAAGCGATATTTATAAGTGCAAAAAACATGATAACATAAGTAAATAAGGCTACAAATAAATTATTTTTCAATATTAATATAATAAGGTCTAAAGACGATTTATCAGAAATAGAAAAGTCTTCAATCTTTAATTTAAAAGCTTCATAGATAAGATTTCCAAAGTGCCTAAATTCTAAAATATTATAGTAAATAAATACGTAAGAAAGTACAAATGTAACTAAAAATACTGCAAAAACCAAATTTATTGTGTTTTTGTGTCGTTTAAATGCGTATTCAATTTCCAAAATTTCATATGTTTTTCGACTCATACTATCAAGGGTGTTTTTTGTGAATGATTCCTTAAACAATAGTTGCGATTCATTAAATAAAAATATGTTGGAAAATGATGTTTTAAAACTTCTGTCCAATAAAGGGGTTAATTTTCAAAATATGGTAAAATGTGCTATGTATATGTGCATTTGTGAAGAATCCGAAAAAAAACAAATTGAAAAAAAGGTTTTAGAAATTATGAAGTTGCAGATTAAAAATCCAAATGTTTCAACATTATTAATTGCTGCAATTATCCTTGATGAAAGAGGAAAATTAGGGGGACTCCCATTTAATTATGAAGACGACCCTACATACGTTTATGCAGATGAAGTAATTGGAATGGCAATTGCAAATGAGATTGCTGGAACAAAAGCAACTTTCAATTTCAAATGGTACGATGCAAAAAAACCAGGCATTATTGGAAAGCTCGATAGGGACGGGTATATGTTTTTAGACGATGCAGTTGCAGGTTTTGTAAGTGGCTGTATGTCTAAAACATTTGAATAATATTTTTTTCAAATAATTATCGTAACTATTTTTAAATACGTCAATAGAATAATATTTTTAAGTATTTTAAAAGCTTAATTTAGGGGCGGGAAAAATGGATATTGAAAATTTCTATGAAAAAATTCTAAAGTTAAGAAACGGGGAAATTAAGGATTATAAAGTATTATCTAGTCATGTTAAAAGTATACCTGACGATATGTTTGACTACATTATTCAAAGGTTAATAATACAACTAAAAATCGTTCAAAAATATAATATAAGTGTAAGACCCGCAATAGACCCTTTTGTTTCATCCGAACTTGGAATTTATAAAAGATTGGACGATTTAGAACTTGGTAAACTTTTAGATTATCCAAATTGTTGTGTAGATTCATTTTCTGAAACTGCAAGATATGGAATAGATTCTAAACATTTGAAAGAAGTTGAAAACATGACTTTTGAAGATGAGGATTATGCAATTATTCTACCATCGGGGTTTATTCCTTGTAGTTTAAAATGCAATAAAGCTATAGAAAATAAGTTAATTGGAACTATCGATAAAGAAACTTACGAAAAGTTATTATCTTTAGAAGAAGAGCTTTTTAAAAAACTTCCTCACTACCATGGGGCTTATGACGAATATTTTGAAAAAATAATTTTAAAAAAGTAATTTTAAAAAGATGAAAAGGTTTATAACATGTATATTATAATTGCAGGAATAGGCAGAGTAGGAATTTCTCTTGCAAAATCGCTTTCAGGTAAGGGTCACGACCTTGTGCTTTTAGATGAAAATAAAAAAACTTGTGAAGAAGTTGCAAGTGAAATAGATGCACTTGTAATAAATGGCGACTGTACAAAAATTAAATCACTTGAAAATGCAGGAATTGAAGATGCAGATATGTTTATTGCAGTTACTGGAAATCAAGAAATAAATCTAATCAGTAGCCTTATTGCAAAAAAATCTAACGTTTCAAAAACAATTGCACGTGTTAGCGAGCCAGACTATAAAGAAGTATTCGAAAGCCTTGGAGTTGGCGTAGTAATAAGTCCGGAACTTGTTGCAGCAAACTATATCGAAAAATTAATTGAACGGCCCGGTGTAGTAGACCTTGCAATAGTTGGAAGGGGGGATGCAGAAATTTTAGAACTAATAATTCCACCAAATTCAAAAGTTGCGAACAAAAAAATTCGTGAACTTAAAAACACCAAAGATTATGTCATAATTGCAATTTATGAAGGAAACGAGTTAAAAATTCCAGATGGAAGTACTGAATTAAAAGAATACGATAGAATTATCATTCTTGCAAAAACACCTGCTTTAGAGGAGGTTAGAAAAGTATTTTCAAATGAGTCAAATGAATAAATAAAAAATTAATTTTTTAAGTCTTTTATTTTTTTATTCCATTAAGTCCATACAGTAATCGACTATTTTTCTTGAAACATTTACAAAATTCATCATTCCCCTAAACTGCGGAGTTATATTCATTTCCAAAATATAATTTTTAGTTTTTGAAACTAAAACGTCTACCCCTACAATATCTGCACCTACTTTTTTTACTGAGTCTAAAACCATATTTTTTACATCTTTTGAAAGTTCTATTTCTTTAATTTCTGCACCAAGCGAATAATTTGCCTTCCAGTTGTTTTTTGGAATTCTTTCCATTGCCCCAATTATCTCGTTATTTATTACAAAAACACGTATGTCGTGAAGATATTCGATATATTCTTGAATAAAAATTTCACTGTTATTTTTAGTTAATTCTTTAAAAGTATTTAAAAATTCATGTTTAGAATTTATTTTCAAAACCCCTTCCCCATATCCCCCATAAATTGGTTTTAAAACAAATGGGTAGCCAAATAATTTTTTTACGTTTGAAAAAACCGTATTAAAATCTTTTGAATACGTCATTATAGATTTAGGAGATACTTCCTTTAATTTTTGATACGTAAGGTATTTATTTTGACAGAGATTTACTGTTTCTGCACAATTTATCACTTTAAAATTATTTTGAAGTTCGGTTAATGCATAAAGCCCTTCATTTAAAAAAACCCTTTCTACACGAGATAATATCAGATCAAAGTTAAAATTTTCATTCCCGTTAATAATTTCAAGTGGGTCGATAAATTCGATTGAAACATTATTTTTTAAAAATTCCTCGTAAATCATCAAGTTTTCTGGAGTTTTTTTATGCGCAAGAATTCCTACTTTCATTTTTTCACTTATTTTAAAACTTGAACTTTTATTGATTCTAAATCCCCGCCCATTTTATAGGAAAGTTTTATTTTTACAGTTCCCGCATTTAAATTATTTTTTATAGGAATTACAAGGGGTGGATTTAGCATGGGGCTAGAGCCTGAAATTAATCCATCTTTTAGCAAAGTGTATGTATTTAACCTTATTGCAGGCTTTTTTACATCATTTGGTATTTCAAATTTTAGAATATATTCAACCTTTTCATCATTTACCTTGTAAAAATTTATTGTATCGTAAAGTACCTCATTCGAAGCTTTTTCTGACGTTACTTCCTCGTCATAGTAAATATGGTTCATTTTAGCCGCTACTATCTGTGCAGTATTATAAACTTCCTTTGGAATTATAATTCCGCCTTCTTTTAAAAGTCCTCGTTTTATAATTGAATTTAAAACCGGAACTTGCGGTTCGGTAATTAATCCTGTATCCAAAAGTTCGGCAATTACCAAATCTGCCTTTTCTTTAAATGGATAGTATGTAGCATCGCTTTCAATAACAATAATATTTTCAAAATTATTCGTAGTAATATTTCTCTTTGTATATTCTGTAGTTATCGGGTCAAGTTCTACTGCATATACTTTTTTAGCATCCTTTGCTGCAACCATTGCCAAAATGCCGCTTCCAGTTCCAAGGTCAAATACCGTATCTCCTTTCTTTACGCTTGTTTCAATCGCTTCTTTAAATACTGAAACTCTTTCATCGTCTAAAAGCATACTATAGTGCCATTGGGGTACCGATAATTTTAATTCCATAAATTTTGCCTCAACTACATTATATTATAAATTTTTAAACTACCAATGAATAAAAATACTTTTAAAATCAGACTAACTATTACTTTTTAGTATAAATATAAATTAGCCGTTCTGGTGTTTAAAATGGAAAAAGTTGTTATTACTATTGAAGAATTAAAAAAAATGATAAGAAATAATGAAGAAAGTAAAATTGACGAAATTGATATTGTAACTTCTGGAACTTGTGGAATAATGTCTGGAACTTTAGGAATATTTCACATTCCATTTTCTGAAAAATTTAAAAAAGCTGAAAAAATCTACCTAAATGGTATTAAAGGCCATCCTGGCCCATGTCCAAATGAATTTTTAGGAAGTGTTGATTGTACGGTGTATGGAACTTGTCACGATGGAAACTATGGCGGAGGATTTTTATTTAAAGACTTAATTTCTGGAAAAAGTATTGATGTTGTTACCGTATCTGAAAATAAAGAATATAGTAAAACATTTACTCTTGAAGAAATTCCAACTGCAAAGCTTATTGGAACTAGAACCGCCTTTAAAAATTACGTTGCAATCACGAACACGGGTAACCCCCTAAATACCATATTTCATCGAAAAATGATTAAAAGCGGTGAAGCTTCTTTTTCAGGTTGTGGGGAATTTAACCCGTTACAGAACATGAATTCTTGTGAAAAATATATTACTGGAAAAAAAATACTTGTAAACGGAGCGGAAGGTATTATACTAGGATACGGTACACGATCGTCTGAATTAAAACCTAATATAATGGTTTCTGCAAGTATGCATGAAATGGATAGTTACTATATTGGTGGATTTATAACTTCAAATGGCCCTGAAATTTTTAATACAATTGCAGTTCCAATCAGCGTTAATGAACAAAATAAAGAGTATTTAAAAACCCTTGATGAAAATATTGAATTACCCTTAACTAATGTAATTGGAAGAACCGTAATTGGAACGGGCAATTACTCTGAAGTTTGGAAAGATGCACAATTAAGGCCCAATATTGACATAAATCGCTGTAGGGCATGTGATAGCTGTGAAGCTCAAAAAATGTGTCCAACAAACGCAATAATTAGAATGGATTCTTTTGGAAAAAGAACGCTTCCAAATGAAGACTGTTTTGGATGCGGAGTTTGTGTTGATTCATGTAACTATGGAGTATACAAAATGAATAGAAAAAGTATTTTGGATATTAAAATAACCTGTAGGCAGTCGGATAGAGTTAGGGCATTAAAACTTTCAAAAGAACTTAAAAAAAGAATTCAAAAAGAAGAATTTATATTTTAATTTAATATTTATTTTTTCTCTCAATGTAGTAATTAGTGTAACTCCTATAACCAAAAGCCGTTAAAAACATTTGTAAAAATGGCATTGTGAGTACCATGATACCCATTGCGACTGCCATTAATATGGGCGATATTATCGCACCCATAATTATTGGAATCATTGTAACCAAAATTACAGGAACCACTAATATAAATGACACGATACCGACTAAAAGTAATACAAGTACGTATTCAAGAGATATTTTTGAAACAATTTCTTTTAAATCAAAAAATCCGCTAAATTTATCTTTGTCTACATATGTAATCATTGCAAGCGTTAAATATAATGCTTGAAATATAGAAATTACAAAGGAAATTAAATTTAAAGCTAAATCTATTGCTATTGAGTTCATTGCAGATTCATTTAAAATGCTTAATATAATAAATGGTGACGAAATAATAACACTTATTATTCCAAAAGCTAACTGTAAAACAAACATTCCCATTAAAAGAGTTGCACCTTTTTTAAGAAGTTCTTTAAAATCCCCCCATTCTGGAAGTTCCATTTTTCCATCAATAGTTTCTCGAATAATTTTTACATAGTATCCAGAAACTACTGCAAGTACTAAAACTCCAATTATAGAAATTAATAGCCCTAAGACGATTCCAACTATTGATGTTATTATTGCTAAATTCATCATACCCATTATTGAAGGAATAACTCCTGCAACCATTAAAAATAGCCCTAAAATTATTGTAAAAATTGAAACAAGTTGCAGTACTCCTCCAACAAATATTTTTTTGAAGTCTGATGAGGCGTAAATTAGTGGTTCTTTTATGTATTTTTCAAAAAACATTTTTTCATCACTCTTGATAGGTTATTATATAAAAATACTGATATAATTATTAATATTATTTTGGGATATAAATTTGTTAGTTGAATTTTTAAGTTTTTAAGGGGGAAAGACATGGAAGACATTTCAAAATACCGTAAAACTAAGATTCTTGTCACAATGGGGCCGTCCATTGAAAGGGACTTTTCAAAAATTTCTGATATTATAGATGGCGTAAGATTTAACATGTCTCATGCACCAAAAGCGGAAATTTTAGAATTTCTAGAAATTTTGAACAAAAAGAATATTTCAAAGTTAATGGATTTAAAAGGAAACAAAATACGGATAAAAGAAGTAAATCGGGATAAGTTATTTGAAAACGAGAGAGTTATTTTTGGAAAGGATATAGTTCCAAATTACATGCCAAAGTGTATTGAAAAGGGGCATAGAATACTAATAAATGATGGAAAGGTAGTTTTAATTGTTGAAAATATAGAAAACGACCAAATAATTGCAAAAGTAATAGTTGGTGGAATATTAATCAAAAATATGGGCGTAAATCTTCCAGAAAGCTGTTTTCCAAGTACAATTTCTAAAGAGGATATTGAAAACATTAAATTTGCAATCGAAAACGATTTTGAATATCTTGCACTTTCTTTTGTGAGGACTAAAGAGGAAATAGAAAACTTAAAAGACGTTATAAGATTTTATGGCGGAAAATGTTCGGTTATTGCAAAAATAGAAACTAAAGAAGGTTTAAAAAATATTTCAGAAATATTAGATGTTTCAGATGGGGTAATGATTGCAAGAGGGGATTTAGGTGTCGAAATACCGATAGAATACCTCCCAACGATACAAAAAGATATAATAAAACTTGCAAATGAAAAGGGAAAACTTGTAATTACTGCAACACAAATGCTTGATTCAATGGTAAATAATCCATATCCTACAAGAGCAGAAGTAACGGATATTGCAAATGCAATATTTGACGGTACAGACTGTTTAATGCTTTCAAACGAAACTACAATTGGGAAATACCCTATTGAGTCAGTAAAAACACTTGATAGAGTTTCAAGAGTTTCGGAATGCGACATTTCAAAACATAGAAAAGAATTCCATTTTGAAAAGAAAACAGTATATGCCGGAATTGCTTATGCGGTTGATGCACTTTATAGAAACTTGAATCCAAAAATAGTAATTACTCCAACAACATCCGGCAAAACTCCTTTAAGAATTTCAAAATTCCGGTTCAATTCCCCAATTATTGCACTTGCACCAACACAAATCGTTTTTAGAAAATTGAGGTTAATATGGGGAGTAATCCCTCATAAAATAGACGAAATAGGTGATGTTGACGAGGTATTATTGATATCACGAGAAATTGCAAAAGAACTTGTAAAAAGCGGAATTTATATAGTAACTCTTGGCCACCCTAAAGGGGAGAAAAAAACTAACGTAATAAAGGTTGAAAATATATAAATAGTAAAAAAAATGGATGGAGATTAAATGCACCCTACAAAATCATTAAAAGGATTGAAATCAGACCTTTTATTAAATAAAAAAATTGTTGTTGCAGTTACTTCATCGATTGCCGCAATAGAAGCACCAAAATTAATGAGGGAATTAATTAGGCATGGTGCAGAAGTTCACTGCATAATGACGGAAGAAACAAAGGATATTATTGGAAAATATGCCCTTGAATTTGGATGCGGAAATGAAGTAATTGATAAAATAACGGGAAAAATCGAACATGTTTCTATTTATAACGAGTGCGATGGAATGATAATTTTTCCTGCAACTGCAAATATAATAAGTAAAGTATCGCTAAATATAGCAGATAATATCGTAAATACGACTGCAATGATGTTTTTAGAGAAAAAACCAATTATTATTGCACCGTCAATGCACCAGAATATGCTTGATACAGTTAAAGGACATTTGAAAAATCTCTCTGAAAAAAGAAATGTTCATGTAATGAATTCAAAACTTGAAGAAGAAAAAGCTAAAGCAATATCTATTGAAGAAGTAGTGAATCTTACAATTTTGGTATTTTCCGATAAAAAAGCTGAAAAAGAACGAAAAAAGGTACTCATTTTAGGCGGGGGAACTGTTGAGCCAATTGATAAAGTAAGAGTAATTACGAATCTTTCTTCTGGAAAAACGTGTTTTTCGCTTTCAGAAAGCTTTTGTAAAGCTGGGTACCATGTAGAAGTTATAAAAGGTCTTGGAAAAGATGTTCCATACTATATAAAATCTTACGAAGTTCTAACTGCTAATTCAATGTTAAAAAAGGCACTTGAAGTTGGAAAAGATTTTGATATAATTATTTCATGTGCTGCAATTTCGGATTATACGCCAGAAATAACGATTGATGGAAAAATTGATTCTGAAATTTCAGAACAGACTTTAAAACTAGTTAAAACCCCAAAAGTATTAAATGAACTAAGAAAAAAGTTTCCCAAAAAAATTATCATAGGTTACAAAGCAGAATATGGACTAAATAATGAAGAATTAACGGAAAAAGCATTGGATAGACTTAATAAATATAATCTTAACTTAATAATCGCAAACGACCTTTCAAAGCATTATTTTGGGGACGACTCAACCGAAGTATTTTTTATAACCAAAAAAAGTATCGAACGAGAATATGGGTCAAAAAATAAAATTTCTGAAAAAATAGTTGAAATCGTGAATAAATTATAATTTAGGATATTATTGGATTTTAAAGATTAAATTGGAGTTATTGGAATTGGCGATGCCCTATTTAATAAATTGGATAAAATAGTAGATGGCATAACGTTTAAAATAATAGAAAAGGACGAATTTAACGGAAAAAATTATTGAAGTTGTATCTGGAAAGCATTCTGAAAAAATAGAAGTTTTGAATTCATTTTCAAAACCAGTAAGGCTTAAAAATATATACGTTCAGGTTATTGGAATAAAGTTATGTGACGTTGAAAAAATTATTGAAAAATCACGGCTAAAAAGTAAAATATCAGAGTTTTTAAGAATTTCGCATATTATAGGGAGGGGATTTTTAAATATGCGATAATAATTTTTATTTTTTTAATTAAATAAGGTTATAATCTGTTATTTTTGTTTTGAAAAGCCACTATCTGCCTAATTTTTAGAATCAAATAACAACATATTAATAATAGTTTTTTCATATTTTTTCTGTCTATATAAGAATAAGGAGGAATAAAATGGAGTTAAACGGTGTAGTAATAGAAGATACTTTCGCAGAAGGATTTTCAATTTGGGTCTCAAGAGTATTAATCACGGCTGCAACAGAAAGATTGGCAAAAGCTGCTGCAACAGAAGCAACAGGATTTGCATGTTCAGTTATCATGTGCCCTGCTGAAGCAGGAATTGAAAAATACGTATCCCCAATGGAAACCCCTGATGGAAGACCTGGATACATTATTGAAATTTGCCACCCTAAAAAAGCAGAATTAGAACACCAGTTATTAGAAAGAATTGGACAGTGTGTTTTAACAGCCCCTACAACAGCAGTATTTGATGCAATGGGCGAAGATGCAACTGAACAGTTGAAAGTAGGATTCAAGCTAAAATTCTTTGGTGACGGTTACGAGAAAAAAGTAAATTGTGAAGAATGTGGAAAAACACTATATTCAGTTCCAATAATGGGCGGGGACTTCCTTATCGAGGGCAATTTTGGGATTAAAAAAGGAGTTGCAGGAGGTAACTTCTTTATCATGGCCGAAAATAATACGGCTGCATTAGTTGCTGCAGAAGTTGCAGTTGACGCAATTTCAATGGTTGAAAAAACAATTACTCCATTTACAGGAGGTATTGTTGCTTCAGGAAGTAAAGTAGGATATACAAATCCCAAATACAGCTTCATGGCCGCTACAACAAATGAAAAAATGTGCCCTACATTAAAAGGAAAAGTAGAAGGTTCAGAAATCCCTGAAGATGTAAATGGCGTTTATGAAATCGTTATCGATGGTGTTGACGAAGCTTCAGTTAAAGCAGCTATGAAAGCAGGTATTTCTGCTGCTGTAAAAATACCTGGAGTTAAAAAAATCACTGCAGGAAACTACGGTGGAAAATTAGGCCCATTCCAAATGAAACTTCAAGAATTATTCTAATTATTTTTTATTTTTACTTTTCATTACAATTTACACTGATTTATCATTATTTAAGGGGGTTTTATTTTTGAAACCAAAAAAAGCACTCTGTAAGGACGTTCTTACAGAATTTACACTGAATAAATCCTTTAATACCTATCGGGGAAAAATCGTAAAATGCGATTTTAACGGGCTTATTGAAGGAGTAGTAATGTTAAATAAAAAAAATCACCATTATTTTTATCCTTTAAATGCACTGCATATGGTAAAGCCCCTTGAGTGTATGCCTACAAATATTTTACCAAAAACATCACTTCCAACAAACCCTAAAGATATTACTTCAAAAGAGGCACTTTCAAGAATAGTTGGAAGAACTTTAAAAGTATGTTACAATAACCCAAAAACATCTTATCTTGGAAGACTTTTAGGATTTACAAGAGGAATTTTTTCTTGGACTCTCGTTCTTGAAATTTACGGAGAAGTTTTTGTTTTAATAAATCCTGATTACATTTCTTATTACGGAACTAAATGGAAACTACCAAAAAATAATCCCCCATTTAAAAATCCTTCGCTTATGAATCTTACAAAAACAGCTATGCACCTTAAAAAGTGTCTTTTAGAAGAAGTAACTCTTGAACTCGAATATCCAAGAATAAATATTGATAATAAGGCGTTTGTTTATCCCCAAGGTATTAAATCACAGGATGAACATTTAAAAAGACAGATAAGCGGTTTTTTAAGGGAACAGGGCTTAAGATTTAGTTAAAGTCAAAAATTAAAATATTTAAAAATAATTGTAATTTATCCAATGTAGCTTAAATCTTCAGTTGACTGTGAACCGGGTTGCATTCCTTCTTCATACTTTTGTACTTTTTCCAAGAACTTTTCCATTTCTTTTGCTCGTTCATCAAGTTTTTTCATATCTATTTCAAACCCTATCGATTTTGAAAGCATTTCAAGTACGTTTGCAGCAGATTTTGGGTCAACCAAATAGCCTGGAGTTTCACCCATTAGACAAATTCCCTCAATGCCTTTTAATTTTGAAAATTTAAGCATTAAACCTGCAGCTCCGATGATACTCCCCCCATCAGTCCTAAATTCTGCCCCAAATTCCTTATGTTTTTCTGAAATTTCTTTTGAAGTTGAAGCAACGTAAACTTTTAATTGCTCCACAATTTTTCCGATTCCAAAGCCGCCAAGTGTATACGTTTTTTTAGCCCCATATTTTATTCCAATATCTATTAATCTTTCAGAAAGAGCATATTGGCCTTCAGGGGATAAAGCTTGGGTATTTCCAAGTACAATTACCATTGGAACTGGCTCCTTTACTAAATAAAACTCATTTTTCATGTATTCAATCGTTCCATCGTCATTTACCAAAATTTGGGGTGGAAAGTCGTCGCAGTAAATTTCAAGAATTTTTTCCCCATTAAACTCTTCAATTATATGTTCCGCTGCAACCCTTCCAACATGCCCAATTCCGGGAAGTCCCTCTATTAATACTGCATCAGTTAAGGGTTCTGCATCCTTTACTACGTTTTCAATAATTTTTACCATTTTATCGCCATTTTTTTCTTATTACTCTTTAAATAAAATTTTATAATCTTTTGCAAGTTTTCTAAAGATTTTCATGTCATTATCGGAAATATTTAATAAATCCCTTGTTTTCTTTGATATATAGTTTTCCCCAAAAAGTAAAGACATTGCACTTGTAAAGTTTTTTGGGCTGTGTTCTCTTGCTTTGTCAAAATCTATAATGTAAACTTTGTCTTTTGAAAACATGACATGTTTTCCACCCTGTATTTCAGTGTGGTCTATTTTATGAAGGTCAAGTTTTAAACACTGCCTTAGTGTTTCTTGAATTATATATAATAACTCATTAGGAGTTATTTCATCCATACAATCTTTTAACATTTTTCCATCAATGTATTCCATCACCAAGTGATTTTTTGAATATTCGTAAACTTTTGGCCCGACTCCAAATTTATTTGTTTTTTCAAGAATTCTACCTTCGTGAATAATCGTATTTTTTGGGCCGTCAATTCTTGGAATTTTAACTGCTAACTGCATAAAATTTCCATTTTTATCAATATATTCCCTAGAAATTGCTTTAAAAACTACTCCCCTATGTCCTTTACCAACATATCTTGTAAAATCCATATTTTTTGCCAGTTCTAAAACTATACTCCAGTCAAAGAGTTTGGAAGATATATTATCTAAATCAGTTATTTCAATTTCCATTTTTGAATTGGCCATGTTTATGCACCATACTAATTATTTAAAACCCTATAATGTTTAAGTTCTTTAAATGGGGTTTAATTAACAAACTATATATATTAAAATTAATATGATAAATTTAAGGAGGGATACGATGGATAATATTGTTTATGTCGGCAGTAAAGGCGTAATGAATTACGTTCTTGCGGTGATTACCCAATTTAAGTCAGGGGACGTTAGTGAAGTCAGCATTAAAGCACGTGGTAAAGCAATAAGTAGGGCCGTTGACGTTGAAGAAATGGTCAGAAATAGATTCATGCCCGAAGTTGACATTAAAAACATAATTCTTGGAACCGAACAAGTTCAAAGTGATGAAGGAAAATCCATAAACATATCCACTATCGAAATAATTCTTAAAAAATAATTTTTAAATGCCAGTTAAAAATTATAACATTTAAAATTTAACATGGGAAATTTTTAAGGTCTTTTACGTCAATTAAAACCTGTTCTCCTGTTTCCATATTTTTTAAAGGTATTTTTCCGGAAAAAATGTCGTTTTCCCCAATAATAATTACTCTTTTGATATTTTTGGAGTTTGCATAGTTTAAAGCTTTATTCAATTTTCTGCCCATGAGATCAATTTCAACAGGGTTTCCAAAATCCCTTAAAGTTTTTGCTATTTTTAAACATTCCTTAAGTAAAAAAATGTCATTTTTGACCGGAATTATAAATATTGAATCGTCCTGAACTTCAAAATCATCGATATTTAATATAATCCTATCAAAACCATATGCAAATCCTACAGCAGGTGATTTTTCCCCTTCAAAAAGTTCTATTAGGTTGTCGTATCTTCCACCGCCACATACCTGTCGTGCACCTTCTTTTTTCCCATATATCTCAAAAACCATGCCTGTATAATAATCTAAGCCTCTTGCAATGCCAAAATTTACAACATAATCGTGTGGAACAAGTTCTAAAATTTCATCTAGGTTATTTAGCGCGTCTAACGACTTTTCAAAGTCCGTAAGTTTTTCTTTTAATTTAGAAATTACTTCCTTTCCACCTTTTAATGTAAGAACTTCAAACACTTTTTTTGAAATTTCGATATTTTTTTCTTCCTCGATTTTCAATAAAACTTGTTTTAACCCTTCAGTATCCTCTTTATCTATTAAACGGCGAATTAAAGTTTCATCCTCCTCTGAAAGAGAATATTTCTCAAAAACACCTTTTAAAACACCCAAATGGCCAATATTAATTTCAAAGTCCATGTTAATTGATTTCAATCCTTCAATAGCCATGTTAAGTACTTCTGCATCCGAAATTGACTTGTTACTACCAATTAATTCTGCACCCATTTGCCAAAATTCTCGGTATCTACCTGCTTGGGGGTTTTCATACCTAAAACAATTCCCAAAATAATACATTTTAACCGGTTTTGGGGTATTTTTAAACTCGTTTATGTAAAATCTTGCAACTGATGATGTAAATTCTGGCCTTAAACCCATTTCCCTATTCCCGTGGTCGTTAAACACAAACAACTGATTCCTTATTTCTTCGCCAGTTTTTTTGGAAAGGAGTTCAAAACTTTCAAATGTGGGCGTATTTATTTCAGAAAAATTGTAAGAATCAAAGATATTTCGCAATTTTTTTTCTATTAATTTTCGCTTCTTCATTTCTACAGGTAAAAAATCCCGTGTACCTTTGGGTTTTTGAAACATTTTAATCACTCTATCTATACTAAACGTGTGTAAATTTTATTAAAAAAAGTAAAAAGTTATTTTTTTTCAATTGGCTCATCGCCCAATATCTTGTTAATGTCATCTTCCATCATATGACCCTTAACAGTAACATTAACTTTTTTAACGCCTTCAAGTTCGGATACAACGTGTTTTGCACCGCCTGCCATATGAATTACGCTCATACATCCTGGATTTGTTGGCGTAAGGGTAAATGAAACGTTTCCGTCTTCACCCACCTCTACATCATTTATTAAACCCATATCTACTATGCTAATGCCCATGTGGGGATCTGCAACTCTTTTTAAAGCATTTAATACGTCGTCTTTAGAAACCATTTATGTCACCTTTTTTATGAAATAAGATTAGTTACATTTCTTTTTATATAAATCCGCATTGTTTAGATTTTATTAAGTTTACCAGTTTAAAAAAATGGCGCCAATAAATAATTAAAAATAAGGTAATTATGGAGTTAATCTCTGTCTATCTCTTGGAAATAGCACACATTCTCGAATATTTTCTTGATTAGTTAAAATCATTGTAAATCTGTCAGCACCAAGTCCCCATCCTGCGTGTGGGGGCATCCCATATCTAAATGCTTCAAGGTATGTTTCAAAGGAATCTGGATTCATACCTCTTTTGGCAATATTTTGAACTAAACTGTCATATTTATGAATTCTTTGTGCCCCTGATGAAATTTCAAGTTCTTTATACATTAAATCAAATGCTTTACAGATTTTATTATCATTCTCATCAGGAAGTGTATAAAATGGCCTTGTTTGTGTTGGCCATTCTGTAATAAAGTATAGGCCACCCATTTCATCACCGATTGCTTTTTCAGCAGCCCTTGATAGATCTTCTCCCCATTCTATTTCAACACCCTTTGAAACTGCAACATCAACTGCTTCAGAATAGGTTACCTTAGGGAATGTTTTTTCAGGAATTTCAAAATTTAACTCTAAAGTTTCTATTTCAGAAGGCCTATTATACTCAATATCTGTATAGCAGTTGTGAACTACTTTTTCAAGCATTGCCATTGCATCTTTTTCATTTACAAAAGACATTTCTGTATCAATTGAAATAGCCTCGTTTAAATGTCTTCTCGTGTTGTGCTCTTCTGCCCTAAATATCTGTGCAATTTCAAATACCTTATCAAATCCACCTGCCATCATCATCTGTTTATAAAGTTGTGGACTTTGCCCTAAAAATGCTTCTTTTTCAAAGTATGATATAGGGAATAATTCAGTTCCACCTTCAGTAGCACTTGCAACAAGTTTTGGCGTGTTTACTTCAATAAAACCTTCTTCTGAAAACGTTTTCCTAATTGATTTCAACATTTCAGACCTTATTTTAAATATTGCCTGAATTTTTGGTCGCCTAATATCTAAAAATCTCCTGTCAAGTCTTGTATCGATTTCTGCAGGTACTTTTTCTGAAGGATCTAATGGAAGAGGTGCGTCTGCTTTATTCAATATTCTAATTTCCATCGGAATTACTTCAAAGCCTTTTGGGGCCTTTTCATTTGCAACTACTTTTCCACGAATTGTAATTACATCTTCTTTTCCCAATTTTTTAGCTAGTTCAAATGTTTCTTCGTCCACCTTTTGTTTTGGAACAACCATCTGAATTAAGCCTTCCCTATCTCTTAAAATAATAAATGCAAGTTTTCCTAAAGCCCTTATTGAATGAACCCACCCCATTAATATTACTTCTTGGCCATCCATTTCTGGAATTACCTGTTCTGAATAGTGGGTTCTCCTCCAGTCTGCAATTATATACACTTTTTCACCTTATAGCTAGTATTCTTTAATCCATTACATTCGTAAAACGGTTATCAAAACTAATAGTTTTATGGTATTTATAGTATTATAAAATGCTTTTGAAAATGCTTTTGAAAATTTAATTTTAAAGCCATACTTAAATTAGTTAAATCTTTTTTATTCACTAGTTAACTTCTAATTATGGATAAATAATCATAAAAAGTTAAACTAAAAATAAAGAACTAGACAACTTTATTTTAAAACTAAATCGCTAATTATATATATTATACTAATTAGTAGATTAAAAGCCGGTATTTTTATTATACTGGCGAACATTGTGGGACACAATCCTCAAAAAGCTGAAAACATTCAAAAATCCATTCGGACAGGAGAAATCCTGTCCATAAATTTATAAATTTATTTATGAATTAGCATATTTACAAAATATTTACTAATTATTTTCCCAAATTTGGATAAATTATCTCTTTTTCAGTAATTATTCCAGTAATTAATTCTGGAGGCGTACAGTCAAATGCAAAGTTGTATGCAGAAACTCCTTCTGAAACAACTCTTACGCCATCAATATAGGTTACTTCTACATCATCTCGTTCTTCAACTACAATATCTACAAGCTTACTTTTAAAGTCAAACGTAGAATAGGGTGCTGCAACATAAAATGGAACATTGTGATATTTTGCAAGTATTGCTAGCGAATAAGTTCCAATTTTGTTAAAAACATGATAGTCAGAAAGAATCCGGTCTGCACCAACAATTATTTTATCAATCATACCTTTACTCATCAAATATCCTGCAGTATTATCACATATTGCTTTTACAGGGATTTTTTCATAATTTAGTTCAAAACAGGTCAATTTCGCACCCTGTAATCTTGGTCTTGTTTCATCAGATATAACATTTATTTTTTTACCGGAATAATGTGCAAATCTAATAATACTTAATGCAGTTCCGTATGCTGATGTTGCTAGTGCTCCCGCATTGCAATGTGTTAAAATTGTATCGCCGTCTTTAATTAACGTTTCACCGATTTTTCCAATTTTTTTGCATAATTCAACATCTTCGTCATGGATTAGTTTAGCTTCATCTAAAATCGATTTTCCATTTATTTTTGCATTCATAGCCTTATCAAGGGCCCAAAATAAATTTACCGCAGTTGGCCTTGTTTCTTTCAATTCCATATATGCATTTTCAATGTTATTTCCGTTTAATTCCGCTAATGCCAACCCATATGCTGCGGAAACACCAATTGCAGGAGCCCCTCTTACAACCATATCTTTTATTGCATAACATACATCAGTATAAGTTTTACATTCAAAATACTCAAGCTTATTTGGAAGTTTTCGCTGATCTACTAGTATAAGTTTTTTTTCTTCATCATTCCAAAAAATAGGCCTCAAATCTCTATCCATATATCTCACCAACTCCAACATAAATCGAAGGTACTAAAAATAAGTAACTGTAAAAACAGTATTTAATTTATACGGTACAATCAAACGATTTGTATTAATATAAATCTGGCCTTTAGTAATTTTCAATTTTATTTTGATTAGGTGTTTAGAATGAAATATGTAAAAGAGCTTATAAGTTACAATAACGCTAAAAAAATAGTTTTTAATAAACTTGAGGAATTTTTAAGTGATAAGTTTTTAGAAGTTGATATTTTTAAAGCACTTGGAAAAATATGTTTTGAAGATATTTATTCCCCCTGTAACCTTCCAATGTTTAATAAGTCCGCAATGGATGGTTATGCAGTGATTGCAGAAGATACATTTGGTGCATCCGAAACTAATCCAATCATATTAAACTTGGTTAAGGAAGGGCACCTAAATGAAGAAGAAGCATTTAGACTTTCAACTGGAATGAAATTGCCAAAAAATTCAAATGCTGTTGTAATGAAAGAGTATACCAAAGACCATGAAACATTTGTGGAAGTCATATCTGGTGTTTATCCAAATGAAAACGTTTCAAAAATAGGGGAAGACTTAAAAAAAGGAGATATTGTTTTAAAAAAAGGGGAAACAATTACGCCTTACCATATTGCACTACTTTCCTCCATTGGAATGAAGAAAATAAAGTGCTACAGCTTGAATATAGGGATTATTTCAACCGGAGATGAATTACTCGACATTGAAGACTTAATAGACTTAAAACAGCTTGAAGAAAATGAAATGATTGTTAATTCAAATGTTCTCATGCTTTCAGATCTTGTAAGGGAGTTAGGATTAACTGTAAAGCCATATAAAAAAGCCCCCGATAATCCTGAATTTATCGAAAAAGCTATTAAATTGGCACTTTTAGAAAACGATATTGTAGTTACAACTGGAGGCACTTCTGTTGGAGATAGGGACTACACGATAGAAAAAATAAGTGAAATGGGAAACTTATTATTTCACGGAGTACAGTTAAGGCCAGGTAGGCCTGCAGGATTTTTGGAATGCGAATTTAATGGAAAAAAAAGATTAATATTTGTTCTTTCAGGGTATCCTGTTGCTTCAGGAATTCAATTTGAATTATTTATTAGGAGTTACTTTAAACCTCGTAAATCGATTAATTTACCACTAAATAGGAATATTGCTTCTTCGTTAGGTAGAACCGATATTTTAAGGGTAAAGATTGTTGAAGAAGATGGTATCTCCAAAATAGAACCTTTAAGAATATCTGGAAGTGGGATTCTTTCATCAATGACTCTTGCTAGCGGGTACATTATTATTGAAGAAAACCTTGAAGGTTATGAAAAAGAAGACATTGTGAAAGTTTACTTATTATAAATTGGGGTTAAAAATGAGGGGAAAAATGGAATATGAAATTATATTGCTATTTTTTGTAATCGGACTTTTTTCTGGTTTTTTTAGTATTTCAAATAAAATAATACATATATTTCCAATTATAGCAGTCTTTAACATAATACTCTATGAAATATACTTAATATATATTTTAAACGTTAAAGGATCTTCAAATCTACCTATTGAAAATATGCTTGGCTTTATTTTAATTGATGCAGTTGCAACTGTTTTAATAACTGCAATTGGATTTTCGATAGGATTATTTTTGAAAATTGCAAAAGGAAAGTCATACGGACGCTGATTGATAAATATAACTTTGGTAGTAACTAAATTGAAAAATATTAAAACGAAAAATATTAAATTCCAATAAGTGCTAAGAGTGCACCAATAATTCCTAAAACTGTTGCAAATAGTGAAACAGGGTATATTTGTCTAAAGGTGAACACTGGCGTATATGCACTAACTATTGCCGAAATTATGGGGAATATAAGTGCTACTGAAAAATTCAAGACTATTGTTATCGGATTTAGTATGTCTGGAGCTATTCCAAGGTATAATGTTGCAAATAAGCTACCGAGTGTTATCATCATTAATTCTTTAACGCTTAAATAAAGTGCACGATATTTTCCAGAATATTCCATTGTAGGACCTTCTAAAACATCCGCTTTAGTGTGCATTATGGAGAAAGGATAGTCTTTTGTCATGATTATATATCCTATTATATACGTTATTGCCCCAAATAATCCCCCTAATGTAAATAAAAAGTTATTTCCAACTAAGTGCGATAAAAATATCGATTTATGAGGGATAAACGGTAGTATTGTGGCCAAATAAAAGGGAAATGACCCAATAGTTATTAATTTAAATGCCCTCACTGCTGAAAGCTGTTCTAACGTCATTTTTATCTGCCCAATAAATGAACTGCCCTTACATTCATCTTCGATTGGCATTCTAATGCCCATTACTGTCGAAGCTAGGGAGCCCATTATAATATAAACCATTTCTTCAATTTTTAAAAGGCCAATAATTGTAATCTCATTTGGAAGAATATGGAATTTTATAACGGTTGTGAGGGCCAATATTGACCATAAAACTGCAAAACTCAAAACTGGTAAAAATTTATAGAGTTTTGGTAGTTTTGAAACAGGTTCTTTTGTTTCTTTTGCTAAGTATTTAAATATCGCCCAAAAACCAGGGGATGAAATTGAAGGGCCCTTTCTTTGCTGAATCCTTGCCTGAATTTTTCTTTGAATTCCCGGAATCCAAGTTGAAATTGCAAAAGCTATTAATGGAACCCCCATTATTGAAAGAATAATTTCAAACGATTCTAATGTTAAAATGCTTTCAAACATGACTATCTCCTCATCCATTTAAGATTTTGGGAAGAGCCTTTACTATCCCAGTAATCACGTCTTCAGGTCTTGGAGGGCAGCCTGGAACCTTAACGTCTACTGGAATTATTTTTTCAACCGGCCCGTCAACAAAAGTGGATGTTCCAAGATCTGCACCTATATTATTATAAACTCCACCCATAAGCGCACATGCTCCAACTGACACTACTGCTTTTGGGTTTGGAATTTCTTCGTATATCTTTTTTAAAGATTTTGTAACAGATTTTGTAACGCAGCCCGTAACAACTAAAATGTCTGCTTCCCTTGGATTCCATGTTAAAAATACGTTGTACTGTTCCGCATCATAAAATGGAGATAGTACGCAGTTTACCACTTCAATATCACAGCCGTTACAGCCCCCAGTATAAACAAGCATTATATGAATATTTTTTTTTCTTGAAAGCTCTTTTAACATCTTAAGACACCTTTAAATTTTTGTGCTAGCTTTCTTTTCCCGATTTACTATTCCTGACATATTTATTGAAAGAATTTTTGCAATTTTTCTAAGCTGTTCATCAGGTATTTCAACTGGTTTTTCGAGCAATTTTGTTAAATCTACTTTTATAAATTCTTCTCCAACGTGCCTTGGATGAATTGGGGATACTTCATTAAATAATGAAAATACAGGACAAAAATCATGACAGTAAAAGCAGTAAACACATTTTTCATAATCTATTTTTGGAACATATTCTTTTGAATAGTTTTCGGTTATTTTAACTGGTTTAACACTTTTCATTGTAATCGCTCCAGTAGGGCATGCATTTTTACAACCGCTACAACCGATACATAAATCGTTGAAAACTGCTTTTGGAAGTTCAATTCCCCTTAAAATTTCTGCTGTCATTTCTTTTGACGTGTAACTATCCGTTCCAAGAATTATTCTTTCTAAATTCTCGTAGAAACCAGAAATAAATACTTTTGCAAGTCCCTTAAATGTCATGAGTATCCCTTCTGCCTAATTTTAGTCTATTTTTTCATTCCATGTTCTATAGATATGTAGTGCATGTGTTGGACAAATATTTACACAAGCTGAACAATATTCGCATTTTTTAGTATCCACTTCACCTTTATCTACGGCATCATTTGGGCATATAATATTACAAAGCCCGCATTTAACACAGTAGTCAAAATCTGCCCGTATATATGAATTTTCAATATCCACGATTTTTTTGTAGCCTGTTGTATTTTCAATTACATCCCTAGGGCAGTGTATTGCACAATTTTCACACATTACACAATTTTCATTAAATATTACTTCTGAATGGACTGGATTTCCATTCATATTTAAACTGTTTATTTTTACAACAATTGCATTATTTGGACAGACTTTTGAACACGTACCGCATGCAATACATTCTTTTTTATCAATTTTAGTAAATTTTGAAACTTCTTTAACGACTATTGCATTATTTGGACAATTATTTATACAAATCTCACATAGAACGCATGCGCCATCAATATGGTCACCTTTATTTATTCTAACTTTTTTGGGGCATTCTTTAACACATAAATTACACAGTATGCAGGTGTTTGGATCGTATAAAATTTTTCCGGCATTAAATCGCAAAGCACCAGTTGGACACTTATCTACACATAATCCACAATTTATGCAATGTTTTACGGGTTTTATTGCCATTTCTTCCTTTGTTTTTGATATTTTAAAGTTTTCAATTTTTAAAACATCTTTTGGACATTTTAAAATACAATTCCCACATAGTACACAGTTTTCATTTACTTTACCAAACTCGATAGCATTTACTGGACATGCATCACTGCATAAATTACACCTAGTGCATGCATCTACCATTTTTCCCTCAATTATTGTATTTTTGGGGCATAAATATATGCACTTTCCACATTCATTGCATTCATTATGGTTTATATTGATAGATTTTCTAATAGTTCTTTCGGCAGGATTTTTTATAGTTACATCTGTTTTTGGCACCTTAAACTCATAAGTTTTTCCCATTAGTTTAAAAATTGCAGAATATCGTTCCATGAGCATTTTGTTCTTGGAATTTTTAAGTTTACTTGGGTCAAAATATATTCTAGCATCATATGGGCATGCAGTTGTACAAAGGCCGCACATTACGCATATTCCATCAGGGTAACTTTTTTTATTTTCTGTTTCTTTTATTTCAATTATATTTATTGGACAGACATTTTTACATATTCCGCAACCAGTACATTTTTTCCTGTTAACGTAGTATCCGCCATATTCATTCTTTTTTATGGCACCTGTTGGACACTCTTTTTCGCAAGTTCCACAGGTAATACATGAAAATGCCTTTCCATCAAGCAATTTTATGGCACCTGTTGGACATGCCTCCATGCATTTTGAAATATCCGTATTTGGACATTTTTCGCAATTTTCATAGCTCCTGCAATTTTTAATATTCGTTACAATCATTTTATCGCCTTAATAGACCTTTAAATCCATTCCCAATAAGTATTCCAACAATTCCTGAAAAAAATACGTGTGAAAATGGTATTTTATCGTAATAAGGTGTTGGCCCTATTAAGTAAGAAATAAATAAAGCTCCAAGTAACCAAAAAAACACGTTGTTTTTATTCTCTATTTTGATTCCAAGTACCAATCCAAGTAATATTCCAATAACTGCAACAAAATTCAAGTTTAAAGTCATAAATTCGTTTAATATGATATTATACATGTTATCACCGACTACTTACCGATAATATAGTCTTTAACTACTTTTTCACCGGTTAATAGGAATGTAATTGTTGAAAGGCCCGCTAAAACTTTTAAACCTACTGCAATATTTAAATAAGGAATTATTCCCGTATTTTCAAGCCCTAAAGGCCCAAAAAACAAAGGATATCCTGAAAAACTGGTTAAGTTTAAAAGATAATATCCTGAAGCCAAAATTCCTAAAAATCCAAGTGACATAAATAGTAATGCCCCAAAAGATTCAAGTTTTTCTAAAAAATGGTGTTTAAATTTAATTGGAGATTTGCACCCAAATGCAACGATACTAAGTATATAAGATGCTGCAATCAATGAACCACCTTGAAATCCTCCGCCTGGAGTTATATGTCCACCAAGAATAATTGAAATTCCAAGAGCCATCAGTATTATGCTAAAAGGCATTGCAAGTACTTTTACTAATGATGTAAATTCATCTTCAGTATCCGTAGTTTTAACTTGCTCTTTTTCGTAAGTGTCTTTTAAAAATTCAAACCCAAATAACCCCCTTCCAAAAACCATTCCTGTAACTAAAACTGAAGTTACTAATATCATACATTCTCCAAGAGTGTCAAATGCCCTCCAATCAAAAAGTACTGCTGTAACCAAGTTTGGAACCACGTAATTTTGAGTGTAGATATAATTTACTCCCCCCACCACGTTTATATTAAGTAGTGAATAAATTATTGCAGATCCAAAAAATACAAATGACAATGCTACTGCAATTTCTCGTTTTTGTGTCATTTTATCACCTTATCGAGCAAAATAAATAACCATTGCCAAAATTCCAGAAAACATCGAAAGCCAAAACATCTGGTTACCTATATCGTTTGAATTTTCTTTTTGAAACTTAAATATTAAGGGCGCCAATGAATAAGTTAAACCAATTACTAAGAGTCCGATTAATACCAGTAATAAATCCCCGTATATTCTTAAAATTAAAAAAATTGACAGTATTAAAAATCCAAATAAAGTAAATTCTGCGGTTAAAACTGCTCCAAGTGAAATACCGTCCCCGTGATTTTGTTTATCCATTTCTTTTTTAAAGTCCTTGTAAGACATTTTATCACCGAATTAATTATAACGTCCACATTCTTCCAAATTCGTTTGCGAAGGGGTATATTAAATCCGTTGCAAGATTTGGGTATACGCCTAATAAAATACAGAGAACTGTTAAAACCGCAAGTGAAAATATCCCAAATTTCGAAGGTTTCACTTTTTTATATTCATTTAGCTGATCTTCACTGCAGGGTTTTAGATATATCAAATAAAACGCTTTCATCATGGATACAAAAGTCCCAATACTTACCATTATCATTATAATTGCAAGTTCGGGCATATTCACATTCATTGCAGCTTCTGCCAGTAGTAATTTACTCTGAAATCCATTAAATGGCGGAACGCCACTAATTGCGAGTTTTGCACATAAAACCATCAGTGCAGTTGTGGGAATTACGGGTAAAAGACCACCAAGTGCATTTAAATTTCCAACCTTTTTTCTTTCCACAAGGTGGGCTCCAATGAAAAGAGCACTCTTATATATAACGTGATTTATTGCGTGAAAAATTCCTGCAACAATTCCTAAAGGTGTTCCAAGTGCAATACCTGCTGCAACATAACCTCCCTGACTTATTGCGTGGTATGCAAGCAATTTTCTATAATCTGTCTGTAAAAGAGCCATTACTACACCAAATACCATTCCAAGAATTGATATTGCAATTAAAGCCCCGTGTGCATTTGTAAAATATGAAAGTCCACCAAATATTTTAAAAATTACAAGCATTAATGCTACAAGAACAAATTTTGAGTATGTTTGGAGCATTGCGGCTATAAATGGTTTTGCACGTGCATAAATGTCCGCTTTTACAGTGTGAAAAGGAGGAAGGCCACTATCATAACATAAACCTATTATGATCATTAAAAGTCCGCCATAAATTGTTGGAGTTACCGGATTATTTATTAAAAAATTGTGCATGTCTGAAATATTTAACGTTCCTGTTGCAGAAAGTAAAAAAGCTACGCCAAGTAGTAAAATTGAACCTGCAAAATTTCCTAAAAGTAAGTATCTAAATGCTGAACGATAAGCTTTTTCAGTTCCAGAAGCAATAACTAATCCCGTTTGGGCAATTGCCGCTATTTCATAGAATACGTATATATTGAATAAATCATCTGCTAAAATAACTGCTGAAACACTTGCTAAACCCATTAACATTAATGCAACTGTTAATCCACTCGATTTTTTTTCATCAAGCCCCGTAATCAAAACTAATGAGCCGATTAACATTAAAACGGTGATTATAAGCTGTTTCATTGGGCTATATATGTAAGAAATACCTGAAGCAAGTCCACTTTCTAAGCCATGGGCTCCAAAATTATAAATTCCATAGTTTCCAATAAATGGAAGTACAAGTAGTAAAAGGGCCATTAAAAATGCCATAGGTCGAATTAATTTATCCTTCCCATTTAAATAATTGAATATGATGGCCACGAACATTGGAAAAACTACTATCAAAGGAAGTAAGTTCATTAAGCTCACCGTTTAAAGTTAAATCGTTAATCGTCTTTTAAAAGTTCTGATGACTTTAGTGTTTTGTATTTTTTGTAAAAAACTATTGAAAGTCCAAGCATTATTGCAAGCATTGACGCTTCAATAACTATATTGGTTAAAACGAGGGCTTGTGGAAGAGGATAGCTTGCACTCATTGAAAAGAGTGCCAATTCCATTTCCTGAGCTTTTATAGGCACTATTCCGCCAGTATACCCTATTGCAATTAGCGTTAAATTAACGCCGTTTCCAAGTGCGGAAAGTGCAATGATTTTTTTTATAACATTATCAACAAAGAAAGTCCCATATAACCCTATAACGATTAAAATTCCTGCAGTTATAAAGGATGCAAGTTGTAAGTCCATATTACCACCAATCGGGACTAAAAATTTGGATCAAAGACACTAACTAAGAATTCCTCTTAATCTATCATTAATTATAATGATAAATACCTTTAAAAAACTAGATATAAATAAGTTATGGTACTTGAAAAATCTACTAAAACTCAAAATAATGCCAAATCATTTAAGGATGCCTTTTTTTTATGAAATAATTTAAAAATAGAAATATGGTAAAAATAAGATAATAACTCCTACTTTTTGTGGGCCCATTCTTTTTTCTTTAATTCTTCACTCTTTCTCTGTTTTGATTGTCGTTCCTGATTAGCCTGTTTTTGGTAACTTTCTTTTTTCTTTTGTTCAGCCCTTCTTTTTTCGTCTGCCATTATTTTTTCACCTCGTTTATATATTAATAGTATATTGATAGGCGTATTTATTCGTTAAATGGCATAAAACCCCCCATTTTTAGATTAAACGTTAAAAAGAGTTTTAAAAAATTATTAGAAAAATAGGGTTAAAGATTTAGAACATCAGTTTTATATTTTTATACGCCATTATTCTTGGCATATTCAATTTTTTGGCATTACAAAAATCCCTTTTGTGTGATAGACATGAGCGTTAGAGTCCAGAATTTAACAAAAAAATACGGTGAAAAGGTAGCTTTAGATAATCTCGATTTTGAAATTAAAAAAGGCGAGATTTTTGGAATTATTGGTCGATCAGGAGCTGGAAAAACAACGCTAATAAGAATTTTGAGGGGAGTTGAAAATTTTGATAGCGGAAATATCGAAGTTTTAGGAAGAAATGAAGATTTAAGGGAAATTACTGCAATTCACATTCAAAGAAATTTCGCATTATGGGCAGAACCTGTAATTTATAACATTATAAGAAAGTTATACGCAATAAGAACTAATTCTGACGAAGGGCTTCCTACCGAAGATGAAATGGAAGATTATAAAAAAGATGCTGAGGAAATTTTGAAGCTTGTTGGTTTAGAACACAAAAAAAATGCTTATTCAAATATACTTAGTGGCGGAGAAAAACAGAGGCTTATTCTTGGAAGACAGATTGCAAAAATATATGAAAAAGGTGGAGATGGCGTACTTTTACTTGATGAACCTGCAACGATGGCTTGTCCTGCATCAAAACAGTTACTTTTAGATGTTTTAAAAAATATAAATGAAAAACTTGGTGTAACCATAATAGTAACTTCCCATCTGCCGGAAATCCATAAATACCTTTGTAATACCTGCATATTACTTGAAAATGGTAAATTAAAAATAAAAGGTAATCCAGAATTGGTTATAAACGAATTTTTAAAAGAAATACCTGAAAAATATGCTAAAAAGACTGGCCCACTTGAAGAGGATGTTATCGAAGTTTCCGGCATTTCAAAAAGATACTACGTTGTAAATGGGGGCGAAACTCTTAATTTAAAAGATATTTCGTTTAACGTTAAAAAAAAGGAAATTATTTCAATAATAGGGCCCAGTGGAACTGGTAAATCCGTTATATTAAGATTACTTGCAGGATTAGACGTTCCTGACTCTGGAACCATTAAACTTGAAGGTCTTGATTTAAAAGAATTTGGCTGGAATAGAATGGAGTTAAGGAGAAGAATTGGAATTATGCATCAAGAATTTTCATTGGCACACTATCTGACAGTAAAAGAGCTTTTAAATTATAGGGTAGGCATAAAAAGTATGGAAACCTTGGAAAAAGCAAAAGAAAAAGCCGAAGAAATTGGAATTTCGCCAAAAGTTGTTGATGGACTATACCAACTTTTAGACCTTCCAGAAACTGAAATGAAAAACAAGCTTGAAAAAATGAATATACCTGAATCAGTTGTTAGAACATTATTTCCTCCAAAAGATATTGAATTTGATTCATTAGACATTTTAGATGCACTTGATTTAAATAGGGAAGCATTATTAAAAAAACCTACAGAATTAAGTGGCGGGGAAAGAGTAAGAGTCGCTTTAGCACTTCAGCTGGCATTGAAACCAGATATACTGTTATTAGACGAACCTTTTGGAGATTTAGACCCTATAACTCTAAGAGACGTTTCAAATTACATTAAAAAAATAAATGACATAGCAGAAACTACAATCGTAATGATAAGTCACCATATTAATTTAATAAAAGAAATAAGCGACAGGGCAGTATTAATTGATGAGGGAAAACTTTTAATTGTTGGGAATACTAATGACGTCTGTGAAAAGTTCATTGAAAGGAGCAATTCAAAATTCATGAGTTCCTAAATTTATTTTAAATTATTTTTAAAACTAAAAGTTAAAACTTGGTTTTTGATTCCTATTCAGTATACAAGTAAACAATTCCTGTTTTTTTGAAAAAATAGCATATTCTTCACTTTTTGACATTCTATCACCCAAAAATTACAACCATACTGGCCTTACATTTGGTTTAAATATATACCTAAAAAAGTAGGGGCTCCTGCAATTCCAATTCCATCCCCTAATTTGTTGTTAAATCCTCAAATTCAGAGCTCATGTCACAAACGTATATTTTTACATCATTTAGAACATTTTAAGTTTTTCACCCAATTTTGGAAATGCAAGGCGTTTTACCTTATCACATCCTCCTTTTAATGCAAGGCTTACACCATCAAGCATTAAAAATATTGTGGATTTAACTTCATATTTTTAGCAACTTCTGCCATCATAAAAGTAGCGTATGCTTTTTCGACGTTTCCTGTTCCCGTTGTATTTATGATAAATACCTCGCCAATAAAAACTGAAACTTTAGATTCTTTTTTTCGTTCTTCTTTCTTAATCAAAATTCAGTAATTTCCATCGTCTGTTTTTTCAGTTGAGATAACTTCCCAAGTATTCATTCCTCCTAAAAATTCCTCAAACCTTAAAATTAGGCCTGGACAGCTTGCACAACTACATTTTCGATTTATTTAACGAAATTTCGCCAATGATGACCTTTACCGTATTTCCTTCAATTTCCATTTTGTAGAACATTTTCTTTATGAATTCTTCGATTTCTTTTATTTAGGAATAACCGTCAGTTTAACTATTAAACTTCCTTTGTCCGTCTTTTCAATAACTTTTTCAACGAGAATTAATGTACTTCTAAGCAATTTTACAGATATTTCTTTTATCATTAATACACTTGAAAATTTAATAATATGTCACTATTATGCACAACTAAATATATTTAAAGGAATAGAATTTTTTTAACTTCTTTAAAAATAAGTTAAAAGTAGAAAGGATAAGATCAATTATTTCGTAAGTTCAACCCTTAAAGCATCTTTTGAAGGGGCCCCAACAAATTTGATTTCCCCGTTAATTGCAATTGTGGGTACTGCCATAATTCCAAGTTCTGCTGCTTTTTCAGGATTATCCATAACATTTACTAGAACAATTTCTACACCAGATACTTCTTTTGCAACTTCCTCAACAACTCGTTTAGCTGCAGGGCAGTGTGGGCACATTGGAGACGTGAATACTTCAACTTTTACCATAAATGTCACCTTAAAGGTTTTATCTAAATATATAACTATTATCATACCATATTATATATTTGGCGATTTGAATGCATTTTGAAATTTTTAATTGAAGTTTTGAAAAGTTAGTTCCACTTTTCTTTAAAGTATTCTAATGCATTAACTACATTTTCTAAATCACTTAGCGGAAATGAAAATACGAGTTCTTCATCTTTAATATGTGCATAAGCTCTTGAACCATTACATCCAAGTGTTAAGTTTGCAACGCCCCTAGTTTTAACAGCGGCTACTGCGTCCGCACATAAAGACTGAATTCCCGCAAAATCTGCTTGAAATCTCCCGCCTAAACTGTAGTTTAACGCTTGTGTAAGCATTAATCCTTTTTTAGGGGTTACTAGTACGATAATTGCATCAGGTTCAAAATCAGTTTCAGTTAAGGGGGCGTAAATTCCTGCATACATGAGTTCTTTAACTTTCGGGATTGCCTGAACCGTTTTAATTGCAGCTTCTTCGGTTTCAAAATTTCCCAATTTATAATATAAGGCTCCTGTTTTTAATGCTTCAGGCGGATTTTGTAATATCCCAATTGCATAAGCTCCCCCTTTACAGGCTTGTTTTTCAAGTGTTGCATAAAATTTTTTACCATAAGTTCGTGCATTTTGAATCATTTCGCAGTGCCTTACTGGATTTTCAACTTCAGTATAGTTGTTTGGAATCTCTTCTTTTGATTTTACAAGTTTTACCGCTGTTGCTGGCTTTTCGAGCCCCAAAATTTCTTGAAGTTTTAATCCAAGTTCTTTAATTTTTTGAATTTCCATCCCTATCACCATAATTTACCTTGATAAGACAACTGTGTATAATATCTACACAATTATAATTACCTGTATTATATATAAACATTATTATTTGTGTTAAAATATTACACAATCAATTTTTAATATTTTTAATATTTTTAATATACCAGTTTAACTATAGCTACTATCTATTATAGATTTTAATTATAAAAAAATAAATATTTTTCGAAATAGTCTGGTGATATTTTGAAAATAACGTTAAGAAACCCGATTTGTGATGAATTAGAAAATATTGTAAAAGATTTAAAGGTTATAAAGCATTGTATTGGTTGTGAAGGACTAAATTTAAAAAATGACGACCCGCATCACCATCCAACAATCGAAATTACTACTGAATGTAATCACGACTGCATATTTTGCTATTCTAAATTAACAAGTGTAAAAGCTGGACTTTACGGGGATTTAGAAAAATTTAAAGCAGTAACAATAAGCCAGTATGGTGAACCACTAATATATCCTGAAAAGGTAAAAAATGCAATAAAATTTGTAAAATCAAAAAATTTAAGGTGTGATTTACAAACTAACGGGTCTCTTCTAACAGAAAGCCTTTTAAAAGAATTTAAAGAATTAGGTTTAGATATTTTAATGATAAGTCTAAGTTCAGATAATAAAAAAAGCCATTCAATCCTTTCAAAGGAAGTTAATTTTGACAAAATACTTGAAAATGTAAAAATATCTTCAAACTATTTCCATACAATCGTTAGAAGCGTTTATATTCCTGGATTTAATGATGATGAACTAGTAAACCTTGGAAGAATATTAAATGAAACTAATGTAAAAGAGATGATGATACACCAGCTTGTAATACATCCTGAAAATTTAAAAGAATTAGAGACTACTGGAAATTTAAATGAAGTTGGAAAAATAAAAGATTTACTTTTACTTATTCAAAAAATAAAAAACGTAGCTCCAAACTTAAACGTTACTATAAAAGGATGTTTATTGGTTTATCTAAAAACAATGGATGGATTTATATTAAATTCAATAAATAGCGACTGCATATCGGAAGTTCCAACAATTAAAAGAGAATATAATCCCATTTTATTTTAGGTGATATTCATGAATATTCTTTCGGTTGGAGGTTTTGACCCAAGTGGAGGTGCAGGAATAATTGCTGACGTAAAAACGATAAAAGAATTAAATAAAAACCCGATTTCAATAATTTCTTCAATAATTCCCCAAAATAATAATAAAGTTTATTTAAAAAGAGATTTGCCAAAAAAAGAAATAAAATCACAGTTTGAGGCAGTTTTTGAAGATTTTAATATTGAATATGTAAAAACGGGAGTAATGACTCGAGAATGTATTGATGTTCTTTTAAATTTTTTGAAAGAATATGATTTAAAAATAATTTGTGATCCGGTTTTAAAGTCAACCACCAATTTTGAATTTGTAGATTCCAAACTATTTAAAAAATACGTAAAATTTTTTGAAAAATGCTACCTAATTACACCAAATGCGGGAGAATTTGAAATTTTAAAAAGATTCCCTGAAAACGGTTTGAAATTAAATTTAGATAAATTAAATATTCTTATTACTGGACAAACTGACGTTTTAAAAGTAAATAATATTGAAAATAAAAAAGGAGCTAAAGAGACTAAAATTCCTGGTGAATATGTAAAAAAAGAAGTTCATGGAACAGGATGTGTTTATTCTTCTGCAATAACTTGTTTTTTATCGGAAAGAAACTCTTTTGAAGAATCCATTAAAAAAGCAAAAGAATTTGTGCTTGGTTCAGTTATATATGCTGAAAAAACCAAATACGGGTACAGTTCAAATCCAGTGTGGATAAATAAGGATTCGGTTGAAAAAAGTGTTTTAAATGCAGTAAATCTGATTAAAAAAATGGATTTTTCACTAATTCCTGAAGTTGGTTCAAATATTGCAGAAAGTACGCTTTTACCAAAGAGTTATCTTGATGTATGTGCAATATCTGGCAAGATTATAAAAAACAGGCTTGGTGGCCACAGTATTGTTGGAAACGTCCATTTTGGAGCATCAAAACATCTTTCACGGATAATTCTTTCTGCAAAAGAATTCAATCCTAAAATCAGGGCCTGTATGAATATAAAATACGATAAACCACTTTTAAAATATTTAAAAGAAAATCATGCATCAGAATTTAAAATTTCTTCTTTTAATAGGAAAGATGAACTAAAAAATATTTCTATGGAATTAGAGATTACAGAAGCATTTCAAAAATACCTTATGAAAATACCTTATGAAAATCATTTCGATACATCTTTAGATATAATATATGATTTAGGTGAAAATGGTAATGAACCAATGATTAGAATATTGGGTCAAAATTCATTAGAAATTGTTGAAAAGCTCTTAAAAATAGAAAAAATAAGTAAAAATCTTTAAAATCATAAAATTTAAGTTATAAATCGAAATTTTAAGGTTTTTCAATTAAAAGGTAAGTTTAAATAATATTAACTCAATTATGGTTTTAGTATTTTTATCGCAATTACTGAAATAAAATGGTGATGTTATTTGGCAAATATTGTAGTTAAAAAATTAGAACGAACCCCAATTGACGAAACCCCTGTAGAAATCGTAGAAAGAAAGGGAATCGGGCACCCTGACAGTATCTGCGATGGCATTGCAGAAAGTGTTAGCGTTGCATTGTGTAAGATGTACAAAGAAAAACTAGGTGTAGTTTTACACCACAATACTGATCAAGTTGAGCTTGTTGGAGGTTATGCATACCCAAAACTTGGTGGCGGCTGTATGATAAACCCAATTTACGTTTTACTTTCCGGAAGAGCTACTGCGGAAGTATTGGATAAAGAAACTGGAAAAATTGTTAAATTGCCTGTTAACACTACTGCAGTAAATGCTGCAAGAGAGTATTTAAAAAAAGCTTTAAGAAATATTGACCTTGAAAAAGACGTTGTTGTAGATTGTAGAATTGGACAAGGCTCAGTTGACTTAGTTGAAGTATTTGATAGAAAAAGAAGTGAAATTCCACACGCAAATGATACTTCATTTGGCGTAGGTCATGCTCCACTTAGTACTACTGAAAAAATCGTTTTAGAAACTGAAAAGTTATTAAATAGTGCTGAATTGAAAGCAATTGTCCCCGGAGTTGGTGAAGATATCAAAGTCATGGGACTTAGGGAAGGTAAAAAAATTACATTAACTATTGCAATGGCAGTTGTAGATAAATACGCAGACTCCCTTGAAGAATATGAAAAAGTAAAAGAAATGGCCCACAAAAAAGTTGTTGAAAATGCTCAAAAATACTTAAACGGTCATGAGTTAGAAGTATTTATAAACACTGCGGATGATGAAGAGTGTATTTTCCTAACAGTCACTGGAACTTCTGCAGAAATGGGTGACGATGGATCCGTGGGTAGAGGAAACCGAGCTAATGGACTTATTACTCCATTTAGGCCTATGAGTATGGAAGCTACAAGTGGTAAAAACCCGATAAATCATATTGGAAAAATCTACAATATTTTATCAAATATCATCGCATCAGACGTTGCAGAACTTGAAGAAGTAAAAGAATGCCAGATAAGGATTTTAAGCCAAATCGGTAAACCAATTACTGAACCAAAAATCTTAAGTATTGAAGTTATTCCAGAAAACGGATTTACATTAGACGACGTTACTAAAAAAGCTACAGAAGTAGCAGAAAAATGGCTTGACAATATTCAAAACGTAACTGAAAAAATTGTCGAAGGAAAAGTAACTACCTTTTAACATTTTTATTTTTTAATACTTTTTGTTTGTTAAATTTTTTTTCTAAAAAATTTTTTGTAATTGGAATAATTTCTGAAATATTTTCAATCTTTACTTTTGCGGTTTCCAGCGCTATTTTAGATACATTTCCATTTTGTAAAGTTACAACGGATAAATCACTCTCAATCATTGCTGGAACGTCGTTTGAAGCATCCCCCACCATTATAACTTTGTACCCTTCATTTTTCAAGTTTATAACAAAGTCTTTTTTCAAATTATGGTGAGCTTCAGAAACCAAGCAACTGTTTTCAACCCCAATTGCATTTCCAAGCTTTTCAATAAATAATTTACTGTCCCCTGAAGCGATAAATGTACTTACACCCATTTCTTCAAGTTTTTTTATGGTATCGTAAGCTTCAGAAAATACATATCCTCCAGTTGCAATAGTATATTCGATATTTCCACGAATAGTGTCTACAATAATTGCAGAACCGTAATCCGTTTCTATTTCAAATCTTTTTAATACATTTAAGGGGTCTTGAAGTTCTTTTACTTTGGTAGTCACATCATTAAGAACTCCATTCTTATTTATTGGGGGATTACAGTAGGATATTCCCCATTTAACACCATTTAAAAAATCGGAAATTAATTTATCTGGATTTTCAGACTGTAAAACTTTTAGCGGATTTTCCTTTAAAATTATGAGGCTTCTCCCCTTTTTCATGTCTACAATATCAACGGTCTGGCAGTTACATAGAAATTTCTGCGTTTTAACATTTTTTACGATTCTTTTTATACCTAAAAGGGTTCCAGATGCATCAAACACGACTGCTGTTTTCATAAAAATCACATAATTCATAAAATCTAGCATATATTTTATAGAGGATTATTAATATGTAAAAACTATAATTTATAATTTAACAATTAATAGTGAAAAATATAGTGAGAAGTATGGAAGAAAATAATTTTAAAATAGTACTTGTCGGGCCTGAAAACTCTGGAAAATCATCACTTGTAAACTCAATTTTTGGAAAAAACATTTCAGAAGTTTCGGAAGTAGGCGGGACTACAAAAATGCCTGTTAAAAAGTTTTGGGGAAAAATAAAAATAGGTAAACAAAAGATTAACCCTGATTTTGCAAATATTACATTTGTGGACCTTGGGGGACTTTATTTTGGTGAAAAAAAGTCTGTAATAATGGTTGGAAGCGTGCTTGAAAAAACTTATGAAGAAATTGATACTTCAGACTTAATAATCCATGTAGTGGATGCAAGCACGGAATTATTCAAAAGTTTCGAAAAATTGCACCACTTATTGAAATTTAGATATCGAAAACCTATTATAGTAGTAATTAATAAATGTGATTTAATAGATATTACCAAGCGACAAGAATTGCAGAAATACGTGGGGGAAAGATTAGATAACAAGGTCTTTTTTACCTCCTCGACCACTTATGAAGGCATTAGTGAGCTTGTAGGCACGATTACAGAAATATTAAAAAGGTGATTTCGGTGTTCAAAAAAATAAAAAAAATGATTTCGGGCGGAGATACACTAAAAACAAATAATCCTGTGCCAATTGAGGAATACGTGGACATTCCAGTAAGGGGATATGAAGGATCCAATGTAATTAAAATAAAAGTATGTGACTTAGAAGATTTTAAAGATGCAACTGACATAGCTGTTTTAACTGAAGCAGGCTACTTAGTTATAGCAAACACGATAAACTTAGAAAGAGACTTAGACGATGATTATGCTAAAGTTCTTGCAAGTTTAAAGGAAAAAGTTGGAAAAGTTGGCGGGAAAATAGTAAGACTTTGTGAAAGTAAAGTTATGGCTGTTCCATCAAACACGATAATTGAAAAAGTTGTAAGAGACGATGCATCTAAAAAATAATGCAATAGGTGTTATTAATTGAATAAAGAAGATATACACGTAATGGAAGCATTAGGTAATGCCACCGTACTTGTAAAAAATGGAAAAATTATAGATATAAGCGACCCTCAAATTTCGTATTGTCCTCTTTTTGCAAAGCTTCGAGGGATTGAAAAACTAACAAAAGACTCAATTTTTGAAAACATTGAATTTAGGATAAAGAGTTTCGGGTTATTTACAAAAGATCGGGTTGTTTTAGATAGTACACAACTTATTGGTTTTGGAACCTCTGAAATTTTTATGACTGCATTAAATAAAGGATTTTTAGATGCAGTAGTTATCGTATCAGACTGTGCTGGAACGGTTATTACTAATAATCCAGAACTTGTTCAGGGACTTTGTGGGAGAATTTCAGGGATTATCAAAACTACACCAATTCCAGAAGTAATTAAAAAAATTGAAAATGCTGGCGGAATCGTACTTTCAAAGGAAGACGCTGAAATTAACCAAATAAAAGGCGTAAAACTTGCAATTAAACAGGGATTTAAAAAAATAGGCGTTTCTGTTTCAAATTTAAATGATGCTCCCAAAATAAAAGAATTAGAAACCGAATCTATAAATATTATAACTTTTGGTGTCCATACAACTAAAAACAGTGTTTTAGAGTATGATAACTATCTAAAATATATTGACTTGATTTCAGCATGTGCTTCAAAAAATCTTTTAAAATCAAAGGAACTTAAAATAAAAGCACAAGCTGGAAGCAGTGTTCCAATATTTGCACTTAGCAGTATTGGAAAAGATTTAATTTTGGAAAAAATGAAGGAAATTGAAAAATCTATTTTAATAACAATTAATGAAGACTTGCCGTACTTTACAAGAAAACCCGAATAATCTATTTTTTTTGGTATAAACTATGTTTGCAATTTTAAAACTTGGCGGAAGTATCCTTTGCGATAAAAATGTTCCATATTCAATTAATTGGGAAAATTTACAGAATATTGGAATCGAAATAAAAGAAGCCCTTGAATATTACAGAAAAGAAGAAATAAACCTAAAATTAATTATTGTTCACGGAGGAGGCTCTTTTGGCCATCCTGTTGCTAAAAAATATTTAAAAAATGGAAAATTTGTAGATATGGGCAAAGGATACTGGGAAATTCAAAAAGCAATGAGAAAATTCAACAATATCGTAATTGATGAACTACAAAATTTTGAAATTCCGGTAGTTTCAATACAGCCCTCCTCATTTATCACTTTTGACAAAGATTTAAACTTACGTTTTGACACAAATGCTATTGAAAAGATGCTTGAAAAAGATTTAATTCCCGTAATTCACGGGGATATTGTAATTGATGAAAGGGAAAATAATTTCAAGATATTTTCTGGAGACCATGCACTCCCCCACCTTTCAAAAAAACTAAATCCTGATCTGAGTCTTCATGCATCCGACGTTGATGGTGTATGGGATACTAAATTTAAGGTAATTGAAAAAATAGATTCATCAAATATTAATAAAGTGCTAGAATCGTTAAAACCTTCAAACAAAGAAGATGTAACCGGAGGAATGCACTTAAAAGTAATGGAATGTTATAATTTAGGCGTTAAAACCATAATTTTTAATGGAAGTAAAAAAAGAAATATATATAATGCCCTTTTAAAAAATGTAAAAGGAACTTCAATAAATTAATTACATTTAAAATTAATTACCTTTTTTTGATTTTTACAAAGTCCCCAAGTGTAAAATCAGCATTTTCATCTTTTGATTCGTAATTATAAGTTCCTTCTTCGTAAAGTGATATTTTAAGCTCTCTTTCAAGAATATTAACGTATTTTTCTTCCGGTTCAATTTCATTTCTTTCGATTTTGTGAAGGAGTGATTCTTTAATGCCGGCTGTTCTTGCAAGGCCTTCTAGCGTCATATTTCTTTTTTCCCTTGCTTCCCTTATTAATGTGCCGTAGTCCTCGACAATCGTTTTTAAGCTATCAAACATGTCTTTTTTAGGCTTCTTTGAAGTTTTTTCTTTTTTGTCCGAAGTGACATTGAATACTGCCTTTGGCATTCTAGAATATCCTTTTGGAGTAATTCCAAACTTTGCACAAGTTTCGCAAACATTCATATCTACTCCTTCTATCCTTGTTTTAAAGATATCCTTAACCTCTTTCCCGCAGAGTTCACATTGCATACATACACCTTAGTATATTAAATTTAAAGATATTTTTAGCCTATTTATCGAGATTCTGTAGCATTAGATTCGCAAATGCTTCATTAGACAATCTCATTTCAATTATTTAATAGTATCTATTTTATCTCTTAAATACTATATCAATAAATTTATATAGTCTGAATAAATTATAAACATATGCGAATACCAATTTACAAAAAGATAATTAAACTAATGACTTATTTTGCGAGAACTCTTATACTCATGTCGGACTATTTTACACAATTATCGGAGGTAAAGTATGACTTACCCAGACGATTATTCTACTGACGTTCAAAAAAATGAAATGGATTTAAAAGAATTTAAAGAAAAAGCATACCTTGCAGAGCTTGAAAGTAAAGTTTTAAGGTTAGAATTAAAAAATAAAGACATTACTAGAGAGAATGTTCAAATTAAAAAAGAAAATGAAATATTAAAGCGAGAACTTGATAAATTAAGAATTCCGCCATTGATACTTGGAACAGTTCTTGATAGAGTTAATGAAAGAAAAGCAGTTGTAAAAAGTTCTACAGGCCCAAATTTCCTTGTAAACCTTTCACAATTTGTTGAGCCAGATGACATAGTTCCGGGTGCACGGGTTTGTTTAAACCAGCAAACTCTCGCAGTTGTTGAAGTACTTCCAAAAGAAAAAGACTATCGTGCAATGGCAATGGAACTCGAAGAAAAGCCAGATATATTATTTGGAGATATCGGTGGATTGAATAATCAAATAAGGGATATTAAAGAAGTAGTTGAGCTTCCACTTAAAAATCCAGAACTTTTTGAAAAAGTAGGAATTGTTCCTCCAAAAGGGGTGCTTCTTTATGGGCCACCCGGAACTGGAAAAACACTGCTTGCAAAAGCTGTTGCTCGTGAAACCAATGCTTCATTTGTAAGGGTAGTTGGTTCAGAACTTGTTAAAAAGTTCATTGGAGAAGGGGCAAAACTTGTAAGGGACGTATTCAAACTTGCAAAAGAAAAGTCACCTTGTATCATCTTTATTGATGAAATCGATGCAGTTGCAAGTAAAAGAACGGAATCTTTAACAGGCGGAGATAGGGAAGTTCAAAGAACCTTGATGCAGCTTCTTGCTGAAATGGATGGCTTTGATTCAAGAGGCGATGTAAAAATAATTGCTGCAACGAATAGGCCTGATATTTTAGACCCTGCAATCCTTAGACCTGGGAGATTTGATAGAATTATAGAAATAGCTGCTCCTGATGAAGATGGAAGACTTGAAATATTCAAAATACACACCGATAAAATGAACATTAAATCCGTTGACTTAAGAGAAATTGCAAAAATGGCTGAAAATATGGTCGGTGCAGACATTAAAGCAGTATGTACTGAAGCAGGTATGTTTGCGATACGGGAAGGAAGGGAATACGTAACAACAAAAGACTTTAAAGAAGCGCTTTTAAAGGTTACAGGTAAAAAAGAAAAATCCGAAGAAGGAATTGCCCACTTAACCACGATGTATGGTTAAATAATACTTTTTTAAATCCTATATTTTTTAACGTTTTTAAGTGATTTTTATGAGAATCGGAATTATTGGTGCGGGACTTGGCGGGCTTTTGTGTGGGGCAGAACTATCAAAAACACACGATGTTACAATCTATGAACGTCTCCCTTTTATTGGTGGAAGGTTTACAAATATCCCTTATAAAGGATTTCAGATAACTACTGGAGCCCTACATATGATACCCCATGGAAATGACGGATACCTTGCGCAAGCTTTAAAAAATATTGGAAGTAACGTAAAAATAGTAAATGCAGAACCGGAAGGTTATTTTAGATTAAATGGAAAAAATCACATCTATAAAGACCTTTTTAAGACGGTAACTACTAAAGAAAAACTAAACGCATTAAAACTTGCTGCAAATTTAAAATTTGGACGGGTAGATAAAAATATATCGTTTGGCGAGTTCTTAGAAGGGTGCCCAACTGCACTTTTAGTTGGAAATTCATTTACAGGCTGGGCACTAAGTTTAAATGCATATGAAACGCCGATGTCTGAAATTTTGGAGATACAAAAGCTCCATAGTAAATTTGGAGGCCCCGGAATTCCGATTGGGGGATGCAAAGGAGTAATTGATAGTTTAGTTGAAATAATTAATAAAAATAATGGTAAAATACTGTTAAACCATGAAGTTTCAAAAATAGAAATTGAAGAGAATAAAGGATACATTGATTCTAAAGAGTTTGATATAATTATTAGTAATGCTTCTCCAACTGAAACTGAGAAAATGTCAAATATTAATTTCATTCAAAAAAAGCCGGTTCCTTCAAAAGGAATAAAAGTAAATGTAGCAACTAAATCTAATATGGTAAATGGCGCAAGCGTAATTTTTACCGCCGATTCAGAACGAATAAATGGATTAAACCAGCCTTCAAATGTAGATAAAAGTCTTGCAAAAGAGGGCCATAACTTAATAATGCTCCATGCAACACAACTTAAAAGTAACACTAAATCTGAAATAGATATTGTTTTAGAGGATATTGAAAATCTTTTTATTGATAAAGATTACGAAATATTATCCATTCAAAGTTACAACAATGGTTGGCCAGTAAACCATGCTTCAAATGGGACTGATTTAAACCCGATAATCAAAGATAATTTTTTCCTAGTTGGCGATGGGGTAAAAGGGGTTGGTGGAATTGAAGTTGAAGGGGTTGCAATGAGTGCAATAAAAGTTCTTGAACATATAAAAACAGTGAATTTCAAAATAAATTAAAAAATTATTTAAAAGAATTTATATTTAACCCATTGTTACAAGGGATTTTAATTCATCTGGAACATTTCCAACCCCGATTGCAGGGTTAATTGCAGGTTGTCCTGCATTTTCAAATACTTCTGGATGGTTTAGCACAAGTTTAACAAAACTAATTCCTAAATCCCTATCTTCTGCATTTTTAGGAACCGTTAACCCGTAAACTATTGGTGTTGCCATGTAAGTCGCATTTTGGCCTTCTAACGTTATACTTACTTTCGAATAAAATTCTTCACTTTTGTAGTCCCCTAAATTTATTTCATTTGGTAATTCAACGTATTTTAAACCGTGCTGGTCTGCTACACTCTTATATATAAACAGGTAATCATATGCGTAAGCTTGAAGCGGGCCTAAGAGGTCTACTTCTTTACTTCTTAAAAATACCCGTTCCTCATTTACAGTGATTGACTTGGGACTTCTTATAAGATACGTACCATCGTCATTTTCATCAACTTTAAAGTTAGTATTAGCAAGTATTAATTCGTCATATATTGTTGAATCATTATAGTAAAGTTCTGACAACTGGATTATCATTTGAGTTCGGTACCCGCAAGGATCGTCATTTGGACTTGAAAATCCGTATTTTACACCGTCTCTTTTAAAAATTTCGTACCAGTTTTCACCATTAATTTCATTATTATACTTACTCATTTCAGTATATGCAATAACAATTTCATTTTTTGAGACCATTACATACCAATCTGCATATTCTGGCATCATCATTTCAGGAATTACTTTATAATCCGCAGATGCAAGTACATGTGCATTTCTATTTAAATCAGTTATTTTCCTAACGCATGCAACACTACCTGCAGCTTCCCTTTGAACATCAACATTTTTATTCTGTTCTTCGTACATTTTTTCATATTCTTCAAATGGGACTGCTAAACTTCCAGCATGAAATATTTTCAATACTTTTGTTTCTTCAGATCCAAAATCAATACAGCCACTAAATGATAGGACTAAAAGTAATCCGATCATGCTCGAAGCTAAAAAGAGTTTTCTATTCAATATACCACCTTTTAAAGATTACACTAAACTTTTACATAAAAACGGTATATATAAATTACGTTATGAATTTAAAAGTAATTTAGTAAAGTTTAACATATTTCAAAATAAATTTTAGTAAGTATATAATATTACGTTCAAAATTAGCTTTTATTCAAATTAATTTGTTATGTATTTAACATTAAATTAACATGTGATTAAAATGTATAATAATCGATATATAGAGTAAAAAAGATATTATTTCATGAAAATCGTACAATAAAAGTAGGTAAAAAATTTTAAGAATTTAATTGGAAAAATAAAAAAATTTCATGAATAATTTGTACGGATAAATCGGAATTTTTCGGTAAAATTAATAAGGTATCAAAAAATTTTCAAGGTTTATAAAAAACATATAATTATTAATTATTAATTAAATAATGCCTAAATAACTAACTAGTCATTTAAAGGGGAAAAATGTACAAAGAAATGGACTCAAAAGAGCTTTTAGAATTATTTAATAAATACGCTAGCTCAAATAATTATAAAGAAAGGGTTGAAGCTTCAAAAATTGTAAGTTACCTTGGGGAAATCGATATTAAAAATATTCTCCAAAAAATTATTTACTTAAATAATGACCAAAATATTGCTGTTAGTTTAAGCCTATTAAACTCGCTAAAATTAGTATTTTCAAAATATCCCAATATTACAAAGTATTTATTAGTTTATATATACATAAATGCACAGTTTTCAAATAATATCATAAAAGAAGTTTCAGAACAGATTATAGAATCCCTTGACCCAAAAATAATCGATAATATTGTTGTTAAAAACACATCTAATCTATATTCAAAAAATGGCCTTGAAGCTATGCGTTCACTACTTAGTTTAGGATTCATTTCCCTTTCATCGCCAGAATATCTTAAAAATTCCCTTCTTGAACTTTCAATGATTTCTATAAACTCAAAATACAAGCTTTTAAAAGTAGTCTCACAAGGAATTATAGATGGATTTGAAAATATTGATAGATCAATTTTAAAAGACTTAAAATTCTTACTAGAAGATTTAAATTGTGAATATACTGTTTTAGACGTAAATTCATTTAATAACCTTGCAGTTTTTAGTTTAAAGAATAAAATAAATAAAGAAGATGCAATCAAACTATTAAATAATCTTAAAAGTCCAGATAAAAAAATAAGGTTTATTTCTGCAATTACTCTTAAAGAAAATTCAAAAATATTAGTTGAAATACTAAATAATGATATTGAACTTTCAAAATATTATTGTTTAGAAATTATTAAAAATATCGAAGAATTGTCTAAAGAAGATATATATGATGCAGTTTTGCTTTCTAGTTATTCAAAAATAATTTCAATTTTTAACGTGGATACATCTAAAGCTTCAAAAATTATTAAAAATAATATTATAACCTCATTAACGTTTAAAAATTACATTACAAGTTACTATTGCCTTGAATCACTTTATTTTTTTTCATTAATGGGGAAAAATGAGTTAAATTTAAGAATTAAAGAAGTAATGAATTCAAAAGATGTAAAAGCGTTAATGAAATATAATTCTATTTGTTATTATACTACAATTAATGTATTGTGTTCAATAGGTGAATATGATAATTTTAAAGTTGAATTGAATCCTTATTTTAATGAAGAATTAATAAAAGACTTTTTAAATCTTGACGAAGGTATAAGATATAGTCAATTTAAGGATTTTGAAAAATACCTTAAATCAAAAGATTGGTTTGAAAGATATAATTACGGGATAAAGATTGGAAATTTATTATACGTAATTCCAAAAAATACAAATTTTACTTATAACGTTATTAAAAAATTACTTAATGACAAATCTTATCTTGTTAGAACAGTTGGAATTTGGGCACTTTTAATAATTCTTGATAGGCGTAGTGATATTTCAAAAAAAATTATTTTAGAAATACTACCAAATTTTGATGACTTCCATTTTGAAGTTAGAATTCTTTATTCTATATTTTATAATAAATTAATTAAAAAATATCCTGAAATTTTAGAAAATTACGAATTACAAAATAAATTAAAAAAAGAACTTATTACTAAGTATATTACAGATAAATTTCAAACAGTTCGAAAAATATCGAAAAATACACTTGAAAAATTCCCTGATTCAAAATATTTACTTGATTATGAGAAAAATAGTATTGATGAAAGATACCAAATCTTAAAAAAAGCAGTATCTGAACAGGGGATGACTAAACCTGCAATTTTACGTTTAAAATTAAAATTAAGGCATTTTATTTCTGAAAATGATGAAGAAAATATTTTAAAGTTACTTGAGTTTTTAAAAAGTAATACTGTAAATGAGGATTACTTTTACATATTTTCAGACTTAAAAAAAATAGAAAATAAATACCCTCTTGCAAGAGAAATTATTGATTTAATGCGTAATAATTTTGAAAAAGTTCCAGAAATTAGGGAAAAAGCCATTTATTCTGATTTAAAAGAATTAATGATTCCAAGGCGTATTTATAGATTAAAAGAAGTTTTAAGTTATATTTCTGAAGGATTTACATTAAATTCTAAAATAATGAAGGTAGTAAATGAATTTTTAATATATCCTCAAGCAGATGATAAAATTACGGAGCTTTCAATGGAAATATTAATGCATGTGAAAAATTCCAGTGCAGTTAGAATTTTAGCTGAGAAAAAAGAACTTATTGAATATCTTAAGAGTAAAAAAGATGAATTACCAAAAAAAATTGACGTTAAAACACAGAACTGGAAAGAAATATATTCTTCATTAAATTACCTTATAACTCAAGATTACAGAACTGATACTTATGTAAAAGTAAATTTTTCAGATTTTTTACGATTTAACCCCCTTGAAACTAAAAATTCCCTGATTATTGGAATTTCAATGCTGTATATAATGAACAGTAATTTAAAAGAGGGCGATTTTGAACTTTTAGATGAAATAAATAAAAATAAATTTGAAGTTTTAAAAGTTATTTCAGAAATGATTTACTCTGAAAAAGACTATCCATTACTTTCACATGACGCTAAAAGATTTTTAAGAACAATAATGAATACTAATCAGTCATGGTTTACTGAAACTATACTTTTAAGTGGTGAAAAAGAATTTTATTTACCATTAATCTCAAAGCTTTTAGATTCAAAGGACATTAGTATACAAATTCAGGTTCTTGAATTATTAAAGGAAATTATAAAACTTGACTTTGATTGTTCAAGTAATTTAGAAATTCGTGAAAAGGTTTTAGGACTTATAAAAGATGATGAAAAATGGATAGTATTTAAAAAGGCACTTGAAGTATTATATATTTGTAAACTTGAAGAAAATCCTAAATTACTTGAAGAAGTGGGAACTAAGCTTATAGATTACTTAAAAACTGCACATGACGATTCAAAACTTTTCTTAATAAAGTTCTTTAAAATAAAAGGTATTGGAAAAATAAGCGATGAACTATTTGAAAAGCTTATGATGTATAAAGATAGTTCAAATCCGTATGTTAGTTCCGAATTAAATGAATTATTTGAAAAACGGAAAGGAAAATAAATAGAATTATTTTAATTTTTTTCAACGAAATTTTTTAAAAAATATTCATAAAGTATAATACCATCATTTGAAAGTTCAGGGTGAAATGATATTGCCATTATATTTCCTTCCCGTACTCCAACAATACTTTCACCATCTTTTGAAATAATTTCAACTGTTTTTTCTAAAATTTTATCGACCATTGGTGCCCTTATAAATACTGCATTTAGTTTTTTACCATCTAAAATTATTTCCTTTTCAAAGCTATCTTTTTGACTACCATATGCATTCCTTTTAATTGTTACGTTTAATATTTTTAAAAGAGGTTGTTCTTTTCCGGTTCCCTTTGATAAAAGAACCATTCCTGCACAGGTTCCAAGTATTGGAATATCTAAATTTCTAATTTTCTCGATAAATCCATATTTTACCATTAATTTTCCAATTGTAGTGCTTTCCCCACCCGGAATAATTAAAGCATCAATTTCATCTAAATCACTTACTGACCGTATTCTCTTTGGAATGCAGTTTATTTTTTTAACAGCTATTTCATGTTCTTCAATATCTCCTTGAATTCCAAGTATTCCAATAATTTTCATGTTTTTCACCGTTTTTTAAATATGCTAAATTAAATATGCTAAATTAAATATGCTAAATTAAATATGCTAAATTAAATATGCTAAATTAAATATGCTAAAATAATTTTTTTAAATTGATTGTCTTTTTAGAAAAAATAGTTTTGTTAATTATTTAAAAATTATGTTCAAAAATAATCAATCGAATATATGCCTAATTACTATAACTATTACTAATATATATTTATTGATTTAAATTAATAAATTAATATGCCCATAATAAAAATGGGGCCGAGACCGGGAATTGAACCCGGGTCGAAGGATCCACAGTCCTTCAGGATAGCCACTACCCTACCTCGGCCACAGATGTGAAGGTATTATATTTGTGGGTATCTGCCCCGTTAATATATAATGCAGGGGCAGGGATTTGAACCCTGGAACCACTACTGGACAGGATTCTAAGTCCTGCATCTTTGACCAGGCTCGACAACCCCTGCACTTAAAAATAAAATGCTCCGGCCGGGATTTGAACCCGAGTCGCTGGCTCGAAAGGCCAGCATGATTGGCCGGACTACACCACCGGAGCAAGTTTAACTTTTCATTCATTGTATGGGCCCGATGGGATTTGAACCCATGACCACTCGGTTATGAGCCGAGCACTCTAACCAGCCTGAGCTACGAGCCCACAACTCGATTAATCTGGTTTAAATGTTTAGAAAAATGGCGCCTCCTGCAGGGCTCGAACCTGCGACCTATGGATTAACAGTCCATCGCTGCTACCTACTGAGCTAAGGAGGCTCGCTGTCTTACTACTTGACCGCACAATAACAATTAACATTCTACTATATAAACCTTTTTACAAAAAGTATATATACTAAGAAAGATATGCTTAATTGTGGATTTAATTAAAGATAGCCAAGGTAGTTCAGCCTGGGAGAACGCTGGACTGAAGATCCAGTTGTCGGGTGTTCGAATCACCCCCTTGGCACGTTTTTCATTTAGGGCAAATTAATTTATAAATTTAAATATATTATTTTATAGGTTACCACTTACTGTAAAAGTTTTTTACCAATATTTTACTAATATATATCTTACTTTTTTAATAGTATTTTATAGTATTATTAATAATATAACCGCTACGTTAAAATTATCGTCAAAATGGTGAATTATGAAAGTTATCGGCAGTATGGGTAAACCTACGGAAAAAACAGATATTAGTGCTAAAAAAACTATTTTAAAAAGAATAGCCAGAAATGTAAGTGTTTCAGAGGGTGAAAGAGCTATTGAAGATATAATTCGATGTATATATCGAAACCAGCCAATTTCAACGAAGAAAATAGGGCAATATGTCAAGTTACCGCTCCCAATTGTTTCTAAAGTTCGTACCATTCTTGAAAGGGAAGGATTATTGAAAAGGGGTGAAAGGGGAGCCATTTTTTCAAAAGAAGGAATTGATTTTGTTGAAACGCAGTTGGGATTAAAACTTAAATCAGACCTTAAATGCCCAGTTTGTAGCGGGGGAAACATAGTATTTGATGAAAAATTTGAAAAAATATTAAAAAGGCATGAAAACTATGCTAAATTAAGGCCCCAAGTAAATACGATGATAGACCAGTCCTTTGCAACACCTGAAACAGCAGTTAAAAGAGCATGTATCATGGCTGACCGGGGTGATTTAGAAGGAAAAAGGGTTTTATTTATTGGGGACGATGATTTAGCGTCAATTCCAACTGCAATGACTAAACTTTGTAAGGAAGTTGTTGTTTTAGATATCGATGAAAGGTTACTTAATCTTATTTTAGAAGTTTCAAAAAAAGAAAATTTAAATATTAAAACAATTCACTGGGATTTTAAAAACGAGCTTCCAAAAGAGCTGCATGAAAAATTTGATACCGTATTTACCGATCCACCCTACACGTTAAACGGTGCAGTGTTATTTATGTCAAGAGGAATTGAGGCACTTGGAAATGATGGTGTTTTATACCTTGCATTTTCCCATAAACCCGTTGAAGAATACATTGAACTTCAAAAGTCAATTAACAATATGAACTTTCTAATTTATGAATTAATTCCAGGATTTAACTTCTATGAAGGAACCGAAATTATTGGAAACACTACATTTTTAGCACGACTTATCGGGAAAAATTTAAAAAAAATTGAAGTGGATTTTAAAAAAATATACACTGGAGAATTAAAACCAACTTTAAGATATTATAGGTGTATGAAATGCGAAAAAATCCATGAAGTCGGGGATAAAATTAAAAGAATCGAGGAGTTAACCTGTGAATGCGGTGGAAAAAAATTTTCGATGGTTAAAAGGTTAAAAGTAAAGGAAAATACTGAATTAAATAATTATTAACTTAAAAATATAACAATAAAACATCTATTTTTTTAAATTGAAATAATTTAAAATGAATATATAAAAAATAAAAAAATTAAGAGTAATATAAAAAATAAAGATAAAAATTAGATTATTCGGATAATAAAACAGCGTTTACAACGCCATCTTGTCCAGGTCTTGAGGTAACTTTTGCTTTACCCATTTCTGTTTCGATTATTGCGCCTTTTGTAATTACGTTTCTTCTAATATAGTGTTTGTTTGCCTTGTTGTCGATAACTTTTGTTACTAAAACTTTTTTACAAACTTTGTTTACCTGATCAAAGACGTTTGCGTAGTTAGTTTTTTCTAACTTAACTTTTAAGTTTGCGCCCCTACATCTTACAATTTTCCTTTTGATTACTGCTGAAATGTGTGTTTCTACTGCAGGCCTTCCCATTTCTCTTTTATGCTTTTTAGTGACAAGCCTTAATTTAGCGCCTGTTGATTTTCTTTTACTTGTTCCTTGCCATATTGCCATAATTACACCTTATTTATTGATTTTTCAAAAAAATAGTGATTTTCCTTTGTATTATACTATGTTTTGAGAGAGTATGCGAGTATAATATGTGATTGACATAATAGTATAAAAAATTAACTGCTTTTAAAAGTTATAAATTACCAAAATAAACATATAAAATCAGATTATTTTTGCAAATCTTTTGATAAAAGGCTTAAAATCGCCATTCTAACCGGAACTCCGTAAAAAGACTGTTTGAAATACTTTGCTTGATTTAAACTATCGACTTTTGAATCGATTTCATCTACCCTTGGAAGCGGGTGCATTATTATTAAATTTTTTTCCAAAACGTGCTCTTTTAAAAGCCTGTAGGTACCTTTTACTTTTTGATATTCGTTTAAATCAATAAATCTCTCTTTTTGAATTCTTGTCATGTAAACTACATCAACATCTTCAATATTAATTTCACTAGTTTCACTCAGTAAAACTTTTCCATCAATATATTCTAAAACTTCCCTTGGTATTTTTAATTCATCTGGAGAAATAAGGCGTAGTTCCACATTTTTAAACAGAGATAACGCTTGGCATAATGAATGAACAGTTCTACCATATTTTAAGTCGCCAATAAATGCAATTTTTAAGCCGTCAATTTTACCAACTTCTCGCTTTATAGTATATAAGTCAAGAAGTGTTTGTGTTGGATGCTGGTTTGAGCCATCGCCTGCATTTATTACTGGAACACCTGAAACCTCACTTGAAAGTCTTGCAGCACCTTCTGAAGGGTGCCGGATAACAATTAAATCGCTGTATCCACTTATTACTTTTATAGTATCAGTTAAAGACTCGCCTTTTGTTACCGAAGTATTTGAAATATCTGTAAAACCAATAACATTTCCACCAAGCCTTTTCATTGCAGTTTCGAAAGACAATCTCGTTCTTGTAGACGGCTCATAAAAAAGAGTTGCTAAAATTTTGCCGTTTAATATATCAGAATGCCCCTTTTCATTTAAAACAGCTTCCATTTTTTCAGATTCTTCCAAAATACGAAGAATATCATCTCGCCCGATGTCCCTCATTGAAATCAGATGTCTCATTAAACCACCGGCATTTTTCATTAGTTATAAATTAAATATATATAAAATTATTGTAGAAATAAATATATCGAGGTGTAATTAATGGAACTTGTTCAAAATATTGGAATATTTTTAGGTATTTTAGCAATATTAAAATTAATAAAACAGGCTAAAAAAAGTTCAATTTCCCCATTCGTAGCTATTTTATGGGCAATTTTTGGGATTACCATACTTTTTATGATAGTGTTTCCAAAATATTTATCGTATATTGCAAAACCGCTTGGAATTGATAGAGGAATTGATGTATTAGTATACTTTGGAATAATTGCACTGTTTTTTTTACTATATAAAACATACGTTAAAACAGAACATCTGGAAAGAGAAATTACAGGAATTATTTCAGAAATTGCAATAAGAGATAGGTTTGAAGGAAAATCTAAAAGAAAGGTTGAATAACTGAAAATATTGTTATAAAGTACTAAAACTACTATAAATTATTATAAAATATTATAATACCGTAATGGTATTTAAGAGGTGAAAAAATGATAAATAACGAATTAATATTAGAAACAGCACCTTATGTTCAGGATTTAGAATATATAAAAGAATTAATTGAAAATTCAAAGGATATAACTGACTTAGTAATTCTTTTAAATAAATTAATAGCAGATGAAAAAGAAATTTCAAAAAAAACCGATTTAAAAATTTTAATGGAAAAAATAGAAGAATTAAAATTGATTTAATTTTTAAATATCTTACTGTTTTACACCCCTATATTCGTGTTCAAAATCTTTGTCATAAAGTTTTGAATATTCGTAAAATTTCGGATTCATTGCATTTCCAACTATGATTAGGGCCGTTTTTGTAATTTTTTCTTCCTTAACCTTTTTTGAAATATCAGTTAAAGTTCCAGTTATTTTTTTTTCATCAGGCCATGATGCATGATATACAACCGAAACTGCTGTATCTTTATTGTATCCTCCTTCAATTAATTCTTCACATACTTTTTCTATCATTCCTGTTCCAAGATAAATTGCCATTGTAGCGTTGTGTTTTGAAAGAGCGATTAGACTTTCTTTTTCGGGTTTTTTAGTTCGCCCTTCAGGTCTTGTAATAATTACAGTTTGTGATACATCTGGAAGCGTTAATTCGGATTTTAATGTTGCAGCGGCTGCAAAAAGAGACGTTACTCCAGGAATTATTTCTACATCTATATCATGCTTTTTTAATTCATCAATTTGTTCTTTTATTGCACCATATAAAGACGGATCCCCAGTATGAACCCTTACAACTGATAAATTATTGTTAATTCCATCTACAGCAACAGATATTACTTCTTCAAGTGTCATTTTTGCACTGTTATAGATTTTCGCATTTTTTATATTGTACTCTAAAACTTCAGGATTTACAAGGGAACCTGCATATATTAAAATATCTGCATTTTCAATTGCTTTTTTGCCCTTTATTGTAAGTAATTCCTTATCTCCAGGGCCCGCTCCAACAATAATCATTTTTTTCATAATTTCACCGAGTTATTATTTATTAATTCATTTAAAATTCATTTAAATTACTAAAATAAAAATTAATAAATTATTCAGTTGCTTTTTTTAAAATTTCGTAAGTTGTGCCATATATTACATTACTATTACAAAATCCGGGCAAATAAGTTGCAGCTTTTCCAGAATTTGTTGCAACGTTTTTATATCCCATATCTTCAATCGGGGCTACGACCATACATGTATCAATCACTAATTTTCCGCCTGCATCTTCTATTATTTTTGTATAGCCCATCCGGTCTGAAATTGCCTTCATGTGAATTGATGTACATACCCATACATCTATTTTAAATTTCTTATTTTCTTTTTTTATAAACTCTGAAACTTCCTTTATTTCATCAAGGCTACAGTGTGGGCATCCGATACATACTAAATCGGGTTTTTCAGAAGTTTTAAAGTAGTCATACTCTTTTTCAAAGTCTTTCTTTTCGATAGTTATTTTTTCCACATCTTCAATTAAAATTCCTAATTTTGCTTCCGGCGTTATATTTTCAACGTGATAAAGTGCAACTCCGCCACTTGCCGCAAGTGCTGCTCCGAGTGCTTTTAAATAGTCTGTTTTTATTGAATCGCAGTTTTTAAATTTAAAATAGGGAATTTTATTTTTAACAATTTTTCCAGTAATTCTTCCAAGTATTCCATAAAATGAAATTGAATCTTCTAATTCTATATCAACTTCAAAAATATGGGTTGGAACTCTATTTTCAGTTAAATGGTAGCCATAACATGGTGTTTTTCCAATAATTGCAGCTGCAAGTGCAGAAGGGCCCCCTTCTCGATTTGTTCTTGCACCAATTACTGAATTTACGTACGAAACTGCTGAAGATTCCGCCCAAGCAACGTGTGAACCAAAAATGGGCACGTTTCCCGTTAGATATGGGGTGCATGTGCAACTTATTTCAATTTCCATTTTTTTAAAACAATCTATTATTTCAATTTGTTTTTTTGCAAAATCTTTTGGAAAGTTCAACTCCTTATATCTATTTAAATCCATTCCCGCAGGATTTAGGGTTGTTGGCACACTTATTTTTATATTGTTATCTGCAAGGTCTTTTAAAAATTCTAAACCTTTTTCACCAATTGTTTTATAGGACACCCCTGAAACTTGGGCAGAATAAATATCTACCAATTTTTCCGCACCGTAAATATCGCCTAAAGACACTAATAAATTCATGCAAGTTTCTAAGGATTCCCCAAACTCGCCGTTATATATTTTTTCCTCTTCTCTTGTAAGATGCATGATTTTTCACCAAAATTATACCTACTAAAGTATATATCACTAAAATATAAAAGAATTACAAAAAATTTAAATTTTACGTAAAATTTTGTCGTGAAAAAAATGGAAATTACTGCAAAACCAATAAGAACAAGGTATATTGATAGGGGCGAGGATTTTATTTTGGAGTCTATTAGTTCGTTAAAAAAAGAAATTGAAAATGGACTTAAAATAAAAGATGGGGACTTTTTAGTTGTTAGCGAAAAGTTTATTGCAACAAGTGAGGATAACTTTGTAGATGAAAGTCTTTTTAAACCAAAATTTTTAGCTTATTTTACATATTACCTCTCAAAATACTGCTGGGGGTACATTTTAGGGCCATTACTTGGAACTAGAAAAGACAGGATTTTAAATTTACGTAAAATACCAAAAAAAGAAACATTAAGACATAAACAAGTTGTAATTGAAAATGTAGGGTTAATCTACGCATTAAAACCTGCATCAGAAGGAGGAATAGATTTAACTAATGTTCCTGGAACTTATGCTGCATTATTACCAAAAAATCCTGAAAAATCTGCTGAAAATCTTTATTTAAAAATTAAATCAGAGTTAGGGCTTGATTTAGTCATAATGGTAATAGATACCGATGCAACATACAAGTTTTTTAAGTGGTATGTAACAGCTCTTCCAATTGCAATTGATGGAATAATTTCAAAAATTGGGGTTTTTGGGTATATTTTAGGAAAATTTGGAAAGTTATTAAAAAATGGGGGACTTTGTGGGGCAACGCCTCTTGCAATTACTGGAAACAGTATCTATAAAACATATTCACTTGAAAAATTGCTAGATATTGCAGAAATTTCAGATAACTCACAAGTTCCATATACAAAGTCAATTCACGACTTAATGAAAAAATACAAAACATTTGAAGTCACTGTTGACGTTTTAAAGGAGATGGAACACAGCCCCTTAGTAGCTATAAGTTTTAATTAGGGCAAAAATAGCTTAAATAACTTAAAAATTGATAAATTTACCTTTTTTGTTCATTTAGAGTAGATTCTATTAAAGACTGAATCATTAGGTCGTGTGAGAGTTTATATATTTCGAATTCGTTTTTACTATCAATATCCAAAACTTCTAAAAGTTCCCCTGAAAGTGATGTTTCAACACATTTTTCTTTTGGTAAGATATAGACTTTTTTTCCATCTTCAAGTTCTACTTCAGTACATTCAGATTTTAAAGCAACAATTACTGGAGGTTCTTCTATTTTTGGGCGTTCTATTTTAAAGTTTTCATAAACAATATCTGATTTTTCAAACCTTTCTTGAATTAAAAAGCATAATTCTTCAATGTATTCTTTATTAAAGCTTTTTTTCCGAGCTTTAAGTTCTGATTCGATATCATTAAGTAAACTTAACGGATACTCTAAAATAACACTTCTTAAAAATTCCATGTTATTTTTTACTTTATCGATTGACCTTAAAATTATTTCAACAACTTTTACATCGATTTTTCCGGCCTTTACCATAGTTAAAGCGGCATCTTTTGACAGGTTCGCATCTGAAAGTTTTAATTTGATATTATTAATATATCTATTTACATATCTTTCATCATACTTTCCAAGGTTTCCAATAATTCTTAAAGCTGTTTTTGAAATTCTTATGTCATTACTATTTACTAATACGCATATTTTTTTGTAGTGCCTTACTACTGTACGTTTAGAATAAAGCGATAGATTGTAAAGTAACGTAATTGCAGGATAAACTACATCTAAATCATCATCTAATAGCGAATTTATATTTAAACCTTCAAACTTTTGAGGTTCTAAAAAACTAAGGCGGTTTAATGCTAAAATTGAGTATATTTTTAACTGTTTATCGTTTGAATGCACAAGTTCTATTATTTTTGAAATTGAGTCTTTAAACAATTCAGGATAATTTTTAGAAAAATTCCATATTGCACGAATCGAACTTCTTTTAACTTCTAAATTATCACTTGAAAGCGAATTTATAAGAATTTTAGCTGTTTTTTTATCGAGGGTAAGTTCATTAAAATTTCCCAAAACATTAATTGCAGTTGACTTTAAAACTTCGTCATTTGAATCAATACATGAAAATACATCATTTTGACTGTTTTTAATAATATCTGGATTAATTTCCCCAATACTATTTAAAATACCCATTAATACTGATTTTGACGTGATATTTTTACTTAAAATTTCTGAAAGGTTTATTTTTTCACTGCATTTTGAATTTAACATTATTTTTGAAATAGCGTATGCAGTAGCTATAATTACTTCAACGTTTGTATCATTTAAGCAGCTTTTAAGCTTTTCAAAATGTTCTTTTATAGGATTATAACATATTAGTCCAAAATCTCCTAAAAATTCAACTGCATTTTTCCTAATTCTCCAGTCAGGATTATCAAGCAGTTTTAAAATTTTTGGAATAAGTGGAAAAATTTCTTTTGGACTTGATTTTGAAATAACTTTTAAAGATGTAACTGCTGCAAAATTTAATTTAAAATCGCCTTCAAGTGCTTTTTCAAATTTTAAAAGTAAATGTTTTATTTTTTCAGGATTTTCAAAGCCGATTTTTCCAAAATTTAAAATGTCTCTAAAGTCTGAAAAATCAACTTCAAAATTTTCACTTTTAAAATTTTCTGCTATCTTTTTTGATTCTAAAAATTCAACTTGTCTAAATGAACCAATCATTTTTATCACGAAAACTTTAGTAATAATTTATTGGTTTTTTTTAGTTATATTTGTTTTTTGCATGTTATTATGTAGGTTAAGGTAAAAATTTAAAAATATTTTTAAAATAGGTTTAAAAAATAACATACATAAGTATCTACATAAACACCTACATAAGTAAATACACTCCTAAATGCTTAAAGAAGTGCAAAAAAAGTATATAATAATAAAAAACTACATATTTCTTCGGGAGTATCCCCATGAGGTAGCTACCTCAAAGGACGTAAACTAAAAATTTTCCTATCGGGAAATTCTAAATAAGAATTTTTGACCTTTGGAGGTTTAACATGAGTGTAAAAAATTTCATGAATAACAAGAAAGGTGACTCTGGAATCGGCACCTTGATTGTTTTCATTGCAATGGTATTGGTTGCTGCAGTTGCAGCAAGTGTTTTAATTAACACAAGTGGATTTTTACAGCAAAAAGCTGCAACAACAGGAAAAGAAAGTACTGAACAGGTTGCAAGTGGATTACAAGTAATGGGCGTAAATGGATACCAGGATGGAACTAATGATGCAAATGTAAGTAAAATGGCAATTTATGTAACCCCTAATGCAGGAAGTTCAGCAATTGACCTTACAAATTCAAAATTATTTGTAACCTACGATGGCCAGACCCACGTCTTAGCTTACGATGACGTTACAGACCTTACAACAGGTAATTCAGATATTTTCGATGCAATTAATGTTGGAACCCCTGCTTCTGAATTCCACGTTGCAGTACTCCAGGATAATGATAATTCAACTGGAAATGGAGTAATTAATAAAGGAGATATTGTAGCAATAGTAATTGAAACTAGCGACATTTTTGGCAATGACGGAATTCCTGAAAGAAAGAGTGTTTCTGGAAAAGTACAACCGGAATTTGGTGCTCCAGGAGTATTTGAATTCACAACACCTGCAACGTACACTAACAAGGTATTGGAATTACAATAAGTATAATTGGATATTAATAACACTAAACTCAAAAGAGGTAGAATTCTATGAAAATAACAGAATTCTTGAATAACAAAAAAGGTGCATCCGGAATCGGTACCTTGATTGTTTTCATTGCAATGGTATTGGTTGCTGCAGTTGCAGCAAGTGTTTTAATTAACACAAGTGGATTTTTACAGCAAAAAGCTGCAACTACAGGAAAAGAAAGTACTGAACAAGTTGCAAGTGGATTACAAGTTTTACAAATTATGGGTGTTCACGATTCAAGCAATATTACGAAATTAGCAGTATATATCGCCCCTAACGCAGGAAGTTCAGCAGTTGACCTTTCACAGTCAGTTGTTACATTATCAAATGGCGATGTAAAGTCTATCTTTAAATATGATACTACAGATGCTGCAGCAGATAAAAGTTACGGGGCCGTTAAAACGGGCGGTAGCTTATTTGCAGAGGCTACATTAAATATTTCAAATATGACAAATACTCAATTTGGAATTATTGTAATTCAAGATGCAGATGGCTCATGTAAGGCTGCAACACCAGTATTAAATAAAGGAGATATTGTAGCAATTGTTTTAAACTTAAATGAAACAATGACTGAACCTAGAACTGCAATTACTGGTTCAATCCAACCGGAATTTGGTGCTCCAGGAATCATCTCATTTACAACACCTGCAACATACTTAGATGGATCAACAGTTGTCCAACTACAATAAACTAAATTTTAGTTTATTTTTATCCTAGTAGGTGAAAATGATGAAAAAATTTTTAATGGATAAAAAGGGTGCTGTTGGAATTGGTACTCTTATTATCTTTATTGCAATGGTATTGGTTGCAGCAGTTGCAGCAAGTGTAATTATTAACACTGCTGGAAACTTGCAACACAAAGCTTCTGCTGTTGGACAAGAAAGTACAAAGCAGGTCGCAAGTGGATTACAAGTAATGAGGGTCGTTGGACATGCATCCAATAAAACCCAGCTCGATAAAATTGGAGCAATTGTAACGCCAAATGTTGGTGGAGAAATAGATTTATCTACTTCAATAGTAACGCTTTCAGACGGTAGTGCTAAACATTCTTTCGTATATGATTCTACAAAACATAAGTTAGTAGACAATGGGTCTGATAGTTTATTTAATGAAACATGGGCTACTGGAAATTACTTTGGAGTACTCGTACTACAGGATAGTGATGGTTCAGCTTCAGTTCCTGACAACCCGACTATAAATTACGGAGATAAAGTTATACTTACCCTTGAAATGGATATAAATGCAACTACAAAAGTTAGTGGTGAAGTTATCCCAGAATACGGTTCACCAGGAATTATTAACTTTAGAACGCAGTCAGTATTCATTGAAACGATAGTTACACTTCAATAATTGGTGATTATTATGCCCAATATCTCTGAAATTATTGAAGAGATCAAAAATAAAATAAAATTGGGCAAGAAGAAGGAAAATTTAGATGTTAAAGAAGCTGAAGATGACTTCAGCTTCACCCTTGAAGAAGATATAAATGCTGAATCAAACGACGATTTAGTTGCTGCAAACGAAGAACTTCTTGCCAAAATTGGGGAACTTGAATCAAAGTTTCCAAAAATTGAAATGATGGTCACAAACTTAAGAAAAGAAAATGAAAACTTAAGAAGCGACATTCAAAATATTAATGAAAATTTCCAAGACATGATGGCACTATATGAAGTTGTTTCAAATCAAATCAATCCATTTATCGGGATTTCAAAGATTACGGCAACAAGTATGGAAAAAGTAGAAAAAATGGAGACGGAATCCAAAAACCTGAAAAAAAGGGTCGAGGAACTTCAAAATGACGTTGTAATATTGGCAAACGTCTACTTAAACCAAAACCATATTGACTTGGATGGAGTTATTAACGAAGTGCTTGCGGAAGAAGAATTCTCTAAAGCAATTTTAGGAGAGGATTCCGATGATTGGTAATGTTAAAATGGATTATGCATCCGTTTCAGAAGAATATCTTACCGAGAGTGAAATGGAAGAATATCTAGACGAATTGCGTTCTAAGATTCCTTCGTTTATTATCGAACTCTTGAAAAATAACTTGAAAAACAGAAAATTAACAAGACCCCAGCTTGATAAAATCGTTGGAAGAGTTTCTGACCTTTATTTTGGTAAAAAACCTGAAGATAAAAAGGCTGCAGAACTTACAAATAAAATTAACGATTTGAGTCAAAAGTTAGATGCATTAATGAAGGTTGCAACAATTTCGTCTGCAACAAGAGTTTCTGATGACATTAAAAAAGAGCTTGACGACCTTGAAACAGTTGAAGAATTAGAAACTAAAAAAGTCGTTGAAGAATTAGAAATAAATCTAAAAGACAGTCAAAAAACCAGTTCATCTGAAGTCTTAATTGATGAAATGGATTCTAATAGCATAAAACTTGAAGAAGAACCTTTAATTGAATATAAAGAAGCACCTTTAAGTGAAGTTAAACCAGAACTTAATAAAAAAGTTGAAACTGAGCCAAAAGCTGAAATTAAAGTTGTGCCAAATGTTCCTTTGGAAGTTGAGGAGGGAATTAAAATGAAACCAGAATTAGCACCTGTAGTTGAAAAAGCATCAAGACTAGAGGAATTACCTGAAGACACACTTTCAACAATGCTCGTATTTAAATGGTTAGAATTTTTAATGAGTAGAGTTGGAACAAGTAACTTAATTGATATACTTGACTACTATAACAATTTAGGATGGATATCTGGAAAAGCAATCAGTAAATTAATGAAAGTATCTAAAAACATGAAGTACTTTCATGATGACATTGAATGGAAAGCTAACGAAAAAATGGCTCCAGAAGACCACGTTGTATCATTATTATACATTGAAAAATTAGCTGGAAGGCCAATTGCTGTTGAAGAATTAGAAGGAATGGAAAGAGAAATCAACAGGATTAAAAAATGGGCTGACGAATTACAAAAGATGTAACTATAAATGAATATAACTAACAAGGAGTGAACAACTATGAACACTGCAACACTGTCATCAATATTACTTGAAACCCAAAAACCTGCTAAGTTAGATGCAATTCCTGATGATGCATTTTCGTTAGTATTTGCATTCAAATGGTTAGAATACCTTTCTGAAAGAGTGGGTCAATCAAATCTTCCTGACATTTTGGAATTTTACTATAATTTAGGATGGTTATCAGATGATGCAATATCAGGTCTTTTAAAATTCTCAAAAGGAATAAAAGTAGATGATGATGATATTTCAAGTCCATCTGGAAAACTAACAATTGCTGACCATTTAGTATCATTATTGTTTATCGAAAGATTAAACGGTAAAAAAATATCAAGTGAAGTTTTAGACAAACTTGAATGGGAAATTAGAAGGATAAAAAGAGGAGCAGAGCAATATTATGGGATTTAGTTCAACTGCGGGACTAACGCTGTTACTGACTACGGTACTTATCTGCTCGATATATTTATACAGTACTGTAGACCTAACGTCCTTAAAAGTAAATGGTGCATATATTGAGCACTCTAGTTACTTGAAAAATAAATTAGATGAAAATATAAAAATTAGTGTTAGTAAGTTTGGCGAAAAAACAAACATTACCCTTTTAAATCAGGGACAACTAACTCATAGCATTAATGACTGGAATGTACTATATAACGGAACTCCCGTAAACTTTGATATAACAGGCGATTATTATCTAGTACCCCTGAACAATGTTACTATATCGATAAATGAAACATCGCCTGGAAGAATATCGGTAGTTTCAGAGTACGGTAACCGTTATTACCACAATTTAAATTAAAATCCTTATTTTTAGGATGTTGCGTTGGTGATTTAGAGATGGCATCCAATGTTTTTTCAGAAATAATTATATTTGTTAGTGTTTTAATAATTACGGCCGCAGTAGCTGGGCTACTTGCAACAAGTACTCACAAAATTTCCCTAGGAATAAGTAGTAAGGGAGATACTCTTTCAACGCAACTTTCACAGGACTTTGAAATAATAAATGATCCTGGAAAAATTCCAAGAGATTCAGTTAAAGGGGAAAGTACAATATATGTTAAAAATACTGGAAAAAACCCGTTTTCAATAAATCCTGATGTCATATCGGTAATGATTAATGGAGAAATTATGAGCATTTCAAATTCTGCCGTATTTCAAAGTTCTAGAACAGTTCTAAGGCCTTCTGAAGTTGGAGAAATTAATATTACGTATAATAACAGCGGCTACCATACTATAAGGGTAATTTCAGAACAAGGTGTTTCAAGAACGCTAAAAGGTAAAATCGATTAAATCGCTGGTGGTCATTTTGAAGCTTGCAAAGATAGAACTAAGTAGAGATGATGTACATAAAAGGCTTGGGGGAGGAATTCCTTTTGGAAGCATCATCTTAATTGAAGGAGAAGAATCTTCTGGAAAATCAATAATTTGCCAGCGATTAGCTTACGGATTTTTGCAGAATTCATATTCTCTTTCATACGTATCAACGCAACTTACGACCACCGAATTTGTAAAGCAGATGATGTCACTAAAATACAATATAAACAAAAAACTTTTAAGCGGAAACCTACTCTATATTCCAGTATATCCATTAATCTCTGAAAATTCAATAAAAGAAGATTTTATAAAAAAAATAATGATTACTAGAGCATTTTACGAAAAAGATATTGTTTTATTTGATTCTATATCAACACTTGTTTCAAATGATGCAAGTGAAGTTCAAATTACTGATTTAATGGCGTTTTTTAAAAGAATTGCTTCAATGAATAAAATTGTAATTTACACTGTAAATCCAAAAGAACTACCAGAATCAGTTCTTAGGATACTTAGAACTTCTGCAACAATTGTTATAAAAACTGCGATATTTTCATTTGGTGGAAGCGTTAAAAATTCCGCTAAAATCGAAAAATATAACTTTGCAAGAGGCTCATTCCAAAAAGTTATGGTATTTAGAGTCGACCCAGGACTTGGAATTGCTGTAGAAATATCCTCGGTAGCATAAAGGTGGTAGTAAATGGCTGATGATTTTAAAATTGCACAACAAACAAACCCCCACTTGAAAAATTACGTTGAAAAATTCAAAAAGGCATATATGAAGATTCCAGAATTTGTTCCAAGTCTTTCAAGGGATTTTAAAGAAATAAAATATCCGAATATCATTTATCCAATTGGAGACCCGATATTTATCCACCTTTATGGCTCCCCAACTACAAAAACAAGATATATTGCAATTGAACCAAAATTATCGGGTTCTGAAGAGCGTAATAAATATTTCAAAATTTTAGATAAGATATTAGAGTATGCACCATATAGTGATATTCCTGAAAACGATGAAGAGTTTGGAAAAGTTATAACAAAATTATTTGATAGCGTAACAAAATTAACTGAAAAAAAGGAAGTAAAAAAGAACGGAATTATTTCAAAATTAACTGATTCTGGAAAAATAGGTGTCAGTAAACCAGAAAGGGAAAAATACATCTACTTAATAAAACGGGATTTAATAGGGCTTGGAGCACTTGAACCAATTAAAAGAGACCCATATATTGAGGACATCCACGTAATAGGTTCAAAAAATTGCCAGTTAGTTCATAAAATATATGACATGTTACCATCAAACATCGAGTGGGAAGAAGAAGGTGACCTTTCAAACTACTTAAAAAACATGTGTGAACGGATTGGAAGGCCGGTTTCAGATGCAACACCGATTGTTGATGGTTCGCTACCTGATGGGTCAAGAATAAACATTCTTTATTCTTCAGACGTATCTTTAAAAGGCCCTTCATTTACCATTCGTAAATTTACCGATGTTCCAATAAGTATTACCCAGATTATCAGCTGGGGTACTATGTCTGCACAAACTGCAGCATATTTATGGCTTTGTTTAGAATATGGAATGAGTATATTTATCTGTGGTGAAACTGCATCTGGTAAAACTACCACCTTAAATGCAATTTTACCATTTATAAAGCCTAAATCAAAAATATTTTCATGTGAAGATACTTCAGAAGTAAAACCTCCAAATCCTGTATGGCAGCAGCTTTTAACCCGAGAAAGGGGCCCTGAAGAAAGTAGGGTAACATTATTTGACCTTTTAAGAGCTGCATTAAGATCAAGGCCAAATTACATTATTGTAGGGGAAATTAGATCAGTTGAAGGTGCAGTAGCATTTCAAGCAATGCAGACAGGTCACCCTGTAATTTCAACGTTTCACGCTGCAACGGTAAGAAAAATGATTCAAAGATTAACTGGTGACCCAATTAATATTCCACAAACTTTCATGGATAACTTAAATGTATGTCTATTCCAGCTTGCAGTTTATGCTAGGGGGAAATTTTTAAGGCGTGTTGTAACGGTTGAAGAAATTGAAGGATATTATAAAGAAGTAGATGGCGTAATTACAAGAGGCGTATTTGAATGGGACCCTCAAAAGGATATTCATAACTTTACAGGCTTAAATAACAGTTACATTCTTGAAGACAAGATTGCAACAGTTGCAGGGTATGAAGACCCACGGGAAATTTATGATGAACTTGATTTAAGAGTAAGAATTCTTGAAGAAATGATTGCAAGAGGAATATTTGGATATTACGAAGTTTTAGATGTTATATGGAGTTTTTACGAAAAAGGATTGGAAGGACTCCCATTCCAGGTTTAAGGTGTTTTTATGTTTTTTGACATACTTCCAAGAGTAGGTTTAAAACCAAAGGAGTATATTTTAAAATTCATACTTCCTGCATTTATAGTATCGTTGCTTGTAATAGTTCTTGGAATAACTTACTTTACAGGATACACAAGACTTATTGTGTTACTACTTCCTCTCCTTTTAATGGGTAGTGCAATAGGGTATCCATATATTGAACTTGATTCTCAAAGACAGAAAATTAATGAAAGACTCCACGTATTTATTACCAAATTTGGAGTTTTATCAATAACCGATTTAGAAAGAAAACATTTAATGCACCTATTATCTACTGAAAAGGAAGAATTAGGCCAACTTGCAAACGAATCACATAAAATATACGTGCTACTTAAAAGATGGAACCAGTCATTAGCAGAATCTTGCCGTTTTCTTGCAAATAGATGTCCGAGTAGCCAATTTGGGGATTTTTTAGACCGTATGGCGTATTCAATCGATAGCGGTCAGGAATTAAAGGAGTTTTTAAGTGGAGAACAGGATATTATAATGGAAGACTATTCAGAATTTTACAAACGAGCATTATATTCTCTTGACATGTTTAAAGAGATGTATGTAAGTGCTGTAACGTCCGTATCATTTTTTGTAACTTTTGCAATAATTGCACCATTTTTAATGCCTTATGACTTCGTTACAATGGTTACTGTCGCACTTTTAGGTTTCATACTAATTGAAGTACTTTTAGTATATGCAATAAAAAATAAACTCCCTTATGATAGATTATGGCATACCGGAGAAAAACCAACTAGAATCGACTTAAAACTTAAAAAATGGTTAACAATTTCCGTTTTAGGAACTGTGATACTTACTGGATTTTTAATATGGGGAAAATTTATTGGAGGAATCCCACAAATAATGAGTTTACCTTATCAAGTATTATTTGCTCTTGGAGTAACTCCTCTTGCAATTTCAGGATATATTGCACAGGTTGAAGAAAATATAGTAATTAGAAAAGAACTTAATTTTCCAGACTTTTTAAGGTCTTTAGGGGACTCCGTATGTGCTAAAGGGGGGGGAATGACTGAATCACTCCAATATCTTTCATCAAATGACTTTGGCCCACTTACAAAAGATTTAGAAGGACTTTATAAACGGGTTTCTATTCGAATAGACAGTCAGAAAGCATGGCGTTACTTTGGTTACGATACCTGTAGCTACCTTATACAGCTTTTTTCAGAAATGTTTGAACGCTGTACATATCTTGGAGGTAATGCGGGAGAAGCATCTAACATAATAGGTAAAAACTTTCGTAAAATTATTAATCTTAGAAGGTCAAAATATCAAAATGTGAACCAGTTTGCAGGCATAATGTATGGACTTGCTGGCGGTATGGCACTAACGCTTTATGCATCTTCCGGAGTAGCTTCAATGGTAAATGGACTTTATACAAGTTTAGAAGTTCCTGATACCATGTTAGGTATTGTAAATACCATTACTCCAGGAGACTTTACATTAATTTCGTACCTAATATACAGCGTTTTAGTAATTTATTCAGTAGTTTCAGGATATTTAATAAAACTAATGGATGGCGGACATTATCAAGTTTCATTACTGCATTTTGTTATAATGCTATGGGTTGCATCAATTGTTGGATATGTTACAGAAATCATGACCGAAGGACTACTTGGTTCAAGTTTACCAATCTAATTTAGTATGGTTTAGTATGGATTTGTTAAAATCTTAATCTAAAATACCTTTTAAAAAAAGTACTTGATTTAAAGTTATTAATTTAAAGTTATTTAAAAATCGAGCCGATAATAAACGCAATCAAAACAAAGTTTGTTATCAATTTTATATTTTTTGAAGTTTTTCTTGCTTGTTTTTTTGAAGGTGCGTTTAAAAGATTAAAAAACCCAGCTAAAAACATTAAATTACATATTAAAATCATTAAAAGGTAATAAATTCCAAAAATTCCTGTTAAATAGGGTAAAAAGCTTAAACCTATTGCAATAAGGAGTAACCCTAAAGAAATATAAATTGACTTTTCACCGTATTTTATTGGTAGTGAACTTACTTTTTCTTTTAAATCACCTTCTATATCCTCATAGTCTTTTATTATTTCTCTTGCCCACATTGAAAACATGGCACATGAAAATAAATATAAGGATACATTAACATTTCCTACCGCAATTCCCCCAAATATAAATACTGAACCTGTAAGATATGCAACAAGCATGTTTCCGATAATTTTATTTTTTTTATAAATTTTTGCGTATTTTTGTAAAACTACAGCATTTAATACCGCCATTAAAAAACAATATATATTAAAAAGAGATATTATAAGCCCGAATATCATTATCGAATATGAAAATACTTTTGCATCAGTTAAACTAATCCTTTTTGAAGGTATGGGCCTAAACGGCTTATTTATCCGATCTATTTTTAAATCATATATGTCATTTAAAGAATTTCCAAAGCCACATATAAAAAATACGACTAAAAATGCCAAAATCAGTGGAAATAATGCACCAAATGTAAAGTTAGATGCAATTAATCCTGAAATTAACGCTCCAAAGCCTGCCGTTAAACAATTTTTTAACCGGATAAGTTCAAAGTACGCCTTTAAATCCATGTAATTCACCCAAACGATATATAGTTTAAAACTAAGATAAAAAGCTGATAGTTAAAATATGTGATAACATGCTATACTTTGGAACCGCAGGAATACCGATAAATGCAAAAACTACTGAAGATTCATTTAGCTATTTAAAAAATATCAATCTTGATGCAATGGAACTTGAATTTGTAAGAAGTGTAAATCTAACCGAAAATAAAGCTAATGATTTAAAAAATAAGGCAGGCATAATATTAAGTGTTCATGCCCCGTATTATGTAAATTTAAATGCAAAAGAACCTGAAAAAATAGTTTCGAGTATTAAAAGAATCGTTGATTCGTCAAAAATTCTAAATATTTTTAATAATAAAAATCCTGAAAATAAAAATGTGGTTTTTCATCCAGGATATTATTTAAAAGAAAATCCAGACAAAGTTTATGAAAAAATAAAATTAAATATGTTAAAAATTATTGAAATACTGATTGAAAATAAATTTAACGTAAAACTAAGGCCTGAAACTACTGGAAAAACTACGCAGTTTGGAAGTTTAGATGAATTGATAAAACTTTCAACTGAAATTAACGTACTACCTTGCATTGATTTTTCACACGTTTTTGCAAGAAGTTTTGGAAAAATTAACGATTACAATTCATTTTACAGCATACTTTTAAAATTAGAAGAAAATTTAGGTAAATTGGGAATTAAAGATATGCATATCCATATTTCGGGAATTGAATTTGGAAACGGCGGTGAAAAAAATCATTTGCCAATAGAAAGCTCTAATTTTAATTATGTAGATGTTTTAAGAGCGTTAAAGGATTTTGATGCATCTGGAACTGTAATTTGTGAAAGTCCAAAGCTAGAATACGACTGTCTTATTTTAAAAAAGATTTATGAAGAACTTTAGTTTATTCTACGTATTTTATTTTATTTTATTTTATTTTATTTTTTTATTAACGCTCTATTTATTGGACTCATCCAAAGAAATTATTGAAACTTTTTTAAGGGAGTGTCCTTTTTGGCAGTCTATTTTTTCAGAAAATATTGAAGAAACCTTGTATTTCCCAGAAATTCCCTCAGGATGGCACGAAAGGTAATTTTTACAGCACACTTTATCACATAAAACATTGGCGTGTGTCAAAGTTACTCCTTCGAGTGCTTTTTTAGATTCAATTAGTATTGTAAATTCTGCAGGGGCTACTTCAACCACTTTTACGCCGTTTTCATGAACAGTACAGGGGTGATTTGCCGACCTAACACTTACAATTTTATACCTTGCCCCAACGTCTAAATTATTGTGGCATATCCTTTTAAATCTGCATGACTCGCATTCATTCAAATGACCAAGATAAATAAATTCATTTCCAGTTTTTGCAAGCTCGCTACCAATTAAAGTTATTTTCTTCATAATTCTCACCAATAATAAGCTCAGATAATTATTATTAAAAATATTAATCGAAATTATATTATATAAATAATGTCAAATAATATTAAGTCAAAAAGTTAGGTGTTATAAATGTGCGGAATAATCGGTTATATCGGGAATAAAAAAGCTTCAAATGTAATTTTAAATGGTTTAAAAAGGTTAGAATATAGGGGATACGATAGCTGCGGTATTGCTTCAATTTTTAACGATATAGAAGTTAGAAAAAATGTTGGAAAGGTACTTGAGGTTTCAGAAAAAGAAAATTTCCCTGAAATGAACGGTAATATTGGAATAGGCCATAGTAGATGGGCAACACATGGGAAAATTACAAAAGATAATTCTCACCCTCACTTTGACTGTACTAAAGAAATCTGTATTGCACATAATGGAATTATTTCAAATTATAAAGAATTAAAAGAAACATTGATACAAAATGGCCATATTTTTACGTCAGAAACTGATACTGAAGTTATTCCACACATAATAGAAGAAGAATTAAAAAAATTTAACGAATTAAATGAAGAAAATTACATTTTAGGAATTCAAAATGCAATTAAGAGATTAAAAGGAACTTACGCTCTATTAATCCTCCATAAAAAATTTCCAGATATGCTTGTTGGAATTAGGAATGAAAGTCCGCTTATTTTAGGAATCTCAAAAGAAGAATGTTTTATTGGAAGCGATATTTCTGCATTTTTAGACTATACTAAAACCGCAATTCCGTTAAATGACATGGATATTGCAGTATTTAATAAAAAAGGAGGGAAGAATATCGATTTAAAATTATTAAATAACGGAAAAATTGTAAAAAGAGATGTTTTAAAGCTTGATTGGGATATTGAAAGTGCGGAAAAAGGCGGTTTTGAACACTTCATGTTAAAAGAAATAATGGAAGAACCTGAAATTTTAAAAAATTCAATTGAAATTTCAAAAGGAGAAATTGAAGAACTTTCAAAGGCAGTTAATAATTGTGACAAAATTTACATCACTGCAATGGGAACGTCACTCCATGCGGGAATGGTCTTTGAATACTGGTTTTCAAAACTTGGAAAGTTAGTAATTCCTATTGATTCATCAGAATTTTTAATAAAAGGAATTGTTGATGAAAAAACACTTGTAATTGGAATAACACAAAGTGGGGAAACATACGATACTATAAAAGCGTTGAAATATGCGAAAGAAAAAGGTGCAAAAACTGCCACAATTGTAAACGTTCTTGGAAGTACTGCAACTAGAGAAGCAGACATAACTATAATGATGGGTTCAGGAATAGAAATTGCAGTCTGCGCTACAAAAACATTCATGTCCCAGTTAGTGATATTATACCGGTTATTTATCGAGTATGGAAAAAACATTGGAATAGACATGTCTAGTTATGAAAAAGAACTTTTAAATATTCCAAAATATATTTCTAAAGTTTTAAATGAACGTGAAAATATAAAAGAGCTTTCAAAAAATTTAAACGCTAAAAATTACCTGTTTGTATCAAAAGGAATAAATCTTCCAAATGCCCTTGAAGGTGCTTTAAAATTTAAAGAAATTACCTATTTACATGCAGAAGGAATGAGCAGTAGTTTTTTAAAACACGGAACGATTTCTTTAATAGATGAGAATATGGATACAGTTGCACTACTTCCTCCAACAAATTCAGAACTTTTTAGTTCCGTTACATCAAATATTGAGGAAATAATGGCAAGAAAAGGAAAGGTAATTTCAATATCCCCAATAAAAAATGACGAATTAACGATAAAAGTTCCAGATGTACTTGAAGAGATAAGTCCTTTTATTTATGCACCTGTTTGTCAGCTTTTAGCATACTATAAAGCTGTTGAATTAAAAAGAGATGTAGATAAGCCTAGAGGGCTTGCAAAAAGTGTTACAGTTGAGTAATTCTTTTTATTTTTTTCTTTCTTTCACCATTATATCCTAATTCATCTTCAAGTTCTACCATTTTTGGAGGAAGTTCTTTCCATCGCCAAAATCCTCTTAAAACTTCTTCTTTTGGATAATATTTTTTCAGATATTTAACCCATCTTTCAAAATGGTCAGGATATAGTTCTTCTACCCTTAAAAATTCGCTGTTTAATGCAGACGGGCATAAATAACACCCTATTCTTTCAAAACCTTTATCGTACATCGGATTATATAAAATATCATTTGAATAAATGTATGTCCAAATATCTAAAGAGTTCCAGTCAAGTATTGGAAATACGTTAGTCTGAAAATCGATAAATCCACTTTTTCGTTCGTAATCCAAGTTTGCACGTGCAAAACTTTCGTATTTTCTTGAACCATCAATCGTAAGAACTTTTCTATTCCCATACTTTTTTTTCAAATACCTTTTTAAAGGCATTAATTTACAGGCACTGTTGCACCATCGGTTATCTTTTGTTGGAATTCCCTCTTTTTCAAGATTATCCCAAAAATTGTCTCCATCAACGGTGTCAATTTCAATATCGTATTTTTTTGAAAAATCCTTAACGTATTGAATTGTTTCAGGATATTCTAATCCAGTATCAATAAATACAACGTCCATTTCAGGCATTACTTCTTTTGAAAGTAAAGTACATACTGAACTATCTTTTCCGCCACTAAATGAAACGTTTATTACGTATCCTTTCTTTTTATATTTTTCAATTGTTTCTTCAAGTATGTTTATTGAATTTTCAACCATTTCATTCATTCTTTCCTTATTTTTTTCTAAAAATTCAGGCATTTTTTCAATTTCAAGTTCCTTTTTCCTTGAAAGGTCTTTTAATTTTATACGGTCGTCTTTTCTAACGCCTACTCCTAAAAAATCACCGATTGTTATGCCCACATATTCAAAATCATTTTTTAAGAGCGCATTGTACTCCTCAGGGTTTTCCAATAGTTCTTCTTTTATATATTTTCCTTTAAGTCTTTTTTTCGTGTATTTCAAAGCGATTTTTGGTTCAGCTATCGTGTAAAAATAAGGAGATGGCACAAATTTCCATTCAAGGTCGTGTAAATCAAATTCAAGTGTTCCAATTTGATCATTTCCAATGTATACTCTTTTTCGATAGTCTAATCCAGAAAGTTTTTCTAAAAGAATTACGTCGTCTTTTTGAAAATTTTGGCCAGTTAATTCATTTAAAACTTTTAATTCATAATTAGATGCAAATTTCGTGTCTTCATCAAACATTTTTGGTTACCTGTTCTTTTTTACCATTTAAAATTTATCTAAGATTTATCTAAGATTTATCTAAGATTTATCTAAGATTTATCTAAGATTTATCTAAGATTTATCTAAGATTTATCTAAGATTTATCTAAGATTTATCTAAGATTTATCTAAGATTTATCTAAGATTTATTTAATTTTTAAGTAGGTACTTATCAAATTATAATTTATTTAACTATAGTTTTTCTTCTAAGTATTTAACAAAATCTCTGGTTTTTGGGATATGTGCACCACATGCAAATTTATGCCCTCCGCCACTTCCACCAACTTTTTTTGATGCATAGCTTATTGCACTTGCTAAATTTATGTCCTCTGCAAAAGATAAAAGCTTTGGACACCTTGCAGAAACCTTATAGCCATTATTCATTTCAGAAACTGCAAATATTGGTTTTGTCCAGTCTACCTTTTCAATTGAATAACTCATTCCAGCAACAATTCCAACAATATTTCCTTTTATCGCATTTTTATCAACTTCAAAATACTGGAATTTATCTTTTTGAATTATTTCTACGTCATTTTTCAAAAAATCCATTGCACTTGCAAGATTTTTTTTGTGTTTTTTAAGCATTTTTAGCATTTTATCATAATTTTTATCCCTGTCTCCTTTTAAAACTTCTAAGGGTACGCTATATTCATCATACCTAGAACAGCCATTTATGCATGTTGAAAACTCTTCAAGGTTTTTTAAACTCGTTTTAAATTCTTCAGATTTAAGTTCGTAGCTTTCTCCAAATATTACTTTTGGAAGATGTATTCTCCACGTTATTGGGAGATATCTACTGCATTTATGTAAAAATTCGGTTCCAATTATTTTTTTTTCATGAAAAGTTAGTTCACATAAGTAATTTTTTGGAAGAATATTCGTTCCATGCTTTTTATTTACCATATTTATAAAATTAATTATTCTTGAATCGTTATCTGTTAAATCTGTTCTAACATCTGTAAAATATTTAATTGAAGTAAATAAAGGCCTTGTGTGTTTTCCATAAAACTGTAAATCTGGTGATATTATAATATCTCCAAATTCTACTGCATCTTTTAAAATTACATCCTTATTTAACCCTATAAGGTTACCTTCAAGGTTTTGAACGTCACCAACAGCACCCAAAACTGCATATTTTGCTAAATCAGTAAATCTAGGATTACATACTTTTGCAAATAAGTAAGATACGCCTGCGCCACATATTTCTTTCCCCCCATCAATTCCATCATTATGGGGATTTACATTTATTATATTTTCAGGAATTTTTTCATTTGAAACTATGTGATGGTCTAAAATTATAATGTGAGGATTTTTTTTAATTTCAAATAGTTTTTCTTTTATTAAATCAATTTGTCCGCTTCCCAAATCTGCAAAAATTATTAAATCGTGTTCAAATGGGATTTCGTCTATTGTTTCGTAGTCAATTTGCCTTAAAAAAAGAAATTCTGCACTGATATTCAATCTTTCAAGAACTTTTTCCAAGATAATTCTTGAATTTAGTCCATCAGTATCGATATGGGTACAGACCAATATACTCTTATCACGATTTTTTCTAAGCGTTTTGACTGCTTTTTTTAAATTAGACAAATATTCCATTAATAACACCGGCTACGTAAATTATAACACTTTATATATTATAAACTTGATATATATGAATAATTGACCTTTAAAAACTGTTGAAGGATATTTATGGATTACCAGACGTTGTTTATTGTTTTTATTTCAGGAATAATAGGGTATTTATTTTTAAGGTATTCAAAATCTATTACGTTATACCATGTTGTACTTATCATAATGAGTATTATAAATTCTTATGTAGTTTTCCAAATAATTTTAAATTCTGGCCTTTTAATAAATATTATCCCAATTTTAGGATTTTCATTTATAACGATAGTAGTATTTGAAATTTCTAGGGCTTACTTTGATAATTCGCTTCATTTAGGGCTATCGGGATACAGTGACTTTAAAGAATACGGTCTTGAATACTATTTAGTTATAGTACTGTTTTATTCGGCACTATTGTTTGTATTTTTACTCTATATTGTTCCTTTAGGAAAATTAAGCATTCTATACCTATCGGCTATAATTTCAATAACTTCATTGCTACTTTTTGGTAGGAGTATTGTTAGATACTGGGCTTTTGAACTTTACCTTTTAGTTTATATAGTACTTACAGTGTGGCTTATTCTCTTAGAATTTATAGAAATAAACCACTATCCAGTTATAATTTTACCTTATGTCTTTATTTTACTATACTACTTTTCTATGCGGTCACTTATAAAAGAAAAAGCAGATAAAAGAACATTATTTAAAAGACGGCTTTAAAAAATTTATAAGTCGTATATTTCTAGATTTTTAGACTTTGTGTCATATATAAAAAAGCCAATAGATGATGGATTTACTATTAAAGATTTTCCAAGTTTATCTATACACCTACTTTCATGAATGTGTCCGCATACGCATAAAACAGGTTTAAATTCTTCAATTATTTTCCTAATGCTTAAACTTCCAACATGACCTTCAAAAGAGCGGTCTGCCATTGTATTTTTTGGGGGGGCATGGGTTAGAAGTATAAATTTATTTTTGATGTTTTGTTCAAAGCCTTTTATCGCATTTAAGAATTTTAAATAAATTTCTTCTTCGCTGTATTCATTTGGACTATTTATTGGAGTTATGTTTGAGCCACCAATTCCAATTAAAAATAAATCGTCAATTTTTAATATTTTTTCGTCAATATTTAAATTAAACTCGTTCATTTTTTCAATTGTTTCTTTATCATCCCAGTTTCCGGGAATTAAAAAAATTTTCACTGAATTATTTAAATTTTTTAAAAATTCAAGTAATTTTAAATTTTTTTTAAAAAAATCGTCTTGATTGTTTTCTTGATTGTTTTTAACAAAGCTGTGCTTTGTAAAATCCCCTGAAATTAAAATAGCGTCAGGTTTATATCTTAAAAGCTTGTCAAAATTAATTATACGGCCATGTATATCAGTTAATCCAATTATTCTCATTAAAATCACAAAAAAGCTATTTTATTTAGTAGCGTTTGTAAGGGCTTTTGTAGCATCTGCTATTGCATCAGATAATGCTTTTGTAGTTGAATTTGTACTTTCAAGTACTTTTTCACTTGAATCTTTAACACTTCTTGCATAGTAATATGCTGCAATTGCTGCAACTGCTACTGCTGCTGCAACTAAGATACCGATTTCCATTGAAACCTGACCTTTATTTGAAAAAAGTTTTTCTAAAAATTTCATTCTTTCACTTCAAAAAATAATTTTGTTATTTTAATTATATCACTTCAACAATATATACATTATTCTTTTGGTATCTTATTTTAAAATAATCCTCATTTTTGAAAAAATCGGTACAATATTTCCCTAAAATTTCAGAAACATATACATATCTGATATTATTTTCTTTGCAGGTTTTTGAGTAGTTATCGTGGTCTTTTTCATCTATAAATTTTGCAATTTCATATAATGTAGTATCCCCTATTGAAAAATTACCACTTGAAAACTTAGTATAATAAAATGCAGGCTGATTACTCGTATATATTGGTAAAAATTGGCCTGCATCTTGTCCAAAATTTAAAAATGTTTCATTAAATATTTCATTTTTATTTATCCAATCAAACGCCATTAAATCGTCCCCGGAAACTACATATTGTTCTTTTAAATATTCCGGTATTATTTGCGAATTTGCGTATGCTGATGAGAATATTATACAAAGACTAATTAAAATAAATAATACTTTTGAAAAATTTTTTTTAAGCATATTGAATATAGAATATGCTCCAAAACCGTAAAATATAGGCATTATCGCCTGAATATTATACATCATCCTGTTTGATGCATACATTGTGTTAAAAAATGGAATATTAAAATGGATAAAATGACTGTTTATTAATATTGCAAGTAGTAATACTGGAAATATAGCCAAATAATAAAGTTTGTTTTTTAGTAGACTATATATTCCAATTAAAAATAAATAAGTTAAAAATATGGAAATTAAAAACGTAAGTTCGTTATCAAGAGCTACTGTATATACTGGATGCTTTGTAAATAAATAAAATATTCCAAAACCTGCAAAAATGTTATGTATGATTACATTTAATGGTTCAGAAATAATATTTGAGCTTTTGCTGTATGAAATTATTTCTTTTGAAAGTTTTTTAGAAATCAGTATGAATGAAATTAATGATGAACCAAAAAAATATATTAAATAATTTTTTATCGAAGTATAATTTTTAAATATGGTTTCATGTATTAAAATTGAAACAATGAATAAAAATATCATTAAAAATGGTATAGTGTGCGTATAAGCTGTGGCCATAAGTACAAATGAAAAAAGGAATAGATAAGTAGTCTCTTTTGAATTAAGATACCGTATTAAAAAAAATACTGAAATTAAAAATAAAGAGTAAGCAAGATAATTTGGATAGAGTACATAAATAATCCCGTAAAAAACACTTCCAGATATTACAAAAGGTGCTGTAAAGTATCCTAATCCTTTTTTTATGGCCTCACCAATTAAATAAAAACCTGTTACCATTAAAATAAGCATAAAGTACATTAAAAAATTAAATGCGCTTGGAATGTCGCTTACTTGAGTTAAAAAAAGATACGTAAATGAATGGTATCCTGATGGGTAATTAATATAATTTAAGTAAGGAATTTCTTTAGTTTCGTAAAATATATTTTTTTCTTCAAAAATAGCTTTTAGTTTATAGCTGTGAAATTGCGTATCTGTTTTATTTAAAGGATTTTCTGGAAATATCATAAATCCAGTAAAAATTGCAAAAATTGAAATTAAGATTACGAACAGGCCGGAAATTTTATTTATTTTTAAATTTTTAACTGAAATTTTTTTAAAATTTAATATATTAAAAAAAATTAAGGGAAGTAAATAATATATTTTAATTAAATTAATGTCAAAAACAGACATTAAATATGATAAAATTACAATATAAGATACAGCTAAAAACGGAGTTGTCAGTAATCTTTCTTCGTTTTTTAGGGGATTTACCAAGTATAAAAGTACCAGAATTGTTAAAAAATAAAAAATGTCCAAAAAAACACCAAAAGTAAAAAATGAATATTTAAGGTGTAAAGGTAATAATATTAGTTAAATTACCTGTTGCCTTTCCTGCAATATCCGTTAAAGTACTTGTTGTACTACTAGCTTGTTGACCTGTGTCAACTTGTGATTCCCTAACATTTTTCGCATAAAAGTATGCTGCAATTGCTGCAACTGCTACTGCTGCTGCAACTAAGATACCGATTTCCATTGAAACCTGACCTTTATTTGAGGAGAGTTTTTCTAAAAATTTCATTTCAACCACCTGAACAGTGTTATATAAATTCAAAGAAGTATATTAAATCAAAGATATATATAATTATTCATTTAAAATTTGACAAAATAGGAATTAATAAAATCAATTGTCTAAAAAAAGTGGAAGTACTGGGATTTGAACCCAGGTCCAGGGATTTCTCCTGCATCGGGATTTAGTCCACGCAACAAAATAGTTTTGTGCGCCTTAAAAAGCATCCCTGCTTTTTAAGAAGTCCATATAGGCACTTGGAGTCCCCGATGATGGGCCAGTCTACACTATACTCCCGTAACTTACATTATAAGAATAAAAAAGGATATATAAATAGTTTACGATTTTTTAAATGTTTGGAAAAATGATAGACCTTGCTTTTGAAATAGTTCTTCCGATAGCCTTTGGAATTATAATAGGTTATATACTTAAGAATGCATATAGTAACAACTGCTTTGTATTAATTGGATTTTTTATAGGAATAGTTATAGCTGCATTTAGATTCTATAGATTTATGAAGAAACACCAAACGCAGTTGAAAAGTAAAAAAGCGAAGAAAAAAGTTTTAATTTAAATTAGGGTGATGATTTTGGAATTAATCGTAAAAGAAGAGTCAAAGACAAATTATGAACATGGTTGTGAGCCATATAAACGAGATATTAAAACGCTTTTAAATACTGGCGTTGTTGTAATTGATAAACCATCTGGCCCAACGTCTCATGAAGTTTCTGCATGGGTTAGAAACATGTTAAAATTAGAAAAAGCAGGCCACGGCGGAACTCTTGACCCAAAAGTTACAGGGGCACTCCCAATTGCTTTAGGGGGTGCAACAAAGTGCGTATCAATTTGGCATATTCCCCCAAAAGAATACGTCTGTTTAATGCAGTTACACGACGATGCTAAATTGGAAGATATAAAAAGAGTTTTTAATGAATTTACTGGAAGAATTCACCAAAGGCCTCCTTTAAAAGCTGCTGTAAAGAGAAATTTAAGAATTAGAAAAATTTATGAAATTGAAATTTTAGAGCACTTTGAAAGAAAAGTACTTTTTAAAACAAGATGCCAATCTGGAACATACATTAGAACACTTGTAAGTGATGTAGGAGAAGCTTTAGGGACTTCTGCACACATGCAGGAACTTAGAAGAACCATAAGTGGCCCTTTTAATGAAAATGAAGCAGTTTATTTACAGGATTTACTTGATGCATATATATTTTGGAAAGAAGATGGAAATGAGGAAGAGTTAAGAAAACTTGTAAAACCGCTTGAATACGGATTACAGTATTTAAAAAAGGTCGTTATAAAAGATAGTGCGGTTGATGCAGTTTGCCATGGTGCTCAACTTTACGCATCAGGAATATCAAAAATTGAAAAGGGAATTGGAACTGACGAATTAGTTTTAATTGAAACATTAAAAGGCGAAGCTGTTGCTGTTGGAAAACCCTTAATGAATACAAAAGACATGTTAAAAGCAGAAGAAGATGTTGTTGTAGATATTGAAAGAGTAATAATGGAAACTGGAATTTATCCAAGAATGTGGAAAAAAAGAAATAAGCAAGGTAAACCTACCCCTAAAAAAATTGATGCTGTAAAAAAAGATGTGAATAAAGGATTAAATAAAGATGAGAAGAAAGATATAAAAAAGAATCAACTAAAGATATAAAAAAGATATTAATAAGAATAAAAAATAGGTGTTTATCGTGGAAATTGTAATCGATGAAAACTACTGTAAAGGCTGCGATATATGTATCGATGTCTGCCCAAAGTCAGTCTATAAAAAATCCGAACAGTTAAATAAAAAAGGAATTTACCCTCCAAGGCCAGTAAATAATAATGAATGCGTATACTGTAACCTCTGCGTTTTACAGTGTCCCGATCAAGCAATATTTATTGAAGCTAAAGAATAATCAAGACACTTTTTTCGTGAAAAAAATGCATGGAATTGCAACAAAACTTTCAAAAATAAATTATGACTATGAAAAATTGCTTGAAATAAATAATTCAGTTTCTAAATCTTTTGAATACCATGTAATTGATGCAGAAACTAGTTTAATAGATGAAGAAAACCTTGAAAGTTTAAAAAAAGCTGTTTTAACAATTCAAAGTAAAAGAAAAGATGCTTTTGAAATTTTAGAAAAATATTCCTCTTATAACTTTGATTTGTGTATTGTTTTAGGAAATAATGCTTATTTATCTAAAAAAGAAGCGTTATTTAAAAAAGAAAGGATTTTAGAAGTAATTGATAAAGCTCTTAACTATAAGAATAATATATGGGTTGGAACTGAAGGCGTTGAAAAAATTGTAAAAGATACGGTTGAAGAAAATAATTTAATCTCTTATTACGTAAATGGATGCGAAAATCCAGATATTTTATCTAAAAAAGCTGTTTATTTACCATATTCTATAAAAATAACTGAAAATATACTTTTTTCAATGGAAGACTACCTTAAAAGGCGAAAAAACTATATTGGAAATTGGAAAGACTTTTTAATTTCGCTAAAAGATGTAAATGTAAATTTAAAAGAACTTTATAGATTTAAAGACCACATATTAATAGGTTATCCAATAATACAAGATTTTGAAAACATTTTAAGTTTTAAGAATAAAATTTAAAATTTAGATTTACTTAATTATTCTTTTTTTAATGAATTCATAAATCTGTGCTTTATTTCAGTTGGAACAAGTGTTATATTTGGAACGTTTTCATTGTGTGCCCTTGCTTTTACTAAAATTACATTTGTGCCACGTTCGTTTAAAACTTTTTTTAAAGCGTTCCTTAGCTCAATTTCATTTATAACTAATATCGAATCAATTGCGCATGCTTTTGAAACTTGGTATAAATCAGTGCATGAACTGTGTGTTTTTTGGTTTCCAGTTGAACCGTATGCACAATTATCTACAATAAATAGTAAAAAGTTTTTTTCTGTCGTTTTTCCAATTGTTGCAAGAGAACCCATGTTCATCAAAACTGAACCATCACCATCAATTGCAATTACCTTTTTTTCTATTGAAAGTGAAATTCCATGTCCGATAGATGATGACAAACCCATCGATCCTAACATGTAGAAGTTTTTTTCCCTATCCTTTATTTTAAAGAGTTCTTTACTTGGAATTCCGATGTTACAAACGACTATTTCATCGGTTACATATTCCATTAAAATTTTAATTGCGTCATATCTTGTAAGTTCAAATTCCATACTATTCCCCATATTTTTGAATGATTTTTTTTAAATCAAGCGTTCCATTGTGAATTGTGGTTCCAATTAAAACTCCAAAAACTCCAATATCATTTAATATTTTTAAATCGTGTTCAGATTTTATTCCTCCGCCAACATAAATTGGATTTTTAGTTTTTTTAACTATATTTTTAATTAGTTCAATATTTACCCCATTTTGAGTTCCAACTGCTGAAATATCTAAAATAATAAGTGGTGTTTCAATATTTATCCTACTTAATAGTTCATCTAAATCGTGATTTAAAAGTATGCCATCTTTAAAATCAAGGCTTAAAATTATATCTTTTTCATTTAATAATTCATAATCTTTTAGCGTTTCTGTACCCAAAATTATTTTTTCAAAATTTCCCTTAACATTTTTAAAATCATTATAATCTTTAATTCCAACATCTACAATTTTAAAGATATTTAACTCATTAATAGTTTCAAAATTATTTCCAAAGTTCATTATTGAATCTAAATCCGCAATATAAACTTTTTTTGCCCCGTTTTCTTTGTAAATTGAAACTACATCTTTTGGAATTGAAGAACCTAATATAATTGAATTTATTGGAAAATAATTATTTCTATCTCCGCTCTTTCCAGAAACCGCTAAACCATTTTTTAAATCAATAACCGGAATAATTTCCATTTTAATCACTCGAAATAGCTGTTTAATGTAAAATCATGTAAGAAGTAATAATTTAAAAAAAATTATATAAAAAATGTTTAAAAACTTTTGTATTTTTTAAATTACGTATTTTTTCTGTAAATTTTGGAAAAAAACAAGCGAAAAATAATTTTAATAAAAATAGTTTTTTGTTGAACGGTCCTTTAAAAAGGTTCCCTATTCAACGTATCTGTCTTTTCAGGTGTAGGATACCTAATTTAGTTATAACATTTTGTCGACGTTTTTAATTAACATCTTAATTATTTCTGCGTCAGAAAGTACTCCTTCTGGAGCTTCAACGACTTTTCTAAGTTCAATCGGAACTCCATCCATTCTGTATGCAGTTCCAGTTACTTCTAACCCCGTTATTGCAGGCGGGATTATAATGTTTGAAATCACTGATGAAGGCGTTTCGTGAGGATCGATACATACTAAAGGTATTTTAGCCATGTGCTGTACTGCCTTTTGAGGGAAGTGCGCACCTGCATCTGATGCAATGTTTATCATCATATCAGTTTCCCCCCTTTGAAGAACATCGTTTGATGCTGTTTCTCCAGGGTTGTACCTTGGGTATCCTCTTGAAAAGTCTACACCGTAAGGGTATCCAGTAACCCATGTAGATACTTGGTTAAACCCGTTAACGTTGTAGTGGCCCCTCATCGGAGTTAATGTAAACTTAGTGTATGCGTTTAAATCAATTATTAGCTGGATAGCGTTGTCGATAATTCTGTGTTTACCTCTACTCATTGTAACACCCATCGCAAAGAAGAGTGAACCAAATTGAGCGCCTTTACAGATATCTACAGCTGCATATATTGTTTCAGTTGGAACTCCAGCTACTTGATCGGCTTCAATTTTAAAGCCTCTTAATGCAGCCCTTAACGCACTTACAAGTTCGTAATCCTTATGAGGTTCTACTTTGAGGTGAACGTCAGCAAGTTTTGCTGAATCCGTTGTTCTAGGGTCTACAACAATTACTTGCCTATCTTTTCGCCCTCTGTCCCTAAAAAACCCTCTAGGGTATACGGAGTACCTGCTCATGTGCCTTGGGTGAGCATGCATTGGGTTTGAACCCCAGAACAAGACAACGTCTGCTCTGTTTTTAGTTTCTCCTAATGTTGAAACAGGGTATCCTACATCCTGTACTGCTAAAAGTGAAGGTCCGTGTCAAACACTTGCCGTGTTATCCAAGATTGCCTTTGTCTTTTCTCCTAATAATACACCTAATTGTTGTGCATGGCATTCTGCTGAACTCCACCCGTAGATGAGAGGTAACTTTGCTTCGACAAGAAGTCTTGCGGTTTCTTCAGTTGCAGTTTCGTAATCTACTTTTTTAAATTCATCTTTTTTATTTTCTCTCATTAAAGGGGATTCATATCTTACTGCCCCTTCAAAGTGCATGAATTTAGCATTTCCGATTCTGCATGCATTTCTCGTCCCAACAACGTGATTGTGATCCACCATAACTTCAATGTCGTCACAAAGGGTTCCACAAAATGGACACACTACATTTTTAAATGTTTCCACTATTATCACCCAAAAAGGGAATATTTATTTCAATATCAATGCTTCTTTTTTGGCCTTATTACATGCTTCAATGCATTTTAAACACATTACACAGTAGCCTTTAAGAGGCATGTTAGCTTCACCGGTAAGTTCCAGTGTTTTTTGTGGACATATATTTATACAGTCACCACATTCATTACATAATGAAGGGTTAAATTCCACTCTTGTGTATTCCTTACCCTCATGAGCAATTTTACCCATTTTTAAAGCACTTGTTGGACATTTAATCGCACAAGCACCGCATCGAATACACATTCTGTATTCGTTTGCTTTATCGGTCTTTTTCTTTGAAGGTAATTCAAGTCCTTTAGGATTTACAACGTTAATTGCTCCTGTCGGGCATTTAACTGCACAAGGTCCACAATATGTACATTTTTCTTCTAACCACATTAGTCCGTCTTCGGTAACGGGCTTTGAAGGTGCATATTCAACTTCTAATTTTATTACATCTACTGGACAGCTTTCTACACATAAACTACATGCAGGACATGCGACTGGCAATTTAATGCTTAAATTGTTAGCATCATATTCTATCATTGAACCAGGGCAGACTTCAACACATTTTTCACAGCCAATACATTCTTCAGAATTAACTGTAAATGATTTGATATTTTTCTGTCTTTTTTGGGGTTTTTTTCCCGCAACAAAGATTGCATTCCAAGGGCATGTTTGTGAGCAGATTGTACAGTAAATACATTTATTTGTATCGATTACCGCAGTGTCTTCAATTGATATTGCATCAACTGGGCATTCTGGAACGCATACTCCACACGCTACACAGTCTTTTGTAACTGCGATAGGCTCATTTGGGATTATTACGTCTTTTTTAGGTTTATCGATTTTTCCAGGAAGTGAAATTATTTCAACAGGACAGATATCTACACACTTCTCACAAAGTACGCAATGGCCTTTTGAGTAAGGAAATCTGCCGTCTACTTTTTTAATTCCTGTAGGACATGCCTTTTGACATGCGCCATCTTTATCACATTTGGTTCCATTGAACACTAATTTTCCGTCTCTTTCAGTCAGCGCCCCTGTAGGGCATGCATTTGCGCATGAAAAGCATTGAATGCATGTCTTGAAGGGAGCGATCTCTATTGCCTCAGTAGGACATGCCTTTGCACAGGCATTACAAACAAGGCAAGCATCCTCTTGAATAAATATTCCTGCCAAATGACAACCCCCTAAAAATTTTTAAAATGTATGGGGCCTTCTAATGAAGGTTCCCTAGCCTCCCAAATTGGGTTCGGTTAGAGAATTATTCTTCTTTAACTACTTCAAGGATGATATTTCCTTTTTCATCCTTTACTATCATGTGCGCTGCACATGAGTATCATGGGTCATACGCCCTTAATACAATTTCGATCAAATTCAATTTTGTTTCATCTACCATTGTTACCACCAAGAGGAACTTCAATTATTTGAAGACCACACTTGCAGCCTGCTGGATTGCTTTTTCCATTGTAGGTACATTGTGTGTCGTTGCTACAATCATGTTTGCCTTTACAACAATTCCGTTGTCATCAGTTTCATAATTGTGGAATAACGTACCTCTTGGAGCATATACTACTCCGACACCATTTCCTGCTTTTGGTTGAACCTCTGCTTTGATGTCGGTTGAGGTAATTTCTGGGTCTTCCAATAGTTGTTTGGTTCTTTCGCATGCACTTAGTAACTCTATAAGTCTTGCTTGGTTGTATGCTAAGGACTGGTTTGCAGGCTTTCCAAAAGTTTCTACAAATTCTTTCCTAGCTTCCTCAGCAAGTGGCGTAGCCATTGAGTCACATACGTTAATCATTGCAAGTGGACCTACCCTATAAAGACCATCAGGATACCCTACTTTTTTATTGTACGGATACTTTACATAGCTATGGTCTACAGTGTGTTCACCAAGGTAATCAGTATATTCTGAAGGTTTGAAATCCATGGTTTCTTTTCCGTCAGGTGACATGAATCTTAACGTGTCGCCGTAGAAATTGTGTTTACCATCTTTTACTAAACCTAAATACCAGGTATCGATTACACCAAGTGTTTTTATTGTATCTAAGTATTTTTCGTTGAGGGACTTCATTATAGCGAGTCCTTCTTGGCCAAATTCAATCATTGCATCCATTTCAGTTAGGATTTCGTCCCTTTTTTCTTCGGTGAAAACCTTAGCTTGTCCGCCAGGAATACCAGTTACTGGGTGAATTGGTCTCCCACCTACGGCTTCAACGATCGTTTGTCCAAATCTTCTCATTGCGATTGCTTTTTTAGCAACTTCTGGAGCTGCGCCAATAACTCCAATAATATTTCTTACTGCAGGGTCTGCATCGGGGCCAAGTACAAAGTCAGGAGCTGCCAAGTAGTAAAAGTGTAAAGCGTGTGAGTGAATCATGTTACCCAAGTGCATTAATTCTCTCAATTTTTCCGCTGCGATTGGGATTTGTGCCCCCCACGCTGCATCTACTGCTTTAACACTCGCTAAGTGGTGAGCCGTCTGACAAATTCCACAAATTCTTGGAACAATCCTTGGTACTTCCTCTGCAGGTCTTCCTACAACGAATTGCTCGAAACCTCTAAGGGCAGTAATGTTTAACTTTACATCCGTTGGTTTTCCGGAATCGTCTAAGGTTATAGTAACCTTACCGTGCCCTTCTAAACGGGTTAGAGGTTCGATTGTAACCTTACCCATAGAGTCACCATCCTTAATCTCAATTTTTAATAATTAAGATACTTATTTCTGAACTTTTTTAGAAATTAATGCTGCAGGTAAAGAAAACCTGTTAAGTAGCCCTACTTTATCAGGAATTTCTAATGCTGGGGCCCCTGCATTTGCGTATGTATTTGCAGTGGACGCTGATTGGTCTAAAACTGCATCAGTTTTGCCATAGCAGCCCCTACAAGGCATGTTTGCAGAAGGACACATTGCACCACATCCTGATCTTGTACCCATACCTACGCATGTGTAACCCTGTTCAAAGAGACATGTTTCATTGTCAGGTGTTCCTTCAAATGACCTTTTGAATTCTTTTGGGAATACATTTTCTTTTTCCCTCGGACATTCGTCACATACAATTTTCTTAGGTAATTCAGGATCTTTTCCATTCAACAATGCAACAATTGCTGCTGCATTTAATGCTGGTTTTGGAGGGCATCCTGGGAGGATATAATCAGCCTTAATTACATCAGTTACAGGTTTTACAGTATCTAATAATTTAGGTATTCCATTTTCAGGAATTACGCCAGGATTATCCGTTGTTTTCGTGTAATATGGCGTAGTATTTATCTCTTCGGTTTTGTACAAATTTGCAAGTCCGGGGATGCCACCGTAAACTGCACAGGTTCCCCATGCAATCACTACTTTTGATTTTTCCCTAATTTCGTGCATTAAGTGCTCGTCGTGTTCGTTTCTTGCACCGCCTTCAATACAAAATACGTCAACTTCGGGGATTTCTTTTACGTCTGCAACTATTGGAGCGTAAACTATGTCCAAAGCTGGAAGAACGTCCAATAATTGTTCGTGTAAATCAAGTAGTGATATATGGCATCCGGAGCATCCGCAAAGTTGTATTAAGCCCAGCCTAACTTTATCTGCCATTTAATCACCTTGTGATTGATAAAAATTCCCTAAACGGAGGGCAGTCTTTTTACGAGTCCGTTTGGTTTCTCGTAAAATTCATTCTCTTTTTTTAGCTTATTTAAGCTTTGAAAGGATTTGGTCCTAGTTTTTTAACTCTTTCGGTCATTTCTTTAACTGACTCGGTAAACTTAACTGCATCAGCACCAGACATGAAAAACATTTCAAGTCTTTCGCCGTTGATTCCAAGTTCATCTAAGAGCTGTTTTCCAAAGTTAACCCTTTCTTCAGCTTTGAAGTTTCCAGTTTCGAATGCGCATTCGTTTGGCTTTCATCCTGCAACAAATACTGCGTCAGCACCTTTTTCAAATGCTCTCAATGCATAGGTAATGTCAAATTTACCTGTACATGGAACTCTGATTGGCCTAACTGATGCAGGGTATTGCATTCTGCTTGTACCTGCCAAATCCGCTGCACCATATCCTCACTGGTAACATACAAAGGCCATAATTACGGGTTCAGCCATAATATCCCTTTTTCAAGTTTTTTCATTTTTAAGAGATTAATCCTGATTCATCAAAACTCCCCTGGTATCTACCTTCGGGTCGTTTGTCACCTGATATTAACTTTAACACCATTTCCTAACTTTAATTTGCTGAGAATTTAATATTCATATATTTTATTTAATAATATTTCCATTCCAGGTTCTTTGTGCTTAAATTATTTTTCTAACATCTTTACTGCATCGAGAATACCATCGATTGCACCAATTATCTGTTCGTCTCGGTAGTATCTTAACTGCATTGCACCGCTTGGGCATACTGCAGCACATGAACCACAACCCTTACATGCAACGTCGTCTGAAATTGCTACCAAGTGACCTTCTTTTTCTTCATAAGTAATTGCGTTATATGGGCACATTAAAGCACAGACTTTACAGCCACCGCATACTTCTTCGTTAACTGTTGCCCGAATCATTTCAATCTTGAACTGACCTTGTGACATCGGGATTGCAACAGCACTTGCGGCACCTTTTGCCTGAGCTACTGTGTCAGGAATATCTTTTGGTCCTTGAGCGACCCCTGCAATTGCAATACCGTCAACTTTCGTGTTAACAGGCGCTAATTTAGGGTGTAATTCTTTAAAGAATCCTTCTGGGCCCCTATCTATACCGAGCATCTTTCCTAATTCTGCGGCATCTTTTTTAGGCTCTAAACCTGCGGATAGAACAACTAAATCAGCGTCAATCTCTAAAATTTCCCCCATAAGGGTGTCTTCTACCCTTACAGTTAAGTTTTTAGTTTCAGGATCTTCGATAATGTTAGCCGGTCTTCCCCTAATGAATTTAACTCCAAACTGGTCCTGAGCTCTCTTGTAGTACTCTTCATACCCCTTACCAAAAGCCCTGATATCCATATAGCAGACATATACTTCTGCGCTTGGGTCGTGCATTTTCATTAGCTGTGCATTTTTCAATGCAAACATACAGCATACTCTTGAACAGTATGGGTTTCCTACTTTCTCATCTCTTGAACCTACACACTGTATAAATACAGTTCTGTGAGGGTGTTTACCGTCACTCGGTCTGATTTCATGCCCATGGGTTGGCCCAGCAGGATTAATCATCCTTTCAATTTCAAGAGTTGTGATTACGTTTTCGTAAACTCCATATCCATATTCTTCTTTTCTTCTAGCATCAAACTCATCATATCCAGTTGCGGTAATTATTGTACCGACTTTTATTTTGAGCTCTTCTGGCTTTTGACCGTATCTTACTGCGTCAGCACAGCAAACTTTTGCACAAAGTCCACAATCAATACAATGTTCTTTATCGATTGTGTAAAGTAACGGAACCGCTTGAGGGAATGGAACGTATATTGCTTTTCTTGTACCTAATCCTAAATCAAATTCATTAGGCACTTCAATTGGACATGCTGAAGCACATGCACCGCAACCGGTACAGGTTTTTTCATCAACAGACCTTGGTTTTTTCTCGATTGTTACTTCGAAGTTTCCGATGTAACCATCAACATTTTTAATCTCAGCAAATGTAATCAATTCAACGTTAGGGTGGTTAGCTACTGACACCATTTTTGGTGCAAGAATTCACATTGCACAGTCATCTGTTGGGAAAGTCTTTGCAAGTTGCGCCATCCTTCCCCCAATTGACTCATCTTTGTCTACAAGATAGACTTTAAAGCCTTGGTCACCAAGGTCAAGCGCAGATTGAATACCTGCAATACCTGCACCGATAACCATACAGCTTTTATCTACTTCTACAATTTTTTGAGGAACGTCTTCTAATTTCTTAGCTCGTTCTACCCCACCAGCAACTAATTCACATGCTTTTTTAGTTGCTATTTTCACATCGTTCATGTGAACAAATGCGTCATGTTCTCTGATATTTACAAACTCTAAATAGTACGGGGATAAGCCCGCATCGTGTAGGCAACCTCTAAAGGTTGGCTCGTGGATCTTAGGCGTGCATGCTGCAACTACAATCCTGTCCAATCCGTGCTCTTTGATCGCATCCCTAATAAGGCCTTGACCTGGGTCAGCACACATGAACGGGTAACTAGCTGAAACTACTACACCGTCTAATTTAGAAGCGAAATCCTTTACAACTTCACAATCCACTGCACCATTGATGTTTGCACCACAGTAGCAGACGAAAACCCCTACTTTGGGGTCACTCATGGATTCACCTCCACATATAACAAGTAAGGTAATTGGTATACATTTATACTACACTCACCTCATTATAAAAAGATACATTCTTGAAATTCCTAATACTGCCCATTAATATTAGATATTATAATATGGGGCCTAAAACTAATTAATTCAATAATAAAAAAATATTTTCTATAATTCTAAAACCCCCATAAAGATTTGTATTATATGGGCAATTAACAATATTAATTAGGCGATGTAATGTCTTTGTAATAATATATAATATTAAAATAAGTATAATCGTTATTGAATAATATTTTAAAAAAGTCATTGATTAAGCAACCATAAAGTTTAAATATATTAAGTTTGAAGGTATACTTTGCACGGTGTGGGACAGTAGTGAGATTATTATTTTAAACCCCCCTCATACCCCCACTTCACTACTGATAACACCGTGTAGGAGATTTATATCTCCTAATCCCATTCCCACCCCTCATATGAAAAATACGCTTTTAATTACCTTTAACAAGTTATAATAAGTTTTAACAATTTACAAAAACATTAAAATTATAAAAATTAGAACATAACCCCTCCCCGTTCTATTTTTAGAGTAAATCATACTTTACATAACATAAAACCACCCCCTATTTCTTACCCCTCTAAACGTTTATTTCTTTTTTTATTTTAAAATTATTAAAAAATTTATTATTCTTTTGTTATTAGTTTAAAATTCTAAACTTTAAAAATAAAAACTTTTTATTTAGTAATCTATAAATACTGTACGAAATACTATTTTAAGAGTCAGTTCTCTATGTGCGAGGGATTTCATGGATTTAATTAATTTATTATTTGTATCATTTTGGTTTATATTGCCAGCATACACTGCAAATGCAATGGCATGTATTTTTGGTGGTGGAAAACCTGTTGATTTAAATAAAAATTTCATAGACCAAAAAAGATTGATAGGAAATGGTGTAACGTACAGGGGAACCTTTTTTGGAGTATTTTTTGGAATCGTTACTGCAATTATACAATATTTAGTCTCAAATTTAGGTTTTAAGTTTATTTTATCGTTTAATTTTACCCTTATTGAATATGTAATTATTGGATTTTTACTTTCATTTGGAGCCCTTTTTGGAGACATGTTTGGAAGTTTTTTAAAACGAAGATTAGGGTTTAAACAAGGACAGTCGGCACCAGTACTTGACCAAATTACGTTTATTGTATTTGCATTAATCTTTGTAAGTTATTATTACCTAGTGCCGTCCAAAATTTCGATAACTCTCTTAATATTGTCCCCGGTAGTCCATATTTTATCAAATATAATTGCATATAAGCTAGGGTTAAAAAAAGTATGGTGGTAAATCCCCTTATTACATATATTTCTTTTTTTGAATATGCCCTAAAACCTTTACATATTTATATAAAAAATCCCAAAATGTTTTTGAGGTAAATGCCTCTAAAATATATTAAAATGTTTTTAATATAGTATTTTGGGGTTATTCGTTATTTTATAAGTTAAATAAAGTTTAAACACATTTTTTGCACTTAATTAATTCTTAAAATTAAATCTTAGGAGGAATTATATGTTGGGTATAAAAGACCCCGTGGTGCTACTTGCATACTTACTCTGTATTGGAAGTACGCTTTTATGCATTATTTACGGGGTACTTAACTGGAACAAAGGTTCTGAAACTGAACCTGAAGAAATTCTTGAAGGTCAAAAATGGGAATGTGAAGAAGAGAAAATGGAAAAGGATGAACTTGGAACGGTGGTATAAATGGACATCGTTCTTTTAAACGTCGTAATTTTAATATATCTTCTAGTTGTAGGTTATCTTGGATACAAGGGTTGGAAAACTACAAAATGCGCAGAGGATTACATGGTTGGAGGTAGAAAAATCCATCCCTTTGTAATGGCAATGAGTTATGGTGCAACATTCATAAGTACTGCTGCAATTGTGGGATTTGGAGGAATTGCTGGAATTTATGGCATGAGTTTACTGTGGTTGCCATTTTTAAACATTTTTATAGGGGTTTTAATTGCATTTGTTTTTTTCGGTAAACGAACCCGTAAAATGGGGCATAACTTAGGTGCACTAACATTTCCAGAATTACTGTCGAAAAGATTTGAAAGTAAATTTATACAGTGGTTTTCTGGACTTTTAATATTTTGTGCAATGCCGATATACGCAGCTGCGGTTTTAATTGGTGCTGCACGGTTTATAGAAACAACTCTTGGAATTTCTTTTGAAATAGCTTTGCTAGTATTTTCTATAATCATTGCTGCATACGTTGTAATGGGTGGTTTAAAAGGGGTTATGTATACAGATGCATTTCAAGCGTCCATTATGTTTTTAGGGATGCTTTTTTTACTCTATAAGACTTACTCAATTCTTGGAGGAGTTACTTCTGCTCATTTGGAAATTACGAATTTTACGCCATTAATTTCTGGAAATCTTATTGAGATTGGACATTTGGGACTTACTTCAATGCCAGAATTTGGTTCGCAGCTCTGGTGGACGATTGTTTCGAGTATAATTCTTGGAGTAGGTACCGGAGTTTTAGCACAACCTCAACTTGTTGTAAGATTTATGACGGTAAAAAGTAATCGAGAGCTAAATAGGGCCGTTTTAATAGGTGGTATCTTTATTTTCGTTGCAACAGGTACATCATATGTTGTAGGAGCACTATCAAACGCTTACTTTATGAATACTGAAGGAATACTATCAATTGCTGCAACTGCAACTGAAACATTCCCCAAAGGAAATGTAGACAGTATAATACCATTATATATTAATAAAGCCATGCCTGAATGGTTTATCTACGTATTTTTGGTATCATTACTTGCAGCTGCAATGTCAACTCTTTCAAGCCAGTTTCACGCTCAGGGAACGTCTATTGGTAGAGACGTTTATGAAACAATAACTGGAAAAAAAGGAGGAAATTCTGTACATATAACTAGAATTGGGATTATTTTTGCAATTGTAATTGCAGTAGTTTTAGGATACGTTCTTCCCGGTGGAATTATTGCCAAAGGAACTGCATTATTCTTTGGACTATGTACTGCAGCATTTTTACCAATATATGCACTTGGATTATTCTGGAAAAGAACTACTAAGGAAGGTGCCATTTCAGGACTTTTATCCGGAACCTTTTCAAGTATTTTCTGCCTAGTGTTCCTGCATAAAGCGGAAGCTGTTCCGTTAGGTATCTCAAAAATGCTATTTGGAAGAGAAGTTTTAATTTCTTCGATGCCTTGGCCTTATGTTGACCCAGTACTGATTGCATTTCCAATTTCATTTATTGTAACAATTTTAGTAAGTCTTTTAACAAAAGCACCGTCTAAAGAACATTTGGATAAGTGTTTTAAGGGAATTTAAATTCCCGTTTTTTTAATACCCTCCGTTTTATTCTTTTTTAAATATTTTAAAATAGTTATCTAACTTTAAGGTATGCTTATTTTTTCAAAAACTGCTCTTTAACGGATGTTGATGTATATATAGTTGTTTTGCATAATTGAAGACTATTGAAAATATGTTGGTTGTAGCCGAATTATCAATGGTGAAAAAATGATATTTCTTGATTTAGAGCTTAAAGATTCCCCTGGAGAGCTTTTAAAAGCATTGCAGCCAATTTCATCTGCAGGAGCAAATATTTTTAGTGTAATACATCTTCGTGAAAATAAAACTGATGATGGAAGAGTTCCAGTAAAAGTCGTACTTGAAAAGCTAAATGAAGATATTTTAAACACTATCGTCTTAGACCTAGAAAAATTAGATGTGGTCGTTGCTAAAATTAATGAAAAGGTTAAAAAGATAAATTTTGATGTTGTTGTAATTGGGCATATCGTTGATACGGACGTACTTGATACGATAGACCGGTTAAATAAAATAGGGCTTGTTGTAGACTTAAATCTTACTATGCCAACTCCTGAAGCGGAATCTTCTGCAAAAATGAGGGTAATTGTTGATAGTGAAAATTTAAATCAACTATATGAAGAATTTGAAAAAATATCAAAAGAAAAAGGTTTGTTATTTATTAAATCATGCTAGGGGATATTTTATGAAGATTATACTTGTAGGATTTGGAGTTATTGGAAAAGGTGTTTTAAAGGTAATAAACCTTAAAAAGAACCACCTTCTTGAAAAATACGGGCTTGATTTGAGCGTTGTTGCAATTTGTGATAGCAGTGGAGCTGCGATAAATAAGGAAGGTCTTGATTTAGAACTTGCTTTAAAAATAAAAGAAGAAACTGGAAAAATTGCGAGTTATCCAGAATTTGGACAAAATATCGGAATAATTGAGGTTATAGAGTCAGTTCCCGCAGATATTGTTATTGAAGTAAGCCCAACAAATATTCATACCGGAGAACCTGCAAAATCGTACATGTTAAAAGCTTTCGAAACTAAAAAACACGTTGTTAGTGCAAATAAAGGGCCTTTAGCACTATTTTTCAAGGAAATTACGGGAGTTGCAAAAGAACACGGGGTAATTTTAAGATATGAAGCATCAGTTGGCGGTGCTACCCCCATAATAAATCTTGCAAAAGAAACACTTGCAGGAAATCGTGTAAAGTCAATAAAAGGAATTTTAAATGGCACTACAAACTATATATTAACAAAAATGGAAAAAGAGCAGCTTGATTTTAATACTGTTTTAAAAGAGGCTCAAGAACTTGGAATTGCTGAAACAAACCCTCATCAAGATATAAGCGGACTTGATACTGCTGCAAAGCTCGCAATATTGGCAAATTCAATTATGGGGCGAGAAGTAACAATTAATGACGTTGTTCTCGAAGGAATTACTAGAATAACTCCTGAATCTCTTTTGATGGCAAATAAAGGGGGCTATGCGATAAAACTAATTGGGGAGGTGACTGATAAAAAACTTGAAGTTTGTCCAAAATTGGTACCTATTGACCATCCTTTAAACGTAAAAGGGAGTCTTAACGTTGCAATGTTTAATACTGACCTTGCAAACGATATTGTAGTCGTAGGGACGGGAGCAGGTGACGTTGAAACCGCTTCTGCAATTTTAAGTGATATTTTAAATATTCACCAGTCATTAAAAAAATAAAACTCATTTTCTAAATTCTATATAGAATACTTTATATACTTTTAAAAATAGTTTATAATTACTTCGTGGCACGGGGTGCTTATCTTGGTAGATGAGGGCGGACTTCAGATCCGTCGAGTTCCGTCGGAATTCGGGGTTCGATTCCCCCCCTGCGCCGTTTTTTATGATTTCATGGTGACTTTTACATGGAAAAAATTTATTCTAAAAAAGGAGGAATCCTTGAATTAAAGGAATTGATTGCTATTTTACACGATTTTACCGGGATAATCTACCTAAATGATGCAAAACTATTTTATATCAATTCAAAACTAGTATTTTCAAGCTATAATCGTAGAAAAATAGATTTAAAGGGGCTTCTCAATGAATTATCAGATAATTTCCATATTGAAGTATTTAAATCAGGATATAATGAATTAAATAAAGTTTTAGATTCTGAAATTTCAAATTGTACGGCTGAAAATGTAAAAACCCGTATTGAAATGGATGAAGAAGTATTCGTGGATATTTATAATAATATCGAAAAATATGCCGGCCAAGGGCTTTTTAAAATTAGTTTAATCCCTAGAAAATATAAAGAAGAACAAGGTTTAATTATTTTTTCAAACAAAGATGAAATTCTTGCAATTTACTTTAAAAAAGATAAAATCTTACAAGGTTTAAAGGCATTAAATAAAATAAAAACAACTTTTGCAGTAAGCGATGTTAAATTAGTTTCTGAAAAAATATCTAAAAATGATTTTAATCGAATTTTAAAAGAGTATTCAGAATCCCTATTAAAACATTTTGTATCTTACGAAGAGTTAATGGAAACGGTAAAATCAAGGGCCCCAAAAATAGTAAAAAATGATTCATTACATAATGTTTTTTCTAAAGGGCCCGTAATTATTGAAATTGTGGAAAAAAATGCGTTTATTGTTTCAAAAGATGAAGTTCCCGTAATGGCATTTTTAGAAGAATATGAAGGAGATAAAGCATTTCGAATGATAAAAAATTTCTGTATATTAAATAATACTGAATTTAAAATATATGAAATAACGGAAAATGAATTTAAAATGCTGAAAGAATTTAAAAACGCTAAAATAAAAGAAATTTATTAAGAAATAGTTATTTTTGCAATTTCGTAAGCCTTTTTTAAGTCTCCCGTTTCTAAAATAGCTTTTTCTGCAATATCTTTTGGAATTCCTTTTTCAGTAAGTGTTTTTACGCCTTCTTTTAAAAATTTGGTTTTTTTGAGTACTTCAATAGACAAACTTTTTTTAAGTTCCATATATTCGTCTTCACCCATTTCTATTGCAAGCATTGCACTATCTCTAAAAGGACATGGTTTTGTAATTTTGCAGCACCATACAAGACTTCCAAAGCAGGTATTCTTACCATATTTAAGCCGAGTTTCATTTCCAAATTCCTGCTTAATTTTTGAAAATTCGTCGTTAGTCATTTCTAAAGACTTTAAAGCGTTATGTAATGGGCAGTATTTTACAGGAGGGCAGCAAAATGCAAGTCCCCGTAAATCTCCACCCCTACAAACGTGTGATGGGGAGTCTTCCCACATTTGAATCACCTTCGCTCATTTTCTTCACTATTTCAACGTGATTATTGATTAAATTTTTTAAAAGAGTTTTACCGTAATTTTTATCAAGAAAAATTGCACCTTTTTCTTCTAAAATTTTTGCTTCGTTGTCAATATCAGTATTTTTCAGTCTTGCTTCTGTTAACCCTATCATCCCTATTTCAGGATAAGTTTTAAATGAGTGAGTTTTCATTTTATCCTCGGAAAGTATTCCAACAGCATAGCCAATTGCAATTTCTTCGAATGCAGCGTGCGTAAAACATACGTTTTCCAAAATTACGGAAGTTTTTTTATCATTTAACTCTGAAATTAAATCCTTAATAAGAGTGTTTCCGCCATGGCAATTTATTATTAAAAACTTGTTGATTCCAATTTTTTTGGAATGTTCAATCATAATCTTTATGTATTCGACTACTTCGTTTGGAGAATTATGGATTCCGTGTTTTACGTAACTGTATTCGGTAGATGGAATTACTACTCCTAAAAATTTAGCCCCCGTTAAAATTGAAACGTTTAATCCAATATATGATGCTATTTTTGCATCGGTATCTATTGGTAGGGCTGAGCCATGATTTTCAAGAAAAGATCCAAGTGCAATAATGCCAATTTTATGGACTTCTTCGTTTAAAATATTCCCTGAATTATATCGTAATTCCATTTTATCCATCTATTTTTTTAAAGATTTTTTGAGCATTCTCCGGTATTTTCCATATTTATCTACCGGGGAAAACCTTGGAGGTTTGACAGTACCTGCTTTTTCATTACAGTCAATACAGTACTCTTTTAAAGTATATTTGCCACATTTTGGACATTTTTTCATCTGCATGGTATCGATTACTCCTCTACCCTAACAAAACTACCCTGTCCGCCCTTGTAGTCTTTAATATACTCAATTGCTTCTTCTGCAACTCTTCTTAAAACTTCTTCACCACTCTTATAATCTGGTGCAATTACTTCTATCCGGTATTTTGGAGCCCCGACATACGTAATATTCACCTTAACGTCTTCGTAAGGGTTTGCTTTGAAAGCCTTTTTAAGACCGTTTTTAATTACTTTTACCCCTGAAGGTTCCGTGGTTGTAAGTGTAAGAATTCCATCGACTTTAACGTTTGAAAGTTCGATGTTTTCACATGCAACTTCATAAATCATATCTGCCCATTCTTTAGAAACCGGAGTTTCGAGTTCATCTAATACTTCTTTTCCTTCAATTACCATTGATTCAAATGCATCGTAAAGTTCACCGAATTTATCAACTAACAAGTAACCTACAGCTTCCCATCCATCTTCAAGGGTTTTTCCAAGCTTTTCAGATGCAAATTGGAGTAATTTTTCAGCTCTTTGGAATTTTTTCCATTCTTGAACCTTAGATTTTTTTTGTTGGTCAGTTGCACGTTTTAAAGAAAGGTCTATCTGGTTTTTACCGGGATTTACCCTCATTACCTTTGCAACTACTCTTTGACCTTTTTTAATGTGGTCTCGTATATTTTTAATCCATCCTGAAGACACTTCAGAAATATGAACCATTCCCTCTTTTCCAGGGTACTCTAAAAGCTCGATAAATGCACCAAATGCTTTCACATCAGTAACATTTCCAATAACAATATCTCCCTCTTCAGGAAAATCTTTCCGCATAAGTTCCACCTTGATTAAATTATAAATAGCATACTGACTAGTTTATACACAATATAGTATTTAAATACTTATAAAACTATTCAAGCTATTTTAAAAATTTTTGAAAAAAGAAAAAAGATTTACTGTAATACTTCTAAAATCTTTGCCTTAATTGCCCCTTTTGAGGCTTTTGGTTCAGCAATGATTTTTCCGCATGATGTACACTTTACTTCAGTTGCAGGGCATCCAAATATAACCTGTTCGTTGCTACAGTCTGTACACTGAACTTTTAAGAATCTGCTTTTAGGTTTTGAGATTAATTGCATTTTTTCTCACCGTTTTTCTTAATTAGTCTACCAATTCAAAAATCCTTGCTCTAAAGCCGCCGTTACTCCTTTCGTGCATTTTTCCACATTCTGCACATTTGTATCGTAAGTCCAATTTTTTAATTGGCTTAGCTCCACCTGGTAACGGTCTTGGGTATCCTCCGTACCCCGCAGTTACTCTTCTAAACTGCCTTTGGCCCCATTTCAATTCACTAGCTTTTCTTTTTTTAGCTTTCTCTACTGTATGGGCAGTATGCTTCTTACAGTATGGACAGTACCTTTTTATCTTTTTTTTCATCTTCATGGACATTCACCCGTTTAACCACATTGTGTTTCTCTAAAATCTTTGAAAATTTCCTATCCAAAGAGATAATGTCATTCTTGTTTAAAATATACTGCAAATTCCCGTCCGTAAAGCATGGGAACTTAGTGATGACTCTTACAATATCAATATCACTTTCAGTATTTATAGGTTTTGGTTTTTGACATGCACCTTCATTTTCATGCCCCGTATCTAAATTAAGCTGATTTTTAAATTTTTTTTTATCAATATCCTCTTTTTTATAGATATCTTCAATATCTAAGCGACCAAAGAGGATATCTTCAATAAATTTTAAAAGCTTTTTTTCATCCTTTGTAGTATTATTTGGGCTTTCCTTGAGGCAGTTAATTTTGTAATAACGAATGTTTAAAAGTTCCATTAAATAATATTTCGTCCTTTCAAGTTTAAAATTGTCGTCTATTGTTTCAATATATTTTTTTGCATCAGGGTAAAAATTTTCAGGTAATTCCCCTAAACCCTCTTTTAAAAATTCGTTAAAAAATGCATCCCTTATTTTTTTATACATGTCTTTCACTTTTTAAAAATCAAAGTAATAAAGTTAAATTAAGATTCAATTCTTGGTGCAAGTAAAAATACAAGTTTAGAACCGCTAACTTCATATTCAATTTTTACAGGCATGTCTGAACCTAAGTATATTTTAAGAATATCTTCTGCTGAAGTTGATTTTGTTAAATCTTTTAAATAGGCTAAATTAAATGTGCTTTTCGAAGGTTCTGACATTTTAAATTCAGTTAAAGTTTCATATTCGTCATTGTTATTTTCAAATACAGTTTCACTCTGGTTTAAATCACCTTTTGAATAGATTACAAATTTATCTTCATCTACTTTAAGAGTTATGTGATCGTTTACTAGCTCCGCATCTTTTAATGCTTCAACAAATGCCCCTGCCTTAATTGAAACCTGATTTGGATAGGATATATCTGGAACTTTTAAATTACTTGATGAAACATCATATAATGCAATTGAAAACTTTCTTGTAACATTACTTTTAAAAGTAACATTTAATTTATTTTTTTCATCATCAAGCTCCAAAATTAGCTTTTCATCCCCCTTACTTCTTGCAATTATCTTTTTTAATGCTTCTAAATCAATACCAATATCATGAATATCTCCCTCATAACTCTCAAAAACTTCTTTTGGCATCCCCATACTTACGAGGGCAACGTGTGATGGATCCATTGCACTTGCTTTAATTCCGGTTTCATCTACTTCAAAACAAATTTCGTCTACTAGGTTGCTTGTCGCATTTATAACTTTTTTAAAATCCCTTGAATTACATGTAGCTTTAAACATCTATTCACCAGTTAGTTTTATCTGTATGAATTATTACAAACCTATTTTGTACAAAAATATATATGGTTTTTTAAGTGATTTTTATAAAAATTCAAAATTACTGGCCAGAAACAAAGTCCCAAAAAGACTTTATTGCACTTGGATTTCTTGGTTTTTTACCCTTTACAAGGTATAGGTATCTTGTAAGGTCTAAATCTTCAATCGGCACTATCTTTAATTGCCCGGATTCAGCTGCTTTTCTTGCAGGAATTTCTGAAAGAATACTTACCCCATAACCTTCGGAAACTGCGGTAATTATTGAAGAAGTACTTCCAAGGCTCATTACTATGTGTAAATCCATCATTGAATAGCCTTTTTCTTGTAATGCATCTACCAAAATTTCTCTAGTTCCCGAACCTATTTCTCTATCAATATAGTCTTCTTTTAAAACGTCTGCAAGTTTTGCAACCGATTTTTTTGAAAGAGGGTGTTCTGATGGAACGATTAATACAAGCCTGTCTTTTCCGATTACTATACTTTCATATGTTTTATCGTAAATATTCCCTACTGCAATTATATCAACTACCCTATCCTCTAAAAGTTTAAAACACTTTTCAGAATCAGTAATCTGTATTTGAAAAGAAACATCCTTATATTCTTTAGTATAGTCTTTAAGTATACTTGGAAGAAGGTGTTCTCCAGGTGTAGTACTTGCTGCAATTTTTATTACTCCTTCAGGATGTTCATGGAGTATTCTCATCTGTTGCTTTGAGTTGTTTATACTTTCAAGTATTTTTTCGGAATTTTCATAAAGGATGTTTCCTTCAAGCGTTAAATCTACACCTTCAGGAGTTCTTAAAAATAGTTGTGCATCAAAATACTTTTCTAAAACAGATATGTGGTTACTTACTGTTCCTTGGGTAACACCAAGTTTTTTTGCAGCCTTAGAAAAGCTTTTAGTCTTTGAGGCGTAAATAAATGTTTGAAAATAACTAATTTTTGGATCCATAATCTATCACATTTGCCTTAATTCTTAACTTAAGATACTATATACTTATTAGAAAAACTAATATATATATCATTCGAATACTATTCTTAAAATCATATAAAAAAATTATGATAGTTATGTTATTTTCTGGTGATAGTATGATTATACCTCATAGAAAACCATGTATCGAATCCCAAATTCGAGTAAAAGGGGATTTAGAAGAATTGAATTATATTTTAAATGACTTATTAGCTTTTAAAAAGGAATTAACAGTACTTCCTTCCGGAAACTCTGCAATAAATATTGCTTCAAAAATAGTTTCAAGATTAAACATTAATTCAAAAACATTAATTCCTGATATGGGCGGTTGGAAAGGCTTTGAAATATATTCTAAACTTAATGGGTTAAAAATTGAAGAAATAGAAACTGACCTTGGAATTATAAATATTGAAACATTGGTTGAAAAATTAAAGGATAATGATATAAAATCGATTTTTTTAACATCTCTTGCAGGATATCTTGCGCCACAACCTTTAAAGGAAATTAAAAAAGTTTGTATGGAAAACGAGGTTATTTTTATTGAGGATATTTCTGGAAAAATTGGAGGGGACTCAGGATATGGGGATATTATTGTCTGCTCAACAGGTTCGCCAAAAATAATAAATTGTGAATACGGAGGATTTTTAGGAATTTCAAAAGAATTAATTGAGAAAATGAAAGAAAATAACATTAAAGAAGATATTAAAAATATTTTAAAGACTTATAAAGTGCAGAATATCTATGGTAGTTTAAAGGAAGAATCTTTGCGTTCAAAAAAAACGTATAGGATGTGTAATAACTTCTCAAAAATATTAAAGGATAATATTGAAAATGCATATTTTAAAGATTTAGAAGGCATTTCAGTCTTTGTAGAATGTGAAACCCCAAAAGATATCGTTAAAAATGTTGAAAAAAATCTAAAACTTGATAATGGAAAATCATTGTTTACTTTGTGTCCATTGTATGAACGAATATTTAAAAAAGGATTTGTAATTGAGGTAAAAAAAATGGATGTTTTAAAAATGGAGTATTCAGATATTGATGGAATCTCATTAGTCTTAAATAAATTTTTAAATGGGTAAATTATATTGAAAAAGAGTGTGTATGAACAGTAGTGAGATTATTTAACCCCCTACTGCTGAAAACATTTAAAATCCATATCCCCAATACTTACGTATTGTCTCATAAGTATATATGTATTATTATTTTATCCAAATAGCAAATATTGTAAAAAAAAAGAAAATTAAATTTTAAAATGCAGCTTTTATTTTTTCAGTAGCTTTTTTCATTGAAATTCTAATTAATCCTAGATTAACTTTTGAATCGGCTAAAACTACTAAAATACCTTCACCTGCATCGGTCATTAGAGTTTTTCCAAATTCTCCTTCAACCATCATTTGTTCAAGGTTTCCTTGATTAATTTCATTTGCAGTTCTTTCCGCAGAACCAAATGCAGCTGAAGCCATTGCACCAATAAGTTCGTTATCAAGGTTTGATGGAATTTGTGATGCAATAACTAAACCGTCTTTTCCAACAACCATCGAACCTTTTATGCCCTCGGTTTTACTCAAATCTGCTAAAATTCTATCTATCATACTATTACCCCACTAAATAATGTTAAGTTGATTGAATATTTCAGATAGTCCCTCTTTTCGGCGTATTGACCCATGAATAATATTTTGAATATTTTCATCTAAGATTACTAGTGATTTCTTAATTTCTAATGCGTTTGATTCATTACATAAGTCCATTTTATTAATAAATACCGAATAAGGAATTTTTCTTTTAGAAAGCATTTTTATTATTTCTAAATCTACGTTTCTAAGGCCAATTGTGGCATCAAGAACCAAAATTCCGTAGTCGGCACCTTCTATTGCAACTTCTCTCATGAACCCAAATCTTTCTTGTCCGGGAGTTCCAAAGAAATGCAATTTTTTATCTAGAAGTTCAATTCTACCATAGTCAATTGCAACAGTAGTTCCTTTATGCTCCACTTTTGAAACATTTTTAATTAAGGCATCCATGAGTGATGTTTTACCAACGTCTTCTGAACCCATTACTACAATTTTAAGTTCTTTTACCATACTACACCTATTGGAAGAGCTTCCTAGTACTTCTTTTTATTGCACCATTTGCTGCAGCCCCGCCAATTAACGTTTCTAATTCTTTAACAAGAGATTGCGCTGCAACAAGAGTTGTAGGTTTTATTTCTGCATTTTCAGATGCGTGCTTTAATTCACCATCTAAGCTCTTTAAAATATCGAGTGCTGCATCTAAATCTTTTTGTTTTTCAAGTAGATGCATTGATGATGCAGTTTTTGTAAGTAATTCTGGATTTAACGCTTTTAAAAGGCCATTTACTCCCGAAGTTTCAACTAAGGATGCCATTGTTTGTAAAGTCATTAAAATTTGCTGTTCTACCATTTTCTTTGGAGCTTTAATAATTTTTGTTCCAACCGAATAGTAATCTAAAACACCTGAAAGTGTAACTGCAGTTAATAGTGAACCCATGTCTGAAACCGTTGCTGAAACATCTGCAGGGATTAAATAAGGCACTTTGTCCACACTTTCAGTAAGCCGTACACATTTTTGTATCTGTTCATCATTTGCATATGAAGTACCATTTGTAGCCTTATTGCTTATTACATAGTGCCCATGTTGAGGAGTTCCCGGAACTGCTGCTGGGTGCATTGAAGTAATACCTATGTCTTTTCGTTTGGTTCTTAATTCAACTTCAAGCATTGCGTATAATGTAACAGGAGAAACTGTGCATGTATTTGCAATTATTGCATTTTCTGGAAGATGAGGTAAAATTTTTTTAGCGATTTCAACCGTTTTTTTACCAAACGGAGTGAAAAATATTGCGATTTCTGCATTTTTTGAAGCTTCAATATCGTCAGATACAACATTTACTCCTGCACTTTCAACAATACTCCATTGTTCATCGTTTAGGTTTGATTTATTAATTTCTGCTAAAATAACTTCGTGGCCAGCTTTTGCAAATTCTATCGCCATTCTGCTCCCACCATAAGGGGCAGTACCACCAAACGATTCAGGTAACTTTAGTTGATTAACATAAAGATTCTGGTTACCCGCACCATATACCGTAACTTTCATTAGACCACCTTTAAAAAATAAAAACGTAACTATTATAGGCAGTCAAATTATTAAATCCTTTCTATTACGATGCAATTATTACCTAATAACTCATAATTATATCCATAGCCTAAAATTTCTAGCTGATTTAAAATGTCTTTCCTTGAGTTGTAACCTTTAAAGTACTTATTAAGGCCCTTATAAAATTCAAATAAAGGCGTATTTACTGCAGGGTTTTCAGTGAAAAATTCTTCCATTATAACAAGTTTACCGCCTTTTTTTAGCGAATCCATCATTTTTTTAAGAAATAAATTTTTAGAATCTGTATAGGATAAAGTGTGGGCACATATTACATAATCATACGTATATTTAGAAATTGTTTCACAAAAGTCTAAGGGCTTTAGTGAAGCACAATCTAATCCATTTCTTTTAAGCCTTCCTTCTGCAATTTTTATAAGTTTTTTTGAGACGTCAACTCCCATATAGTACCCGTTTGGGGATAATTTTGAAGCATAATATTGAGGGGCTCTTGAACCACACCCTACTTCAAGAACACTATCTCCATCTTTAAGATCAAGGTATTCTGAAATTACATCCCTACATGTTTTCATGTAGTTCGTGTTTAACATTATATCCCAAATATCTGCATCCTTTTTAAAATTTAAAACAACTTCTGGATGTTCATATCCAATAAGTGCATACTGAACTAAACTAGATATAAAATCATAATTAGAAAAATGGTCTGAAATAAGTTTTTCATGATCAGGATATATTGAAGAATATTTAAAGCTAGGATTTAACTCTAAAAATCCATCATCAGTTAGAAATAGCATTTTTAAAGCCAAAGCTGTTTTAACATATTTATTTATAATGTCTTTGTTTGGATACGGCAGTATATTTTCAACAGTATCTAACTTGGGCCTATTATCATCTATTGCTTTAAATATTCCAAATTTTAAGCCCTGTCTAAAAAATATGCCTATTAATTCATTATTAATATATTCAACAGTATAATTTAGTGACTCTACTTTCTTTTTTATGCCGTTTACTTCAATGATTCCGGTTTTAGAATGTTTCAAAAGTTCGCCCTCTGAAATCATATTCATACTCACCCCTGTTTCTTTCCCATATATTTCGGATAGTACCATAATTTCACCAATTATTAGTGGCAGAATCGTAGTCTTTCAGATATTCTACAATGTTTTTTCCGTAATGAGTCATCTGGTAAACTTTCATTCCTTCTTTTCCATCACAGGTTACGAGACCAAGCTCGATTAATGAAGAACTACCATTGTATCTATTGCCCATTCCTTTTAAACACCCTAATACATTACTTGGATCTGATTTAACTCTCCTAGAAAGTTCTGAAAGATAAATTCCATGGGGGTGGATATCATATAGAAAATATACTATTTTTTTTCTAAGCTTGCTCTTGTTTAGAGATCTTATTATTGTAGGATTAATAAATATCATGTCTTCTGATCCCAAAAAAGACACCTCGGGGATAGGATTATTAAATTTAAGTATTGATTTAGTTATAAGATATATCTTAATATGGGGGTTATTATAGATAGAAATAATTATAGCCGTTAAAATATATATATGAATGATATTGGAATTACTAATTACCCATATTATCCTTAAGATACGAATCCGCCGATAAGTGGTATTTTTGAAATCATATTCTTTACAGAATTCATAATATTTTGAATCATTGTTAGTTCAGGTTCTAAAGTATCTTCCCCACCGTCCATATTAGGAACTTCATGGTTAATTTCTTCATTATCCGCAATTTCTGGGAAATTAATCCCTGGTGGACTGTTTTCAACATCTATTACATCAGAATTTATTTTTAAAGATTTTTTAAGCTCTATTGGAAGATAATTTCCAGATTTAAGTGCAAAATTAGGAATAGAAACCCTAAAAGTTATTTCATAGCTTTTTTCAGGGTCAAGTTCATTTAATTTTATATTTAAAGGTTTAGATTCTGTTGAGTGTATCATGTCTTGGTAATTTGGACTTTTATATATGGTATTTTTGTTTTCCTGTATTTCGATATTGTAATAGTACGTTATATTTACTGGGTGATTGCTAGAAAGTCCTGAAGAAATTATTGCGGTTACGCCAGATTCAGAATACGTTAAATCTTTTATATTGAGTGGTGAAACAACTTCAGTAACTTTATTCATGCTTGTTGGAACCTTATTTAAAAGGTCTATTGCAGAATACCGTCCGATATTCGAATTAGGATTAATATTTCTTGACACTGTTCCAAATCCTTCGGTATATAATATTTCAACGTTTCCAAAATCATCAGTTGTAACTGCGTGAAATAAGGTATAGCCTAAAAATCCTTCTTCAAAGAAGATATCAAATTCAACCGTTTGAAGAGGATCATTACTATTTCGGTTATTAACCGTGACGATTTTTTCCTTCGAAGTAGCTTTCAATACCCCTTTTGAATCGTAAACGTCAACCCACATTCTGTATGTTGCAGGTATTGAGATTTCATTATCTAGTGCAACTATACAAGTATTATTATATCCTGCAACAGGGTAATTAACAAATAAACCTCCGCCGTGATTTACAGTTGAAATTTTTGGCATTATTGTATTATTATACCAAACTTTTTTAACGTTTAAAAGATTTTTCGCATTAAATTGGAAAAATGTACTTTGGGCAGTTACTTTACGGTTATTATCTGTTGCAGCGCCATCAACATCAATTATAAATTCTATCGGGCCATTTACTTCCCTGTTAAATACTATTGGAAGTTCGTATGTATTTTTTGAATTTGGTGCTATTCTAAATGTTAATGGATCATTTACTGTAAATATCCCTTGTTCATAGGTATTTTTTTCATTATACCTATTTCCAATGTAAACTTTTCCAACTAAAGTACGGTTATAATTATTTTTTAAAGTTACATTTACAGTATAATTTTTCCCAACTACCACGTTTCCAGAAAGCCTACTTGAATAGCTTAATAGTTCATCATTTGGAAGTGAGATATTATCAATTATAACTGGATAAATTGCTTCTGGCTCTATCTTTAACTTTTCTTTTGAAGAGTAAACATAGTGTTTATCGGAATATACCTGAATTTTAAAGTCCGTATCAGAAATTTTCGATAAATACGGGATATAAATAGTTTCACTAGATAAATCATCTATTTTAACTGATTTAACTGTTTTATACCCACTTGGACTTTCTAGTTCAACAGTTACATCTGCTCTTTTATTATGATGGTTTCTAAGTTGTATTCGTAAAATTGAAAGATATGGCTCATTTGCCATATAAGCCCGTGGAAGAATGTTCCTAGAAGGAATATTCGTATTTAAAGCACGTTCAATTCTTTCATCATATATTTTTGAACTATCATAAAATTCTTTCACGTAATTTCTGCTACTTTCATTTATATCTTTAAAAAGTTCGTATTTTTCAACAGATACTGGAAGCTTAAATATTTTAACTGTTTTTTTGTAATTATAAGATATTAATCCATTATTGTTTACCCTCGTAGTTTCCTCAAGTCCATCAGTATATCCATGTAGCCCCATTACCTCAGTATGAACCTGAATTTTAAATTCATTTTCATCGATATTGATATCAGGAATTTTAAAAAAAACTTCCTTTTCAGAATTTTTCGGTAAATATACTATTCTTTTATCGTCCTTACCATTGTAAATTATCTTTTTGTCGTTTGCATTTTTAGCGTCATTTGAATCTTTCGTATAATCTTTTGAAACTACACTAATCCATGTTTTTACTTCATAATCAGATTGCGATCTAGGATTACTCTTTAAAGTTACAGTATACCAGTTACTAGTTACTATTTCAGTGTAAGGTGCCCCGGGGGCAGTGTAACTCGCCTGACAAGTTATATTTTTCACATCAACCGGATTTACAACGTTTACGTTTATTTTTTTAGATTCTATCTTTTTGCCGTTTTCATCAGTCAAAGTAATTGTAACACTATGATCACCTACTTCAGTAAATTTAAGTCTTATTTCAATAATTTTTTCGTGGTGAGAGTTCGGTATAATGGGTATTAAAGGTGATTCAAAGGATTGGCCTTCATATTCAGCTTTAACTCTTACATTTCTTTGGTAAGGATCATAATTTACCAGACCAATATTTATGGAAGGATTACTTGGATCTATGTAAATTTTTGGAGAATCAGGGTTATCTCCAACTGCCCATATCTTATATATTGCAACTCCATCCTTATCTGCCCCATAAGTTACGGAAAGTGTAATAAATAATATAAATAATATTGTTCCAGTCTTTTTCATAATATCTTCCCAAAAAGCGATGAATGTAAAAGGAATCGTTATTTTAGATAAAATAAGTATTCCGTTTTTAAAATAAGTTTTGTGTAATTAGTTATGTAGGTTTGAAAAGCGTGAAATATATTAATAACTGTAAACATATTAAGTACGATATTAATTTAATTATAATGCGGTGAGTTAATGAAGCTAAAAATTTTTGGCTTGGTATTAATATCATTCATGTTATTAGGTTCAGTAAGTGCAATTCCCTATAAATGGGCATCTACTACCCCTATTGCTTATGTTGATATTTCAAATATTCAAGATATAGAGACATTAGATTATTATTTAAATTCAGACAGTTTTGTAGTAATATACGCTGGAAAAAACTTTAAAATGGATAAAAAAAATAAAGAGTTTATTAATTATATCGGGCTTGTTGAATTAAACTCTATTTCAAGTAAAATACCGGATTTTAGCAGTATGCCTTTTTTAACACAAGGAAGTACCATATACCCTAAAAATTACGTTTACCGTGATAAAAACGGTGTTTATATCTTTGTAAGTTCAGATGTTGAAGCTAAAAATGAAGTAGGTATTTTTACATCAAATATCCCTTCTAAAATTTACAATGATGGATTTTACGAAATAAAACCAAAAAAGTTATTTATTCCTTATGATATTGACCTTGAAAATAAAGAAATACTTGATTTTATTGGAAATTACGTTTCTAAACATGGCGAAACCTTCGCATATATAAATAAGGTTCCTTCAGGGTACGACAATATAGTAATAAGTGCGGTTGCTGTTCAAAATTTAATTCCTGAAAAATCTGGAAGTTATGCAGTTTCCGTTTCCGGGCGAAAGATTAATGTTGAACTTAGAAATGAGCAGACTTTAAATGAAAAAATAAGAAGAATAAAAACAGTTTCTGAATTATTAGGAATTCAAACCACATATATCACAACAGGTTCCGAAAATATTCACGTTATAATGGATACAAAGATAAGTGATGCTGAAAAGGAAGAACTTTTAAACGATTATTGGTTTAAAAAAAGATATGGTGAATTTTATACCCATATTAAATACAGTGAAAAAGAAAATTTGTATAAAAATAATTACGATGTACTTGCAATGAGTTATTACCCTATTATGTACATTAATAAAGCGCCAAACACATTAAATAATGACCCCTACGGAGGATACTATCCAAAAACCGTGTCTTATTCCGGAACTGAAAGTACAGGTTACTGGAATGAAGGCCCAAAATCTGAAAATTACTATTACCGTTATGATGGAGAAGAATATTGGAATGAAAAAGAAACTGTTTCAAGAAATTACTGGTCTGTCAATGGTGAATTTGCAAGTTTAAGTCAAGAAGCGGAATTCAATAATAGATATGAATATTTTTCAAATTGGTATGTAAAAAATTATGCTTATGCAATGGCAGAAGGTACTGATGGAATTTTATTATTTTCAAGTGATAAAACACTTTTAGATTTAGTATTTAGTAGGGAAAATAAAGATATTTCTTGGAGCTTAAATCTCAAAGGTGTAGATTACGTAGTTGTTCCTGACCATATGGGTTATGATAAAATAAATGGAGTTTCAGTTATAAAAGTACCTGGATTAAATAACAATGATATAAATGGAGTCCATTTTATTAATGAGATATATATTAAACCAGAAAATGAAAATTATGGGGTATATGTTGCAGATATTATTGAATTTGATACCAATAAACTATATACTCTAAATGATGAAAATATATGGGTTTGTTCATTTAAGGAATATGCAAAATGGGCTGAAGAGTACAGAACTTCATCTATACTTATTAAAAACGATACAATATATGTTAAAGCAGACGATTACGCTAAAATAACAGTATTTAAAAATAATATAGTCCCTGTAAAAAATACAATTACCGAAAGTTATAATTCATCTGGAAAGCTTGTTATAGCAAATGCACCTGAAATAATCCAATTAAATAGCTAAAAGAAAGTTAGAATTATAAAAATTGAATTTTTAAATTTAGTTTTTTAAAATTTAGGAAGTGGTATAATGAGACTTGGATTTTATAACGTTCAAGGTGGAACTGGAAAAACTACAATTGCAGCAAATATTGGCCACTATTTAAGTGATAAAGCAAAAACGGTATATGTTGACTGTGATATATATGCAGGATGCGGTGCACTACTTTTTGGATTTGAAAATACGCCCCATACATTAAATTCTTATCTTTCAGGAAACAGTGCAATTTCAGATATTATCCATCAATATGATGACCTTTCAGTTATTGTTACAGATTCTACACCAGATTCATTTAACACAGAAATAAGTCAGAAAAGAATACTTGAATTGATTCGTATGTTAAACGATACTTACGACATTGTTTTACTCGATCTTCCTCCAAATATTACTGAAGGGAATTTATTATTTTCTTCATTGAATCTTGAGGAAAAAGTAGTAAACAAGATGATTGTAGTTGCAGAAGACAGTATTCCGGGAATTGCAAATACGTTAAAAACAAAGGAACTACTTTTTGCTATTGATATTGATTGTATTGGCGTAATCGTAAATAAATTCCGTAATATAGTAGATTTTGAAGAGGTGCTTGACGATACTATTGCAGTACTCCCATATGACTTAAAAGTTGAAAACCAGTGGATGGAAAACATTCCTGCAATTCAAAAAAAGTCCAAATTTAGTAAAGAATTAAGTTATCTAGCAGAAGACCTAGCGGAAGTATATATTAAAAAAGATCTTGCAGCAGTAAGGGCATTAAAGGTTGCAAAAGAATTAAAAGACATGACTTCAAGAGCTGCTAACTTAAAAAAAGCTGATGATGACATTTAATATAAGTAATTATCAATATATTTTGGTGAAAGATATGCTTACTAAAAGAATCATTCCTTGTTTAGATATTAAAGAAGGGCGGGTTGTAAAAGGAACTAACTTTTTAGAATTAAGAGATGCAGGAGACCCTGTTGAACTTTCAAAAATTTATAATGAACAAGGTGCAGATGAACTCGTTTTTTTAGATATTACTGCATCCTTTGAAAAAAGGGATATTATTATTGATGTTGTTAAAAGAACTGCTGAACAGGTTTTTATTCCATTAACAGTTGGTGGTGGAATAAAGACTGTTGAGGACTTTAGAAGAATTTTAAGGGCGGGTGCTGATAAAATTTCTATAAATACATCTGCAGTAAAAAATCCAGAATTAATAAAAGAAGCTTCTGAAATTTTTGGAACACAATGTGTTGTAGTTGCAATTGATGTAAAAAGAAATTATATAAATGATTCTAATGATAAAAATTTAAGTGGAAAGTATATTTTTGAATCAAAAAACGGCAAATTCTGGTTTGAAGTTTATATTTACGGAGGAAGGGAAGGAACGGGTATCGATGCAATAAATTGGGCTAAAAAAGTTGAAAATTTGGGTGCAGGGGAAATTCTTTTAACTAGTATGGATGCAGATGGTACTAAAGATGGATACGACATAACTTTAACAAAAGCAATTTCTGAAAGTGTAAAACTTCCAGTTATTGCAAGTGGTGGATGCGGTAGTTCTGCCCATGTTGTTGAAGTATTTAAAAATGGAAATGCGGATGCTGCATTGATGGCGAGTATTCTACACTATAGAGAAACCGATGTCCAAAAAATTAAAAAAGAAGTTCAAAAAAATAACATTCCAGTAAGAATTTAATTTTCTATTTTTTAATAAAAAGTAAAATCTATCAATCAATATATACAAATATATATAGTTAAATTAAAAAGTGACTAACGGCGTCACTTTGTTCCCACTAGATAGCAGTACTTAAAGAATCGCTGGAGGGCTTAATTTCCGAGATCGGGATGGGATCGGATGTTACACCTCCGCTTTGACCGTTATGTCAAAGTGTTAAATTAAAAGTGCACTTTAGCTTTCATATCTTTAAGTGTCCAGATGCCTAAATTATCTCTCGAACTGTTAGTACTAGCGGGCTGAACATCTCGGAAGAACCTTGATGCGTACACCCCTAGCCTATCAAACCCGTCTTCTACGGGAGTTCTCGTTCCCGAAGGAAACGGCTGTCTATTTTCAGGATGAATTTCGAGCTTAGATGCTTTCAGCTCTTATCTCTTGGCGCGTGGCTGCTCGGCAGTGCCTTGTCAGACAACCGATCGACTAGAGGCGCCGACGGCCCGTTCCTCTCGTACTAGAGCCACCTTTCCCTCAGACAGCCTACACATCCAGCAGATAGCAACCAACCTGTCTCACGACGGTCTAAACCCAGCTCATGATCCCCTTTAATGGGCGAACAGCCCCACCCTTGGGTCCTGCTGCAGACCCAGGATGGGAAAAACCGACATCGAGGTAGCAAGCCGCGGGGTCGATATGGGCTCTTGCCCGCGACAACTCTGTTATCCCCGGGGTAGCTTTTTTGTCATCCCTGGCCCCCATCAGTGAGGCACAGGGGTTCGTTAGGCCCGGCTTTCGCCTCTTCGTTGCGTTTTGTTGGCAACAAAGTCAGGCTGGCTTTTGCCCTTACACTCAACAGCGGAGTCCTGACCCGCTTGAGCCAACCTTTGGGCCCTCCTGATGCATTTTTAGGAGGGTACCGCCCCAGCCAAACTGCCCACCTACCGGTGTCCCCTAAAAGGGTGAGGAACATGGTCATGAGAGGGTGGTGTCCCAGGATCGCCTCCACCTTTCCTGGCGAAAAGGTTTCGATGGCTCCCACCTACACTGTACACTCACAACCATGCCCCAACGACAGGCTGCAGTAAAGCTCCACGGGGTCTTCGCTTCCCACTGGAAGTCTCCGGCCTTTGCGCCGGAATGGTAGGTTCACCGGATTCTAGTCGGGGACAGTGGAGGTCTCGTTACGCCATTCATGCAGGTCGGAACTTGCCCGACAAGGAATTTCGCTACCTTAAGAGGGTTATAGTTACCCCCGCCGTTTACTGGCGCTTCGCCCGGTTGGAACCGGGGTTCACGTACCAGCACTGGGCAGGCGTCGGCCTTAGTACACACCTTTTCAGGCTCGCTAAGACCTATGTTTGTATTAAACAGTCGGACCTCCCTGGTCACTGCGACCAGCGATCCCATATTTAAACAAGATCACTGGCACTCCTTCTCCCGAAGTTACGGAGCCAATTTGCCGACTTCCCTCGACTAGATTCATCCGCTACGCCTTAGGATACTCACCTAGGGGCACCAGTGTCGGTTCTGGGTACGGACATCTAGAATCCTTGCTAGTTCCCTTTTCACGGGCTCCAGAGATCGGCCGAACTCTCCTAACGGAGAGCTCATCACTCTTTCATCCGGTTCTCGTTATTACAACTCTCCCCGGACTTATAAGCTTGAAAGTCCAGACAAGAACACTCAGCCTACCCAGAAGCGTTGGAAACTAACCTTGTGTTGCCACGCGTATCTAGATGGCACAGGAATATTAACCTGTTTCCCTTTCCTCTCAAAGGAGTTACCTCGAGAGTTAGGACCGGCTTACCCACAGCTGACAAACATTGCTGTGGAACCCTTGCCCCTTCGGCGGTGGGGATTCTCACCCCACTTATGCTGTTACTACTACCGGGATCTTCATTTCTACGAGGTCCACTCGACTTCACAGCCGAACTTCTGCCCTCGCAGAACGCCCCCCTACGGGATCACCTTGCGGTGCCCTTGGGTCTCGGCAGCCGATTTAGCCCCGTCCATTTTCGGGGCCCTTGATCTCGACAGGTGAGCTGTTACGCACTCTTTAAAGGGTGGCTGCTTCTAAGCCAACCTCCCTGCTGTCTTAGACCAAGGACGCCCTTCGTGTTCACACTTAATCGGCATTTAGGGGCCTTAACCCAAGTCTCGGCTATTCCCGTCTCGGACATACAGCTTACCCGTATGCCCTCACTCAGAGCCTACGGCGACGACAGGTTCGGAGTTTGACAAAACAGCGAGGAATTTCTTCCCCTAACCATCTTATCAGTGCTCTACCCTGCCGACTACCTGAACTCTGGCTGACCTGAGAGTCACTTCGAGGGGAACCAGCTATCTCCGGGCTCGATTGGCCTTTCACCCCTAGACCGAGGTCAGAAGAGTGCTTCGAACGGCAACAACTCTGCAGGCCTCCATCCCTCAGTTGAGGGACTTCACCTTGCCCCGGCCTAGATCGCCCGGTTTCGGGTCGTATTGCTGTGACTCCGGGCCCTTAAGACCCCGTCCCTAAAGATTCTGCGGACTTGTTGGTTTCCCTACGCCTTCGATCGTGAAGATCTTAAGCTCGCCACAACAATACACTCCCCGGCCCGTTTTTCGAAACGGAGGACGCAACCCTGGCTCTGTTCTTCGTACAGCCGCCTTGCGACGGTTTCCTTCAGAACAGTTGCCTTTGGGGCCACGCCATTCCATACCTACCTGGTTTCAGGCTCTTTTCACACCCTGTTAAGGGTGCTTTTCAGCTTTCCCTCGCGGTACTAGTACGCTATCGGTCTTGAAACGTATTTAGAGTTGGAAGTTGATGCCTCCCAAATTCCCGCGCGATATCCAACGCACGGTACTCAGGGACACTTCAAACCTGAATCGATTGCGCTTACGGGACTTTCACCCTCTATAGTGTGACGTTCCAGTCAACTTCAGCTTTTCTCAACAGGCGAAAAGAAGGCCCTATAACACCACATCTCCCCGAAGGGATTCAGTTTGCCCTGATCCGTGTTCAATCGCCTCTACTAACGGAATCTCAGTTGATTTCTTTTCCTGCGGGTACTAAGATGCTTCAATCCCCCGCGTTACCAATCCTTACGGATTACAAAAGTAGGAAGTCCCATTCGGAAATCCTAGGTTCAAAGGCTGTATGCGCCTCGCCTAGGCTTATCGCAGCTTACCACGTCCTTCATCGGCGTTTCAAGCCAAGCCATTCCCCAGGTAGGGTAATAGATAAAATTAGACATCTGGATAACACCAGATATGAAAGCTTGTGCACGACCATCATTAATATCCGGCCCCTAGATCGTAATCTAAAAATTACGAGCTGGGCAAAAAAATTAAGCCCACAATCATTTAGTGCCTAGTAGCGACCAAAATGTTCTTTTTTTAGGAGGTGATCCAGCCGCAGGTTCCCCTACGGCTACCTTGTTACGACTTCACCCCCCTCGCTGAGCCCAGGTTCGACCCTAGCCAAAGGCCAAGGCCTCACCTGAACCCAACTCGGGTGGTGTGACGGGCGGTGTGTGCAAGGAGCAGGGACACATTCACCGCAGTATTATGAACTGCGATTACTACGGATTCCAGCTTCACGTGGGCGAGTTACAGCCCACGATCCGAACTACGACTAGGTTTCGGAGATTCGCGTCCCTTTTCAGGGTAGCAGCCCATTGTCCTAGCCATTGTAGCCCGCGTGTAGCCCAGGAGATTCGGGGCATGCGGACCTATCGTTGCCCGCTCCTTCCTCTAGCTTAGCGCTAGCGGTCCCCTATGAGTGCTTACCTTCCGGAGAAAGTAGTCGCAACATAGGGCACGGGTCTCGCTCGTTACCTGACTTAACAGGACGCCTCGCGGTACGAGCTGACGATGGCCATGCACCACCTCTCAGCGCTTCAGGCAAGGTCGTCAACCTGGCCGTCATCATGCTGTCGCTCCTGGTGAGATGCCCGGCGTTGAATCCAATTAAACCGCAGGCTCCACCCGTTGTGGTGCTCCCCCGCCAATTCCTTTAAGTTTCAGTCTTGCGACCGTACTCCCCAGGCGGCGAACTTAACGGCTTCCCTTCGGCACCACCTGGGCTCGAGGCCCAGGTGACACCTAGTTCGCAGAGTTTACGGCCAGGACTACCCGGGTATCTAATCCGGTTCGCGCCCCTGGCTTTCGTCCCTCACCGTCGGACCCGTTCCAGACAAGTGCCTTCGCCATAGGTGGTCCTCCAAGGATCAACACATTTCACCGCTACCCCTGGAGTACCCTTGTCCTCTCCCGGTCCCAAGTCCAGCAGTATCCCTGCCAGTCCTCTGGTTAAGCCAGAGAATTTAAACAGGGACTTACTGGACCGGCTACGGACGCTTTAGGCCCAATAAGAGTGGCTACCACTCGGGCCGTCGGTATTACCGCGGCTGCTGGCACCGAACTTGCCCAGCCCTTATTCCTCAAGCTGTTTACACTTGATAAAAGCCCATGCTGTGCATGAGCACTTGGGGTCCCCCCGTCGCACTTTCGTGCATTGCGGAGGTTTCGCGCCTGCTGCGCCCCGTAGGGCCTGGGGCCGTGTCTCAGTCCCCATCTCCGGGCTCCCTCTCTCAAGGCCCGTATCGATCGTAGGCTTGGTGGGCCATTACCCCACCAACTACCTAATCGAGCGCAGTCCTATCCTCGGGCGCATATGCTTTCAGAAAAGAATCGTTCCAGACTGCTTTTCTTATGGAGAATTATCCTCAGTTTCCCAAGGTTATGCTCCACCTGAGGTTAAGTTAACCACGTGTTAATGAGCCGTCCGCCATGGCCGAAACCATAGACTCGCATGGCTTAGTCGAACCCCAATAGCAGTAGCCTCCGGCGGGATCAACCGGAATTTTGTGGCGTAAAAGAATTTTACGCTCACACTCTCGTGGAGTACGTCATTTTTACATTAAAGGAAATGACATTTTATTTGGTCGCTATCTAGGTTTCACCTAGATTGTGGGCTTACATCACACCTGAGTGATTTAGTTCAGGCGATCACTTTGATTTGCATAATATGAAAACGTGTTGTAATATGTATTGTTTTTAGGTATGTAACAATAATTAAAACCTCAAAATAAATAAATACTCGAAAAATAGTATATAAAAAAATAATAAAAAAAAGTGTAAAAATCATATTTTTTATTTTAAAGTATTCAAAATATTCTTAAAATAATTATTTAAATAGCCAATTATAGTTCCTAAAAGTAATGAAAAGGCGATAAAATGGAGATAGGATTATTGGATATAAATGGAACACTCCCTTGTTTTGAAGGTTTTGGATCAATCCCTACAAAAATTATTAATGAAAAGAATATTTCTGAAATAAAAGATTTAGAAATAATTATAATTCCAGGCGGAAGTATTATAGAAAGTAAATCATTAGGTAATCAATTGAAAAAAGAAATTTTAAATTTTAACGAGTATATTATTGGAATTTGTAGTGGATTTCAAGTCCTTTCTGAAAAAATAGATATCGGGAGAAAAAGTCAAAATCCGATTATAAAGGAAGGTTTAGGATTATTAAATGTTAACTTTTCACCATTGGTATGTACGGATTTAGTTACATTTAAGTTAGAAAATGACTGTATTTTTGGAAAAACGAATGAAAATGGAAGCGGTTTTCACTGCCATACTTATGGAAACATTGAAATTACAAATAATAGTACCAAAAAATTAACATCTTCTAAAATTGAAAAATTAAACTATAAGATGGTTCAAAAACAGGACATATTGTCAGGTGTTTTTAAAAACAAAGTGTTTGGAACAATGATACATAATTTTTTAGATAATGAAACGGTTATTAACAATATTAAAAACAGTTTAAAAATAACTGATGAAGAAATGAATGAAATTTTTAAAAAAAACAAAGTTCTAAAGGAAAAATTAAAAAGTAATTCAAAAATATCAAAAAATTTTGAAAGTATTCAAAATAATTCAAAAAAAGGTTTGATTTTACTTGCAACGGGCTCTGAAAGTGGAAAAACATTTCTTTCAACAAGTATCGTTTCTAAAGTAAAAGGTAAAACTTTTGTTTCAAAAATAGGGCCAGATGTTCGTGATATTGTCCCTTCATTATATTTACTTCGAGAACCAATGTTAAAATATAGTAGCATTAAAATTTCAGACAGAGGATGGTGCCCACCTGAAGAATTTTTAAAATTTGTAAGAACTTCAGATTACGATAATTATATAATTGAAGGCGTTATGGGCGCATTTACCGGTGCATTGAATAAAAAAAACTATAGTGGTGCAGAAATTTCAAGTTTACTTGGCTTTCCAGTGTACATTGTTTCATCGTGTAGTAAAAGTGGTATTGAAGGTGCATTTGTTGAATCAATTGCATACTATTCCCTATTAAAAGATATGGGCGTTAATATTTCAGGCGTTATCCTAAATAAGGTATATAATATGGATTTATTTGAAAAAATTGAGAAAATTTCATCAACTTTAGGTATAAAAGTAATACCGGTTAGAAAATCAGTTTTAAATGCAGATAAAAGAGGGTTAATACCCGAAGTTGAAATTGACTATGAAGAATTTTCTAATGTAGTAATGGGCCTTGAATTTGATATAGATATTCCAGATCTAAATATTAATTGTGAAAATATTAAAAACCATGAAAATGAAAATTTTGAAGAGTATTTAAAAGCATGGGTTAAAAAAATTGAAGGAATTTAATGAGTTTAAAAGAATTTAATGGTTTTTTAAATAATTATTTTATTTTAACTATTTTAAATATATTTTACCCAATATATATGCAAAAACAAGTGAAAAGTAAAAATTCATTACCATTATTATAATTAAACCAATTATAGGAATTATTGCAATAAACCTAAGACCAATACTGAGTAAAATTAGTAAAAGATACATTAAAATATAGTCGGATACCTTAAGACTTATTTTATTTATGATTTCAAAAAAATGGAATGCCGAAAAAAATTCCCCGCTTGCAGTGTAATTTAAAATTGCCATTGGAACGATAAATCCAATAATTAACGTAGTAAATAATACTAAAAGAACAGTAAATAAAAATCCAAAAATTCCGCCCATAAATAATGATTCAATACCGCTAAAAATTGCATATATTGAAGAACCCCCTAGAAAAAATATTATCATGAATGGAATTAACATATATATAAAATATATTACCATAGTAAATAGTCCTTTTATAAATTTACGCCCTAAAAAATCCCAATTAGGTAATTCATCTTTGGAATTTAAAATATTTTCAAGTGTTTCTATTGCATACCCTAGTGAAATCAAATTTAAAACAGGAATTATTGATAAAATAGAACCAATTATCATTTTTTTGAATGCATTATCATCTGAAAGTGGAAAACGAAATGCCGGTTTAAAATCCATTACAACACCATCTTACTAAATCTAATCTGTTTAGAATATAATTAATATTAAAGATTAAAAAATAATTAAATTATTAAAAATTGTATTTTTATTTTTAAGTATATTCTTTTTTACCCTACAAATATACCTTACAGTTTTTAAAATATTTAAATATTGAATTTTCAAAGTAATTAAAATTTAAAAACCAATATATAATAAAGAAAGTATAGGTTAAAGATACCGATAATTTTTAGGGAAATAATGGAAGATAAAAGGATACAGAATATTCGACCAAAACTTACAGAATGTTTAAAAACATTGAATTTTCAAGATATTATCTCGGAAAAAAAGAAAATAGCTATAAATTTAGATAATATCTACCAGAATGGACTTATAGAATTTATGGAGTATTTAGAGGAAGATCCAATATCTGGTTTGGATTTACTTAAAGATTGTTATTGTGATGCATATTATGCAATGAAAAATGAAAAACCAGATATAGTAATTACTGTTAAAAACCTACCTGAAAAATTTAACAAATCAGAAAAAAATAAATTGATGACTATTGAAGACATTAAAAGCAGTACACTTGGTAAACTAATCGAATTTGAAGGAATTGTAGTTGTTGCAACAAAAATAAAATCTGCATTGAAAAAAGCATCATACATATGTACTTCCTGTGGTGAAAAAAAGAATACTGACATTGAAAACCCTTTTGAAATGTCTTTTGAGCCAGTATGTCCAAAATGTGCCCAAAATATGATGATTATTGAAGAAGAATCCAAATACATTGATTTTCAAGAAATAAAGGTTCAAGAGCCATTAGATATTATGGATGATCCTGAAGAACCGCCAAAGTATATTTCAGTATTTTTAGAACATAGTCCGGGCATATTCTGTGGGCGTGTTAAAGTTACAGGAATTCCAATAAAAAGTCAGAAAAACAAAAAAATTCCTATTTACGATATATATATCAAAGGAATTCATTGCGATGTAATTGAAGACAAAATAGAAGCTAATTTAACAGTTGAGGATATTAAAAAAATAGAAAAAGTTGGAAGAAGAGTAAATGTTGTAGATATACTTTCAGAAAGGTTGATTCCAGAAATTAAAGGTTATGAAGTTGTTAAAAAGGCAATTTTTTTACAACAGATTAAAGGAGTAAAAAAAGGAAATAAAAGAGCAGATAGTCATATATTATTAATTACTGACCCCGGTATTGGAAAATCAGTTATGCTTAGGAAAATTGCGGAAATTCCTGGAAATTTATATGGTTCTGTTACTACTGCATCAGGTGTTGGTTTAACTGCCGCGGTTGTCCGTGAAAAGACTGAAATAGGTGATGATACGTGGGTAATAAAACCAGGACTTTTAGTAAAAGCAAATAAAGGAACCGCATGTATTGATGAACTTACTGTAAATAAAGACCTTCAAAGTTTCGTTTTAGAGGCTATGGAGTCACAAACAATTCATATAAGTAAGGGGGGTATTAATGCAAAATTACCTTCAGAATGTGCAATTATTGCAGCATGTAATCCCCGATGGGGAAGATTTGACCCTAATGTATCTATTCCTGAACAAATAAACATTCCTGCACCCATGTTAAGTAGATTTGACTTGATATTTCCAATAAAAGATGAAGCAGACCGTTTAAAAGATAAAGATATTGCAAAACATATTATAAATGTACATAGGGCGTATTTAAATAAAGAAATATCTGAAAACATGAAATTAGACCACATTATTATAGATGACGTTTTAATAGATAGGGACTTTGTTATAAAATATATAACATATGCAAAGCAGAAATCACCGATAATTTCAAAAGAAGCTGAAGAACTACTTACAGAATTTTACTTAAATATGCGTAAAGGCTCAGTACAAATTACTGCAAGACAGTTGGAAGCTGCTATTCGTGTTGCAGAAGCCCATGCAAAAGCAAAATTAAAAGAGGTTGTCGAAGAAGAAGATGCTAGTGAAGCAATAAATATTATTACTGAATCATTGAAAGAAATTGCTTATGACCCGGAAACTGGACAATTTGATGTTGATAAAATTTCAGGTGTTTCTAGAAAAGATAGAAATATCATGATGAATGTATATGATATAATAAAGTCATTTGCGGAAAATTCTGAAACCGGCCTTGCATTGAAAGAGGATATATTAGAATCTGGAAAATCTAAAGGGGTTAGTGAAGAAAATATGCTTAGTTCGATAAAAAAATTAATTAAAAATGGGGACATTGACGAGCCTAAAACTGGAAAATACAGGATTATTTAATATATTTATAATGTATTTAAAAAGTAAAACCTATATATGGGATATAAGGATTATCATGGAAATCATATATAATAAGCCAGGACTTTATGATACAAAAGATATATGGATTCAACCAGTTAGCAGGGGCTCTGTTTTAGAATCTAATGAAGTAGGAAGTTGTACCATTATTAAAGATAAGGGAATTTTAGAAAGTACTAAGTTAAAAGAAACTCCTGTATTAAGAATACTTGCAAGCCCCTCTTTAAAAAAAACTATTTTCAATATAGCTTATGTTTTAAAAGATAAAATGACCTTTTTTAAGAATTCAAAGCCCAAATATATGGAAAATATATTTAAATATCTAAACAAAGTCTATTTTGATAAAGGAGTTAATAATTACTATAAAAGCTATAAAGCATGGTATAGGGTAATTGGAGACCTTTTTGAAAATATTAATGTTTGGAATTTTAAAAAAGTAACTGGTAAATTAATAACCATTTTAAAAGCATTTAATCCAGTTATAGTATTTGATTTACACAACATTTCAAAATGGAACCATATAAAAACCTTTCAAAGGTTTATAAAATGGTTAAATAATGAAGGTTTAAGTATTGTTTTAAGATGCCCATTTGAATCAGTTAACTATTTGAAAAAAATTTTTGAAGATGCAAAAACGAATAATATTGCGGCAGTAATGCATTATGCCAAAAAAAGAGGGTATTTAATATCAGAAAGTGTATCTAAAGAAATATTAAAATTAAGTTCTGGAAATTTAAAAATTATAAATATTATACTCTCAAAATCAAAAAGGATACTAAAAAATTTAAGAGACCTTAAAATATCATGGAAACACGTTCTTATTGAAGTTATCCCTAAAAAATACAAGAAAATAATGGAAACAATTACGCACTTAAAAAAATTTAACATTAAGGAAATAGTTGAATTTTTAGATTATAGTCATTCGACAGTATATAATTATCTAAACGAACTTGTCAATTTGAATGTTATAAAAAAAAGAAGGGTTAAAAAAAATATACTGTTTAAAATTAATATAGATAAAGAAAGTTTACTAAATTCCTGTAATTATATTAAAGACCCTAAAAATATCTTTTTTGAGGTAAATAAATTATCAAAAATAGATTATAAAGTTGAAACGTTTAATGAGTTTCTAGTTTTCGGGTAATATGTTAGTTAAATATTTAGTTATTTTGAGTAATTTAGTAATCTTTTTGTTATTTACTAATTCATTATAGATATTACTATTTTCATATTTTTTAAAATTTGTTTCGGTGTTTCGAGCGTGATGTATATATGGATATAAATCTTAAATTTTTTTTTAAAATTTTTAGTAATTGTTTTTTTATTCCATTGTGTACTATCTGAGTAATACGTTTTATTTTTCATAATATAACTTCTTTTTAATATTGTAAGTTAAATTATTGTTAAATATTATAAATTATTATTTATTAAAGATTTTAATAAAAAATAAATGTAATTTTACGTTTTTCAAATTATTAAAATAATAAAATAAACTAATTTTTATTATTTTAAATTTTACTTTTTTTACTTTTTTTAATGTATACATTAATTATTAAAATAAATTTTATAGTATATTGGTGTTAAAGTAAAATACATTAGTTATACTTTTACTTTTTTACACTATATAAGTAAAAAAATAAATATAATATACTATTATCATAAAATAAAAGATATTTATGAATTATAAAAATTTTTAAACTTAAAAAAAGCTTAAAAGATATAAATTATGAATTAAAATGTTTTAAAAAAGATAAATACATATTAAAATGTTTTAAAAAGTATTTAAAAGTATATATAAGCGTTAAATAAATAAAAAGATCAATTTTAAAAAAAACTTTTAAAAATTATAATTATAAGATATATATATGTTACCAGAAAACCCGAAAAATGATTTTTTAAATTATACTTTTATAGTGTTTTTTCTAATGTATTTCACATGGCTACAATCTTGTTTTTGACAAGATACGCACCACCAAATTCCTTCTTTATTTTTAAATACTTCAAAAGAGTCCCCGTTATCACTATTTAATATATATGTAGATCCTCCAAATCCATTGTCTATCTTTTTAAAATTATAGCTTACCTTTTTATCTTCAAGCATTAATAATGTTTGAGCATCTTTTTTTTGAGGAATTATAATATCTTTCTTCTTATCTTGGTTTATTTTCTTTTTTTCAAGTGAAACAATACTATGTATTTTTAGATAATATTCTGTACTTATCGAATAATAAACTTTATGTCCAATTCTTTCTCTTTTTACAATATTTAACGCTACACATTCTTTTAAAAACTGTGAAGGCATTCCTTTTGATATTTTTAACTCACTAGATATTTCTTCAGGACACCCTGAACTTTTTTTTAGGAGGTAGTCCAATATAGATATTCTAACTTTATTTTTTACTAATTTTTTAAATAGCTTGTCCATAATAATTCCTTTTTAAAATATTTCATTTTATTTATTGGTTTTTTTATTTTTATCAGTTATGGTTAGGTATTATTTATATTAGTAGTTATATTCATGATTTTAAATTACTTATATCATTTTATTCAAAAATTATTTTTTAAAACAGGTACTAACTCGAATTTTTAAACATTAGTCTTATTTTAATTGATTATTTTTAAAAATTACCAATGATACTATATTAATTACATTATTAAAGTATGATACATATATTAATTATTTATATTTCTTTATATTCATAATATTTAAGACCTATTTCTTTATATTCATGATTTTTTCCAACTATTTTTACAAATAATTACATATTAAAGTATATTTTATTATCACTGTGATAGTTTATATATTTTATATTATTATATTAAATATAATTTTATCTAATTATAAACCATATACTCCATTATTTTATGATTATATTATTATATTCACAATATTTCTTTAAAAAAACAATATATTCATAAAATAGTATTTTGAAGATATTTATAGTTTCGGTTTTTCGAAAGATATAAAAAAGATGATTTTGAATATAATTTAGGACACTTTTCGGACACTTTTTATTTTGGAGGATATGGTTTATGTTGGATCCGATTGAATTTATACATAATGCGTCATCGATATCGAAAAAATCAATGAATAGATTAAAATTAAAAACAAACCCCTTTTCAGAAAAACCAATACGTGGAAATACTAAGTTTTTTGTTGGTAGAACTTCAGAACTTTCAGAAATTGCAGATATTTTAGGTGCTGCACAATATGGAAGTGTTGCAAATGCTGCAATAGTCGGTACAAAAGGAATTGGGAAAAGTTCAATTTTGAACATACTTTATTATGCTTCAAAAAGGCATAATCACTGGGTTGTTGAACTTGAAGCATCTCAAATTACTGCAAGACAGTTTTTAATCCAGCTTATGCATGGAATAATTAAAGATAATCTATTTTCAGTTGATGGAACCCTTTCCTCAAATTATATGAAGCATTCGCAAAAAATAATTGAAATATACCGGAGACTGAGTAATTACAGTGATAAAACACCAGTACACTATCCAAGGGAAAAAATTGAACGTGATTTAAGATATTTATTAAATGAAGTTAAGGAGGAAGGAAAATTGTGCGTTATATTGATTGATGAAGCAGACCAATTTGCAAAAAGAAGCTGTCTTGGTCTTTTACAGTTTTTCCACTCGTTTCTATATGAGGATGATATTTTAACGTTTTTAGCAGGCCCTCCAACAATGGTCGAAGATTTAACAAAAATATCTCCTGCAATACGTGATAGAATTCCAAAAATAATAAATATGCCTCCACTTTCAAAGGATGAAGCATATGATCTTATAAAACGAAGGCTTGAAGATTCTCAAGTAAGTGGTGCTAAAGGCTATGAGCCGTTTACTAAAGCAAGTGTTGAGCGAATTATAGAGGAATGCGATGGAATTCCAAGAAGAATTATAATGACATGTTCAGAAGCTGTTTCAATTGCAATTAAAACCGGCAATCTTGATATTGGGGAAGACACTGTAAGATCAGCAATGAAAAATTTAGGTATAAGTGTAGGGCACCAGATATTAAATCATTTAACTCCTGCTCAATCGAAAATAATAAAGGCAATGGCAGAACTTGGTGGTAGTTCAACAGTAACTGAACTTTCAGGGATACTCAATAACTCTACAGGAACGATTGGAACTCATCTTTCAGACATCTTTGAAATGGGGTATATTTATAAAGAAAGAGATGGATATAATGTATACTACACTTTATCAAAGGAATTAAAAGACGTTTTAATAAGTAAAAATACTAATTTTTAATACTTCAGGTGTTATAATGCAATGTAGTGACGTTCAAGCAACTGAACCCGATATTAAGGTTTCATTAACCCGGGTTGGCGTAACAAACCTAAAAAAACTTGTAAAGATTAAACGAAAGAGTAAAAGAGATATAGTTTTACTACCTACGTTTGAAGTTTATGTAGATCTTCCAAGTTCTCAAAAAGGAATTCACATGTCAAGAAGTCCTGAAGTAATAGAAGAAGTTGTTGAAAATATAATAGTTGAAAAAGAGATTTATGGTGTTGAAGAACTTTCCGTTGAAATTGTCATGAAATTATTTGAAAAACACGAGTATGCAACAAGAGCAGAAGTAATGCTTTATAGTGACTACATGATGGAAGAAAAATCCCCTGTAACTAAAAAAGACTCTCAAGAAGTTGGAAAAATAATGGCAAGAGCTTACGGGGTAAAAGATGACTCTGGAATGATAAGTGTTAAAAAAATGGTTGGTGCAGAAGTTGTTGGAATTACAGCATGCCCTTGTGCACAAAATCTTTTAAAAGAAAATGCAATTAATAAATTAATTGAAAAAGGATTTTCAAATGAAGATATTGAAAAAATACTTGATTCCGTTACAATTGCAACCCATAACCAAAGGGGCATTGGAACCATCATGATAGAAGTTCCAAATGGATATACTGTTGGAATTTCAAAAATAATAAAAATTATAAAAGAATCAATGAGTGGCGAAGTTTACGAGCTTTTAAAAAGAAGTGATGAAGCATACGTTGTAGAACTTGCACACAAAAATCCGAAATTTGTTGAAGATTGTGCAAGGGAAATGATTAAAAGAGTTGTAGAAGTTTTTGATTATCTTCCAGAAGACACACAAGTTATTGTAAGGCAGGTAAATAAAGAGAGTATCCACAGACACGACGCTTTTGCAGAAAGAAAGTCTAAAATGGGCGAATTAAGGGACGAACTTGAAATTTAATATTTTATTTAAATTATATTTTTTATAGTGGTTTTATGAAAGCTCTTGTAATTGGGGTAAACACGCGTCCTGTTGTAAATTCCTTAAAAAAATTGAATTTTGAAGTTTATTCCGTCTCCCATTATAATCCTGTAGATTTAGATGCAGATTATAAGAAATACCTTGTAAATGATAATATTCACGGGCGTTTTACTGAAAAATATTCTGAAAAAGAGATAATAAAACTATCTAAAGAATACGTGGACATTGTAGATTACATATTCATCTGTTCAGGGGTTTTTGAGAATAGCGCTTCTAAAACGCCAAAATGGGATGTATTGGGTAATTCACCAAAAAGGATTAAAAGTATAAGTAATAAATATAGAACCATAAAAAAATTAGAGAATTTGGGTTTTAACGTACCTATAACGTATCTAGTAAACAATAAATACACGTTTGAAAAATGCTTATCGGAGTTAAAATCTGTAGTTATGAAACCTGTTTCAGGTAGCGGCGGAATTGGAGTAACTACTCTACATTTAGAATCAGAGTATAATTTAAATATTAACTATCCAGTGGTAATTCAGGAGTATATCCCTTCAGAAGCGTATAGTGCGTCATTTATCAGTTCAAATTTTTTATGTTTTAATAAGCAATTGATAAGTAATAATGTATATGTTGGAAGTATATCCCCCCATATTCCAAAAGTGAAAAACGGTACAATTGAGGATTTTTCATCTTTAATTGAGTCTTTAGGGTTAGTTGGTATGAACGGAATAGATTTCATGGTTCGTGAAGATATACCCTATATAATTGAAGTGAACCCGAGGATTCTTGGAACATTTGAAACGATAGAATTGTCTTCAAAGGAAAGTCTTTCAAAAGCAATCCTTGAAAACAAAGCTGTAGTTCCAAAAGAACCATATTTTAAAAAAGTGGTTTTTTCAAACTGTTCTAATAACTATTTTATCGAAAAAAATGAATTTATTCATGACGTACCAAAAAAAGGATCTTTTATCGAAAAAGGGGAACCATTGGCTACGATTATTGGAAAAAATATGGAAAAATTGAGAGAGCTTGAGTGCCGAATAACTACAAAACATTCCCTACATTTATAATCAAAAATTATTGTAGGAAAGTGGTGTTTTAAGAGGTGTATGAAACATGAATTTATCAAAAGATGAGATTTTTACAATGCTTGATAACCCCCTAATACAGCAGGTATTGTTTGAAGTCATGGAAGAGGACGTAGTTGGCTTTGATGTATTAAATGTACTTATTGATTCAAATGAAGTAACTGATGACGAAATTTCAAGACAGCTTGAAGTTAAGTTAAATAATATTCGTAGAATACTCTATAAATTATATGAGGCAAGGTTAGTGGACTACAATCGGGAAAAGGATGAAGAAACAAACTGGTATACTTATACTTGGAAGCCATCTCTTGAAAAATTACCCGCATTAGTTGTTAAGAAAATGAAAAACATTTTGGATGAATTAAAAAAACAGCTTTCAACCGAAGAAAACGGCATGTTTTTTTACTGTATGGGGTGTGAACTTAAATTTACATTTGAGGATGCAATGGATATGGGATTTAGATGCCCACAATGTGGCGGGGTACTTCACGAATACGATAATAAAAAAGATATGGCAACAATAAAAGAACAAATTGCATATATAGAAGATGAATTTAACCAAAATCCCCTATTTTTTAAATATTAAGGGTCTGAATGTGACGGCAGTTTTTAACGATATTTTGAAAAATTCAGACTTCATGGAAAAATTTCAAAATTTCAAAAATTTAATAAAAGTACCTAAATTTAATGAATATCTACTTTTTTTAACTGAAAACTGTGAAAATAACGTAGTTTTACATAGTATTGCAGTTTCTGATTACGTTTATGACTTTGGAATTAAAATACGAAAAAATGGCAACGATTTTGACATTGAAACAGCAGTATTGGGCGCACTTTTACACGATATTGGGAGAAGTAAATCTAATTATATAGACCATGGGATAGTTGGTGCAGAAATACTAAGAAAAAATAACTTTAATGAAAAATTTGCGAAAATTGCTGAACGACATATTGGTGCAGGAATCTCTAAAGAAGAGGCAGTTGATCTAAATTTGCCGAAAATAGATTACATTCCTGAAACGATTGAGGAAAAAGTTATTGCAAATGCGGATAATTTAATATTTAATGATAAAAGGGTTTCAATTGAATTAGTAATTGATAAATTTAGAAAAAGAACTAATGTTAATGTAGTAAATAAAGTATTATTATTATATCATGAAGTAGATAATTTACTTAAGTAATTTTAGGCGAACAGTAGTCCAGTAAGTCTTAAAACTCCATAAAATGCAGTAATTGCAAAAGACATACATAGAGCGCAAGTTATAATCATTTTATTGATTTTTAATCCAAATAATGGAACAGAAAATAACAGTCCAAAAAGTCCAGAACCCATTTGAACGGTTTCAATGGCTTTTGAAATTTGGTTCGGTTCTACTGATGGCATTGTTGGTGCTAATTGGGATATAACTGTTAAATATCCTCCAATTAATCCTGCAGTTGCAGGAATTACGCCACATAATATTACAAGGCCGACTGCAAGTCCGTTTCCAGTAACGCTGATAAGCTGTGATTTTAAATTTTGGAGATCCTCTAATGTTTTAGCGAGCTTTTTTAACGTATTTGCAAGTTCTCCGCCGTATTTTCTATTTTCAATTATCAACCTGCTAATTTGTCTAAAAAGTTTTGAATCAAGTGAATTTGATACAAGCATCATCGAATCTTCAAAACTAAGCTTTTTTTCAGTCATTAACAGCACTATTTTTGAAAATACAGAATCTACTTCAGGAATTCCACTTCGTATAACTTCATTAATTGCTTCAACAATTGACCTACCTGAATCCAATGATAGAACCATTACATAAAGTGCTTTTGGAAGGTTGCTATCAAACTTTTCCATTTTTGACTCATACATTATACTTGGAATTGCAAGTACACTCCCTAAATAAACAAGAGTTAATATGATGGTAGTTTGTAGTGTAAAACCAATTATTATCCTAAGTAATATTGGTAAAACCAGTACTACAAAAATTAATCCAATAAATATTCTTTCATCTACATTTTTACCGGTTTTTTTAAGTATCCGTAGGTTTCTTTTAATTAAATAATTATAAATTCTGGATATTGATGCAGACATATCCATTTTTTCACTCTATTTTCATTTTAATAAATATTGTAAAAATTATGGTAGATAAAAGCCCTATTTTAGTCATTACTAAGTCAATAGCATTAATAATTCCATCAAAACCCTGCTGAGCCCCTAATGCAGACTGTATCATACCTGAAAATGGTATAATAAGGCCTATACCAAATATTAAATTACCTAAATTTGAAATTTGAAACTTTGAAGAATCAATTTTGGATAGTGATTCCCTTACTATTTCATTATACAGGTTTTCAAGTAATAACTGGGTTCCACCTTTATTTGCAGCAAGAATTAATTGATCATAAAGTTTTTTTAGAAGAGGTATTTTTGACCTTACTTTTGCCCGTTCTAGTGCTTCTACAAAGTTATATCCTCCTTGATTAATATCTTTTATAATGCTCCTAAATTCGTAAGAGGTTAAACCGTATTCTGGATTATTTGCAATATTTTTAATAGCTTCTTGGACTGACGCTCCGGAATTCAGCATTGATATAAGGTGTAATATACTCATTAACACTTGAATCTTTATTTCTCCCCTAAATAGTGTAAGTTTTAATTTTGGATAAAATATTCCTCCAAATAGGATAATTAATGCAAAAATAATTCCATTAGTAATTCCAGATATGGGATCAGAAGTAATTACTCCATATAAAAAAAGTAAAATAACCGCAAATATTGAAAAAACAATTATTTTTAAAAAATAAACACGTTCATCAATAATTCCAGCATACTGGTAATCTCTTTTTGATGGCAAAAATGATGTATTTGTAACCCAATACGAAAAAGAATCCGAATAACCTTGTAATGCGCCAAAACGCTTTTCAAATAAAATATCGTCTATATCAATAGTTACTTCTGGAGTTTCATTAATGTATGGTTCATAAAATTCTAAAATTTCGTCTTCCGTAAATGTTTCTTTTTTTCTATCAAATATTTTTTTTAAGTATTCTGACCTTCCAACCCTTGAAACATTTTTCCGTTTCGTAATTTTAGTACTTTTTAATAAATTCGACAGTTTATCTAAAAAACTCGGTTCTTTTTTACGTCTTACATTCATTAAAATCACAACTACTCCAGTATATGCTTTAAAACATTTTCTGGGTTTTCTTGATACTGTTTAATTACATCCCCTACCTTTTTAATTCCGTTAATATTGTTATTTACCATATACTTTAATACTTTTTTTCTATTTATTCGATCATCCATTAATTCATCCCTTGTAATTCCTGCAATTGCACAGACTTCTTCTTCCCACATACAAATTCCCGTTTTTACAACACTGTCACTTACACCGTCGTACTTAAATAACTCGGTTTTGGTAATATTTTCACCACTTCCGCCAATTTCAACAACCCCTAAAATTCTTCTTATGGTTTTCTTATTTCTCTTAATTCGTTGCTGGTTTATAATAAAATCAACTGAAGAAAGCATAACCTTTGGAACACTCATCGGGTGGTTAATAAGTCTTATTATTGCTTCATCTGCACTGTTTGCGTGTAAAGTCCCTGAACAACCATCATGTCCAGTATTCATTGCAACCAACAGAGAGTGGGCTTCACTACCCCTTACTTCCCCTACAAAAATCCGGTCTGGCCTCATTCTAAGTGAGTTTTTAATTAAATCATCCATTGTAATTTCATAACCTTGAATTCCAGGTCTTCCGGGCCTTGTAATCATTTTTATAACGTGATTTAACGGTACTTGCAACTCTGGCGTATCTTCAACAGTGATAATTCTATCGTTATACATTGAAAACATTGAAACAACGTTTAATGTTGTAGTCTTACCTGAACCTGTACCACCAACAATTAAGGTATTTGCTGGTTTTGAACCAAAATATCCTTCAACAGCCTGCCAAAGGAAAGATGCAAGTTCTAAATCAAAAGTTCCATATCTTATTAAATCAACAATTGTTAAGGGGTCTGCACTAAATTTACGAATTGTAATTGTACTCCCCCTAAGAGTTACATCTTGCATTGTTGCATTTACTCTACTTCCATCAGGTAAAAAAGCGTCAAGTAATGGCGTTCTAGAATCAATAGTTCTTCCTGCAAGGTATGCAATACTTTCAACAACTCTTGTTGCTTCGTGGCGATCTGAACGTATGTTTGTTTCACACATTTGGTATTTTCTATGGAATACATATGCTGGAGAATCAATTCCATTTACCATTAATTCTTCTAGACTATCATCATTTAGTGGAATTTCTAAAAGTCCAAGTTTTCCAATAATTAAGTAAAAATAGTGCGATAAATGAAGTATTTCAATATCCCTTAAATGTAAGTTATTTTTTTCTGAAAAACTTTTTAAATATCCTTGAATTTGCCCTAATTTCTGTAGTGATGATTCTGATAATTCTGCTTTAATAGTCTTTATATCCAGTTCAGAGAATTTTGAAAGGGCGGTGTTCATTAATGTAATTTCGGGTATTTTATACTTTGTAACTCCTTCTTCTTTTTCGATAATAATATCAAAATCGATTTCATCAACTCTTACAAAATACTTATCTAAAATAGTGGACCTTGAATCACTAGTAAAATTTTCTATTTCTTGTTTTTTTATATCGCGGGATATCGAAAAACCAACTTTTTTGGGAGGTTCCTGTTTTGTGTCTTCTAAACTATTTTCTTTATTTTCGTAAATATTTGGGGTGTTTATATTACTTTCAGCTAAATCTTTTTTAGCAATAGCTGGTTTATCGGATTTTTGAATCCTATCAAACAGTCCCATAACAGTTCACCCTTTTTTAAAGTGTAACGTCGATATCTAAGTGTTCAGTAAGTTCCTTGTATCTATTTCTAATTGTAACTTCAGTAACTCCTGCAACATCTGCAACTTCTCTTTGTGTACGCCTAGTTCCTTGTAAAACGCTTGCAATATATATTGCAGCTGCGGCAACACCTGTTGGACCCCGTCCACTAGTTAATCCTCGTTCCCCTGCTTTCTGAAGAATTGAAATTGCTTTTGATTCAACCTCTCCAGGTAATTTTAATTCGGATGCAAACCTTGGAACATAATCTATAGGATTTGTCGGGGCGAGTCTTATGTTTAATTCTCTTGAAATAAACCTATATGTTCTCCCAATTTCTTTTCTATCGACTCTTGAAACTTCCGCAATTTCATCAAGAGTTCTTGGAACTTTACATCTTCTACATGCCGCATAAAGTGCAGCTGCGGCAACACCTTCAATACTCCTTCCACGAATTAATCCCTTTTCTACAGCACCCCTATAAAGAACTGCAGCATTTTCCCTAACGTTTCTTGGAAGCCCTAATTTTGATGCGATTCTATCGAGTTCTGAAAGTGCAAACGCCAAGTTCCTTTCTGATGCATCAGAAACCCTAATTCTCCTTTGCCACTTTCTTAAACGGTATAACTGGGCCCTTTTATCCGCAGAAATGTCTTTACCGTAACTATCTTTATTTCTCCAATCAATAACTGTTGAAAGGCCTTTATCATGAATAGTATATGTCATTGGAGCTCCAACCCTACTTCTTTTGACACGTTGCTCATGGTCGAATGCTCTCCATTCTGGGCCGACATCGAATAAATTCTGCTGTAAAACGCACCCGCACATTTCACAAACGATTTCAGCCCTTTCATAATCCTTAATTATATTTTTACTTCCGCAAACAGGACAGATTAGTTCTTCCTCTTTTTCAAGAATTACGTTTTTATTAGAATAGTCCTCAGGCTTTGCTACAGCTAGCTTTATTTTTCTTTCGGACTTTTTTGTATCTTCTTTTGTAATGGGTTCAACTTTCATGATAACACCGCGTTAAAGTTATTTCCTTCCTTTTTTACGGGTCTTCTGCTGCTCTTCTAAAACGAAAACGTGACTGACTTTAACTGATTCCATAGCGTCTTCTTCATTAAATGGGATTATTTTTACATAAGGTTCATCAACAGGCCCAAATATATCATATATCTTTCCAATTTTCTTAATTTTATCTTTAATTTTTAAACCGACAGATGCATTTAACCGCAACTGTTTTTTAGTACGCCCAATTAATTTTCCTTTCGGAGTTTTGTGTAATATTTGTATTTTTTCCAAAGGATTTCCCCCGACAGATTACTCTATTTAAAATTATAAATATAAACAATGATATCGATTCATATATACTCTCCACACGATTATATATATAAGTTTCGAAAAGTATATATATAATTTAATAAAATTTATTTTGGTTTAAAGCTTCTTTTAAAGAGTAACTCGACGTATTTTGGAATAATGAAACTAGTTTTTAATAAAAACTAGTTATTCATGTATAAATTAAGAATAAAACTAAAAATAGCTTTAAAATATTAATTATCAAATAATACATTAGTTAAAAACAATTTTTTTATGCTGTTTTTTATTGAAAATAGCTTTAAAATATACTAATGGTATATTTTCATATATATCTTAATTTTTATTTTTAAATCTTTTTATTATTATTTTTTACCGTGGAAACCTTTTTATTATTTCCTGTCTATGGTTTTATATCGTGAATTTTCGGAACTTTGAGATTTTTAGATAATAATATATAGGTGGTTATTCGTGAATAATAATAGCATTGAATATAGAAAGTTGGAACACTTAATTGTATGTGATCACTGTGATGTGGAGTACAAGAAAGGAACCCTTCTTGAGGACGTTGAATTGATTCACAGCGGTGTATCAAACTGCGATTTGAACAATATTGATACATCAATTGAAATATTTGGAAAAAAGTTAGATGCTCCAATAATTATTGCTGCAATAACGGGTGGACACCCTAAGGCAAAAGATGTTAATAAAAATATTGCAGTAGCTATTGAAGAACTTAATTTAGGTATGGGAGTAGGTTCTCAAAGGGCAGGAATTTTAAAACCTGACCTAATCGATACATATTTAACGTATTTGCAAGTTCTCCGCCGTATTTTCTATTTTCAATTATCAACCTGCTAATTTGTCTAAAAAGTTTTGAATCAAGTGAATTTGATACAAGCATCATCGAATCTTCAAAACTAAGCTTTTTTTCAGTCATTAACAGCACTATTTTTGAAAATACAGAATCTACTTCAGGAATTCCACTTCGTATAACTTCATTAATTGCTTCAACAATTGACCTACCTGAATCCAATGATAGAACCATTACATAAAGTGCTTTTGGAAGGTTGCTATCAAACTTTTCCATTTTTGACTCATACATTATACTTGGAATTGCAAGTACACTCCCTAAATAAACAAGAGTTAATATGATGGTAGTTTGTAGTGTAAAACCAATTATTATCCTAAGTAATATTGGTAAAACCAGTACTACAAAAATTAATCCAATAAATATTCTTTCATCTACATTTTTACCGGTTTTTTTAAGTATCCGTAGGTTTCTTTTAATTAAATAATTATAAATTCTGGATATTGATGCAGACATATCCATTTTTTCACTCTATTTTCATTTTAATAAATATTGTAAAAATTATGGTAGATAAAAGCCCTATTTTAGTCATTACTAAGTCAATAGCATTAATAATTCCATCAAAACCCTGCTGAGCCCCTAATGCAGACTGTATCATACCTGAAAATGGTATAATAAGGCCTATACCAAATATTAAATTACCTAAATTTGAAATTTGAAACTTTGAAGAATCAATTTTGGATAGTGATTCCCTTACTATTTCATTATACAGGTTTTCAAGTAATAACTGGGTTCCACCTTTATTTGCAGCAAGAATTAATTGATCATAAAGTTTTTTTAGAAGAGGTATTTTTGACCTTACTTTTGCCCGTTCTAGTGCTTCTACAAAGTTATATCCTCCTTGATTAATATCTTTTATAATGCTCCTAAATTCGTAAGAGGTTAAACCGTATTCTGGATTATTTGCAATATTTTTAATAGCTTCTTGGACTGACGCTCCGGAATTCAGCATTGATATAAGGTGTAATATACTCATTAACACTTGAATCTTTATTTCTCCCCTAAATAGTGTAAGTTTTAATTTTGGATAAAATATTCCTCCAAATAGGATAATTAATGCAAAAATAATTCCATTAGTAATTCCAGATATGGGATCAGAAGTAATTACTCCATATAAAAAAAGTAAAATAACCGCAAATATTGAAAAAACAATTATTTTTAAAAAATAAACACGTTCATCAATAATTCCAGCATACTGGTAATCTCTTTTTGATGGCAAAAATGATGTATTTGTAACCCAATACGAAAAAGAATCCGAATAACCTTGTAATGCGCCAAAACGCTTTTCAAATAAAATATCGTCTATATCAATAGTTACTTCTGGAGTTTCATTAATGTATGGTTCATAAAATTCTAAAATTTCGTCTTCCGTAAATGTTTCTTTTTTTCTATCAAATATTTTTTTTAAGTATTCTGACCTTCCAACCCTTGAAACATTTTTCCGTTTCGTAATTTTAGTACTTTTTAATAAATTCGACAGTTTATCTAAAAAACTCGGTTCTTTTTTACGTCTTACATTCATTAAAATCACAACTACTCCAGTATATGCTTTAAAACATTTTCTGGGTTTTCTTGATACTGTTTAATTACATCCCCTACCTTTTTAATTCCGTTAATATTGTTATTTACCATATACTTTAATACTTTTTTTCTATTTATTCGATCATCCATTAATTCATCCCTTGTAATTCCTGCAATTGCACAGACTTCTTCTTCCCACATACAAATTCCCGTTTTTACAACACTGTCACTTACACCGTCGTACTTAAATAACTCGGTTTTGGTAATATTTTCACCACTTCCGCCAATTTCAACAACCCCTAAAATTCTTCTTATGGTTTTCTTATTTCTCTTAATTCGTTGCTGGTTTATAATAAAATCAACTGAAGAAAGCATAACCTTTGGAACACTCATCGGGTGGTTAATAAGTCTTATTATTGCTTCATCTGCACTGTTTGCGTGTAAAGTCCCTGAACAACCATCATGTCCAGTATTCATTGCAACCAACAGAGAGTGGGCTTCACTACCCCTTACTTCCCCTACAAAAATCCGGTCTGGCCTCATTCTAAGTGAGTTTTTAATTAAATCATCCATTGTAATTTCATAACCTTGAATTCCAGGTCTTCCGGGCCTTGTAATCATTTTTATAACGTGATTTAACGGTACTTGCAACTCTGGCGTATCTTCAACAGTGATAATTCTATCGTTATACATTGAAAACATTGAAACAACGTTTAATGTTGTAGTCTTACCTGAACCTGTACCACCAACAATTAAGGTATTTGCTGGTTTTGAACCAAAATATCCTTCAACAGCCTGCCAAAGGAAAGATGCAAGTTCTAAATCAAAAGTTCCATATCTTATTAAATCAACAATTGTTAAGGGGTCTGCACTAAATTTACGAATTGTAATTGTACTCCCCCTAAGAGTTACATCTTGCATTGTTGCATTTACTCTACTTCCATCAGGTAAAAAAGCGTCAAGTAATGGCGTTCTAGAATCAATAGTTCTTCCTGCAAGGTATGCAATACTTTCAACAACTCTTGTTGCTTCGTGGCGATCTGAACGTATGTTTGTTTCACACATTTGGTATTTTCTATGGAATACATATGCTGGAGAATCAATTCCATTTACCATTAATTCTTCTAGACTATCATCATTTAGTGGAATTTCTAAAAGTCCAAGTTTTCCAATAATTAAGTAAAAATAGTGCGATAAATGAAGTATTTCAATATCCCTTAAATGTAAGTTATTTTTTTCTGAAAAACTTTTTAAATATCCTTGAATTTGCCCTAATTTCTGTAGTGATGATTCTGATAATTCTGCTTTAATAGTCTTTATATCCAGTTCAGAGAATTTTGAAAGGGCGGTGTTCATTAATGTAATTTCGGGTATTTTATACTTTGTAACTCCTTCTTCTTTTTCGATAATAATATCAAAATCGATTTCATCAACTCTTACAAAATACTTATCTAAAATAGTGGACCTTGAATCACTAGTAAAATTTTCTATTTCTTGTTTTTTTATATCGCGGGATATCGAAAAACCAACTTTTTTGGGAGGTTCCTGTTTTGTGTCTTCTAAACTATTTTCTTTATTTTCGTAAATATTTGGGGTGTTTATATTACTTTCAGCTAAATCTTTTTTAGCAATAGCTGGTTTATCGGATTTTTGAATCCTATCAAACAGTCCCATAACAGTTCACCCTTTTTTAAAGTGTAACGTCGATATCTAAGTGTTCAGTAAGTTCCTTGTATCTATTTCTAATTGTAACTTCAGTAACTCCTGCAACATCTGCAACTTCTCTTTGTGTACGCCTAGTTCCTTGTAAAACGCTTGCAATATATATTGCAGCTGCGGCAACACCTGTTGGACCCCGTCCACTAGTTAATCCTCGTTCCCCTGCTTTCTGAAGAATTGAAATTGCTTTTGATTCAACCTCTCCAGGTAATTTTAATTCGGATGCAAACCTTGGAACATAATCTATAGGATTTGTCGGGGCGAGTCTTATGTTTAATTCTCTTGAAATAAACCTATATGTTCTCCCAATTTCTTTTCTATCGACTCTTGAAACTTCCGCAATTTCATCAAGAGTTCTTGGAACTTTACATCTTCTACATGCCGCATAAAGTGCAGCTGCGGCAACACCTTCAATACTCCTTCCACGAATTAATCCCTTTTCTACAGCACCCCTATAAAGAACTGCAGCATTTTCCCTAACGTTTCTTGGAAGCCCTAATTTTGATGCGATTCTATCGAGTTCTGAAAGTGCAAACGCCAAGTTCCTTTCTGATGCATCAGAAACCCTAATTCTCCTTTGCCACTTTCTTAAACGGTATAACTGGGCCCTTTTATCCGCAGAAATGTCTTTACCGTAACTATCTTTATTTCTCCAATCAATAACTGTTGAAAGGCCTTTATCATGAATAGTATATGTCATTGGAGCTCCAACCCTACTTCTTTTGACACGTTGCTCATGGTCGAATGCTCTCCATTCTGGGCCGACATCGAATAAATTCTGCTGTAAAACGCACCCGCACATTTCACAAACGATTTCAGCCCTTTCATAATCCTTAATTATATTTTTACTTCCGCAAACAGGACAGATTAGTTCTTCCTCTTTTTCAAGAATTACGTTTTTATTAGAATAGTCCTCAGGCTTTGCTACAGCTAGCTTTATTTTTCTTTCGGACTTTTTTGTATCTTCTTTTGTAATGGGTTCAACTTTCATGATAACACCGCGTTAAAGTTATTTCCTTCCTTTTTTACGGGTCTTCTGCTGCTCTTCTAAAACGAAAACGTGACTGACTTTAACTGATTCCATAGCGTCTTCTTCATTAAATGGGATTATTTTTACATAAGGTTCATCAACAGGCCCAAATATATCATATATCTTTCCAATTTTCTTAATTTTATCTTTAATTTTTAAACCGACAGATGCATTTAACCGCAACTGTTTTTTAGTACGCCCAATTAATTTTCCTTTCGGAGTTTTGTGTAATATTTGTATTTTTTCCAAAGGATTTCCCCCGACAGATTACTCTATTTAAAATTATAAATATAAACAATGATATCGATTCATATATACTCTCCACACGATTATATATATAAGTTTCGAAAAGTATATATATAATTTAATAAAATTTATTTTGGTTTAAAGCTTCTTTTAAAGAGTAACTCGACGTATTTTGGAATAATGAAACTAGTTTTTAATAAAAACTAGTTATTCATGTATAAATTAAGAATAAAACTAAAAATAGCTTTAAAATATTAATTATCAAATAATACATTAGTTAAAAACAATTTTTTTATGCTGTTTTTTATTGAAAATAGCTTTAAAATATACTAATGGTATATTTTCATATATATCTTAATTTTTATTTTTAAATCTTTTTATTATTATTTTTTACCGTGGAAACCTTTTTATTATTTCCTGTCTATGGTTTTATATCGTGAATTTTCGGAACTTTGAGATTTTTAGATAATAATATATAGGTGGTTATTCGTGAATAATAATAGCATTGAATATAGAAAGTTGGAACACTTAATTGTATGTGATCACTGTGATGTGGAGTACAAGAAAGGAACCCTTCTTGAGGACGTTGAATTGATTCACAGCGGTGTATCAAACTGCGATTTGAACAATATTGATACATCAATTGAAATATTTGGAAAAAAGTTAGATGCTCCAATAATTATTGCTGCAATAACGGGTGGACACCCTAAGGCAAAAGATGTTAATAAAAATATTGCAGTAGCTATTGAAGAACTTAATTTAGGTATGGGAGTAGGTTCTCAAAGGGCAGGAATTTTAAAACCTGACCTAATCGATACATATTTAACGTATTTGCAAGTTCTCCGCCGTATTTTCTATTTTCAATTATCAACCTGCTAATTTGTCTAAAAAGTTTTGAATCAAGTGAATTTGATACAAGCATCATCGAATCTTCAAAACTAAGCTTTTTTTCAGTCATTAACAGCACTATTTTTGAAAATACAGAATCTACTTCAGGAATTCCACTTCGTATAACTTCATTAATTGCTTCAACAATTGACCTACCTGAATCCAATGATAGAACCATTACATAAAGTGCTTTTGGAAGGTTGCTATCAAACTTTTCCATTTTTGACTCATACATTATACTTGGAATTGCAAGTACACTCCCTAAATAAACAAGAGTTAATATGATGGTAGTTTGTAGTGTAAAACCAATTATTATCCTAAGTAATATTGGTAAAACCAGTACTACAAAAATTAATCCAATAAATATTCTTTCATCTACATTTTTACCGGTTTTTTTAAGTATCCGTAGGTTTCTTTTAATTAAATAATTATAAATTCTGGATATTGATGCAGACATATCCATTTTTTCACTCTATTTTCATTTTAATAAATATTGTAAAAATTATGGTAGATAAAAGCCCTATTTTAGTCATTACTAAGTCAATAGCATTAATAATTCCATCAAAACCCTGCTGAGCCCCTAATGCAGACTGTATCATACCTGAAAATGGTATAATAAGGCCTATACCAAATATTAAATTACCTAAATTTGAAATTTGAAACTTTGAAGAATCAATTTTGGATAGTGATTCCCTTACTATTTCATTATACAGGTTTTCAAGTAATAACTGGGTTCCACCTTTATTTGCAGCAAGAATTAATTGATCATAAAGTTTTTTTAGAAGAGGTATTTTTGACCTTACTTTTGCCCGTTCTAGTGCTTCTACAAAGTTATATCCTCCTTGATTAATATCTTTTATAATGCTCCTAAATTCGTAAGAGGTTAAACCGTATTCTGGATTATTTGCAATATTTTTAATAGCTTCTTGGACTGACGCTCCGGAATTCAGCATTGATATAAGGTGTAATATACTCATTAACACTTGAATCTTTATTTCTCCCCTAAATAGTGTAAGTTTTAATTTTGGATAAAATATTCCTCCAAATAGGATAATTAATGCAAAAATAATTCCATTAGTAATTCCAGATATGGGATCAGAAGTAATTACTCCATATAAAAAAAGTAAAATAACCGCAAATATTGAAAAAACAATTATTTTTAAAAAATAAACACGTTCATCAATAATTCCAGCATACTGGTAATCTCTTTTTGATGGCAAAAATGATGTATTTGTAACCCAATACGAAAAAGAATCCGAATAACCTTGTAATGCGCCAAAACGCTTTTCAAATAAAATATCGTCTATATCAATAGTTACTTCTGGAGTTTCATTAATGTATGGTTCATAAAATTCTAAAATTTCGTCTTCCGTAAATGTTTCTTTTTTTCTATCAAATATTTTTTTTAAGTATTCTGACCTTCCAACCCTTGAAACATTTTTCCGTTTCGTAATTTTAGTACTTTTTAATAAATTCGACAGTTTATCTAAAAAACTCGGTTCTTTTTTACGTCTTACATTCATTAAAATCACAACTACTCCAGTATATGCTTTAAAACATTTTCTGGGTTTTCTTGATACTGTTTAATTACATCCCCTACCTTTTTAATTCCGTTAATATTGTTATTTACCATATACTTTAATACTTTTTTTCTATTTATTCGATCATCCATTAATTCATCCCTTGTAATTCCTGCAATTGCACAGACTTCTTCTTCCCACATACAAATTCCCGTTTTTACAACACTGTCACTTACACCGTCGTACTTAAATAACTCGGTTTTGGTAATATTTTCACCACTTCCGCCAATTTCAACAACCCCTAAAATTCTTCTTATGGTTTTCTTATTTCTCTTAATTCGTTGCTGGTTTATAATAAAATCAACTGAAGAAAGCATAACCTTTGGAACACTCATCGGGTGGTTAATAAGTCTTATTATTGCTTCATCTGCACTGTTTGCGTGTAAAGTCCCTGAACAACCATCATGTCCAGTATTCATTGCAACCAACAGAGAGTGGGCTTCACTACCCCTTACTTCCCCTACAAAAATCCGGTCTGGCCTCATTCTAAGTGAGTTTTTAATTAAATCATCCATTGTAATTTCATAACCTTGAATTCCAGGTCTTCCGGGCCTTGTAATCATTTTTATAACGTGATTTAACGGTACTTGCAACTCTGGCGTATCTTCAACAGTGATAATTCTATCGTTATACATTGAAAACATTGAAACAACGTTTAATGTTGTAGTCTTACCTGAACCTGTACCACCAACAATTAAGGTATTTGCTGGTTTTGAACCAAAATATCCTTCAACAGCCTGCCAAAGGAAAGATGCAAGTTCTAAATCAAAAGTTCCATATCTTATTAAATCAACAATTGTTAAGGGGTCTGCACTAAATTTACGAATTGTAATTGTACTCCCCCTAAGAGTTACATCTTGCATTGTTGCATTTACTCTACTTCCATCAGGTAAAAAAGCGTCAAGTAATGGCGTTCTAGAATCAATAGTTCTTCCTGCAAGGTATGCAATACTTTCAACAACTCTTGTTGCTTCGTGGCGATCTGAACGTATGTTTGTTTCACACATTTGGTATTTTCTATGGAATACATATGCTGGAGAATCAATTCCATTTACCATTAATTCTTCTAGACTATCATCATTTAGTGGAATTTCTAAAAGTCCAAGTTTTCCAATAATTAAGTAAAAATAGTGCGATAAATGAAGTATTTCAATATCCCTTAAATGTAAGTTATTTTTTTCTGAAAAACTTTTTAAATATCCTTGAATTTGCCCTAATTTCTGTAGTGATGATTCTGATAATTCTGCTTTAATAGTCTTTATATCCAGTTCAGAGAATTTTGAAAGGGCGGTGTTCATTAATGTAATTTCGGGTATTTTATACTTTGTAACTCCTTCTTCTTTTTCGATAATAATATCAAAATCGATTTCATCAACTCTTACAAAATACTTATCTAAAATAGTGGACCTTGAATCACTAGTAAAATTTTCTATTTCTTGTTTTTTTATATCGCGGGATATCGAAAAACCAACTTTTTTGGGAGGTTCCTGTTTTGTGTCTTCTAAACTATTTTCTTTATTTTCGTAAATATTTGGGGTGTTTATATTACTTTCAGCTAAATCTTTTTTAGCAATAGCTGGTTTATCGGATTTTTGAATCCTATCAAACAGTCCCATAACAGTTCACCCTTTTTTAAAGTGTAACGTCGATATCTAAGTGTTCAGTAAGTTCCTTGTATCTATTTCTAATTGTAACTTCAGTAACTCCTGCAACATCTGCAACTTCTCTTTGTGTACGCCTAGTTCCTTGTAAAACGCTTGCAATATATATTGCAGCTGCGGCAACACCTGTTGGACCCCGTCCACTAGTTAATCCTCGTTCCCCTGCTTTCTGAAGAATTGAAATTGCTTTTGATTCAACCTCTCCAGGTAATTTTAATTCGGATGCAAACCTTGGAACATAATCTATAGGATTTGTCGGGGCGAGTCTTATGTTTAATTCTCTTGAAATAAACCTATATGTTCTCCCAATTTCTTTTCTATCGACTCTTGAAACTTCCGCAATTTCATCAAGAGTTCTTGGAACTTTACATCTTCTACATGCCGCATAAAGTGCAGCTGCGGCAACACCTTCAATACTCCTTCCACGAATTAATCCCTTTTCTACAGCACCCCTATAAAGAACTGCAGCATTTTCCCTAACGTTTCTTGGAAGCCCTAATTTTGATGCGATTCTATCGAGTTCTGAAAGTGCAAACGCCAAGTTCCTTTCTGATGCATCAGAAACCCTAATTCTCCTTTGCCACTTTCTTAAACGGTATAACTGGGCCCTTTTATCCGCAGAAATGTCTTTACCGTAACTATCTTTATTTCTCCAATCAATAACTGTTGAAAGGCCTTTATCATGAATAGTATATGTCATTGGAGCTCCAACCCTACTTCTTTTGACACGTTGCTCATGGTCGAATGCTCTCCATTCTGGGCCGACATCGAATAAATTCTGCTGTAAAACGCACCCGCACATTTCACAAACGATTTCAGCCCTTTCATAATCCTTAATTATATTTTTACTTCCGCAAACAGGACAGATTAGTTCTTCCTCTTTTTCAAGAATTACGTTTTTATTAGAATAGTCCTCAGGCTTTGCTACAGCTAGCTTTATTTTTCTTTCGGACTTTTTTGTATCTTCTTTTGTAATGGGTTCAACTTTCATGATAACACCGCGTTAAAGTTATTTCCTTCCTTTTTTACGGGTCTTCTGCTGCTCTTCTAAAACGAAAACGTGACTGACTTTAACTGATTCCATAGCGTCTTCTTCATTAAATGGGATTATTTTTACATAAGGTTCATCAACAGGCCCAAATATATCATATATCTTTCCAATTTTCTTAATTTTATCTTTAATTTTTAAACCGACAGATGCATTTAACCGCAACTGTTTTTTAGTACGCCCAATTAATTTTCCTTTCGGAGTTTTGTGTAATATTTGTATTTTTTCCAAAGGATTTCCCCCGACAGATTACTCTATTTAAAATTATAAATATAAACAATGATATCGATTCATATATACTCTCCACACGATTATATATATAAGTTTCGAAAAGTATATATATAATTTAATAAAATTTATTTTGGTTTAAAGCTTCTTTTAAAGAGTAACTCGACGTATTTTGGAATAATGAAACTAGTTTTTAATAAAAACTAGTTATTCATGTATAAATTAAGAATAAAACTAAAAATAGCTTTAAAATATTAATTATCAAATAATACATTAGTTAAAAACAATTTTTTTATGCTGTTTTTTATTGAAAATAGCTTTAAAATATACTAATGGTATATTTTCATATATATCTTAATTTTTATTTTTAAATCTTTTTATTATTATTTTTTACCGTGGAAACCTTTTTATTATTTCCTGTCTATGGTTTTATATCGTGAATTTTCGGAACTTTGAGATTTTTAGATAATAATATATAGGTGGTTATTCGTGAATAATAATAGCATTGAATATAGAAAGTTGGAACACTTAATTGTATGTGATCACTGTGATGTGGAGTACAAGAAAGGAACCCTTCTTGAGGACGTTGAATTGATTCACAGCGGTGTATCAAACTGCGATTTGAACAATATTGATACATCAATTGAAATATTTGGAAAAAAGTTAGATGCTCCAATAATTATTGCTGCAATAACGGGTGGACACCCTAAGGCAAAAGATGTTAATAAAAATATTGCAGTAGCTATTGAAGAACTTAATTTAGGTATGGGAGTAGGTTCTCAAAGGGCAGGAATTTTAAAACCTGACCTAATCGATACATATTTAACGTATTTGCAAGTTCTCCGCCGTATTTTCTATTTTCAATTATCAACCTGCTAATTTGTCTAAAAAGTTTTGAATCAAGTGAATTTGATACAAGCATCATCGAATCTTCAAAACTAAGCTTTTTTTCAGTCATTAACAGCACTATTTTTGAAAATACAGAATCTACTTCAGGAATTCCACTTCGTATAACTTCATTAATTGCTTCAACAATTGACCTACCTGAATCCAATGATAGAACCATTACATAAAGTGCTTTTGGAAGGTTGCTATCAAACTTTTCCATTTTTGACTCATACATTATACTTGGAATTGCAAGTACACTCCCTAAATAAACAAGAGTTAATATGATGGTAGTTTGTAGTGTAAAACCAATTATTATCCTAAGTAATATTGGTAAAACCAGTACTACAAAAATTAATCCAATAAATATTCTTTCATCTACATTTTTACCGGTTTTTTTAAGTATCCGTAGGTTTCTTTTAATTAAATAATTATAAATTCTGGATATTGATGCAGACATATCCATTTTTTCACTCTATTTTCATTTTAATAAATATTGTAAAAATTATGGTAGATAAAAGCCCTATTTTAGTCATTACTAAGTCAATAGCATTAATAATTCCATCAAAACCCTGCTGAGCCCCTAATGCAGACTGTATCATACCTGAAAATGGTATAATAAGGCCTATACCAAATATTAAATTACCTAAATTTGAAATTTGAAACTTTGAAGAATCAATTTTGGATAGTGATTCCCTTACTATTTCATTATACAGGTTTTCAAGTAATAACTGGGTTCCACCTTTATTTGCAGCAAGAATTAATTGATCATAAAGTTTTTTTAGAAGAGGTATTTTTGACCTTACTTTTGCCCGTTCTAGTGCTTCTACAAAGTTATATCCTCCTTGATTAATATCTTTTATAATGCTCCTAAATTCGTAAGAGGTTAAACCGTATTCTGGATTATTTGCAATATTTTTAATAGCTTCTTGGACTGACGCTCCGGAATTCAGCATTGATATAAGGTGTAATATACTCATTAACACTTGAATCTTTATTTCTCCCCTAAATAGTGTAAGTTTTAATTTTGGATAAAATATTCCTCCAAATAGGATAATTAATGCAAAAATAATTCCATTAGTAATTCCAGATATGGGATCAGAAGTAATTACTCCATATAAAAAAAGTAAAATAACCGCAAATATTGAAAAAACAATTATTTTTAAAAAATAAACACGTTCATCAATAATTCCAGCATACTGGTAATCTCTTTTTGATGGCAAAAATGATGTATTTGTAACCCAATACGAAAAAGAATCCGAATAACCTTGTAATGCGCCAAAACGCTTTTCAAATAAAATATCGTCTATATCAATAGTTACTTCTGGAGTTTCATTAATGTATGGTTCATAAAATTCTAAAATTTCGTCTTCCGTAAATGTTTCTTTTTTTCTATCAAATATTTTTTTTAAGTATTCTGACCTTCCAACCCTTGAAACATTTTTCCGTTTCGTAATTTTAGTACTTTTTAATAAATTCGACAGTTTATCTAAAAAACTCGGTTCTTTTTTACGTCTTACATTCATTAAAATCACAACTACTCCAGTATATGCTTTAAAACATTTTCTGGGTTTTCTTGATACTGTTTAATTACATCCCCTACCTTTTTAATTCCGTTAATATTGTTATTTACCATATACTTTAATACTTTTTTTCTATTTATTCGATCATCCATTAATTCATCCCTTGTAATTCCTGCAATTGCACAGACTTCTTCTTCCCACATACAAATTCCCGTTTTTACAACACTGTCACTTACACCGTCGTACTTAAATAACTCGGTTTTGGTAATATTTTCACCACTTCCGCCAATTTCAACAACCCCTAAAATTCTTCTTATGGTTTTCTTATTTCTCTTAATTCGTTGCTGGTTTATAATAAAATCAACTGAAGAAAGCATAACCTTTGGAACACTCATCGGGTGGTTAATAAGTCTTATTATTGCTTCATCTGCACTGTTTGCGTGTAAAGTCCCTGAACAACCATCATGTCCAGTATTCATTGCAACCAACAGAGAGTGGGCTTCACTACCCCTTACTTCCCCTACAAAAATCCGGTCTGGCCTCATTCTAAGTGAGTTTTTAATTAAATCATCCATTGTAATTTCATAACCTTGAATTCCAGGTCTTCCGGGCCTTGTAATCATTTTTATAACGTGATTTAACGGTACTTGCAACTCTGGCGTATCTTCAACAGTGATAATTCTATCGTTATACATTGAAAACATTGAAACAACGTTTAATGTTGTAGTCTTACCTGAACCTGTACCACCAACAATTAAGGTATTTGCTGGTTTTGAACCAAAATATCCTTCAACAGCCTGCCAAAGGAAAGATGCAAGTTCTAAATCAAAAGTTCCATATCTTATTAAATCAACAATTGTTAAGGGGTCTGCACTAAATTTACGAATTGTAATTGTACTCCCCCTAAGAGTTACATCTTGCATTGTTGCATTTACTCTACTTCCATCAGGTAAAAAAGCGTCAAGTAATGGCGTTCTAGAATCAATAGTTCTTCCTGCAAGGTATGCAATACTTTCAACAACTCTTGTTGCTTCGTGGCGATCTGAACGTATGTTTGTTTCACACATTTGGTATTTTCTATGGAATACATATGCTGGAGAATCAATTCCATTTACCATTAATTCTTCTAGACTATCATCATTTAGTGGAATTTCTAAAAGTCCAAGTTTTCCAATAATTAAGTAAAAATAGTGCGATAAATGAAGTATTTCAATATCCCTTAAATGTAAGTTATTTTTTTCTGAAAAACTTTTTAAATATCCTTGAATTTGCCCTAATTTCTGTAGTGATGATTCTGATAATTCTGCTTTAATAGTCTTTATATCCAGTTCAGAGAATTTTGAAAGGGCGGTGTTCATTAATGTAATTTCGGGTATTTTATACTTTGTAACTCCTTCTTCTTTTTCGATAATAATATCAAAATCGATTTCATCAACTCTTACAAAATACTTATCTAAAATAGTGGACCTTGAATCACTAGTAAAATTTTCTATTTCTTGTTTTTTTATATCGCGGGATATCGAAAAACCAACTTTTTTGGGAGGTTCCTGTTTTGTGTCTTCTAAACTATTTTCTTTATTTTCGTAAATATTTGGGGTGTTTATATTACTTTCAGCTAAATCTTTTTTAGCAATAGCTGGTTTATCGGATTTTTGAATCCTATCAAACAGTCCCATAACAGTTCACCCTTTTTTAAAGTGTAACGTCGATATCTAAGTGTTCAGTAAGTTCCTTGTATCTATTTCTAATTGTAACTTCAGTAACTCCTGCAACATCTGCAACTTCTCTTTGTGTACGCCTAGTTCCTTGTAAAACGCTTGCAATATATATTGCAGCTGCGGCAACACCTGTTGGACCCCGTCCACTAGTTAATCCTCGTTCCCCTGCTTTCTGAAGAATTGAAATTGCTTTTGATTCAACCTCTCCAGGTAATTTTAATTCGGATGCAAACCTTGGAACATAATCTATAGGATTTGTCGGGGCGAGTCTTATGTTTAATTCTCTTGAAATAAACCTATATGTTCTCCCAATTTCTTTTCTATCGACTCTTGAAACTTCCGCAATTTCATCAAGAGTTCTTGGAACTTTACATCTTCTACATGCCGCATAAAGTGCAGCTGCGGCAACACCTTCAATACTCCTTCCACGAATTAATCCCTTTTCTACAGCACCCCTATAAAGAACTGCAGCATTTTCCCTAACGTTTCTTGGAAGCCCTAATTTTGATGCGATTCTATCGAGTTCTGAAAGTGCAAACGCCAAGTTCCTTTCTGATGCATCAGAAACCCTAATTCTCCTTTGCCACTTTCTTAAACGGTATAACTGGGCCCTTTTATCCGCAGAAATGTCTTTACCGTAACTATCTTTATTTCTCCAATCAATAACTGTTGAAAGGCCTTTATCATGAATAGTATATGTCATTGGAGCTCCAACCCTACTTCTTTTGACACGTTGCTCATGGTCGAATGCTCTCCATTCTGGGCCGACATCGAATAAATTCTGCTGTAAAACGCACCCGCACATTTCACAAACGATTTCAGCCCTTTCATAATCCTTAATTATATTTTTACTTCCGCAAACAGGACAGATTAGTTCTTCCTCTTTTTCAAGAATTACGTTTTTATTAGAATAGTCCTCAGGCTTTGCTACAGCTAGCTTTATTTTTCTTTCGGACTTTTTTGTATCTTCTTTTGTAATGGGTTCAACTTTCATGATAACACCGCGTTAAAGTTATTTCCTTCCTTTTTTACGGGTCTTCTGCTGCTCTTCTAAAACGAAAACGTGACTGACTTTAACTGATTCCATAGCGTCTTCTTCATTAAATGGGATTATTTTTACATAAGGTTCATCAACAGGCCCAAATATATCATATATCTTTCCAATTTTCTTAATTTTATCTTTAATTTTTAAACCGACAGATGCATTTAACCGCAACTGTTTTTTAGTACGCCCAATTAATTTTCCTTTCGGAGTTTTGTGTAATATTTGTATTTTTTCCAAAGGATTTCCCCCGACAGATTACTCTATTTAAAATTATAAATATAAACAATGATATCGATTCATATATACTCTCCACACGATTATATATATAAGTTTCGAAAAGTATATATATAATTTAATAAAATTTATTTTGGTTTAAAGCTTCTTTTAAAGAGTAACTCGACGTATTTTGGAATAATGAAACTAGTTTTTAATAAAAACTAGTTATTCATGTATAAATTAAGAATAAAACTAAAAATAGCTTTAAAATATTAATTATCAAATAATACATTAGTTAAAAACAATTTTTTTATGCTGTTTTTTATTGAAAATAGCTTTAAAATATACTAATGGTATATTTTCATATATATCTTAATTTTTATTTTTAAATCTTTTTATTATTATTTTTTACCGTGGAAACCTTTTTATTATTTCCTGTCTATGGTTTTATATCGTGAATTTTCGGAACTTTGAGATTTTTAGATAATAATATATAGGTGGTTATTCGTGAATAATAATAGCATTGAATATAGAAAGTTGGAACACTTAATTGTATGTGATCACTGTGATGTGGAGTACAAGAAAGGAACCCTTCTTGAGGACGTTGAATTGATTCACAGCGGTGTATCAAACTGCGATTTGAACAATATTGATACATCAATTGAAATATTTGGAAAAAAGTTAGATGCTCCAATAATTATTGCTGCAATAACGGGTGGACACCCTAAGGCAAAAGATGTTAATAAAAATATTGCAGTAGCTATTGAAGAACTTAATTTAGGTATGGGAGTAGGTTCTCAAAGGGCAGGAATTTTAAAACCTGACCTAATCGATACATATTCTATTGTCAGGGATTATACTTCTTCACTGGTTATTGGAAATCTTGGAGCAGTTAATTTTATAGAGGATGGTTGGAACGAAGAAATTATTTCAAAGTCTGTAGAAATGATAGATGCAAATGCAATTGCAATTCATTTTAATCCTTTACAAGAAGCTATCCAACCTGAAGGGGATGTAAATTTCAAAGGACTTGGTTTATTAAAAGAAATAATTTCAAAATATAAAAATATCTATAAAAATATTCCATTTGTTGCAAAACAGGTTGGTGAAGGATTTTCTAAAAAAGATGCCATTTTTCTAAAAAAAATGGGTTTTGACGCAATAGACGTTGGTGGAAGCGGAGGGACCTCTTGGGCCGCTGTTGAACTTTACCGGATAAAGGATGAAAAGCAAAGGGAATTTTTAAATCAGTACTATAATTTTGGAATTCCAACTGCTGCATCCATTTTTGAAGTAAAATCGGGATTTTCAAACCCCATAATTGCAACAGGGGGAATAAGGACTGGAATTGATATCGCAAAATCAATTGCAATTGGTGCAGACTGCTGTGGAACTGCTTTACCCATTTTAAAGGCGGCTTTAAAGTCCTCAGACGAAGTTATAAATGTTCTTGAACGAATGATTAAAGAGTTAAAGACTACAATGTTTTTAACAGGCTGTGGCAGTATTACCGATTTAAAATCTGCTAGGTATATTCTAAAAGGAGATTTAAAAAATTGGAAGGAACAAATTCGTTAATATGTTAATATGTCCACATCAAACGACATCATGCAGTTTTACAAAACTGACTTTATGGCGTTATGCTTTATTTTCAGCATTATAGTGTTATTTAATTTAATTTTAAAAAGAAGGATGTGATAATTTGCAGTTAGAAGTAGTAGCAATCGGAGGATACGAGGAAGTCGGAAGAAATATGACTGCCGTAAATATAGACGGTGAAATCATAATTTTCGACATGGGGATAAGGCTTGACAGGATAATGATTCACGAAGATACCGATATCTCGAAAATGCATAGTTTAAATTTAATTGAAATGGGTGTAATTCCTGACGATACAGTAATGAAAAATATTGAAGGAGAAGTTAAAGCAATCGTTTTAACGCACGGCCACCTTGACCACATCGGTGCAATTACAAAACTTGCACACAGGTATAATGCGCCTATTATCGGAACCCCTTATACATTAGAACTCGTAAAACGAGAAATCTTAAGTGAAAAGAAGTTTGATGTTAGGAATCCATTAATTACTTTGGAAAACGGTAATAAATTGGATTTAACGGCCAATATTACTTTAGAATTCGTAAAAATTACACACAGTATTCCTGATGCTGCAATGGCGGTATTACATACACCTTACGGTGCGGTAGTTTATGGAAACGATTTTAAATTTGACAATTTCCCAGTAGTTGGTGAAAAACCAGATTATAAGGCATTAAAAAGAATTGGAAAGCAGGGCGTAATTGCAATGGTTTCTGAAAGTACAAGAGCAGATTATGAAGGTAAAACTCCTTCAGAAGGTGTTGCAGCAAATCTTTTAAAAAATGACCTTTTAGGAACGGATAATCAGGATAACGGTGTTATAGTAACTACATTTTCATCACACATTGCAAGAGTAAAATCAATTACTGATGTTGCAACCAAAATGGGTAGAATTCCGGTTTTAGTTGGAAGATCTATGGCTAAATATTGCGGTATTGCACAGGATATCGGTCTTGTAAAGTTTCCAAAGGAAACAAAGATATGTTGGGATCCATCAAGTATTGATAAAACCTACCACCAGATAATGAAGGAAGGAAAAGAAAACTACCTTTTAATCGTTACAGGCCACCAAGGTGAGGAAGGAGCAGTTTTATCAAGAATGGCTACAAATAAAACTCCTTTTAAGTTTGAAAAGTATGACCAAGTCGTATTTTCAGCAGATGTAATCCCAAACCCTATGAATTCAGCTCAGAGGTATTTACTTGAAGCTAGATTGAAATTAATGGGTGTTAGAATATTTAAGGGGGCCCACGTTTCAGGACACGCTGCAAAAGAAGACCATAGGGATTTATTAAGATGGATGCAGCCAGAACACCTTATTCCTTCACACGGTGACTTTAACTTAACTGCAGCATATACAAAACTTGCAGAAGAAGAAGGTTTTAGACTTGGTGAGGATGTCCATTTACTTAGAAATTGGCAGAGTTTGAAATTTGAGAGAGTTCTTTAACTGAGGTGTTAGTATGGTATTTGATAGGGCAATTTTATCTAAAATCGATTCCGAGCTTGAAAATTACGTGGAAAAAGATACTAATCTGTACAATGCGTCAAAACACTTATTATTTGCGGGCGGAAAGAGGATAAGGCCATACCTTTCAGTTCTAACGTATCTTTTGAAAAGAGATGATATTTCAGAAGTTTTAGCCCCTGCAATTTCTGTTGAACTGATTCATAACTATACACTAATTCATGACGATATAATGGATAATGATGATGAAAGGCGTGGAAAACCAACTGTCCATATCGTTTACGGTGAACCAACTGCAATTTTAGCAGGCGATTTATTATATGCAAAGGCTTTTGAAGCTCTTTCAAATATTGGTGACAGTAAAAAAGCCCTTGAAGTTTTAAAAGTTCTATCAAAAGCATGTGTTGAAGTTTGTGAAGGCCAAACTGACGACATGGAGTTTGAAAACGAATTTCCAACACTTGAAGAATATTTAAGCATGATTTCGAAAAAAACAGGAGCTTTAATAGTCGCCCCTATTGAAATAGGTGCAATCATGGCAGAATGTTCTTCTGAAGAAAGAGAAGCACTTTATAACTATGCAAAAAGAATTGGAATGACTTTTCAAATTCAGGATGATGTTTTAGATTTGATTGGAGACCAAAAAACAATTGGAAAGCCCGTTGGAAGCGATATTCTTGAAGGTAAAAAAACAATAATTGTCATTCACGCAATTGAAAATTTACCCAATGATAAAAAAGAAAGACTTTTACAGATTTTAGGGAATAAAAATGCTTCAAAAGAAGAAATAGCCGAAGCAATAGTAATTTTAAGTGATTCAATAGAATATGTTAAAGATATAATGAAAAATGCTACAAATGAAGCTAAAGAATGTTTAAAAATTTTTGATTCAGAACGAAGAAAAAACCTTGAAAAAGTTGCGGATTTTATAATTGAAAGAATTCATTAACTTATCTATTTTTAACTTTTTTTTAAAATTTAAATTTACGGTGGTATTTATGAAAATTCCTAAAATTTATATTGAAGGGGAATTAAACGATAATAATAAGGTAGTTATTGAAAACGAAGGAAAAAAGATAATTTTTTTAGAAAAAGAAGATGAGTATTTTGGAGATGGCAAGGTACTTTATCAGGTTATATATGACGATCTTTCAAAATATCTTGTTTTAAATAAACTTAAAAAAGATATTTTTATAAAATTTCCAGATAACAGAACATTTTCATACATTAAAAAAGGGACAGAATTAATTTTAGTACCTGCTGAAGGATACAAAGTTTATCCTATCCTTGATTTTGGATATCGGGTTTTAAAAGGGTATCGTTTAGCAGGCCTTGAAAGTAAGAAGGGGGACATTAGATATGTTAATTCACCAGTAAATGGGACCGTAGTATTCATGAATGAAATTCCCTCAGAGCGCCCAAATTATGTATTTTATATATTAGAAGAATAGTGAACGTTATTTCAACTTTTTATTTATTTCCATTATTTTCATTGATATTAGTCACTTAAAACTATTTTTTTCAGAATACTGATATCCCCATGAACCAGTAATTTGCCCTTTTTTTGCCATTTTTCCCAAAATATCTAACACTTCTTTTTCAAGTGGCTCAGGATTGTTATTTTCAAAATAAGTTCCACATAATGGCATGAAATAGTGTGCATGAACCTTACCATTCTTTTTAATGATGTATTTCATTAAATCGATACTTTCCTTTCGCTGAAATTCGTTTTCATCTGGAAAACCAAATATAAAATCTACTTTGGGAGTTAATGCATATTCCCTACAATTTTCAACTGCATTTATTATATCTAATACAGAATGCCCCCTTCTAATATAATTAAGTACTTCGTTGCTACCACTTTGAGCACCAAAATGAATAAATGTATTGTCACAATACTTATTTACTAATTCAAGAGTTTTTGAAGTTACAAATTCAGGCCTCACTTCAGAAGGAAACGTTCCAAAAAATAATCGGTTTTTAATTTCAAAAAGTTTCTTCATTAAATTTTCCAGCTTTTCAATATCTGGCTTTGTTCCTGTTTTTGAGCCATAAGAAAAGGCATTCGGAGTTACAAATCTAATGTCCCCCATTGTCTTTACAATTTTTACAATACTATCAATACTTCTATGTCGTACGTTTTTTCCAAATATTTGGGGGGTTTGGCAAAACCTACAATTATATGGGCATCCCCTTGTAATTTCAATTGGTGCAAGTGGCCAAATCTTGTTAAACTCTTCAAAATTTTCAACAGGTTCTCCAAAAATTATCGCATCTTTGGGACTTTTTCCAGTTTTTATTAAATTTACGAGTTTTGGAAGAGTAATTTCACCTTCACCAACAATTACATATTCAAAACCCATGTCAACCGTATCCTTTGGCGCTCCTGAAGGGTGTGCCCCTCCTGCAATTAATATTATATCTTTTTTTAATCTTTTTATTTCTTTTATTTCTTTTAAAACTTCATTTCGCTGCATACTCATAAATGAATATATTAATATATTAATTTCTTCTAAATGCCTTACTAAATCGTTAAAATTGTTAAATAAAGTTCCTGATACTAAAGGGTACAATTTTGAGATACTGTATCTATTTTTTGGTGTTATTCGAAATCCAATCATAAACTTAAATAATGAAGATTGGTATATAAAATTGATAGTATTAATAGTATTTTAGGGGTGCTTTCTTTGAAGAAAAAACCGACACTATATATCCGAATTCATTACCCCGGAAGTATTTTGGAAGGGGAATACGATTTTGATTCAGTCGTAAAACTCAAAAATAAATATATAAAATATTTAGATACTGGGAAAGGGACTGGAACTCTAATATTTAATGAAGACAAAAAGAATTTTGCAGTAATAAATTTTCAACAGGTGTGTGCAATAGAAGTCGATAAAACGCTAATATTTATGGACGAATACGAAAGAGAATGGGATAGCGTTTGTCGAACAAAATAGATTTAGGTGACTTTAATATGGCAAAAATTGCAAAAAATGCAACAGTTATTGGAAATGTTGAACTCTCTAAAGATGTAAATATCTGGTATGGCGCAGTCATTAGGGGAGATATAAACAAAATTACAATTAAAGAAGGTTCAAATATTCAAGATAACTGTGTTGTGCACTGTTCTAAGGAATTCCCTACATTTATTGGTAAAAACGTATCAATTGGACATGGTGCAGTAATCCATGGTTGTATAATTGATGATAACGTTCTTATTGGAATGAACTCTACGGTTTTAAATGGTGCTAAAATTGGTAAAAATTCAATAATCGGCGCAAATGCACTTGTTTCTCAAAATAAAGAAATTCCGCCAAATAGTCTTGTTTTAGGAGTTCCCGGAAAAGTTATGCGAACTTTAACTCTTGAAGAAATAGAATCTATAAAAGATAATGCATTAAGATATTTGGAATTATCAAGAAGTTTATAATAAAACTTATAATATTTGAAAATTAATAAATTAATAGCAAAATTATAACTTGGTGAAAAAAATGGTTAATTTAGGATTTGTTATTGCAGAATTTAACCGGGATTTAACGTACATGATGGAAAAGTTAGCTGAAGAACACGCTCAATTTTTAGGGGCTAACGTAGTATGTAAAGTAATGGTTCCAGGTTCATTTGACATGCCCTTGGCGATAAAAACACTTCTTAAAAAAGATAATATTGATGCAGTAGTTACAATTGGTTGTGTTATTGAAGGAGACACTGAACACGATGAAATTGTGGTACAAAACGCAGCACGAAAGATTGCAGATTTATCTTTAGAATTTGAAAAACCTGTTGCTTTAGGGATTTCTGGGCCTGGAATGACGAGGATGCAGGCAGAAGATAGAATTGATTATGGAAAAAGTGCAGTTGAAGCAGCGGTTAAAATGGTAAAAAGAATTAATGATATTAAAAACAGTAATTAAACAATTTTGAGTATTTAAATTTTATTAAAACATTTTTTTGTGATTTTATGGATGCATTAAAAGAAGTTTATTCTACAATTGAAAAAAGGATTAAAGAAAAACCTGAAGGTTCGTACGTTGTTAAATTAACGACTAACGACAAAAAAACAGCAGTAAACAAGATTTGTGAAAAAATTGGCGAAGAAGCGGCAGAAACGATTCTTGCAGCAAAAGATAATGATAAATCAGAAATAATTTATGAAAGTGCAGATTTAATTTTTCACACGTTTGTCTTACTTGCAAAATTCGGAATTTCTTATGAAGAATTAAACGAAGAATTTAAAAAAAGAATGAAATAACTCTTTTTTATTTTAAATAGCCTTTTAATATTTTTGGAAATATTGTTCCTTCAATTAATTTTAAAATATCTGTTCTTGTAATAATTCCAACGGTATCTTCATATTCATTTACAATAATTAACCTTCCAACGTTATTTTTTTCCATTAAAATAAGCGCATCGTATATTTTTTTATCTTTCGAGATTGTGAATGTATTTGTGGCCATGATTTTAGATACTTTTTCGTTTTCAAGACCTTTTGAAACTGCGTCAGCAATATCATGAAGACTTATTATTCCTAAAAGTTTTTTATCTTCCATTATTGGAATTCCACTAATATTTTTTTCAGATAGCACTTTTGCAGTGTTTTTAACTGTTTCATCGGGTCTAATACTTATCAATTCATCTTTAGTTCCAACTTCTGATACAGAAATATATGGGACACTTGCAACGCCAATTACGTCTATAAGTAAAATATGGTTAATATCATCCCGTCCAACAACTTTTCCAAGTATTACAATTTTATTGTGGTGAGTTGGCCCAATTTTTACAATATCGTTTTCAGAAAATTTTCTTGTGTCTCCTGCAATATATATCTTTGAAGAACATGACCTTTCATGAGTTACGGTATCAAAGACAATTTTAGTAACATTTACTCCTTCAATTCTTTCTTCACCCTTATAAATTGGAACAACAATTTCTTCCTTAATTTCGAGCCCTAATGACCTATAAGTTTGGCTTGTGGGAATGTATCCGCCCTTTGGCCCGGGAACTCCATCTACGAGGTTTAAAGCCCTTAAAGCTTGCATCTGGTTTCTAATAGTTCCAGGATTTCTACTTAATCTAACGGCAATTTCAGTTCCTTTAACAGCCTTATTTTTTTCTTTATATATTTGGAGTAATTCCTGCAATATTTCTTTTTGAACAACTGTTAGCTCCATAGCCCCACCATTATCAATGATTATAAATAGTGATTATAAATAGTGACATATATACTATGATTTTTTAGATATATAATAATCTTTTGGTTTAACATCGAAAAAATAGCAGATAGGTGATTTTTTTCTTAGAAATCCAACGAGACTACAGGAATTTTTAGTATTCCTTTTAGATACTTAAAAAAGTTTTTTAGCCCGTAAACTTCGGTTCCATAATGTGTTCCATCAATAACCGTTAACCCAAGTTCCTTTGCGATAATTTTTGAATGGTGCGTTAAATCCCCTGAAAGGTACACGTCAGCAAGATTTGAAACATGGACTATTGAATTTTGAGATAATCCATATCCTGAAAGCACTGCAAGTTTAATTGATTTTTTATTTATTAATTCTTTTTTAAGTATGATTTCTGGATTTTTACAAATGTTTTCGTTAGTAATTTTTAAAATATCATTAAAAGTCCCTTCAAAATTTCCTATTCTTCCAAGGCCGTCATCATATAAATTTTTAACGTCTTTTAAATTAAATAATTCTGCCAAAGAATCATTTAAACCATTTTTACAGATATCAAGGTTGGTATGTGCAGAATAAAGAATAATGTCATTTTCAGTAAGTATTTTTAGTTTTTTATAGAGTGGGCCTGTAAAATTTTTTACAGGATCTTTTAAAATTGGGTGGTGGGTAAATAAAAAATCAATGTTTTCCATTTTTGCTTTTTCTATGACTTCTAAAGATGGGTCAAGTGCCATTCCAATTTTTTTGATTTTTTTATTTAAATTAAGTCCTACTTGAACACCAACGTTATCCCCAAAAACTGCAAGGCATTTTGGGGAAAATTCTTCAATTAACTCTATAACTTCAATTGCTTTCATTTTTTCAAACCCGTAATTACCTGTAATTCTTCAAATAAAAATTTTAAAGAGCCAGTCTGTTCTGCCTTAAATCCTAATTTTTCCATTAAAGATATTGTCTTTTTACCATCAGTTAATGAAGACTGAAGTATCTGTACTACTCCATTTTCATTTAAATGATCTGAAACTCCTAATAAAAAGTTATCTATTACCTCACGACCGTCTTTTCCACCATCGAAAGCATAATTTAAGTATTTTTCAAGTTTTTCATCATTAGACGTTGGAAGGTAGGGGGCATTAAATAAAATTACATCAAATTTTCCAGAAATATTTTTGAATAGATCGCTAGTTTTAAACGAAATTTTTTTTAAATCACATTTATTTATTTCTGCATTATTTTTGGCACATTCAATAGCATAAGGGTTTATATCTATCCCGTAAACCATTAAAGCCCCATTTTTAAGTGCATTAATTGCTTGAATTCCACTTCCAGTTCCAACATCAAGAACTGTTTTATTTTTTACATCTACCAAGTTTTCAATTAAAAGTTCACTATCTTCTGCAGGAACGTACACTTTTGGATGAGTTTTTATTTTAACATCTTTAATCTCAATAATTTCTATCATTTTATCAATTTAAGATTTTTTTATAACTAACTACTTTATTTTACATTTTTAAGATATTACATTTTCCAGATTTCATCGCCGACAAAATGCAAGGTCTTAATTGCTTTTCCCTTTTTTTCTTCAACCATTACTTTTCCATCCATTAGTGCTTCTCCAACGGATAGCGGTTTTTTATGCATTACATCAACAACAAATACAATATCTCCTGTCTGAATATTTTCATCTGCATCAACAATTCCTGGAGCCATTACATCTGCACCGTTTGCAAGGAATTTTACAGCACCCATGTCAACAGTTACTCGATTATTTTCAATAGATGTGTTTAATAAAAATTTTAATGTTGGAAACATTTTACCATTATTTATCATTGCAAGGGGGGTTCCGTCAACAAGAATAATTTCTCCAAGGTCTAAAACTGCTTTTTCTACAGGTGCATCTTTTGGAATTATTTTTTCAACATCAAATATTTTTCCAAGGTCTTCTTTAATTTCCTTTAATTCTTTTTTTTTCAACATATATCTTCTTTTAATTTCCATATTTTCACGAACGATAATTTTTATATATTTATATAATTTTTAATATTTTAAGACTTAATTTTTATTTTAACAAGCATTTAAAAGAGGTATGTATTTTACAGAATAAGTAAGTTTAGGTCAATACATTAAAATAGAAATTTTATATTAATTAATTAATTAATTAATTAATTAATTAATTCATAAAGTGTATTTCTCTTTTTTGGGATTTTATTTACGTTTAAAATCATATTTTTCAATTTTTCTTCACTCATACACGTTCCAAAGCTCCCTCCGGCAGCCTTTGAAATACTTTCTTCCATTAGTGTCCCACCAACATCATTAGCACCGCAATTTAGTGAAATTTGGCTTAATTTAATTCCCAATTTTACCCATGATGTCTGTATGTTTTTTAAGTAATTTTTAAAAAATATTCTAGAAATCGCATAAACTTTTAAATCCAAAATTCCAGAAGCCCCGCTTTTAACCTTTCCAATATGGTGAAGAGGCGCATTTTCATGCAAAAATGTTAAAGGAACGAATTCTGTAAATCCAGAAGTTTCTTTTTGAATTTCCTTTAAAATTGATAAATGTTCTACTAAATGCACGTTTTCTTCAATATGGCCATACATCATTGTACAAGTTGTTTTAATGCCGTTTTTATGGGCCGTCTTTACAACATCTATCCATTCTGATGTGGTTAGTTTTGTAGGGCATATTTCGTTTCTTATTTCATCATTTAATATTTCTGCAGCGGTTCCAGGCATTGTTTTAAGCCCGCTATCTTTTAAAATTTTTAAAGCTTCTTTTACATTTAATCCACAATTTTCAGCAGCTGATTTAACTTCCATTGGTGAAAAGGCATGTATATCAATTCCGCCATATTTTTCAGTAATTTTTTTAACTTTTTGTAAAATTTCCGCCTGAAAATATGTGTCAATTTCTGGTAAGAGCCCACCTTGAATACATACTTCAGTAGCCCCCGTTTTTCTTGCTAAAAGTGCTTTTTCTGCAACCTTATCAGGATTTAAAAAAAATGAGTTAGGGTCTTCTTTTTCAGTTTTAAATGCACAAAATTTACACGTTCCACTGCAAACGTTTGTAAAGTTTATATTTGCATTTAAGACGTAAGTAACCGTATCCCCAACAGATTCCTTTCTAATATCATCTGCAACTTTTAAAATATCAAAAAAGTTTTCAGTATCTAAAAATAATTCTAGGCACTCTTTTTTTGAAATATCCTTTTCTTTAAAGGAAATTAAGTCCATTAGCTCACCTGCCGAGTGTTAGGATTTAAAAAAAATATTTATTTTAATTATTATTCTATTAGTTATTATATCATTATATAATTATTATATTAATAATAATACCATTATTTAATTATTTCATAAAGTGTAGTTCTTTTTTTCGGAATTCTGCCTATATTCTTAATTGCATTTTCCATTAATTCAGTACTTGCATCTTCATAGGTACTTCCGGCAGCTTTTGAAACTTTATCTTCCATCAATGTTCCACCAAGGTCGTTTGCACCACATTTTAGAATAATTTGGCTTAATTTGGTTCCAAGTTTTACTCTTGGAACTTGAATGTTTTTAATCGTATCTTTAAAAAATATTCTAGAAATTGCATAAAGTTTTAATTCGTAAAGCCCGTTTGCACCGTCTTTAACCCTGCCCAAATTATAAAGTGGCGTATTTTCATATAAGTATGAAAGCGGAATAAATTCTGTAAATACAGAAGTTTCTTTTTGAATTTCCTTTAAAATGGAAAAATGCTCAACAACGTGACTGTATTGTTCAATATGCCCGTACATTATAGTTGATGTCGTTTTAAATCCTATTTTATGGGCTTCCTTAATTATTTCAATCCATTTATTTACGGGCATTTTTAAAGGACATATCTCATTTCTAACGCTGTCATTAAGAATTTCAGCAGCGGTTCCAGGAATGGTTCTTAAACCTGCGTCATAAAGCATTTCTAACGCTTCTTTTACATTTAATCCAGCAACTTCGGCACCATTTAATATTTCCTGTGGTGAATATGCATGGACGTAAATTCCACCAAACGGGTTCGTTACTTCATTTACTTTTTTTAGTGTTTCAACTTGAAAATGAGTATCTACATCAGGATGAATTCCGCCATGAATTGTAACTTCCGTAAATCCTGCTTTTTTTGCTAAAAGGGCTTTTTTTGCAATTTCTTCTGAATTTAATTTAAATGCTTCCAAGCTATTTTTTGATTTTCCAAAAGCACAGAATTTACAACCCATTATACAGACATTTGTAGTCTCTATATTTGTATTAACCACATAAGTAACCGTATCCCCAACAGATTCCTTTCTAATATCATCTGCAACTTTTAAAATATCAAAAAAGTTTTCAGTATCTAAAAATAATTCTAGGCACTCTTTTTTTGAAATATCCTTTTCTTTAAAGGAAATTAAGTCCATTAGATCACCGAATTTATTAATGTTTCATTAATTCATACCTTTTTATATATAAATTTGGGCATGTATAGTAATTTAATTAATACCTACCATAATTTGTTTAATAGGTCGAAGAGCATTTCAAAACTTTATTTACTATATATAACTTTCTATTCTTGATAAATAGAAAGTACATTATATTGCTGATTAGTAATTATACTTGTTATATTAAAACTCTAGAAATAGGAAGGTGGCAGAATGAAATTTGGTATTGAATTCGTCCCAAACGAGCCAATAACAAAGCTCGCATACTACGTTAAAATGGCTGAAGACAACGGCTTTGAATACTGTTGGATTACAGACCACTACAACAACAGAAATGTTTACATGACTTTAGGTGCACTTGCTGCGGTAACTAACAAAATTAAGTTAGGGCCTGGTGTTACAAACCCATACGTAAGAAGCCCAGCAGTTACGGCATCAGCAATGGCTACATTAGATGAACTTTCTGGCGGTAGATCCGTATTAGGTATCGGCCCTGGCGACAAGGCAACATTTGATGCATTAGGTATTGAATGGACAAAGCCAGTTGGAACAATCATAAAATCAATTGAAGACATGAACGCTTTAATGGCGGGAAAAAGGTTATCCGAAGGTGCACAACTTGCAGTTAAACCTACAACAAAAGTTCCAATCTACATGGGTGCACAAGGACCTAAAATGTTAGAAACCGCTGGAGAAATCGCTGACGGTGTGTTAATTAACGCTTCAAACCCAAAAGACTTCGAAGCAGCAGTTCCTTTAATTAAAAAAGGAGCAGAATCAAAAGGAAGAAGCATGTCTGAAATTGACGTTGCAGCATATGCATGCATGTCCGTAGACAAAAACGCAGACAAAGCTAAACAAGCAGCTATCCCAGTAGTGGCATTCATCGCTGCCGGTTCACCTCCTATGATCTTAGAAAGACACGGAATCGACGCTTCAAAAGTTAAAGCAATAAGTGAAGCATTAAAATCCGGAAACTTCGGTGCAGCATTTGGAAATGTAGACAACACAATGTTAGAAGCATTTGCATTATACGGTACACCAGAAGAAGTAGTTGAAAAAGTAAAAGCTCTTGAAAAAATGGGTGTAACACAAATTGTTGCAGGTTCCCCAATTGGGCCAAATAAAGATACAAGCATTAAATTAATCGGAAAAATTATTAAGGAATTTAAATAATTCTTTTTTTAATTCTTCTTTTTTTAAGATTTTAAACCAATTTAAAAAAGTATTTTTGGAATTTTTAAGCTATTGTGATTTTTCAATGAATTTTTCAATCATTTTAGCTTCAACATGTAACTTAAAGCCGAGTCTTTCAAGCACGATTTCGGTTAAAATCCTTTTTAAAATTTCTTTTCCTTCTTTTGACTCGGTTATTGCGTTCATTTTTTTAGTAGTTGCTGGCGATTTCAATTTTACGAGGGCTTCGGAAACTTCTTCTTCTTTGACTTTTCCTTTTTTAGCAACGTATATTTCATCAGCAATTTCTTCTAATTTTTGCATATCAAATGGCAAAAATTCCTTTATTTTCAAAGATATTGTTTCATTAATTCCTGCTAATATTCTTGCGATTTCTACATTACGGGTATTTTCATCAATTTTCAGTTTTTTAGAAACGTACCATTTTCCTTTTTTTGCAGTAAAAAGTATTCTTTCTTCAGACATAAAATCACCATATTTAACAGTATATTATTATAAAATACGGGATACGATATCTACTTTAAATTATATAAAATAATATTAAACAAACGAGAGAATAACTAAAAAAATAATAAAAAAATATAAAAAAGTAATTAATACATTTCAAGAGTCTTTCTTACAATAGGGTCTAAAACTTCCTCTTGTGAAATTTCTGAAATTTCCAAAACTTGAATGTTTGCTCTTTTTACAGAGTGTTTGCTACCCATGTCTGAGTACATAATTTCTAAAGCATCACTTTCTTTTAATACGTTGTATTCTTTTGAGAATACCATAGGTTCGTCTTTTCCAACAATTTTTCCTTTTATTCTTATGATTTTTGCCATAATATCACCAGATGAATTTATTAATCGATTAAATCGAGAGCTTCTTCAATTTTTAAGAGTTCAGGGCCTGAAGTGTCGCCACCGATAACTGCACCCTTAGTGTTTGCAAGAATACATGAGCCAACTGAAGTTACGCCCCGGTTTGCAGTACCTCTTCCAACATAGTCCACTTTTAAAACGTCTGTTATCCACTCTAATTCTAATTCATCAGTTAACGGGTGAACGAGGCATCCTTTATCAGTAGCAACTCCGTTAGAACCAACCGTTGGAAGACTAGCATAGTTTCCGACTCCAGATTCTACTCCAAGTACATCTTCAATGACTTTTCTAAAGTTCTGTAACTCTTCTGAAATTATGCATCCTTTATTATTTGTTAATATTAAATTACCAAATGCCGTGTTTTTAGCTTTAAGTTTTTCTAAATTAACATCAAGACTATTTTCTTTTAAAAAGTCTTTAATTAATGCAATTTCCTTACTCGTTACAATGTTAGGTACTAATAGTCCGTTGGAGTTTCCAACACATAAAGAACCGATTAATGAACTGTTAGATATGTTTAACTGGGTTACTGGAATATTGAGTACTTCCTTCATTTTTTCCAAAGTGTTTTTTTCAACTGAAAGAGGAAAAAGTCCATAGTCTTCAGTTGCAAGTGAAAGTACTCCTATAGTAGATACTCCAGAAAAGTATGTTTTGATTATCATAGTACCACAATGTTTTTTAGGAAAGAATAAGTTGCATTATTCTATCAATGTAGCTTTAACAACATCTCCTTCTTTGACAGCTTTAACTCTGACTTTTGCAGGGATTTTATTTAAGCTTCTTTCCCAAACTTTTTCGTTTATTGAGTTGTCTAATTTAACAACATCTGATTTCATATGTTTCATTAAAAACGCTCTAATAGCCCTAATAGCCCTTGGCGCTCTCTTTGTTGTAGGTGATTTGTTTGTTACATCTCTCAATGGGATTGTATATATTCTTTCTTCTTCCATATTCTGCACCTCCGCATGGATTAAAAAATGTATAAATATTAAATCATATAGAATATGAAAAATCAATATTTAAATATTTTGGTGGCAAGTAAACATGGACGAATATAAAAAAGCTGAAATCTTAATTGAAGCGTTGCCTTATATTTGCAAATTCCACGACCAGAAGTTTGTAATTAAGTATGGCGGCCACGCAATGGTTAATGAACAGGCAAAAAATTGGATCGCAAAAGACATGGTTCTTTTAAAATATGTTGGGATTAATCCGATAATTGTTCACGGCGGAGGCCCAGAAATAAACCGTGCAATGGAAAAAATGGGGAAAGTTCCGGAATTTATCCATGGATTAAGGGTAACTGATGAAGAAACACTTGAAATAGTAAAAATGGTTCTTATCGGTAAAATAAATGGGGATATTGTATCTAAACTTGAACAATACGGTGGAAAATCTGTTGGACTCTCTGGAAAATCGGGTCAACTTATAAAGGCAAGAAAAAAGATTCAGTATTTAATAAGGGATAATGAAAAAATAGAGGTAGACCTTGGAATGGTGGGGGAAGTTGAACGGGTAGATACTAAATTAGTTGATATTCTTGTTGAAAAAAAATATATTCCAGTAATTTCTCCAATAGGTGTTGACGAACAAAATAAAGACCTTAATTTAAATGCGGATATTGCGGCAGGAGATATTGCAGGAGCAATGAATGCAGAAAAATTGATAATGGTTACAGACGTTGACGGCATAATGGATGACATAAACGACCCTAAAACACTTCACCGGAAACTTACGATTTCACAAATAGAAAAAATGATAGAAAAAGGGATAATTACTGGAGGTATGATTCCAAAAATCGAGGCTTGCATAAACGCTTTAAATAAAGGGGTTCAAAGTGTCCATATAGTAAATGGAAAAATACCTCATGCAGTTCTTTTAGAAATATTTACTGAAGAAGGCATTGGAACAATGATTTTAAAGGATTAAATTACTTTTTTTAATATTTTTTAATTTAATATTTTAGGCGGCTTACAAAAAATTCAATTTTTAAAATAATTGCCAATTTATCTATTAATTTAAATAAAAGATTATTTAAATGTTTTGATTTTAGTTACATTTATATATAATATCAATCTATGGGTTAGTATCGGAAAAGGAATTCTGTTTCCTTCTAAGATACCAATACCTAACAATGCCTTCCATGTTAGTTTTATAATATAATCAAATTAGGGGTGTTTCAGTGAAAAAAATTGAAGCAATAATAAGAATCGAAAGACTTGACATAGTAAAAGGAATTTTATCTGAAAATGGGTTTTTAAGCCTTACAATATCTGATGTTAAAGGTAGGGGCGTTCAAGGTGGAATAATCGAACGTTATCGTGGAACAGAGTATGTTGTAGACCTTTTACCCAAGGTAAAAATCGAGACAATAGTTGATGATAAGGACGTAGAAGAAATTATTACAATAATTTCTGAAAATGCGAGTACTGGAAAATTAGGGGATGGAAAAATCTTTATACTGCCTGTAGATGACGCAATACGTATAAGGACTGGAGAACGCGGTAAAAATGCTATATAATTAAATATAATATACTTTGAGGTGAATTTATGGGAACTGCTGAGTTATTTGTCGAACCTACAAACATTATAACGGGCCTTAGTACTCTTGCAAATTCTGGAGACGTAATGTTTCTTGTATTAATGGGAACACTCGTATTTGCAATGCAACTTGGATTTGCACTTTTAGAAGGGGGACAAGTTAGAAAAAAGAACGTGAACAACGTAATGATGAAAAACATGACTGACTGGATTATCGGGGCAATTTCATGGTTATTTATCGGGTCAGTACTTGCAGTATCACTTATTCCTGGAGACTTTGTAAGTTGGTGGGGTCAAATCGTAACAACTAACTTTGCAAACAACGGGATAGATTTGGCAACATGGTTTTTTGGACTGGTATTTGCAGCAACTGCGGCTACAATCGTTTCAGGTGGTGTTGCAGAAAGAATTAAATTTAAATCGTACATAATAATGTCAATAATAATAACGGCATTCATATACCCCATTTACGTGTACCTGGGCCCTTGGGGATCAGGAATACTTCCATTTAACGACTATGCAGGAAGTTTTATAGTTCACGGCTTAGGGGGATTTTTGGCACTAGGAGTAATTGCAGCACTTGGCCCAAGAGTTGGAAAATTTATAAATAATAAACCAGTTTCAATTCCTGGCCATAATATTCCAATGTCAGTATTTGGTGCATTTGTTCTTGCAATCGGCTGGTATGGATTTAACGTTGGGAGTTCTTTTGGAATTTCAGAAATTTCAGGGCTAGTCTGTGCAACAACAACGCTTGCAATGGCAGGCGGGGGAATAGGTGCACTTTTAGCTTCAAAAGACGATGTGCTTTTCACAGCAAACGGTCTTGTTGCAGGATTAGTTGCAATCTGTTCTGGAACTGATGTAGTAAGCCCTATTGGAGCACTTATAATTGGACTTCTTGCAGGCATTCAAGTTCCGATCGTGTACAAACTAATTGAAAAAGTAGGGCTTGACGACGTTTGTGGCGTAGTTCCAGTTCATGGAACTGCAGGAATTCTTGGAGGAATTCTTACAGGGGTATTTGGAATGAGCGTTCTTGGAGGAACTGGGGATGTAAGTTTAGTAAACCAGTTAATTGCAGCAGCAGTTACAATATTTTATGGTACCACCTTAGGATTTTTACTTGGTAAAGTTGCAGGAATATTCACTAACGGCATAAGAGTAACTGAAGAAGAAGAAAAAGTAGGGCTTGACATTTCAGAACACAAACTTCCAGCTTACCATGATGAATAACTAAATATTTTTTCTAATTTTAAAAACCATTAATACTATATTTTAAAATAGCAAAATTTTTTAAGAAATAACTCTTAAAATAAGATTGAATTTATTAATTAGGACTTTTTTGGTGGTGCAACCGTGAAAAAAATCGAAGCCATATTTAGGCCCGAAAGACTACTTGCAGTTAAAAATGCCCTACAAGAAGGGGGATTCGTAAGTTTAACATTAACTGAAGTTAAGGGAAGGGGCATTCAAGGTGGAATCGTTGAAAGATACCGTGGAAATGAATATACTGTAGATTTAATACCGAAAGTTAAAATAGAAATGGTTGTTTTAGATGAAAAAGTCGAAGAAGCAATAGATATAATACTTGAAAATGCCAAAACTGGAAAACCCGGGGATGGAAAAATTTTTATAATTCCTATAGATGATGCAGTGCGTATACGAACAGGGATAAAAGGAAATGAAGCAATTAATTAATATATTTATTAATTTCTTTTTTAGGTGTGATAATGGAATATACTTCGCCTACATTTAATGATAAATGTTATGAACTTTTAAAAAATGTTCCAAAAGGAAGCGTTACAACATATAAAATAATTGCGAGAGCATTAAATACAAATGCATACCGCGCTGTTGGAAATGCAATGAAACGAAATCAAAATCTTTTGAACGTACCATGTCATAGGGTAGTAAATTCTAATGGTTCTGTTGGAGAGTATATTCTTGGAACTGAAAAAAAGATTGAAATTTTGAAAAGTGAGGGCATAGAAATAACTAATGGGAAAATAGTCGATTTTAATAACCGTCTGTTTAAATTTTAACCATATTTAATTTTGATATGTGTTTAATACTCGGTGCTATTTTAATACATAAAACCACTAAACCTATAATTATATGTTATTTGGGTGGTTTAATGGTTTTTGGATTTTTTAAACGGAAAACTAAAAAAACGATCTTCGAGTTTTTAAAGAATAAAAATGTACTTGAAATAGATTTAAAAAATTCTAAAGATTGTATACTTGATTTTACATATAATTTTATATGGCAGAGCAATTTTGACGTGAATTCAAAAGTAACTTTAGAAACCTCTTTTAAAGATATTGTGGAACATGTCAAAAATCCTGAAAATGTAGTTTATATTAAAGGAAACGTTGGACACAGATTTTGTAGTTCAATGGGTGCTGATTTATCTTATTTTGGCGGAAATGGCGGAAAAATTCCAACTGGTTTTGTAATAGTTGATGGGAATATAGATACTAGATTTGGAATAAGCATGGTTTCTGGAAAAGTCTATGTAAAAGATGGTTTTAAAGTTAAAGAACCCATTGGAAATATTATAGAGGTTCAAAGCGATATTGAAGGCTATAAAAAATACATGTCTATTACTGAAATACTTGAACAGAAACCTCTTGAAAAAGTTTTAAGTCCAAATTTAAAGAATAAAAATAGTTTAACACTAAATGATAAATTATTAAGGGATACCATTGGTGCAAGACTTGAAAAAAACGCCGAAATTACTGTAAATGGAAATGTTGAACTGAGTACTGGAATTTTAATGAAAAACGGAACAATCATAGTAAATGGAAATGCTGGAAAAAACACTGGTTCGGTTTTAAAAGGCGGTACCGTAATTATAAATGGAGATACGGCAGATTTTACTGCTTCGGATATGGTTTTTGGAAATATAATTATAAATGGAAATGCTGGAAAGTTTTTAGGTGCAAAAAAGAAAGGTGGAAAAATTTATGCTAAAACAGGCTCTTCAATTCCCCCAACTAAAAAATATGATTTAAATCAGGAAGATAAGGACTTTTTAGCTAAGTATGGGTTTAATACTGATTTTATAAATTTTATAAATTTTATAAAATTTGAATAATAACTACATATATATTTTATATATCTAAATTTTTAAATATATATTTGTAAAATTAAAAACGAGCCTCAGGCGGGGTTTGAACCCGCGGCCTCCTGCTTACCAAGCAGGCGCTCTACCAGGCTGAGCCACTGAGGCACAAAAATATAAACAACTTCCAAATGAAATACATAATAAACAGTATATAAAGTTTTCGGTGATTACCAATACTAAAACCGCATTTACCGAAAACTTTATATAATATAATTTCAATCTAATTAATGCAAGTCACTGAAGCCCAGTAGTGTAGTGGCCAATCATCTAGGTCTTTGGAACCTGGGACCGCGGTTCGAATCCGCGCTGGGCTACTTTTTAATTTTGGATAAATTAATTTATTAATCTAAATATATTAATTTAAATCTATTTTATACTCAAATCCTTAAGTAAGCTATAAAAAAATAAAAAAGATTTTTAAAGAATTTCAAAATCAATACCATGCCCAAACAAGAATAAAAGATAGCTTGCAGGAATTTCTTTACTTTCATGATCGAATATTTCCCCTTTTAAGGTTAATTGGAACACTTCCTGATTTATTTTTACAGAGTATCTTTTTTTATGGAATTTTGAAAAAACGGCATGATTTAAAGGGTCAAACTGTCCGTTTTTTAGTGAATCATATGCAATTTCCTTGACCATAAGTCCAGTATATCCGTGAAGTGAACCAATGGTTCTAAGAAGCCGTATATCATCATCCATAACTTTTTCATCCAGTTCTAGACGACTTTTCATATTATGTATTATTTCGTAAATTTTTTTTCTTATATCGTCTTTTCGAGTATCGATTTCGGTTTTCCAGTCCGCTGTTTTTTCAAATTTTTTAATGCCTATTTTATTTTTTTCAAATTCTTTAAGTAACCTTATTTTCCAACGATTCCCCATTATTCTCAAATTCATATTTTTTCCTAAAATATATTCGATAAAATACCTTCTTTCGTCTTTTCCCCAAGATTCAATTCTATTTTTTATACTTTCGTCTTCAGGTTCTAAATAAACATGGTATCCCCTATTTCCCGTAAATACTATTTTTAAATCGTTTTTAGTTAGGCCAAAATCTGGAAATAAAAAGTCCTCACTTAATATTAAAACCTGATTTTTTGCCTCATTTAGGCACTCTTCACATATCCAGCTATCGTCGTGACTACAGTACTTGGTTTTATGTGTATCAATATCAAAAGCAATTTCTCTTTTAAAAATGCCTTTTTTAGTGGCTCCACCAATTAAACTCGGATGTTCCATATATGAAAGTGATTTATAAAGGTGAAAAGGTGCTTCTTTTAATACCCAAGATAGGTAATCGATTTCATTTGTAAATGAAATATTTCTATTATCCACTTTTTTTAACATCCCGTAACCAATTTCCCTATGTTCAAGGTCTTTTGGAACTTCAAGCCACTTTCTTTTTTTAATTGCATAGTCGTAGTATTCATGATATAGCGTAGATACTTCATTAAAGATGCAATTTTTAGAATTATCGTCCATATTTTTCACTTATTATATGGTTAATCAAATCAGATTTAAATAATATTATATGAATTATTAATTAAATTTATCTTCTAATAATTTAAACGAAATTTCATTAAAACAGGGTGTAAAAATGATTTTAGGAATTGATATTGGGGGAGCTAACACCAAAATTACTGAATTATATGAAAATGGGGAATTTAAAATCCACCATATTTATTTTCCAATGTGGAAGAATAGTGAAAAGCTTTCTAAAGTTTTGAAAAAATATTCAAACAATGTATCAATTGTAGCATTAGTAACAACTGCAGAACTTGCTGACTCTTATGAAACCAAACAAGAAGGTGTAGAAAATATATTAAATGCAGTAGAAAACGCTTTTGGAGATAACGTGTTAGTATTTGATAGTGATTGTAATTTTGTTTTAACAAAAGATGCAAAAGAAAACTACATGACTGTTTCCGCATCAAACTGGTGTGCTACTGCAGAATTTGTATCGCAAAATATTGATAAAAATTGTATTTTGGTAGATATGGGTTCAACAACAACAGATATTATCCCAATAGTTGATGGAAAAGCCGCTTCAAATAAAACAGACCTTGAAAGACTCATGAATAATGAATTGTTATATGTAGGATCATTAAGAACTCCGCTTTCATTTCTTTCAAATAAAATCATGTTTAAAGATACAATAACAAATGTATCTTCAGAATATTTTGCAATAACCGGTGATATTTCCTTAGTATTGGATAAAATAACTGAAATGGATTACAGTTGCGATACTCCTGATGGAAAACCCGCTGATAAGAGAAACAGCTTAATTAGGATTTCTAAAGTACTATGTTCTGATTTAAATCAAATATCCGCAGATGAATCGATAAATATTGCAATAGAATACTATAAAATTTTAATAGATTTAATTTTAGAGAATGTAAAAAAGGTTTCTGAAAAATACGGGCTAAAAAACATTGTAATAACTGGACTTGGTGAAGAAATATTAAAAGATGCATTAAGTGAACTAACTAAATCAAACGAATTTAATATTATTTCAATAAAAGAAAGATACGGAAAAGATGTGTCCTTAGCAACGCCGAGTTTTTCTGTTTCAATACTCCTTAAAAATGAATTAAATGCTAAACTTAATCGTTCTTAAATTTTCTTAAAACTATATTTTCTTAAAACTAATTTTTAATGTAAACTTACAAAAAGTTTATAACCATTTAACTGATATATTGGTAAAATTATTTTTGATAAAAGGATTTAAACACAGGTGGTAATATGCAGGAAAAAATTGCAGTTTTAGCATACTCTGGAGGGCTTGATACAAGCTGCTGCTTAAAATTACTTGAAGATAAGTATAATTATAAAGTAGTTTCTGTTGCAGTCGATGTAGGGCAGCCTGAGGACGACTTAAAAGAACCTGAAGAAAAGGCAAAGAAACTTGGTGTTTTAAAGCATTATACTATTGATGCAAAGGAAGAATTTGCAGTTGACTATATTTTTAGGGCAATAAAGGCAAATGCGCTTTATGAAGGTTACCCCTTATCAACGGCTCTTGCAAGACCGCTGATTGCTATAAAAATTGCAGAACTTGCAAAAGAAATTGGGGCGGATGCAATTTCACACGGCTGTACTGGAAAAGGAAATGACCAATTTAGATTTGAGTCCGTAATGAGGGCAAAAGCACCTGAAATTGAAATAATTGCCCCAATAAGGGATTTAAACCTTACAAGAACAGAAGAAATCCAATATGCAAAAGAAAAAGGAATTCCAATTCCAGTTGATTTAGAAAAACCATTTAGTATCGATGAAAACTTATGGGGTAGAAGTATTGAAGGCGGAATTTTAGAAAACCCAATGATTGAAACTCCAAAAGAGTGTTTTGCATGGACTGTTGACCCGAAAATAGCAAAAGATGAAGAAGAGTACGTAGAAATTGAATTTAAGGCAGGGGTTCCAGTTGCAATAAACGGGCAAAAATTTGATGCTATTAATGTAATAAAAGAAGCAAATAAACTTGCTGGGAGAAACGGCGTTGGTAGGGTAGATATTATAGAAGATAGGGTTTTAGGCCTTAAATCAAGAGAAAATTATGAATGCCCCGGTGCAATTTTATTAATAACTGCACATAAGGCACTTGAGCAACTCGTTTTATCAAGAGAAGAATTAGTATTTAAAGAAATGGTGGATTCAAAGTATGCAGACTTAATTTACAAAGGACTATGGCACGAACCTTTAAGACATGATTTAGATGCATTTGTAGACAAAACGCAAGAAAGAATGAATGGAATAGTTCGGGCAAAACTTTACAAAGGTTCTTTAAGAATTGTTGGAAGGGAAAGCGAATGTGCACTTTATCAAGAAAACATGGTTTCATTCGAGAATAAGGACATGGATCAGAGAGAAATCGTAGGAATGGTTAAATTCCACGGACTTCAAGCTGCAATTTTTGAAAGTCTTAGGAATAAATAATTAATTTTTTTAAAATTAGGGCAAAAAAGCCCATTTTTTTATCCTGTTAATAATTTAAAAGAAATATGGCTAAAAATCAGAGTGGTAGTATTTTTAATACAAAAGTTACGATAAAGTACGATAAGGAAAAAATAATCAAGTTAAGCTCAGAAATGTTTTCTGAAGATTTATGCATACAGTGCGGCAGATGCTGTATGATTCACGTTTACACTACAGATGAAAAAATAGACCCTGAAATAGTCTACTGTAATCATCTTGATGTGGAAACAAAACGCTGTAAAATATATAAAAACCGGTTCAATAAAGAAAAAGAATGTTTATCCATGCTTGAAGCGATACTTACTTCCGCGTTACCAAAAGATTGTCCATATGTAAAAAATTACCCTAGTTATGAAGAGCCTTGGTTTTATGGCCTTTTAAGGGGTAAAAATTTAAAATAGTAGTGAAAAAAAATCGTATAGTATATGGATTAAAATGGGAGTTGAAGTACTCGATTTTTCTTTAATTTTTCCAAGAACATAACTTATCAAAAAAATCCCTAAAAATACAATAATGGAAAAATAATGGGCATGGAGTACCGAAAAAAGAATACTTGTATATACATTTCCAAATCTTGGTTGAATTGCTCCTCTAAATAATAATTCTTCGCTTATTCCCACGACAATTGATAAAAAAGCTATTTTTAATAATGTATTACTGACAATTTTCACGCTTTTAACGGCAGTTTCTACATTTGTTGATTCAAAAAATACTTGTTTTGAAATTTGTTCGCCAAAATATGGGTTTATATATTGAATAATCATACCTAAAACATCAAAAAAATTCCAAATTAATTTATCTAGGAATACTATTGAAATCAACCCAATTATTACGTATTTTATCGATGGAATTTTTATATTTAGTCTATTAATAGTTTGGATAAAATTTCTACGAGTTCCATACCCAATTCCAACAAAAGAAAATATAAAAATTACGAATTGGAATGCTAAAAGCTCTAAAAAATCAGGGACTATAGTAGTTATTATCATTAAATTTGCTGAAAAACTCCATAAAATAACCGGATTTAACAATAAGTAAACTGAAAGGGATAATAAAGTTCTATGAATCTGGTTATCAAAAGAAACATCCATCTTAAATAATTTTTTAAATTTATCGAAAAAAATTCTATCCCAAAATAGTAAAAAAGCTATTCCTGACACAATAAATATTAAAAAACCAACTAAAAAATCATAATTTGCTGTAAAATATATTGAAAAAAGAATAACTACTAAATTAAAAACAAAAATTACGCTATTGATAATTTTTTCAAGGAACTTTATTCTTAAAGAATGAACTAAGTTTACCCCGTAGATAATAATGCTAACAAAAAAGTAAAAGAAGTGGATTAGTGATTCTATCATCTAAATCACTGCTTAACTGCTGAGGATTTCGATAAAGCCCCAGGTATCAGAGAAGACGATTCATCACTTAAATTTTTTCTGCAAAAGCGAATTTTTCTTTTACAGCGGTAACTTTTACTTTTACTTTTGTTCCTTTTTCTGCATTAGGTACGAATACAACGAAACCGTCTATTCTAGCGATACCGTCTCCACCTTTACCCATGTCCTCAATTAAAATTTCGTATTCTTTTCCTGTTTCTACAGGAACTTTTTTCATTTGGGGTTTACCGAAAGCCATATTTATTCACCTAGTATTATATACATCTATATTTGATGCAATAGTACACTTCTTTTAGTAGTATAAATAAGTATCTGAGAGTATACTGTTCATTTTTTAGGAACTAAACATTAAATGCATTTTAAATTTAAATTGGCTAAACTGGTGATTTTATGATTAGGGAAGTATTCTCGTCAATAATGGGTGAAGGAAAGTTTATTGGTAAAAGATTTATTTTTGTAAGGTTTAAACAGTGCCCTCTTGACTGTATTTACTGCGATGAGCCAAATACTCCTGAAGGAATGGCACGAGTTGAAGAAATACCTGGATCAGGACTTTTTACTGAATATCTTGACATAGATAACGAACTTATCCAAATAATTGAAAATTTAAGGACTCCTGATTTATTTGCAGTATCTTTTACTGGTGGAGAACCGCTTCTTTATTCTCAAAAAATAAAAGAGTATTCTAAAATACTGCATGATAAAGGATATAAAACATTTTTAGAGAGTAATGGAATGTTTCCAGAAAAATTAAGTAGCTATGACTATGCTTCAATTGATATAAAATTACCAGAACACTTTAAAGACTGTGATATGGAATTTTGGCATGAATTATACCGAAAAGAGCTAGAAACAATAGAAAGGCTTTATTATGCAAAATGCAATGTTTACGCAAAAATTGTTGTATTTGAAGAAACTTCAGTTGAACTTCTTGAACAGATTGCAAGAGATTTATCCAAAATTGGAGATATTACTCTTTCAATACAGCCCGTAACGCCTACGGGAGACATCATAAAAACAGTATCGAAAAAAAAGATTTTTGAAATAATGGCAATATGCGGTAGGTACGTGGATGTTATATGTACTCCACAAATTCACAAATGGATGGGAATGCTCTAATAATTCATAATTTTTTAAATTAAATAATCTTTATAATTTTTAAATTTAATTTCTATTTATTCATAAAATAAATTTAATATATTTTAAGATTCATAGCTTTTTAGTATTAATATATCTATATAAATGGATTTGTAAGTATCGGGTATTAAAATATCAATAGCTAAAATATTATAAATGCATATACTTAGTTATTTCAATAATTTTTGGTGGTACTATGAAAAAAGAACTCATATATAAGGCATTAAAATTGAGGGACATGGGTTTTCCAAGTGGAGATATTGCAGAAGAATTAAATATTTCGGTTAAAACTGCTTTATATCTCACATTAAATGGTGAAGATCTATTAAAATCAACTGAAAGTCCAAAAGAAGATTCTGAAAAAGCAGACATCTTTTTAGAGTGGGATAGTGTTAGAGCATCATCAAAAAGATTAAAACATATTGCAAAAATAATGTGCGATATATTGGGCCAAGTAGAATTTGACGGCATCGTTGGAATTTCATCAGGGGGAGTTCCATTAGCAACACTTATTTCTGATGAAATGGATAAGAATTTTTCAATATTCGTTCCAAAAAAACATATCCATACTGAAAAAGAAAAAACAACTGGATTTATAGGCCAGAATTTTTCAAGTATTGTCGGAAAAGATGTTATAATTGTGGATGACGTCATGACCTCTGGAAATGCAGTAAAAGAGGCTATAAAATATTTAAAAAGTATTTCAAATCCAAAAATGGTAGTAGTTGTAATGGATAAAAGTGGTATTGACGAAATCGACGGAGTTCCAGTGCACCACCTGTTTAGAACGGGCATTGTTGACATTAAAAAATAATATTTATATTTTTTCAAAAATTTTCAAATTTAGGAATTTAAATGCCTTTTAAGTTTGAATTTAGTTTTTAAAATTAACATAATATAACACATTTTACCGATATCCAACCCGAAGTTTAAATATTTGGATTCAATAATCTATATAAATGACTTTTCCCATAGTTGGATAACTTAAAGTTGGAGGAATATTATGTGTGGAATTATAGGTTTTATGAGCAGAACCGGACGACTTATTCGAGGAGATAAAATTGCAACAGCCCTGAATTGCTTAAAAGAACGGGGGAATGGTGAAGGCTCAGGATACGTTGGATATGGCATTTATCCTAAGTACCGAGATGAATATGCGGTTCACGTTTTTTTAGATGCAACAAAAGATTACGATAAGATACGTGAAAAGGTTGCAAATTTACTGTTAAAGTATGGTTACATCGTAAAAGATGAAGAAATTCCAACTGAAGACGGAATTATTAAAAAGGAACAGGTTTCTTGGAGATTTTTTTACAGGTTTGACGAAAAATACAAACTTTTTGAAGAAGACGTCATGGTAAATATCGTGATGGAAGTAAACGATAAAATTGATGGCGCATTTGTTTTTTCAAGTGGAAAGAATTTAGGAGTATTCAAAGCTGCTGCATGGCCCTTAGAAGTTTCAGAATATTTTAAAATAGACAAATATGAAGGATTCCAGTGGCTTTCGCATGCAAGATACCCTACAAACACAAGGGGATGGTGGGGCGGAGCACATCCATTTAACCTTCTTGCATGGTCGGTAGTCCATAATGGGGAAATTACAAGTTATGGTGCAAATAAAAGATTTGCTGAAAACTTTGGTTACAAGTGTAAGCTTTTAACAGATACTGAGGTAGTTGCATACCTTTTTGACTTACTGATTAGAAAACATAAAATTCCAGTAGAATATGCAATGAGCGCTCTTTCACCAAGATTTTGGGATGAAATAGACGAAATGCCAAATGAAGAAAAAGAAATTTTTGAGGCCATCCGTATGACTTATGGGGGAGCTACAATGAACGGCCCTTTTGGGATTGTTGTAGGAACCAATGAGGGACTGGCATTTATGAACGGCGAAATTGAAATTGGAAACACAATGATTGGATTAACTGATAGAATAAAACTTAGGCCGTTAATAGCCGCAGAAAAAGATGATTTATTATTTATTTCAAGTGAAGAGTCCGCAATTAGAAAAATATGTCCTGATTTAGATCGGGTGTGGATGCCTGATGCAGGAAGAATGGTCATTGCAAGATTAGAGAAAAAAATTTAGATTTAGATGATTGGGTGAGAAAATGATACCTTCAACAGTTCCGCCAAAATACGTCCCGATTGTAGATTTTGAAAAATGTATGCTTTGTGAACGGTGTACTAAGGAATGTTCATGGGGCGTATATCGAAAACAGGGAAATAAAATAGTAACCTACCAAAATAGGTGTGGTGCATGCTTAAGATGTGTCTCAATGTGTCCAAGAGATGCAATTTCTGTAACGTTAAATGAAACATGCGGTAGGAATCATCCAGTATGGACTCCCGAAATAAAACAAGATATTTTAACTCAGGCAAAAACCGGCTGTATACTCTTAAGTGGAATGGGTAACGCAAAAGAATACCCAATTTACTTTGATAAAATAGTTCTTGACGCATGCCAGGTTACAAATCCTTCAATAGACCCATTAAGGGAACCAATGGAACTTAGAACTTACCTTGGCAAAAAACCTGAAAAGTTAGATTTTGAATATATCGAAGAAGAAATTGACGGAAAAAAAATAAAAAAAGCGAAATTAAAAACAAAAATTGCTCCAAATTTGAAGTTAGATACACCTATAATGATAGGTCATATGTCATATGGTGCCCTTTCACTAAATTCCCATATTGCAATGGCAAAAGCGGTAAAAGAATGTAAAACATTCATGGGTACAGGTGAAGGCGGACTTCATAGGGACCTTTATCCATATTCTGATAGTGTAATAACCCAAGTTGCAAGCGGCAGATTTGGTGTTAACAGTGAGTACTTAAATAAAGGGGCTGCAATTGAAATTAAAATTGGGCAAGGTGGGAAACCAGGAATTGGTGGACATTTACCTGGTGAAAAGGTTTCAGCAGAAGTTTCCATGACTAGAATGATTCCCGAAGGGTCAGATGCAATTTCTCCTGCACCTCATCATGATATATATTCAATTGAAGACCTTGCACAACTTATCCGGAGTTTAAAAGAAGCTACAAGGTGGAAAATACCAGTATTTGTTAAAGTTTCTGCAGTGCATAATATTGCTGCAATTGCAAACGGTATTGCAACGTCAGATGCAGATGCAGTTGTAATTGATGGATTTAAGGGCGGAACAGGTTCTGCTCCAAAGGTATTTAGGGATAATGTTGGAATTCCAATTGAAGTTGCAATATCTGCAGTAGATAACCGTTTAAAAGAACAAGGAAAACGAAATAACTTGAGTATTATTGCAAGTGGCGGAATAAGGACGTCTGCAGATGTATTTAAGGCAATAGCATTAGGTGCAGATGCAGTGTACATTGGAACTGCTGCAATGGTTGCACTTGGATGCACAGTATGTGGAAGATGTTATAGCGGACAGTGTGCATGGGGCATTGCAACCCAAAAACAAGAACTTGTAAACCGTTTAGAGGTAGACGACGGTGCAAGAAGAGTTTCAAATTTAATAAATGCATGGACTCATGAAATAAAGGAACTTCTTGGGGCTGCAGGAATTAATACTATTGAAAGCCTTAGGGGGAATAGGGACAGGCTTAGGGGAGTAGGATTAAGCGAAATAGAATTAAAAACACTTGGAATTGAACAGGCAGGAGTATAATTAACCATTCTGGGTGAAAAAATGAAAGAAATTAAAATTGACGCCAAAGATATGGATTATCGGAAATTAAATGAGAAAATACATGAAATATTAGATAATAATTCAGATTTGGAGATATTAATTCTTAACAATGTTCTTGGACAGAGGTTTATTGGAAACGGAATTTCAAAAAAGAATCTGAAAATTATTGTAAATGGAAGTCCAAGCGGAGACCTTGCAATGTTTATGAATGGCCCGAAGATTATTGTAAATGGAAATGCTGACCACGCTCCTGGAAATACTATGGATGATGGCTTTGTAGTTATTCATGGAAGTAGCGGTGACGTTACAGGCCATTCTATGCGGGGCGGGAAATTATATGTTAAAAATGATGTCGGTTATAGAAGTGGAATTCATATGAAAGAATACCAATCTAAATTCCCAGTATTGGTAATTGGGGGAACTTCAAAGGATTTTCTTGGAGAATACATGGCGGGAGGAATTATAATAAATTTTAATATTTGTAGTAACGATACTGAAAAAATTCCTGGAAGGATGATTGCAACGGGAATTCATGGTGGAAGTATATACATTCGTGGAACGGTTGAAAAATCACAGCTTGGAATTGCAGCAGATATTAAAGAATTTACAAAACAGGATTTGGAAAAAATAACGCCATATATTGAAGAATTTTGTCTAGAGTTTGGATACTCAAATGAAGTAAAAGAAAATCTTATTAATTCAAAATATACCAAAATAGCTCCAATTTCAAAAAGGCCATTTCAAAAACTCTACACACCTGATTTAAGATAAATAATTAGTAATAAAATTTAGGTGGAAACTATGAAATCATATTTAGACTTAAAAGAAGAAGTTTGGGATAAAAACACGTGTTCAGGATGTGGTGCATGTGTTTCAGTATGCCCTACTGAAAATATTTATTTTAAACAGGATAGTCCAGTCCAGTTTGATTGTGATGAATGTGCATGCGTTATTAAACCTGTTGAAAACGGCGAATCACCTTATTCCGCAGAATTTTGTAAAGTTACTCTTTACGATGTTAAATGCGGGGCTTGTTATGAAGTATGCCCTAGAACAAAGGAAAGAAAAATTTTAAGAACAAACAATTCTCCACTAGGGGGAATTTTAGAAAGTGCTATGGCTAAATCTAACTTAGAAGCTAAAAATATTCAAAGTGGGGGCGTTGTAACTGCAATTTTAGCGAATGCATTTGACGAAGGACTAATTGATGGTGCAATTGTCATGAAAGAAGATAAATGGACAATGAAGCCCGAATCATACTTGGCAACGTCAAAAGAAGAAGTTTTAAAGTATGCAGGGAGTAGATATAATTGGAACGTGCCGATACTTCAGGCGCTAAAAGATGCAGTAATGGTAAAAAAATTAAATAAAATTGCAATAGTTGGAACACCCTGTGTTATAAATTCGATATACCAGATGAATTTAACAAGTAATGACCTTGTAATGCCATTTAAAAATGCAATACGGTTAAAAATTGGCCTTTTCTGCTTTGAAACGTTTGAATATGATAAAATCTTGAAAAAATTACAGGAAAATGATGTAAATCCTTTTGATGTACGAAAGATGGAAATCGACAAAGGAAAACTCATTATAACATTAATTAATGGAAAAACTATCAATTTCAAGCTTTCAGAACTTGAAACACTTGTTAGAAATGGATGTAACGTCTGTAGGGATTTTACAGGAATTTCTTCAGATATATCTGTTGGAAACGTTGGAACGCCTGAAGGGTATTCAACAGTATTCATAAGGAATAAATGGGGCAAAGGTTTCTTTGATAGGGCTTTAATTAATGGATATATTTCAGTTGAAGGAGAAATTTCTTTAAATTTGGTAAAAACGCTTTCAGACAAAAAAATGGAAAGAAAAGAATATTAAATGTTAAATCGACTTGATTTTTCAGAAATGTTGTTTGAAACTGAACCTACTTCTTCGGATACGTGTTTCATTTCCTCAATTATTGAAGATAATTCTTCAGTTGATGCAGTTAATTCTTCTGCAGTTGCTGCAAATTCTTCTGAAAGTGCTGCAATATCCTGAGCACTTTTTAATACTTTTTCAGTATTTATTTCAGAAGATTTCGCATTATCTTTAATTCCATTTATCTTTATTACTGCACCACTCACACTTTCATTAATTTTTAAAAGTGCATTGTTTACATCATCAATTGCAACTACTCCTTTATCAACTTCATCTTTACCCTTATTTCCAAGTTTAACGGTTTCATCGATTCGTTTATGAACTCCATTAATTGTCTGATTAATATTTTCAACTGACTTTTTAATTTCTTCTGCTAAAGCCTTAATTTCACTTGCAACAACTGCAAAACCCTTTCCAGCTTCACCTGCCCTTGCTGCTTCAATTGAAGCATTCAGTGCTAAAAGGCCAGTTTGTTCAGCGATATCTTTAATTAGTCCAGTAACTTCATTAATTTTTTTACCATCTTCGCCAAGCATTTGAATTGACCGTCCAAGGTCATCAATTACGTTTGTAATTGTCTGCATTCTTTTTATTGCATTTTCAACCTTTTTAACCCCGTTTTCAGAGTTTTCTGAAATTTCAGATGTTGCTTTCACGGTTTCTTCTGCATTTTTGTATGAATTTTTAGTTCCTTCATATACTTCTTCAATCATATCTGAAATATCTTGAACTTTTGCAGATTGGTCGCTTGCAGCGGTTGCAACTTGATTTGCAGCATCTGCAACCTGACTAGAAGTTTCTTCTGCACCACTTGACTGTTCTTCTAATTTAACAACTTGTTTATTTAATAAAGTAACTTCTTCTCTTAAATCCTTAATTAAAACAGCAACGTTTGAAACTGCTTTATTGATTGCTACTTGTAACTCGTTATTTTTAGAATTTTCATTTGCCCTTGCTGTAAAGTCTCCTTTTGAAACGTTGTTCATTACAGTAGTTACTTCAGATAATAGTTTTGCAAGTTCTGCTTTATCCATATCCATTGTTTTCATTAAATTTTTAACATTTTCAGCCATTGAATTAAAAGAATTTGATAATACTTCTAATTCATCGCCAGTTTTAATATCTGACTTATATTCATAATTTCCCTTACCAAATTCTTCAGTTGCATGTTTTAACTCTTCAACTGGCTTTGTTATTTTTTTACTTGTGATTAAAGATATTAAAACAGCTAATATAGTACCAATTAATGCAACTAAAATCATTCTGTTTCTAGCTTCATTTTTTGCTAAAATTGCATTTGTTTGAGGGGAACCTACAACAATCATACCAACGGGTTTTTTATTTGAATCATAAATTGGATAGTATGCCGTAAGATATTGAACCCCTAAAACATCAGTAGTCCCAAAATAAGGTTGATTCGAATAAACTTGGCTCCAAATACCATTAGAAACTGCCAAACTAACGGTTCTTCTTCCATCTCGAATGATAGTAGTACTTATCCGTTTATCTTCAAAAGTAATTGATGCATCATCACCAGTAAGTCTTTTTACGTCGTCTACTATATTGTAGTTATTGTTAAGGATTTCAACTGCAACAATTGAACCAATATATTTCCCATCACTATAAACCGGTTTTACAATAACTAATGAAAGTGCACCCGCTACTCCTTCAACTTTATAATTTTTATTCATTTTAGATGCAGCATTATCTGAAATTATTTCAAAAGAAGTTTCAACACCTTGACTTCTCATATTAGTTACAATATTTCCAAGTTGAACATCTTTTCCTGCTGTTGACGTAATTATATGTCCATTAGAATCAACTATCCCAATAAAATCTGTATTTGTAGTATCTTTAAAATTTTGAATTCTAAGAAGTAGTTCTTTTTCATCTCGATTTAGTATTCCGTTAATTATTCCAGGAGTAGTTGTCGAATATTCACAAATACTTCCAATTTCTACAGTTCTAACATTAATTAATTGATTTAATGTATTCATACTCGTTTCTACACATGATCTAGCATTATTGTCTAAAATGTTTTCAATAGTGTCATTTGCAACAAAACTCAGTATCAATATTGGTATTAAAACACTAATTACTGAAAAAAACAGTAATTTGTTACTTAGTTTTTTGTTTATTATTTTCATACTAGCACCCAAGTACACTAAATAATGCCCATACAATAATCTTTATTTTATGGGTTTATATCTTTTTCACGTGGGCAAAAGTTTAAAATAAAAGGTGAAACTACTGATAAACACAAATTGTTGTAACTTAATTAATAAAAAGAATTATATATTAAAAAACTTATATTTATAACGCTTATCGTAGTATAGGCAAGAATAATGATGATATAAAACTTAGCAATATTCGAACATAGTATATTGCATAATGTAATTAGGTTGGCACCTAAGAATTTCCCAAAAAACTGCATCTTTATTATGTAGGTGTATTTATTACATGGTAAACCCATGTAATTTATTTTAAAAGAATTTTAAAATTTTAAGTACTATCAACATTCTATAAAATATATTTATTCTACTGGAAACCTCAGTAGTGCTGAAATTCCACCGAGTGCTTTTAATTGCCTTCCTGAATCGTGCTCTGTCGATATTACAACAAATTTCCCGCCACTGTTTTCAACTGAATTTACCATTTCTTCAACAGTACTTCTATTCCTTCTTAAAAATTCATCAGTTATTAAAAGAGTTTCAACTGCAGAATAATTAATAGAATTTTTAACACTGTTTAACCCGTATGAAGCAAGCCTTTTTTTTGAAATTTCCTCAAGCAGTTTTTCAATGATTTGAGATTCCTTACTAAGTCTAGCTTCACCATATATCCGGTCTATAATTCCTGATTTTAATATTTCAGAGAGCCCAAGTCTTCCAGTATGGTTTGTGGATTCAATAACAATTTTTGAAGCTAAATCCTTATGTTTTTCAGATATATAATTTTGAATATTATTTTTAGAAAAACCAGGTCCTGCAAATAGTATTTTTCCATCAAATTCCGATAATGTGGTTATTATTTCGTTGTAATAAAGATATTTAGCTTGTTCGTTTTGTTTAGAGTCGATTCGCTTTGAAACTCCAGATTTAATTGATGCAAGCTCCTTTACTCCAAAATCACGAACTGTAAAAATATCTGCTTCGCTATCATCTAAAATTACAACTACTACCTTTGGACGTTTCCCTGACTCTTCAGCTTCTTTTAATCTTGTAAGATCCCATTTTTTCCAATTTTTCTGGATTGAAATTTGAGTAAATGGTTCAATATCTAACGTATGGTATGAACCAATCGGTATATCTTCTGGAGCATGAATTATTTTTCCACTAACTCTAAGCCGATTTACTTCTTCATGAAAACTAACTTTTTCTACCTTTATTCCTAGAAAAACCCTTCTTTTAGTTCCCCTATCCGCCCTTAATTTGTCACCCTTATCCTCAGTTCTCCTTTCAGTTACTGAATAAACAGCATTATAGGCTTGAACAATATGTGATAAATGCCATAAATCATCCAGATTTTCAGGCATAACTTTTATAATATTTTTTTCAGGTATTTCTTGAATTATCTTCATTTTATCTCAATTTTTAGCCTTTTCTTCCTCAAAATCGTGGACGTAAATTTCCCCATTTTGAAGTATTGTAATAATAAAAGGTTCTACTACCATTCGGTTTTTTATGTACCTTTTTGCATTTTGATTAATAAATTCCATTATCTGAAGGGAGGAATAATTTACATGGATTTCTTCTTCGTCTGATTTTGAAAATATAACGTTAGGTATGTTAAATACATCGGTACCCTTTTCTACTTTAATTTTTGAAGGTGCAATAATATCATTATATATATTTAGGGTATTTTTAGCCTTTTCAATATTTTCACGAGCCCTTTTTTCGACCATGCTAATGTTTGCTCTACTCGTCCCCATCACATGGGCAATTTCTTCCTGAGTATGTCCCTTTTTTCTCAGATTTAAAACCCTTATCTGTATTTCTGTTAAAAATGACTCCATAATTCCACTTTTTTATATTATACCATATATTATTTTTAAATCAGTATATAAATTAAGTAACTTTAACTATAAATATTAAATTAAATCAATGAAAGAGACTTAAAATTAATTTATCTTCCAAGTTCAGAATGTGCCTTTGCAAGATGTCCTGCAGATAATGCACCGATTAACGAAAGTTCGCCTGCTAAAACACTTGCACCAACAATTTCTGCAAACTTTTCTGATTTCCCTGTTCCTGCACATTCTAAGAGTTCTAAACATTCGTTCTGGGGTTCAACCCGGGTTCCACCACCAATTGTTGCAATTGGCAAATCTGGAAGCGTTACTGAAAAATATAATCCTTCTTTGGTACATTCTGCAGTAGTAATCCCCATACTGCCTTCCACAACATGTGCTTCATCTTGGCCGGTTGCCAAAAAAATTGCACCAACAATGTTTGCATACTGTGCGTTAAATCCCAAAGATCCACTTATTGCAGAACCAATCAGATTTTTATACGTATTTACTTGTTCTATTGCTTTTGAAGTCGTTTTTAAATATTTATTCACGTATTCTTCTTTTAAAAATACTTCTGCAATAACACTTTTTCCTCTTCCTTCAATTAAGTTGATTGCAGCTGGTTTTTTGTCGATACACACGTTTCCACTAAGTGCAATAGTATCCACATCTATTCCTTCTTTTTTAAGTTCTGATTCAATAAATAAACATGCTTTTTCTGTTGCAATTGTAACCATGTTCATACCCATTGCATCCCCAGTTTTAAAGGTAAATCTTGGGTATACGTTTCTTCCAACTATTAAAATCGGGCTTATTGAAATGAGTTTACCATGTCTTGTGGTTGATTCTGAAACTTCTTTTATCTTCAAAAAATTTTCTAAAATCCATTCTTTAAGTTTTAATGCATCAACAACCGAATTTGTTTTTATTATTGGAGCCCTAGTCATTTTATCATCTATTACTCTAACAGTAGCGCCGCCACATTTTGTAATAATGCTGCAACCCCTATTTACCGATGCAACAAGTGCCCCTTCAGTTGTTGCAAGTGGGACATTAAATTCACCCTTTGCAAAGGCCCCGTTTACTAAAAGTGGCCCTGCAAACCCCAATGGGATCTGAACTACGCCAATCATGTTTTCAATATTTTTTTGCATTGCAAGTTTTTCATCAATTGTATAATTTTCAATATGATTCGTTTTTACATTTGATACTTTTTCAAGGTATTTTCGCCTTATTAAAACAGCATTCTTTTCTCCAAACATTTTATCAAGTTGATATACCTTTAACTCTTTATTTACTATTTTTTCAACGATTTCATCAATATTAATCTTACAATCTATATTTACCATTTTTCCACCAAAATTTCGCTTAGTAATTATGGAACTTGACTTAAATTATATAATCTAATCATACCGCTTAATTATACGGTATAAAACTTATTTTTTCCACCATATGGAGTTTAAAAGGTCTTCTTTTGAAACACTTAATGAATAAGAAACAAAATCATGAGTTATACGTTTTACAAATGCTTTAGAAAAATTTTCCATTATTTCATCAGGACTTTTATTTTTACATAATCTAACTGCTTTTTCAAGTTCTTTTTTTCTAACGTCCTCAATATATGTATTAAAATCTTTTATTACTTCTTCAACATTAGTTTTTTCAATCTGTTTTAACAGTATACCATATTCTTCTTCAATTATATTTTCAACAATTGGGACTTCTTTAAGCCTTTTTTGTAAATTTTTATCAGAAATATTTCTTAAATCATCAATTGTGTAAAGGGATATATTTTCAAGCTCTCTAACTGAATCATCTACATCACGAGGGTTTGCAATATCTATAATTATTTTGTTACCAACATCTAAAAGGTCGCTTTTTTCAAGTATATAATGCGGAGATGACGTAGCACAGATTATAACATCGCTAAAATTAATAGCTTCCTTTAATTTGTCAAAATGAACAGCCATTCCTTTTAACTCTTTTGCAAGTGTTTCTGCTCTTTCATACGTTCTATTTGCAACAATTACTGCTTTTATATGTTTTTCAATTAGTGCCTTTGCAACAAGGGTTCCAATTTCTCCAGCACCAATTAAAAGAACGTTTCTATTTTTAAGGCCAAGTTTCATTTCTGCAAGCTCAACAGCTGCACTCCCTATTGAAACACCTCCTTCATTAATCTTAGTTTCGGCCCTTACGCGCTGTCCAACATGTATTGCCTTTAAAAAAAGATTTTCAAGGTATTTAGATGTTTTTTTAAGTTCTTTAGATTTATGGTAACTTGATTTTATCTGCCCTAAAATTTGGTTTTCACCAAGAATCATTGAATCCATTCCACAAGCAACATTTAAAAAATGTAATGTTGCCTTTTTTCCCTTAATTACGTCAAAACCCTTGAAATCAGGTATTATTTTTTCAATATCATTTATTTCTTCGTCAAAATATGCTTCTATCCGGTTACAAGTTTGAACAATTATGCAAGCATCGTACTTACCGTAAAATTCATCTTCATTAATTCGCATGCTTTCAAGAACCGGTAATGGATATTTTTTATAATCTGCTTTAATAACCAACATAGATTCACCTATGTTTTTCAATCAGTTCTAAAAATTCCAGCTTAAACTGTTTATTAGAAAATACCTTTTCAAGAATTTTTTTACGTAATTCTTGGTCTTTAATTTCATCTTTTAAAAAATTCCGCAACTTATCTTGTATTTCAATGTTATCTTCTGAGTTTTTTAAGTAGTTTTGAACAACTTTTCTAACTTCTCTTGCAACTATTGGGCTCTTTCCACCAGTATATATTGCAAAAGAAACTCCATTTTCTTCAAAGCATGCAGGAACTACTAAATTTACCTTATCTTCAAATGTTGAGGAATTTATATACTTTTTAAGGTAGGTAGCAATTTCAACTATTCTATTGTTATTTTTTTTATCTACTGCAGTTATTATAATATCAAAATTTTTTATTATTGAATATAGTTCTTCATTACTTAAATTATTTACATTTTCTTCAAAAAATTTTACCTTAGGGTAATTTAAAATATCTTCTTTTTCAATTTTTTCAGAGTAAACCGTCAATTTAGCGTTCGATTTTAGAAATTTTTCAAATCTACGCTTTCCAACATTACCGAAACCAAAAATTAAAACATTAAATCCTTTTAAGTCTAAAAAAACTGGCATCATAATTACACACTTATATCTATTACTTTTCAAGCAGGTTTTTATATACTTCAAAGGTTTTTTTTGAAGAAACGTCCCAAGAAAACTTTTTTGAAAATTCTAACCCTGATTCTCCAAAAGATTTTCTAAGAGGCTTATTTTCAACAAGTATTTTTATTTTAGTTTTAAGGCTATTTACGTCTTTTGGAGGTACTAGATACCCGTTTGAATGGGTAATTAATTCAGGAATTCCTCCAACACTAGTTCCAATTACGGCTTTCTTAGAGGCCATTGCTTCAATTAATGTCATTCCTAACCCTTCTGAAAGTGATGGGAGGACTAAAAAACTACAATTTTTTACGTAATTTGATACATCAATCTGTGATTTATGCCCCAAAACTTCTACATTATCTATATTTTTGGATTTTATGTACTTAAGTATATTATATTTTAAGGGGCCAGAACCTACAATTTTAAAATTGAAATCTACATCTTTAATAGCTTCTAAAAAGTAAAATAATCCTTTTTGTTTAACTAATGATCCAACAAACAGTCCGTAATCTTCATCAATATTTGAAGGATTAAATAAATTTTCATCAAAACCATTATAAATTACTTCAGATTTTAAATATGGCGAATTTAAATCGTTTTTGGATTTGAGCTGATTTTTTAATGATTCACTAACACATATTATTTTTTTAGAGTTTGAAACAGCATAATTAAAAAAGTATTTTCCAAAAGCAGATTTTGACTGGCTTAAAACATCGCTTCCATGGAGTGTTAAAACAGTTGATATATTAAATTTTTTTCCTAAAAGTGACCCTAAAAATCCCTGTGGGGCAGCATAATGGCTATGAATTAAATCTATTTTTTCATTGGTAATTATTTCCCCCCCCACCTTATACCCATTTAGAATGTAACTTGGGCCTCTTAAATATTTAAAATAAGGAACATCATGAACAAAAACGTTATCAAAAGAGTATTTTTTAGAGTTTGAACTGTAATTTAATATGTGGAATTCAAATTCGTCAAGCTTGCTTAAATTTTTAATTAAATTTTCAACGTGTACGGTTATTCCGCCTAAAAAAGGATGATATATTGAAGGGATTAATATTTTCAAGATAACACCAAAAATAAAAATTAATTATTTCCACTTTACAAATAAGTAGTGTTTTTGGTCTTGTTTGATTTCTTCTTCAATTCTTTTTGCAATTGGGTCAATTATATTTTTTCTAACCCTTTCTTCAAAATCCTTAAAATTTTCAAACTTTCTTACTTCCCTTTCCTCGATTACCTTCCACATTGAAGTTTTCCCAATTCCTGGAAGCAACTGTAAAGAATGCATTCTAGGGGTAAGTGGGCCACAATTATTTAAAAATTCTATAAATCTTTCTTCTTGAAACTTAACGGCTTCTTTTATGACATAAAGCAGTTCTGTTTTTGCAGTAGGGGTTAAATTATCATATTTTAACATTTTTGACACAAATTCGACTTTTTCACGCTTACCTTTTCCAATATATAATTTTTCGGCAAGTTCAACGGTTTTACCATCTTTAAGTGTTAATTCCATCATCACAAACTGTTTTTCACCGAATGCAAGTGTGATAGGTTTTTTCTGATGAAGCGGCCTTGTGTCTTCAGGGTAGCCGTATTCTAAGAAGTCTAAAACGTATGCGTAGTCTTCAAACTCTCTTTTATTTCTATCGTGCCCCGCTCTCATAAATACACCTTTTTTCGGTATTAAGTTATAATATCATATATCAATATAGACTTAATTTAATAAAAAATTAATGTTTTAGTAACAAAATAGTAAAAATGCGTTATTTAAACTTGCATATTACGTCTAAGACGTCTTCTGCATTTTCTGGAAGGTCTGACCTATAAAAAACGACTTTTAGCTCTTCCGCATTTTCTGGAAGAATATCTATTATTTTAACTGCCATCTTTTCGGTTAATCCGAGATTCAAAAGCTGAGCTAGCATTGATTCTGCATCTTTTTTATTCAGTTTTGAAAACTTCTGCAAGTAATCTAATGCACACCCGTGTTCATACGATAGTTCATCAAAATTTGCCCGTTCACTCATAATTTCAAGTGCATTGGCAATTGTGGTGTGTTTTTCGGAAATAACTTCCTTTCCAATCATAATCTCCCTCAAAATAGATTATTCTAAAAAAAAGAATATCTTAAAAATAATTAAAGCTTAGACTCTCTTAGGTGTTGCGGTCTTGCAATGATGTCTTTGTATTTTCCACCATCTTTAACTCTAACTAAGAAAGCTCTTCCTCTTTGAGATACGACTGTTCCAGTTTTACCGTGGAATTTAGGGTGAGGCATTCCTTTCTGTACTGAAGGGTCGATTACAACGTGAACGGTATCTCCTTCAGTGTAGCATTTTAATGCCCTAGTTAAAGGGAACAATCCTTTTTGTCTAGGGTGTTTTGAAAGTTTGTATCTTGTTTTACTTCTAAATCCTTCACTTTTTTGCATAATTATTCCTCCTAATGTGTTTCACAAAAATAATTGGCATAGTGTCTATCTTATTTTCCACTACCAATATATAACTATTTCTGTTTTAGATATTTTCTACATCCTCATAATCGTGAACATCCAAAACGTCTAAAAACTTACAGATGCACTTTTTATCGAGTAATTCCGAAACAGAAGGCGAAGTTCTTCCTTCGTCACTACTTATGAGCTCTTTGATGTATAATCCGCCATCGCAGAAGATCTTAAGTTCGAAGTTATAATCATCAAGTATATGTGGCCAAGCTTTATATACCTTACGTACACGTACAAGGTCGGCCCTTCTATGGGCTACCCTATCAGGCGTTCTTTGGTCAATTACTAAATTTTCAAGCTTTTGAACGAGGTTTAAGACTTCTTCTTTGGAAACCTTTTCATCACACTCAACTTTTGCAAGGTATGTTTTTTTATGCGGTTCATTTTTAAAAAAGTGAACATCTTTTTTATTCCCATACTCTAAATCAGTTATTTCAACCATTTTGGAAGAATTTACTTTTTCAGACATTTTTTTTAAATTTACTGTTCTAACTTTTGGTTCTTTTATTTCAATTACAAAGGGCCTTCCATTTCCAAGCATTCTAACATCGATATCTTCCCTTCCAGCGCCGTGAAGTGCTTCAGAACTTCCTTTCATAATTTCCATGAACGGTTCTGCAATAATTTCTTCGACTGAAGTTTGGTACTGTTTTCCAGTGAAGTTACATTTTTCACAGCCTCTTCCTTTACAGGTCCTGCAGTGCCAGTGACTTTGTGGAATTCCCCTGACGAGTTTTTTATACCTGCCCTTAATAAAAATAGGATTTACCTGAAGCGTAACTTTTTGGTTATATGGATTAACCATTATAACAATGTCAGGGTTTTCCTTATCAACTCTTCTTTTAAGAATGGGTGTTACAATTTTTCCAAGTTCCCGACCAAATTCCTGCCTTATACTTTCCATGAATGGTGTTTCAATCTCTTTTTCTAGTTCTTTAAATCGTTTTGGAAGTTTAGTTCCAATCAAAAAGCTTTCAAATTCATAATTCTTTAAGGTCTCAGCGATATTTTCAGAAATTTTTTGTAGGTTTTCAGGTGCAAAAATGTCCTTACACCAAGGACATTTAATTTCTAATTCTTCTAAGGCTTTTTCACCATTAGTTTCCTCAAGGAGTTTATATTCTGCTTCATATTTTTCGATATTATCTATTAAATCAAGTTTTATTTCAAAAAGACCTGATCTATGTATCGAATACATTAATCTCTTTATTTCGTCAATTTCATCAGGGGTTAATTTTAAATCGCTTTCAAATTCCAAATTATCATTATTTAAATTTTCAAGAGCAATCCTAAGCAACTGTTCAAGCTCAATTGCCTTTGAAAGTTTTAATGCACGCCCTCTATCAAAGTTATCAGTTCTTATGAGTTTTCCATAAAGTCTTCCAAAACACCTGTTGCAAAATGGGTATTTTTTTAAAATAGAATAGTCTATATTCATATAATCTCACCTGGGTGATTTAATGATAATAAATGCTGATTTACACATTCATTCAAAGTATTCAAAAGGAACTTCTAAGTATATGGATATTGAACATATATTAAAATATGGCTCAATAAAGGGACTCGATTTAATTGCAACAGGAGACTGTTTACACGAAAAATGGCTCGAAGAAATAGAAAAAAATTCAAATAAGCCCTTACTTTTATCAACAGAAGTCGAAGATCGGCACCGAGTTCATCACCTGATATTTCTTCCAAGCACAAATCAGGCGCATGACTTAAGAAATATCTTTTCAAAACACGCTAAAAATATAGATGCAGACGGAAGGCCAAGAATTTCTTTAAATGGCATGGAAATAATTGATATTATTCGAGAATTGGGCGGTTTAATAGGGCCTGCTCACGCATTTACCCCTTGGACAAGCATTTACAAATCTTTCACTTCAATTTACAACTGTTATGCGAGAAAACCTGATTTCATTGAACTTGGACTTTCTGCTGATACAGATATGGCAGACATGGTTGAAGAATTACGGGATTTGCCCTTTTTAAGTAATTCTGATGCTCATTCCTTTTATTCACATAGGTTGGGCCGAGAATTTAACCAGATGGAAGTAAATGAGCTTTCAGGACTTGAAACAAATTTTGAAGAGGTAAAAAAAGTTCTTAAAAATAATAAAATAGTTGCAAACTATGGTTTAGATCCAAATCTTGGAAAATACCATTTAACTGCATGTACTAGGTGTTTTACACGATTTCAATTAAAAGATGCAGAAGAAAATAAATTTAAATGTCCAGAATGTAAGGGAATCATAAAAAAAGGTGTATTTGATAGAACAAAGCAACTTTCAAAAGATGGAAAAATAGTTCACCCTAATTTCCGGCCAAAATACCATAAAATAATCCCATTAGCAGAAATAATTTCCCTATCGATTGGGAAGAATATTGGCACAAAATCAGTTGATTTGATATGGGAACAATATATTGGACGATATAATAATGAAATAGATGTACTGATTAACGAAGACATTTTAGAAATTAAAAAAATTAATGAAAAAGTAGGAAACATGATAGAATTATTTAGAAAAGGTAAAATTTATATTTATCCTGGCGGGGGGGGAGAATATGGGCATATTTCAAAAATCATGCCGACAGTTAAGTGGTTTCATCCAAAAGTAACACTTGATTCTTGGGTAAAATAAAAATTTATGAAATAGGGCTGAAAATATTTAATTAGAAAATATTTAATATTCAAATTCATTCAAAACCTTTGAAAGCCGGTTTATCCCTTCAATTATTTTTTCTTCAGACATGTTTGAATAATTTAACCTAAACGTATTTTCATGGCCTCCGTTTGGGAAAAATGAACCTCCTGGAACAATTGCAACATTATTTTTTAGACATTCTTCTAAAAATTTCCTTCCATCAAACCCTTCTGGAAGTTCAACCCATGTAAAAAGGCCCCCATCAGGATTTGTGTATTTTAAATTTTTAGGGAATTTTTTTTTCATTTCAAAAATCATTAAATCTCTTCTTTTTTTATAAAGTTCTTTTAATTTTGATAGTCTTTCTTCGAAATCGTAATTTTCAAGCATTTTTGAAATTATTCGCTGGGAAAACGAAGAAGTGTGTAAATCTGCACCCTGTTTTATTAAAATATATTTTTCAAGGATATGTTCAGATGCACAAATCCAACCAACCCTTAAACCGGGGCAGAACGTTTTTGAAAAAGTTCCAAGATGAACCACAAGTCCTAAATTATCGAGAGATTTTAATGAAGGAAGAATTTCACCTGAAAACCTTAGTTCTCCGTAAGGATTATCCTCAATTACTGGAATTTTATATTTTTCAATAACTTCCATGAATTTTTTTCTTCTTTCAAAAGACCATGTTTTACCAGTAGGATTTTGAAAATCTGGAATTACGTAAATCATTTTTACATCATGTCTCTGATTTAATATTTTTTCAAGTTCTTCTGGAATCATTCCAAAGTCATCGGTTGGAACTTCAATAAATTCAGGTTCATATGCTTTAAATGCATTAATTGCGCCCAAATATGTTGGACTTTCGCATAATATAACATCTCCTTTATCAATAAATACTTTTCCGGAGAAATCAAGGCCTTGTTGGGAACCGCAAACGATTAAAATGTTTTTTTCTGAAAGCTCTGTTTTATATACTCTATTCATTCTTTCGGAAATCTGCTTTCTAAGGGGAACATACCCTTCAGTTAAATCGTACTGTAATGATTCTGGGCCCATTTCATCTAAAACTAGCGAAGAAATCTTTTTTATTTCATGAACCGGAAATAATTCTGGTGCGGGAAGTCCGCCTGCAAAAGAAATTACTTCAGGATTCTGTGTAACTTTTAATATTTCTCTTATTTCTGATGTTTTTAACTTTTCCATTCTATTTGAAAACTTTACATTCATTTTAATGCCCCAATTTTGTTAAGATTGATAATGATATATGCTAAGTATATATACCGTACATATATACGATATACGGTTTAGAGAATTATTAAAAATATCTATTATATATACATTATATTGTACAACTGGGATACTATGGACGATTTAAACAGCGTAATTTCTAAAAATTTGAAAAAAATAAGAAAGGAAAAGGGACTTAGTTTGGATGCGTTGTCTACATTAACAGGAGTTAGTAAAAGCATGCTTGGGCAGATTGAACGTGAAGAAGTAAATCCTACGATTTCAACGATTTTAAAAATAGCAAATGGTTTAAAAGTGTCTTTTACATCGCTTATGAAAAAAGAAACATTGGAAGTGAATGTTATACGCTCAAAAGATTTAGAACCAGTTTTTGAGGGTGTTGACCATAAATTATACTCTGTAATACCATACGAAGACGATAAACATTTTGAAACATGTATTGTAGAGATAATGCCTGGACATGCATATCTTTCTGAGGGCCATATAAAAGGAACTGAAGAAATAATCACGATTTTTGAGGGCGAACTAACATTAACCCTTGATAAAAAAGAATATATTCTTTCAAAACACGATTCAATTAGATTTATGGCAGATAAAGCTCATACTTACGAAAATAAAGGAATAAGCCCTGCAAAAATACATTTAGTTTTATATTACCATGAGTAAAAGAAAAAAAATGCTTAACAGCATCCTTTTTCTTCTTTAATGCAGTCAACAGGGCAAATATCTACGCAGTCGCCGCAGCTGTTGCATTTCGAAGCATCGATTACTGCTTTACCGTCGTCTTTTTCTGAAATTGCATCAACCGGACATGAAGGAACACATGCTCCACATGCAATACACTCATCTTCGATTACTTTGAACACCATTATTACACCTATGTTTATTTTTCAAGTTTAAAGATTGATATTACATATTTTTATATGTTTGTAAATTATTTTAATTGCCAAATTCTTTTTATATAAAAAAATGAATACGAAAGGTAACTAAAATTTAGGCGAGTTCATGAAAGACGATTTAAAGGGAATTTATGCAATTTGGATTACTATTTTCGTTACAATGCTTGGAATAGGATTAATTTCGCCATTGCTTGCAATATTTGCGAAATCTTACGGCTTAACTAACTTTCAAATTGGGCTTATTTTTGGTTCTTTTTCACTTGTAAGAACAATTTTTCAGTTACCTGCCGGAAAATTATCGGATATCTATGGTAAAAAAATATTTTTAGTATGTGGTACTTTTTTATATGGTATTACTACGTTTTTATATGGATTTGCAAGCGGATTTGCAAGTATTTTTATTGTAAGGACACTTACTGGAGTATTTTCTGCATTTGTAAATCCTGTTGCAGGTTCATATATTGTTTCAGCGTCTCCAAAATCAAAGATTGGCGAATACATGGGATTATTTAATTCTGCAATATCTCTTGGATTTGGAATTGGGCCTTTATTAGGAGGATTACTTTCAGATATGTATGGAATAATGGTGCCTTTTTACGTATGCGGGGCTTTAGGTATAATTGCTTCGATAATAGCGTACTTTAAAGTTGAAGAAATTTCAAAACAAAATCTTCAAAAAACAAAATTAACCGGAAAAAATTTATTTTCACTTGAATTCTTAAAGCATAGAAATTTCAGTGCTGCATTTATGATAAATATTGCAATAACGATTTCAAGGGGCGCAATTTTAGCATATCTTGCAATTTATGCCTATGACTATAATGTATCTGCACTAGGCATTGGTTTAATGCTTGCTGCAATGAATATGGTTCTTGCACTAACTCAAAAAAAATTTGGTGAACTATATGATAAAAGTGGAAAATTTATTATAGTTCCTGGAATTATCATTGGAAACCTTGGAATGTACGTTTTGTCATTTTCTAAATCTTTTCATGAAATGTTTATATCATTAATAATTGCATCAATTGGCGCTTCAATGACCGGCCCTGCAATTAATGCAGTTGCAATAAAGGATATCCCAGAAACACGAAAAGGCGAAGCAATGGGGCTATATACTATAAGTATAAATGTTGGCATATTTTTAGGCGCTGTCATTTTAGGATATATTTCTGATATTGTTGGAATTTCTGCAATGTACCGTATTGGTGCTATATTTTCATTTTTAATAAGTTATATTGCATATATTGCAATAAAAAAATAATTTCGTTTTATATATTGCTAACTATTTTATTAGGATTTTGAGTTCATTTTTTAAAACTACTGGTATGATTCTAATTTTAATGCAGTGTATTTTACTTTTTTAAAAAAATGGTAAATTTGAAGATAAATACTAAATTATCCATTAAATCACCGCAATTTAAAAACTGAAGTTATATATCTATTTAATTATAATATATAATTAATCAAAACTTCTAAATTATGACCGTTTAAATTTAAAAAAATCTTAAAAATCTTAAAACTTTAAAGTTGGTAAAAAAATGCCTTTAAATGAAATGGTTAGCGTCGTAACTAATTTGGTAGAACGAGGATATATTCGGAAAAAAAGTGTAGTAAGTGCACTTTTAAGCGTTCCAAGGCATAAATTTGTTCCAAAATATTTAGAATCAAGTGCATATCAGGATAATCCTTTAGAAATAGGCTACGGCCAGACAATTTCTGCAATACACATGGTTGGAATAATGTGCGAAGAACTTGATTTAGATAAGGGACAAAATGTTTTAGAAATTGGAACTGGATCGGGGTATCATGCAGCAGTAGTTTTAGAAATTATTGGAAAATCGGGCAAATTGACAACAATAGAAAGAGTTTTTGAGCTTTTTAATTCTGCAAAGGAAAATCTTTTAAAATTTGGCTATAATAATATTGAAGTAATTTATGGGGACGGTACAAAAGGCCATATAGAAAATGCGCCTTATGATCGGATATATTTGACTGCAGCCGGAAAAAAAGTTCCTGAAATTCTTTTTGAGCAGTTAAACGATGGGGGAATTCTTTTAGCCCCTGTTGGAACATATAATCAGTATTTAATTAAATATATGAAAATAAATGGCCAAATATATGAAGAAATTCTTTTAGAAGTATCATTTGTTCCATTAATTGAAGAATAACTTTTAAAAAGCAGTATTTCAAGAAAATGGATATATTAAAAAATCAACATACTTTTTTATATCTGAAAATAAAATTATTTTTGAAACTTGTTACACTCTAAACGAAAGAATAATGGAGAGATATAATGAAAAAATTAGGAACTGACCTTTTGAAAAGAGGATTTGCTAAAATGGTAAAACACGGCGTTGTAATGGATGTTACAAACGTTGAACAGGCGAAAATTGCAGAAGAAGCAGGTGCAGCAGCAGTAATGGCTTTAGAGCGAGTTCCTGCGGATATTCGGGTACAAGGTGGCGTTGCAAGAATGTCTGATCCTGACATGATTTTAGAAATTAAAGATGCCGTTTCAATCCCAGTAATGGCAAAAGCAAGAATTGGCCACTTTGTAGAAGCTCAGGTTTTAGAATCAATTGGCGTAGATATGATTGATGAAAGTGAAGTTTTAACGCCTGCTGACGAAATAAACCACATAAATAAAAAAGCATTTACAGCACCATTTGTTTGTGGTGCAAGAAACTTGGGCGAAGCGTTAAGAAGAATTGATGAAGGCGCAGCAATGATAAGGACAAAAGGCGAAGCTGGAACTGGAAACGTTGTAGAGGCAGTAAAACACATGAGGGCAGTTAACGAAGGAATTGCAAGAGTAGTTGGCTATCACGAAATGGGTTTAGAAGCTGAACTTGTTCAAATGGCAAGAAACGAATTAAAAGTTCCAATGGAAATAATATTGGAAGTTGCAAAATTAAAAAGACTTCCAGTTGTAAATTTTGCGGCAGGAGGCATTGCAACACCTGCTGATGCAGCATTAATGATGCAAATGGGCTGTGATGGTGTATTTGTTGGTTCGGGAATTTTTAAGTCGGGAAATCCTGAAATACGGGCAAAAGCAATTGTAGAGGCAACTTATAATTTTGATAAACCAGAATTAATCGGGGAAGTAAGTAAAAATTTAGGGGAAGCAATGGTTGGAATAAATATAGACCAGATTCCTGAAGAAATGCTCCTTGCAAAAAGAGGAATTTAAATTTTTAAACTTTAAATTTATTTACTTTTAAAATTTTTTAAAACAAATTTTTAGATGCTACCGAAAACTTTATATATTATAACACTAGTATTCAGTATGCGAACAAATTGCCTCGGTGGCTCAGCCTGGTAGAGCGCCTGACTTGTAATCAGGTGGTCGGGGGTTCGAATCCCCCCCGAGGCTTGAGTTACCTTTAAAAGAGGAAAAACTCGTTAAAAAGGGCCTGTGGGGTAGCCTGGTCCATCCTTTGGGATTTGGGATCCTGAGACCCCAGTTCAAATCTGGGCAGGCCCACCATTATTTCCCCGCGATAGTTCAGATTGGTAGAACGGCGGACTGTAGATCCGCATGTCGCTGGTTCAAATCCGGCTCGCGGGATTTAAATATCCCCTCATGGGCCCGTAGCTTAGTCTGGTAGAGCGCCTGACTTTTAATCAGGCGGTCGAGGGTTCGAATCCCTTCGGGCCCGTTCAAAACATTAAATACGTTTAGGTATTGTTTTGATACGGCGGTCATAGCGGGGGTGTAACATCCGATCCCATCCCGATCTCGGAAATTAAGCCCTCCAGCGATTCCTTAAGTACTGCTATCTAGTGGGAACAAGGTGACGCTGCCGATCACTTTTTATTCCAAATGCCCTGGTGGTGTAGCTCGGCCTATCATACAGGACTGTCACTCCTGTGACTCGGGTTCAAATCCCGGCCAGGGCGCTTTGCGTCTTTTAAATAATAAATAATCAGTATTTTGAAAAAGCCGTTATGGGCCCGTAGCTTAGTCTGGTAGAGCGCCTGACTTTTAATCAGGCGGTCGAGGGTTCGAATCCCTTCGGGCCCGCTAATTTTCGTATATTAAAAATGCCCTGGTGGTGTAGCTCGGCCTATCATACAGGACTGTCACTCCTGTGACTCGGGTTCAAATCCCGGCCAGGGCGCTTTTTTATTTTATGGAATGCTAATTCATATATTTAAATGTTTATGTGAAAAAAATGGCTAAAGATGGCGAAGTATTCAACTTGATTTTTGAAAGAGGGAATTTTTTAAAAAATGTTATTTTAAGCTTATTTAAGCCCTTAAAAACAGAAATTTTCAAAGAAACTATCCCTCCAAAATTAAATAACTGTATATGCTGCGGATTATGTGTTGAAGTCTGTCCAACTAATGCAATATCTATTTTTAAGTTTCGAGATATAATATGTGAGTCTTGTGGATTATGTGTTGAAATATGTCAAAATTCTGCAATTAAAAAAGACAGGTTTTATGTTGACCCTCAAAAATGTACGAAATGTGGGTATTGCGTAATGTTTTGTACGATTCCATTAATCAAAAATGAAATTCCCGTAAAAAAGGTTCCTGAAGTAACTCTAGAATGTAATAATTGCGGATTATGTATTTACCAATGTCTTGAAAAAGCAATTCAATTTAAAAATGGCGAAATAGTTATAAATCCAAAAATATGTAAAATTTGTTTAAAATGTGTTGAATTTTGCCCATTAAATGCATTACTGTCCCCAAATGATTCAGTAAAATCTAAAATTATAAATGTGGATTTAAACTCATGCATATTTTGTAAGGACTGTGAAGAAATATGCCCTATTAAAAAATAATTTTTATCCCCTTAAAAAATTAAATCTTTTATCTCCGATAATATTATATATACGTTTAATTATTTTATTTTTAAGTAATTTGGAGGGGGTAAATATTGGACAATTCAAAAATCTTTTTCGCAGTATTTTTTGGAAGTATTATATTAAATGTTATAGGTGCATATATTGAATCACTATATTTACTTCCAATTTACATGGATAGTACTGGAACAATTCTTTCAGCTATTTTATTAGGGCCTCACATTGGTGCAATAGTTGGACTTATAACAAACTTGTTAAATGGGTATCTATTACATAGCGAACATATCTTATTTGTTGGAGTAAATATTTTAATAGGAGTTATAACGGGGCAAATGCTTTATAAAAAGGATATCACTGCAAAATTAATGCTAAAAACGATTCTAATGGTAACTTTTGTAGCATCAATTCTTGGAAATTTCATATCAATAGCCTTTTTTGGGGGGGTTACTGAAGGAGGCGTAGGATTTTTTACAAATGCCTTAACCAAATTTGTAGAAAACATTCCAACAGCTGCATTTTATTCAGGAATATGCACAAATACACTAGATAAACTTCTTTCATTTGCAATCGTTTTTGAAATAATATATCTTTTTAAAAAACCACTTACACCACTTGGAGTAAAAATTTAAAATCTAATTTATTTTTTTAATATGCATGAAGTTTACTTTTTGACGATAAAAAAGGTAAATTGTCGTTAAAGTCCTATGAAAACTCAATCGACTTTTAAAAGTTTTAAATATTCATCAACTACTTTTTGGTAGTTTTCGTTAGTTTTAAATTCTGAAATTTTATAAATTGATTTTTTCTTCCAACGTTCACAAATTTCTTTTTCAATACCCAATTTTTTTAAAAAATCGCAATTTCCACCAATAACATGCGGTAAAAAATAGTCAAAATCCAATTTAAACATACTTTTAAGAAATTCGTCAAGGTAGGCATAAATTTTAGAATTTTCTTCAATGCTTATTTCATTTTTCAGCCTTATTTCGTATTTCCATACATTGTCAAAGTGCAAATGTAGATTATACCCCTTTAAAAAAGATATTTCAAAGATACTATCTTTTCCAAAAAAATTTTCAGGATTTTTTTCGTAAAAATGAGTAATTTTTCGTTCAATTTTTGAAAAATATCCAATGTCTGGTGAAACCGAACCGAAATAAAAGTTATTTAAATCCATACTATCAAAATTACTTTTAAAATCCTTTTCAAGAATTATTTTTGATAAAACAAGGTGTGAATAAAAATTTGGCATCTTTTAAACCTATTTTAAATGATCAGTCTTATTATTGTCTGGAACATACTTTAAAAGTTTATTTCCAAACCTTGTACCTGATATATTTGATAATCCCATGTAATTAAGTATTAAGGGCATTAAATTTTCCGAATTTATTCTTAAATGCCCCCTATAACAGGATTTTTCATTAAATTCATAAACTTCATCAGGCAAGATATTTTTTTTATAAATTGCAACTGGAATTTCTTCTCCAGAATGGATTAACGTTCCAACAGATGGCGTTGAATGGTCGCTAGTTACAATTACAAGATCTTCAGTTAATTCATTAATTTTTTCAAGATCTAAATCTATTTTTTCAAGGGTATTTACCTTACTTATTGGATTTTTAGTATGCGCCGCTTCATCTGGTTCTTTAGTGTGTATATGGATAAAATCGTAGTTTTTAAGTTCAATGCCCTTTAAAAACGCATCTTTAAAATTTCCTTCTTCAAAATAGTCCATTCCTATCAGTTTTGATAATCCCTTAAATACACTACTTTTTGCAATTACTGCCCCTTTAATTCCCCATTTTTCATGAAAAGGCTCTAATTTCCTATATCTTCCGGCCCATTTCGTAAGTAGGAAGTTTGCAAGAGCTAAGCCATTTTCTTTTCTTTCTTTATTAACAACATGATTTTCCAAGATTAAACTACATTTTAACAAATATTCATTTAAAACTTTTGCAGTTTCTTCTGAAAAAAGTTCTTTTTTATTTTCAAAGCCATTTAATGGCTTAACTTTTAAAACGTGCTTTTCCCTGTAGAATGGGTCGCTATCTGATATTTTATCGGAAATTTCCCCATATAAATTAGTTATTTCTAAGATACAATGAACATCATATGAATATACTAAATTAAACGTGTAGTTTCCAATTTTTTTTGGCAGGGAATCTATTAATTCATTAATTTCCTTTTTAAATATATTTTTAGTTCTCCTATCTAATACAAAGTATCCTTTTTCTGACTTAGATATAAACCCAAAGGAGGCCCTTAAGTATATCGAATTAGTATTTATTTCTAAGTCTTCACCCAGTGCTTCTATGACCCCCCTTCCTGGAAAATCGGATAAATTATAGCCCCAAAGTAAAAAATGGGCAGTTTCAGTCCCTAAGGGTATTCCATTTCTAAATGGGGTAATCATTCCAGTAGTGCTTTTTTTTGCAAAAGTATCTAAATGTGGAGTTTTTGCATATTCTAACGGTGTTTTATTTTCTAAAATTTCAGAAGGCCTATCTCCAAGCCCATCTAAAAGTATAAGTAGCGTTCTCATGTTATCTTTTATTTAAATATATTTTTTAACTGTTTCAATATAGTTAAAATTTTTGGAGTATCCATTACGTAATATTTCAATTGAAGCAGGATATATAAACTTGGTTAATATTTCAAGTATCTTTTCTTTTTCAAAAATCACTTTTCCATCACTATCCCTATAATTTCCGCTAAACATGCATGAATACTGGTTTTTTCCTTGTTCCCAGTTTTTTCCAATAATTTCTTTTATTTCAACTCCTTTTTCAATATTTTTTACAGGAAATAAAAGTTCTACCCCAAATTTTTCACATATCTCATGGTAAATTTCAAGTGTTTCTTTTAACTGGTCTATTTTAAAATCATTATCGTGTAAAATTCTTTCTCCAGTTATTATTTTATTTCCAAAATGCTTCGCAATTGGTATTCTTATTACTCTTAAATATGCATGGCATCCAATACATGGGGAGTAATACCCATATTTTTTAATAATTGCAGCAACAAACCTTCCGTTTAGTGCATTCCAGAGTTTTGGTTCAAAAATAAAATGAAGGGGAAGCAAATATTTTTTTTCATAAAGTTCGCCAATTCTTTCATTAATTAAATTCCAATTTTTGTAATATATTTCCCTTTCACCGTAGTCAGTACCCGTAAACGCCAAAATTGGAAGAATTGCATCAATTTCGGGGTTTTCAAAAGCTTTAATTATTGCAGCAGCACTATCCCGGCCTGCAAATTCCCCTATTGCAATTTTTTTTGGATTAATACCATACTCTTTAATAATTTTTAATGCATTTTCTGATAAAATGCAGTTTTCAAACGATTTTTTAAAATCTATATCCAAATTAACACCCAAAACTCTTTATTTTCCCAACTTATTTATGTTCTTTAATATATTTATGTAATAGTAATTCTGTATGTTTAATTTCACCAATGTCCATTAATTCAATAAGCCATTGATTAGCTCCAACGTTTAAAAGTTTATCTAATATTGGAGTTAAATTTTTCAAATCTTTCGGTGCAACATGCCCAGTTTCATTTTCTAACTCGTAAACATGAACATTATAAATTCTATCAGAAAAAATGTCGACGTATTCCTGTCTTTTTTCATAGCAAACATGCCCAATATCAAAAGTGATATCGCAATCTGTAAAATCTGCTATATTAATTACGTTTTCAGGATTTGCAGAAAAACCGTACCTTAGATTTTCAATACATAATACTATATTACTTTTTTTTGCATAATCAGTTAGCTCTGACACATTATTTAAAAGAGTATCGTAATCAGGCTTTAGCCCATTATGGAGATGAATTGTTAAATAATCAGCATTTGGTATTGAATCAATAATATTTTTTAATTTTTCAATGCCAAAATTATTATTTGAAGTCCCAATATCAACTATGGGTGCGTGAAACCCGCAAATGCTGTCTTCTAAATCATTTTTGATAGTTTCGCAAAAATGAAACCCCCAATCTGTAAATTTAAAATTATTTTCCGGATTTTTAAGCCTCATGCATGTACCTATCATGTTATCATATATACTCTATCATATTAATATATATAGAAATGCTATTAGATTAGTTAATATACCGAAAAATATATGATTTTGGTAGGGGATATATATTTTTGTAATGGCCTTTTTTAAGATATGGGTGATTTAAATAAAACGAGGGGTGAATTTATATGAATGCAATATTTGAGCGAAGGAGTATTAGGCACTATACTTTAGAAGACGTTTCTGAAGAACTTATAGATGATTTACTTTTAGCAGCAATGTCTGCACCAAGTGCATGCGACCAGAGACCTTGGGATTTTGTAGTTATACGAAATAAAGAAACACTTTTAGGAATTTCAAAGGTAAATCCTCACGCAAAAATGCTAAATGAAGCACCAGTTTCAATAGCGGTTTGCGGAAACATGAAACGAGTAAATGGGGATTGTAAACAATTTTGGGTTCAGGATTGTGCCGCTGCAACTGAAAACATACTTTTAGAAGCTCAAGACAAAGGACTTGGTGCAGTATGGCTTGGATTTTATCCTGTCGAAGAACGGGTTGAAAAAATGAGAAAAATAATTCATGCACCAGATAATATCGTTCCATTTTCAGTAGTTGCAATTGGGCACCCTGCGGAAAAGCCAGTTCCTGTAGAAAAATTTGATAAAGAAAGGATACACTATGAAAAATGGCAAATAGGTTACTATTAAATCTTTAAATACTGATAAGCTGTTAACTTAGTATGTAATTTATAAAATTATCCCTTAAAAATCATTAATTTTTTATTTTATCACGTTTTAATGTATACTAAATTTTAGTGTTATAGGTGGTTTAATGAAGACCGTATCAATTATTGGGGGAACTGGATATACTGGTTCGGAACTGTTAGGAATTCTTGCAAATCATAAGGATGTGGAAGTTAAAAACGTAACTTCTAGGAAAGATTCGGGAAAAAAGCTTACTAAAATACACCCTCAAGTAAAAAATCTTAAAAACTATAATGAATTGGAATTTAAAAATTTGAATCCTGAAAATATTGATACAGATATTGTTTTTTGTGCAACTCCTCATGGGGCATCGTTAAAAATTGTGCCAATACTGCATGAAATGGGAATTAATGTAATTGATTTAAGTGGAGACTACCGATTTGAAGACCTTGAAATGTATGAAGCTTGGTATGGATTAAAACATACTGGAAAAATAAATTCCGTTTACGGGCTACCTGAAATTTACAGGGAAAAAATAAAAAAAGCAAACGTAATTGCAAACCCGGGATGTTATCCAACAGGTGCAATTCTTTCAATGGCGCCACTTGTTTCAAACGACATTGTTGAGGAACGAATAATTTTTGATTCAAAATCTGGGGTTAGTGGAGCAGGTGTAGAAGCAACTGAAACAACACACTTTCCAAATGTTAATGAAAATTTGGGCCCATATAAACTTACAAAACATAGGCACAGCCCTGAAATTGGAAAAGAATTAGAATACCTTGCAGAAAAAAGTTTAAAAGTTTCATTTACCCCTCATCTTTTACCTGTAACTAGGGGGATACTAACAACTGCACACGCATTTTTAAAAGAAGATATTGGACGGGCAGATATTGTTGAAATTTATGAAGAGTTTTATAAAAACGAATTTTTCGTAAGGATTTATGATGAAGAAATGATTTCATTAACCGGGGTTAGAAGTTCGAACTTTTGTGACATAGGGGGCTTTGAAATTGATAGGTTTGGGCGAATAGTTGTAGTCTCTGCAATAGATAACCTTGTAAAAGGTGCAAGTGGCCAAGCCATTCAAAATATGAATATCTTAATGGGCTTTGACGAAAAAGAAGGACTTAATATTGGGGGACTTAGGCCTTAATTTTATTTCATCTTTTATCTAATTTTTAAATTACTGGCTTTTTCTAATGATATTAAATCTTCCAGCAGACGAATGCTTTGGAAAAGCTTCGATATTTAAGTTTTTTAAAAATTTGTACGTTTTAGTATCTTTACCATGAATAAAAATTTCACCTAAGTCCTCGACAGTATTTATATCAATTGACGTGTAAAATGAATGACACTTTATTATATTTAAATTATTTATTTCAGCTTCTTTTATATGTTTTAAAAAACTAAATCCTTCAAATTGGGGCTTAATGCAGTTTTTTGGGTTTAACAATAATAAATTTGTTCCGCCCCCCCTTGAAGGGCATATAATTACCGAATTTTCCACAGATTTTTTTACAATTGATTCCAAATTTTCCTCTTTTAAAAGGGGCACATCTGCGGGTGTTATTAGTACGGAATCTTCTTTAATAATGTTTAAAGAGTATTCTATGGCTTCATTTAATCCTTTAGTGTTTAAATCCTCCTTTATTGGGATAATTCCAAGATTTTTTGAAAATTCAAGTATTTCATCGTCTTTACTTACTACGTAGCACGCATCCACACATGATTTTACTTTTTCATAAGTATCAAGCAAAATATTTTTAATTAAGTCTATTCGCTCTTTAGAACTTAAAAATTCTTTTAATCTTGATTTTACATTTGAAAGGGGCGATACAGGAATTAATGCAGCTAACATTTTACCACGACTAAATGCCAAAAAGGCGAATTATTAGTTATTATCCACACATGAATTATATAAATAACATCGCATTTGCAAAAGCGCTTAAGTCACCAGTTTCTCCATGGCCCGGAAATACCTTCATTATCTTTTTTTCGTAAGCAATTCTTTCTAACGTTCCGATTGATTTTCTTAAACTTACAAGGCTTCCTGTTGGAAAATCATATCTACCTACCCCATATGAAAATAAGGTATCTCCTGAAATTATGCTATTGTCGTAAATCAAACTAATTCCTCCAATACTGTGTCCGGGAGTTTCTAAAACCTCAATTCCAAGCTCATTTAACATTTCAATAGCTTCAGTTATTGGATATATCTCTTTTGGTGGAACTAATTTTCCAAAAAGCCTGCTAACAGTTACTTCATCCCCTAAAGCAAGATGCGGTAGTTCTAAAGGGTGTATATATACGGGAGCTTTAAATTCTTCTTGAAATAGATAATCGCTTGCAACATGGTCATAATGACAATGGGTATTTATTATATAATCTATGCCCTTAGAATACTTTAAAATATCTTTTTTTAAGTTTTCAAAATTTGCAGGAGTTCCAGGATCAATTAAAACAGTTTTTTTACCAACTATCAGGTAAGAATTAGAATCATATCCTATACCATTTAATTTATAAATCATTCTTTCACCAACTTTTTTTCAGGACTACCTCAGGTGAATGCAGTCTCCAACATCATATATTGAAATTTCTTTTTCATTTAGAAGGTATATCCCGTTAAAATCAATTTCGACAACTCTTCCAAAAACAGTTTTATTTGGTAGTATTAAATTTACATTACTATTAATCGTTTTAGAATATGTCTTATACTTTTCTAAAATGGCATTATTATCCATATAAAGATTGACTTTAAAATTTTTAATAAATTCCTCAAATATCTGTTTAATGTCAAAATTTTCTTTTTCAAGGCAGTATAATGAAGTTCCAACGTTTTTAATGCTACTTTCAATTTTATTATTTATGTTTAGTCCAATTCCAAGTACAAAATAGCCCTTTAAAACATTTAATTCAGTTAAAATTCCGCAAATTTTTTTATCATTACATAGGATGTCGTTTGGCCACTTTATTTGGAAATTTTCATTTGAAAAATATTTTAAAGTTTCAAGTACGCTAACTGATGCCAAAAAATTAATTTTTTCAATCGGGTTTACTCTTGAAATATCCATTAAAATCGAAAAATAAAGCCCCCCTTCTTTAGAAATCCATGTTCTATCCATCCTACCTTTTCCACTAGTTTGAATTTTTGAAACAATCACTAAATTTCTTTTACACTGTTTTCCAAGATCATATGCAAATTTATTTGTGGAATCTATTTCTTCAAGATAAATATACTCAAAATCCAAAATATCCCACTAATAATTTTCAAAAACATTTAAAAGGTACATTTCAGGTTCAACTTTTTTTACAACTTCCGGAAATATATATATACTGTCTTTTAAATCTTTTTTAATCCTTCCAACGACTAAAATAGTGTCGCCTTTTTCAAACACTTGAAGAGTTTTTGCCATTCCTTTAAATCCTGAAATTCGTATGTCATCAGTTAAATCATCTAATGTAATAGAGCAGAACTCCTTTGCAACGTTTAAATATTTTGATATAATTATTCCATATAATAAAATTCTTGAAACACTTTCATCGTCTTTTGTAACAACGTAGTTTGAATCCCATTGGCCTTTTGCTTCAACAAATGTTCCTTCTTTTAGTTTGGATATGGGAATTCTCTTTGCAGGTATTCTCATTATTTACACCAACGTATTCTTTAAATGGTATTAGTTGTATTTTTCGATTTTTTCTATAAATTTTGCGATTAATTTAGGGTTTGAATTTTTTAATTGAATAATACTATCAGAATAAATCATAATTCCTTTTGGGGTTATTTTTACAGTTCCAAAAACAATTACCTTTGACAAAACGTCGATATGCACTTTTTCATCATTAGAAACTTCTATTTTAAAAGAACCATTTTCAACTTCCAATCTATCTCGATTTTCATCGCTTTTTATTCCAGTTATAATTCCTAAAATAGCTACTTTTTTCTCAATATCTTCAGGCCCAATATTATTTATTTTTTCAAAAGTGTACATTTTATAAACCTTATTTTTTAATTCAAATTCAGTAATTCAAATTCAGTATTTGGGTCGGTTTTGTTCCAAAAATTACTTCTAAATGATATATCTTTTAAATATTCATCGTAAAACGTAATTCCAGATATATTAATATCTAAACCAAGCAATTGGCGGTTTAATTCTAAAATTATGTCTTCATCATCAATTATCATTTTTTTAATTTTTTTAAAGTCAATGCATTTTGTATTATTATTTAAAGTAGCCCTAATAGTTTTTGTACCATCATCAACAGTACAGTTACATAAAAATAACCATTTTAGATTATCATCTTCTTCATCAACCTTATTTCCGCAACCACATATTGCATATCCTTTTTTTAAAGTCATTTTTTTGTTACATATGCCACATACTGGGAAATAAGGGTTTTTTGAATGAATAGAAACGATTAATCCCCTAATTTCAGCACCGATCCCTTCTTTTAATTCAGAAATAAGTTTTCTTGAAAAATCACTTCTTTTAGTATTTGAATTTTCTAACATTTCTTCAAGTTTTGGTAAATTTGACTCTATTTTTGATACTTTTCCATTTTTGGAAAGTGATAGGTGAATTCTGTCTTTAAATTTTTTTGGAGCATTTGCGTTTTCAATTAAAATTGCATCGCCTTCAAAAATACCTTCTAAAAACTTTATTTCTTCAGTCCAGAGTGATAAAAGACCTTTAGCAGTACCGTCATTTACTATGACATTAACAACAGGGTTTTTTCCAACAATTTTCTGTTCAAATATTTTTTCAATTCTTAAAATGGCATTTATTTCAACCATTTTTTCTACAATATTGCTTAAATTAATCAGCTCAATACTATTTTTTAAGTCTGCACTTTTAGATTCAACAGTCTTTTCAATATCATCAAGCTTTGAGTCCGTTTTAGGCATTTGATTCACCAGTTAGTTTGAAATATATATTATAAGATTTTATTTTATTGTACCCCATATTTAAAAAGCTAAAACGTAAAATTGGCCTCTAAAAATATTAAAATATATTATATCAAAATTTATTTATATTTTTTATCCTAAACTTAATTAATATTATAAGTTAGAGTTTTGGTGAAACAATGGTTGGTACCCCTCTTTTTTCAAATGCTAAAAAAATTTTACTGCTTGGAAGCGGTGAATTAGGAAAAGAAGTTATTATCGAAGCTCAAAGGCTTGGAGTAGAGTGTATTGCTGTAGATTCGTATGAAAACGCTCCTGCAATGCAGGTGGCACACAGATATCACGTAATAGACATGAAAGATTCAGGTTCACTTAGGGCAGTAATTGAAAGAGAAAAACCTGATTTAATTGTTCCAGAAATTGAAGCGATAAATACTGACACTTTAAAAGAAATGGAAACTGAAGGATACCACGTTGTCCCAACTGCAAATGCTGCAAAGCTTACAATGGATAGGGAAGGAATAAGGAGACTTGCTAGTGAAAAATTAGGACTTAGGACTGCAAAATATGAGTTTGCAGATTCTTTAGATGAATTAAAAGAAGCAGTAAAAAGAATTGGAATCCCCTGTATCATAAAACCAATAATGTCTTCTTCAGGTAAGGGGCAGAGTACGGTTAAATCAGAATTTGACATTGAAAAATCTTGGGACTATGCAAAAAGTGCTACTAGGGGGATTGGCACAAAGGTAATTGTTGAAGAATTTGTTAATTTTGACTATGAAATCACGCTTTTAACTGCAAGAACTGCTTTTGGAACAAAATTCTGTGAACCAATTGGCCATATACAAATTGATGGCGATTACCACGAAAGTTGGCAGCCCCACCCGATGTGTTCGCCCACAAAAGCAAAAGCACAAGAAGTTGCTAAAAAAATTACTGATGAACTTGGTGGATACGGTATTTTTGGGGTTGAACTTTTTATAATGGATGATGAAGTAATCTTTAGTGAAGTATCTCCAAGACCGCACGATACTGGAATGGTTACAATGGTAACACAGAAAATGAGTGAATTTGAAATTCATGTAAGATCAATTTTGGGTTTACCTGTAAACGTTGACTTAAGTTATCCAGGTGCAAGTTACGTTATTAAATCAGAAATTTACAAGTGGGCACCAGAATATGATATAATCGAGGCTTCAAAGCTAAAAGATACAAAAATAAGATTATTTGGAAAACCCGTTGCAAAAATTGGTAGAAGAATGGGGGTTGCTTTATCAACCGCAGAAGACGTATCAGTTGCACGAGATACGGCAAAAAAAGCAGCAAATATTGTAAAAATTAAATAAAATAGATTTAGTCTGTTATTAAATATCATATGTTTATATTTTTTAACTTAGTCACATGATTTTTATTACGTAAAAGACTAAAGTAAGCCAGATTACTATGCCAAAAAAACCTTCTTTTTTTCGAAAAATATGTTTTGAAGGATACATTAATTTACACCCCTTTGGAGTCATGCAATCTCCAATAAGATGTGATAAATACCCAATAGCGATTGGAATTATAAAATATTCTAACCCCTGAAATGCTATAATCGACTTTGAAATTAAGCTATAAAGTACCCATGCAAAAACTGAAATTGAAACGGCTTTTCCAAGAAGGTTATTGTTTGTAACCATTATAAGTGCAATCAGCGAAGCCATTATTGGGGATATTACTGACAATTTAAATGTTAAATAGCCTAAAATTATTGAACTAAATACTAAACTTAAAAATGTATGGGTAATTTCTCTATGTTTTGCATAATATGGTATTATATAGATTAAACCGCCAAAAACGGATGCAATAAAAAACCCAACATTAAAATATTCTGGCCTAAATAAATATGCTAAAATAGAAATTAAAATAAGGCCTCCAGAAATATATAATCCCCGCTCTACGATTTCTGACTTTACATCATGGTCTAAATCTGGATAAAGTGCTCCCGCAACCACTAGAAAAATTTGTTCAGGGGATGAAATAAATGGAAGACCCATTATTATTCCAAGAGTTATATGTCCTTTCCAGTTCATTTTATCACCAAAAGAAGCTACTGCCTCTTATGGCAGTTAAATTAGGCTTATTGCGTTAAATTTGTTTTTTATTCTTAATGCTATTTCTGGAATCATTGTGGTAATTATTGATTTATCTGCTTGTTCAAGTGCTTTTCTATCGCTACCACTACAGGCATATGCATTTATCCCATTATCATTTAAAATTTTAACAGTTGCATATTCAACTAATGGGTCAACGTCGCTTACATAAAGTTCTTCGGGATTTAGTGCACTTGCAATGCCCCATGAAATATATCTGGCACCAAGTACCCCAATTTTCTTTGAATCAAGCTCTTCACTAAGCGAATCAAGAGTTTTTCCAAAATATGGGGCATTATACATTTTGCTGTTTGAAACGGAAACCCAGTGGGCATCGCCCATGAAGTAATTTCCAATCATTTCGGGGTAAATCATATGCTTTCCATTGTAATTTAAAAATCTGCTACTTTTTACAAGTATTTTTAAAAGTTCCCGATTTGCAATACATATCCCCATATTTGAAGCTTCTTCTTTCATTATTTTTAAAACTCTTGGGAGCCCAAAATTATTTCTTCTAGCTTCTTTTGGGCTGTATCCGCACATGTAACCGTGATGATTTCCACTAAATCCTGAAAGTATGACGTTTAAACCACTCCTTAAACCAACTCTACATTCGTCTTCATATGCACCGTTTGTAGCAACAACGCCCCCTTTGACAAGAATTCTTGAAACTGCAACAGCTTTTGCAAAATCCTTTAATTTATTTTTAGACCTGTTAAATGGCCCTCCTTCGATAACGAGTGCATCAACATTTAATTCACTGCAAGCCCTTAGGCCAGAAATTAAATCATCATATCCGTCACCAATATGGAAGATTCCTTCAATACCCTTCCCGTATTTTTGTGCAGCCTTTGAAACATTTTCCATTTCTGAAATATCTGCACCGTGGTCTCCACCACCTTGTTCTTCAACAACATTTACACAAACAGTTGAAGAAAGATTTATCCAATCACTAAATTCTTCAAAATGTTCCCTTTCTTTTGTAATCAACCGCTTATGAATTCGGTCTCTTGGGCATCCTTTGTAAGGCGGCCCATTGTAATAACAATCACCCATGCAATGCGTTATCTCTTTTGGAAACCTCATGGGCCCAAATCTTCCAAAATGGTCAATATCAAGGGGGACTTCAACATTTTCATGTACTTGTTTCATTACTTCAATCGGGTTAATGCCCTCTTTTTCCGCAATATCTGCAAGTGCGTAGGTACAAAGATGTATCGGATAGCCCATAGCATCGGTTAAAATACAATTTTCAATAAATTGACTTAAATTTAAGGATGAAGAACAGGGACCAACCCCTATTTCTAACAAATCGCAACCCAATGGAAATTTTCTAAAATTACTTCCTAACTTTTGAATTTCTTCAAAGGATAAATCATCAACAGAATCTACAATGTCTATAATATCTGATTCGGTTAATTTTTTGTCATTTATTTTTTTCACGACAATTTCCCGCAGTTCCATTGCAGAATCGAAATCGTTTAGGGAACTTTTTATAAGTTCTTTCATATATTCCACCTTGTTTTTGCGAATTTATTTAATTTTAGGTTTTAAACCGAGTTCTTTTATTAGGCAGACTACTTCAATTAAATTTCCAGTCTTTGGACTTCCAACTCCCATAACATTTAATGGATGATTTTTTGGAATTACTGTTGCAATATTGCTGGCCCCACCTAAAAGGGCAAATTGTAAAAGTTCTGGGCCAATTGTTGGCGTTGGAGATGTAATCCTAATATTTGGGAATAATAATCTTGTAATTGCGATAGTTTTCGCTTGTTCAATTGCAGAACATTTTTTACAGTCTTCCATTGGCGTATTTTTGTATGGATTAAATCCCATTATCGGAATTTCTTCAACACCAAGTTTTTTTAAGAAAAAAAGATGGTCTACCCTATCTTCGTATGATTCACCAATTCCAATTAAAAGACCTGATGATAATTCAATTCCGTGTTTTTTAATTAAGTTACAAACAAGTATTCTATCTGAAAGGCTTTCACCTGGTTTTACACTGTTAAATACTTCTTCATTTATGGTTTCCAGATTACAGCATATTGTGTCAATACCGTTTTCTTTTAGCTCTATTACACATTTTTCAGTTAAATCTGCCCCTGTATTTACTAAAACTTCCAAATTTGAAACTGATTTAACGGCTTTAAGTGCACGAATAACTTCTTTACCGCCGTAACCGTGTCCTGATGAGCAACTTACCCTTTCTATTCCTGATTTTTCAATCTCTAGTACAGATTTTTTAATTTGGTCATCATCTGATTTAAATGCAGTAACATAACCTTCAGAACTAGTTCCAGCAGCAAAACCACAGTATTTACATTTAGGACTTACTGAACAGACGTTTGTAACATGAACTGTTGAAGTAATTTCAATTTCAGGTTTAAAAAAATCCCTGACTTCCGATGCAATCGAAAAAAGTTTTAAACATTCATCCCAAGTCCGGATGTTAAATAGTGCCAAAGCATCTTCTTTTGAGATTAATCCCTGTTCCAAATCTATTTTTCCATCCTTTAGCGCTTGAAAATTGCTTTTTACCTTTGAAAATATCATTAAGACCACCGGAAATGTAAATTAAAGTTATATTAAAAAAAGAGGTAATTATGAATTATGGTTTGATTGAACAACCGCATTCGCATTTGTTTTCTTTTGCATGCTTTTCAAGTACTTTTAATGAAGCAGGAAGGATTTCCGCTAAAGGGCCAAAACACATACTGTCAGCAGTACCTGTTAATGCCTTAGGGCTTAATTTTTCTTCCATGTTTTTAATCCCTTCTTTTCTCATTAAATCTAACATCTGTGAAATAGCTTCATCAGCCATCATTTGAGCAAAGTCTGCAGGCGCACCTAAAATCTGTGTTACAGCATCCCTATAAGCTAAAATAGCTGCGTAAACTGGCGCAGTAACTGCTGAACCCATGTCACATACCGGGCTGATTAAGTTTGCAGGCATTTTGAATGCTTCTCCTCTTGCAGCTTTTGCAATGCAGTAGAATTCTTCCACTTTTTCTGCGTCAGCTAAACCTTCTGAAAGGAATGCTTGGCCTTTCATTTCAGGAACTGCTCCAGGGTGGAATGAAATAATGTTTAAGTCGTCTCTTCCTAAGTCTTTGAATATTTTAGCGAATTTAGGTGTTGGGATTGTACAAGCGTGGGTTACAACTGCACCTTTTTTGATTTCGCTAGCGAATTTTTCAATGATTGCAGGTTGGCTACCACCTTTTGGTAACCAAGTAATTACGATATCAGCATCTTTAACTGCTTCAACGTCGTTTGAAGTTACTTTTAAACCTACTTTTTCAGGGTGTACAAAGTGGATACATCCTTTAGGTGGTTTAGGTGTTTCTTTTGCTTTAGCTTTTACAGCAGCTCTGATTTCAGGCATTACTTTTTCCGCATCCCCTGCTAAGTGTGCTTCCATTACTGCCCCATAGTCAAACTGGTCTAAAACTACAATTCCCGGCTCTTCAGCAAAACATGGGTCTGAAACAACGACCTCAGTAACTTCTGGAATTAAATGTAATAATTCTGCACCCATTGTGATTGTTGAGTGAGTCATTGTAATTTCTGGGATCCCTACTTCTTTTGCAACTTGTGCAGCTCTTGAAAAATTAGTAATTCCTGATGCAGCGTGTGTTCTGTAGCACCCTGCCCCTAATATTGCCACTTTCATTTATTACACCTCAATTTGTATTGAAAAATATATATTATAGATAACACGAAAATTATTAGGTGATAATACATATATAAATATTGGTTATTAAGGTAAGTAATATATGCTGTAGACTTTAAATCTAATAATAAGAAATTTTATAATGGTAATATTAAAATATTGGCCATTAGATTTTTTTACATATTATAAAACTATTTTTTTGGAACTATGTATTACCAATGGATATTAAATTATCTAATAACTATTTAATTAAAAAATAGTATTTATTTTCCATAGTTTATATGCATAGTTATGCAATTTATTTTTTAATTAAATAAGAGCAACCGCATTCATTGGTGAACCGTCAATATTTTCAACATTTAATGGAAAACCAAGGAATTTAAAAAATTTATTTTCCAAAACCTCTAAATGGTTTAAATTTTCTATTATTTTAATATTTGAAGAAAGAAGGTTTTTATGTGTTTCAAAGTTTCCAATTGATGCACAATCTACTCCGAGTGCAATTAACTCCATTTCAATAATTTTTTGAACGAATTTTTCAATACTTACTTCCATTTCAAAATATTCAAACGTATTCCAGTGTTTTGAAAAACCAGTATTTATGAGTAAAACTTCAATTTTAGGTAATTTTAACTCGTTATTTTTTTCATTACTTTTAAAAAAGCTATCCAAATCCTTAATATTTATGCAAAACCCATTTCCAATAATATTTTTAAATTTTTTATTTTCAAGCCCAACATGTAAGGGATAGTCAACATGTGTTGAAGTATGAGAACCAAGCGTTAGTTTTGAAATTAAATATTTATCAACATTTTTTTGGATTATTTCAAATTTTGGGTCGCCAGGATATGAAAAACCAGTTATTTCATGAGATAAATTTATAAATTCACTATTCCACATAATTTCTTCCAACATAAAACTCATCAGATTAGTATTTTATTATCCCATTATCTTATTATCCTATTATCTTATAATTATACGTAATTTATTAAATACTAACTATATTGATTTATATTGTTAGATATGGACTTTCAATTCTGGAAATTATGGATTTTTGGTGATATTTTGAGATATGATTTTCACACTCACACAGTTTTTAGCGATGGTGAACTAATTCCATCTGAACTTGTTAGGCGGGCAAAAGTTTTAGGGCACGTTGCAATAGGAATTACTGATCATGCGGATATGAGTAACTATAAAGAATTAATAGAAAAAAATATTGCGGTAAGGGACGAAATAAAAGACTACTGGAACGATATTCGTGTGGTAGTTGGGGTTGAAATAACACATGTACCTCCAAAATCAATACCAAAAATGGCAAAAAAATGTAAAAATAGGGGTGCAGAAATAGTTGTAGTTCACGGTGAAACAATAGTCGAACCGGTTTCTGAAGAAACAAATTATTACGCTTCTATTTCGGAAGATGTTGATATATTAGCACACCCTGGACTAATTGACATTGAAACTGCAAAAAATATTTTAGAAAATAATATTTTTTTTGAAATAACATCAAGAAAAGGGCATTCATTAACTAATGGACACGTTTTAAATATTTCAAGAGCCCTAAATATTCCAACACTAATAAATACGGACACTCACGCCCCTAGCGATTTAATAACATATGAATTTGCGAGAAAAGTAGGTATTGGTTCAGGAATGACTTCAAAGGAGCTCAATGAATCATTAAATATTAACCCTAAGGAACTTTTAAAAAGGTTTTAGTGGCGGTGATTAAATGACTGGAATAATAGCAAATGCAGTATATGAATTATTTAAAGAATCCGTGATATATTTGCCTGATGACGTTAAAAAGTCATTAAGCAATGCAGAATCACTAGAATACGGGGTTTGTAAGGATACGCTAAATGCAATAATTTTAAACAATAAAATTGCAGAATCAAAGCAAATTCCACTGTGCCAAGATACGGGGGTTCCAGTTATCTTTTTAAAGGTTGGAAAAGGAATTTTAACGGATAAAATATTTGAAATAGTCACAGAAATTGAAGAAGGCGTAAAAAAGGCAACAAGAGATATTCCCCTTCGACCAAACGTTGTACACCCGATTACGAGGGAAAATTTAAAAACAAATACGGGATTAGGTTTCCCATTTATAAATTTCGAATTTGACGAAGATTTAATTTCTGAAGTAGAAATATCAGTATTTCCAAAAGGGGCAGGAAGTGAAAACATGAGTGCCCTAAAAATGTTAACTCCTTCTGAAGGTATTTTGGGCATTAAATCTTTTATTTTGGATACTATTTCCAATGCCGGTGGAAAACCATGTCCTCCAATAGTGCTTGGAATTGGAATAGGGGGAACTGCGGATTTGTCAATGAAACTTGCTAAAAAGGCATTATTAAGAGATATTGGTAATAGAAATAAAGATGAAACACTAAGTATGATGGAAAAAGAAATTTTAAATGACATAAATAATCTCGGGATAGGCACAATGGGGCTGGGTGGAAAAATAACTGCATTAGATGTATTTATTGAAATAAATGGATGTCATACGGCGTCACTTCCTGTTGGATTATGTATCCAGTGTTGGGCAGATAGAAAAGCATCAAAACGAATAAAATTATAAATTTAAATTTAAGAATTTAATAATATTATTTTAATTTCGATAAATTTAATAATTTCAATAACCTTGGAGTTTACAATAATTTTATAAACGATAATATTTAAATCAGAATAAAAAAATAATTTCCGGTAGATTATAATGGATGAACTGTCGATTTTAAACGAATTAAGAAAATATAGGGATATGGATTTGGATTATGAAGACGGGACTATACTTGGATCAATGTGTACAAAACCACACCCTTTAACTAGAAAAATTTCGGAAATGTTTTTTGAAACTAACTTAGGGGATCCAGGACTCTTTAAGGGGACCCGGGAACTAGAAAAACAAGCAATTTCTATGATTGGAAATGTTTTGGGCAATAAAGATGCTTTTGGATATATTATTTCAGGGGGAACTGAGGCAAATTTAACAGCAATGAGGGCATTTAAAAACGTTTCTAAAAAATCGGGAAAAAGTCTAAATATAATAATTCCAGAAACTGCTCACTTTTCATTTGATAAAGCAAAGGATATAATGGATTTGAATGTTATTAGGCCACCTTTAACGAAATATTTTACAATGGATGTAAAATTTATTCGGGATTATGTATTTGATAACCCAAATAAAATTTCAGGGATTGTTGGAATTTCAGGATGCACTGAACTTGGTTCAATTGATAATATCGCTGAATTATCCAAAATTGCAGTAGATAACGATATATTGCTTCATGTGGACGCAGCATTTGGCGGTTTTGTGATTCCATTTTTATATGATAAATATAAATTAAAAAATTACCGTTATGAATTTGATTTTTCACTTGAAGGGGTCTCTTCAATTACAATTGACCCCCATAAGATGGGGCTTGCACCAATTTCGGCAGGTGGAATTTTATTTAGGAATAATTCTTTTAAAAAGTACTTAGATGTTGATTCCCCTTACCTAACCGAAAAACAGCAGGCTACCCTTATTGGAACACGTTCAGGGGTCGGTGCTGCCGCAACGTGGGGAGTTATGAAACTATTGGGAACTTCAGGATACAAAAAAATTGTAAATGATTCAATGGAAAAAACTTACTATTTAACAAGAAAATTACGTGAATACGGATTTAAAACTGCAATCGACCCAGTAATAAACATTGTTTCCATAGTGGATGAACATAAGAATGAAACTTGTGCAAAATTACGAGAAAACGGTTTTCACGTTTCAGTTTCAAGGTGTGTGGATGCATTACGGATAGTAATAATGCCACACATCGAATTTGAGCATATAGACATTTTTTTAGATTGTCTTTCTAATACAAAAAGATATTAATAAATTGATACATTATTTGAAAATAAGCACGTTTTAATAAGCACTTTTTAGGGTGGTAAAATTATGAAGATTTACATTGATGGGAATTTTTTTGAAAAAGAAGATGCAAAAATATCTGTCTACGATCACGGTTTACTTTACGGCGATGGAGTATTTGAGGGAATACGTGCTTATGAAGGCGTAGTATTTAAATTAAAAGAACATATTGATAGACTTTATGATTCTGCAGAATCTTTAGCTTTAAAAATTCAACTACCAAAGGAAAAAATGGAAGAAATAGTCATAGAAACTTTAAAAATAAATAAATTAACCGATGCATATATAAGACTGGTTGTAACGAGGGGAGTTGGTGATTTAGGCTTAGACCCTAGAAAATGTAAATATCCAACTGTATTTTGCATTGCTGAACCAATGGAGCCCCTATTAGGTGAAGATGGTATAAAAGTAATTACTTCTTCAATAAGAAGGCTTCCGGTTGATGTTTTAAATCCAGCTGTAAAGTCACTAAATTACTTAAATAGTATTTTAGCAAAAATTCAGGCAAACTATGCCGGCGTACACGAGGCATTTTTATTAGACAGCGAAGGATATGTCGCTGAAGGAACTGGGGATAATATTTTTGTAATTAAAAATAGCGTTATAAAAACCCCCCCACTATCATCAAGTGTTTTAAAAGGAATTACTAGGGATACTGTAGTTGATATTGCAAAAGAATCAGGATACAAAATTTTAGAAGAAAAAATGACACTTCATGATTTATTTGTTGCAGATGAAATATTTATCACAGGAACTGCCGCAGAATTAATACACGTTATTGAAATTGATGGCAGGGTTATTAATGAAGGAAAGCTAGGTTCAGTTACAAAAGATTTAAGCCAGAAATTCAAAGAGATAAGATCCAAAATTGGAAGAAAAGTTTACTAATTTTTAAATTTTACAAAACATCTGTTTTTTTTAACAAAATTATTTTTAATTTAAAAAATAAATATTTTAAAATTTATCTTTCTGAATTTATCGGGTAATTTGGGGCTTCATTCGTAATTAAAACATCATGAGGGTGACTTTCCTTCTGTCCACTATGAGTTATTATTACAAATTTCGCTTTTTTGTGCATATCTGAAAGTTTTTGTGCGCCGCAGTATCCCATTGAAGACCTAAGTCCTCCAACTAACTGGAATACAATATCACTAGCAGGCCCTTTAAATGGAACTGCACCTTCAATTCCTTCCGGAACCAGCTTTGAATGCTGCATATGCCCACTTTGAAAGTATCTATCTGCAACATTTCCTGAACTTCCGCACATTGCACCAAGGGAGCCCATGCCCCTATATTGTTTATATTTTCTCCCGTTAATCGTTAAAAGTGAACCTGGGGCTTCTTCAGTACCTGCAAGTAAACTTCCAATCATAACTGCATCAGCTCCAGCCGCAATTGCTTTTGCAATGTCGCCACTATATTTTAAACCGCCGTCTGCAATTACTGGAATTCCATACTTTTTAGCCACATCTGAAACTTCTGCAATTGCACTAAGTTGGGGAACTCCAACTCCTGCAACAACTCTTGTAGTACATATGGAACCTGGCCCGATTCCAACTTTAAGTGCATCTGCTCCGGCTTTAATTAAATCTTCAGCAGCCTCACCTGTTGCAATATTTCCAACAAATAATTTAGTTTTAGTTTTTTTAGTTATTTCTTTTAACTTTTTTACATTTTCAACAACGCTCATGTTGTGTGCATGAGCACAGTCAATTGCAATTGCATCAACACCTGCTAAAAGCAATGCTTCAGCCCTTTCAAAATCATTTGGCCCACAAGCTGCGGCAACAATTAATTTTCCTTCGGCATCTCTTGCAGCTTCAGGGTATTTTTTCCTTTTTAGTATGTCTCTTAATGTAACCATTCCAAGGAGAACTTTTGATTCCCTATCTAAAATTGGGGCTCTTTCAATTTTATTTTCATAAAGTCTATTTAGAATTTCTTCATAAGGGGTATCTTCATGGCAGTGGAGTACTTCCTTTGTCATAACGGTTTCAACAGCCACACCTTTGTTTGGTATAAATTTTAAATCTCTTGTTGTTAAAATACCGACAAGTTTTTTATTTTCATCAACAACCGGAAGTCCACTAACGTTATATTCATACATTATGCGTTCAGCTTCGAGAACTGTTTTCGAAGGGCCTATTGTTACAACGTCCCTTATTACAAGATTTTCAGCCATTTTTACGGCTTTTATATGCTTAACTTGCTCTTCTATGGTCATATTTCTATGAATTACTGCAATTCCACCCCTTCTTGCAAGGGCTATTGCCATATCTTTTTCAGAAACCGTATCCATTGCAGCGGAAATAATTGGAATATTAAGCTTTACTCCAGAAATATCTACTGAAACGTCTGTAGTTTTTGGATCAACGTATGACCTGTTTGGAATTAATAATACGTCATCAAAAGTGTATGCTTTTTTAGCACTAACAATTTTATCTAAAAACAAAAGAATCACCATTACCTTTTTTTCTATATTATTTAAATTAATATATAAATTTGGCGGTAGTTTTAAAAATTAATTCGCTTTTAAATGATATATAATCAGAAAATACTATTACTAATCAGGTATTTTGATAATTTTTTACTAAATAACTGCCACATGTCTTAATTTAGGGTAAGTTTACAAGTTTTTTAATTTTTAAAGTTATATTAGATTTTAATTTTTAGTTATAAATAACTTTTATAATTAAGAACAACTAAAATTAGATTAATTAAGAATAAATGATAATACCTATAATGGTTCAACTAATATGGAGTTCAGGTGTAATGTTGGATGAAATAAATATCGCATCAAAAGAGCTTGCAAAAGGCGCAAAAATGCTTTCAAAACATTGTGAAAATTGTGGTTTTCCATTATTTGAAAGAGATTCAAAAGAATACTGTCCAAATTGTAAATCCGAAAAAATAGTAAGTATTTTGGACGACAAAAAAATTAATAAAGAGTTTAAATCACATGATATAACTTATAAGGGTAAATCCGAAGTATTGGATAAAAAAATAGAATACTTATTTAAAAAATTGGATGAAGAAACAGAAATAACCCGAATAAATGAAATATCTCAGGCTATATGTGCACTTATTAAAATAAAAAAATACACTTAATGCGGTGCGCGAATCTAAATTAATTCCCATAAATGCCTTAAATCAGCTTTAAGTAAGTTTACATTATGCCTTACTATTATGTACACACATATTATACATTAATGGGCGCTATATTTTTTACATTTTTTGTTTTAACAAATTCTTTTTTATTTTTTAGGATATTATGATAACTTTATATTTTATAATTCAATAGAAGTATTCAATCAAAATAACAAGTGAGAATATGATTCAAAAATGTAGAATATGTAACAAAGAGTATGATGTCGATGCTATAATTTATAATTGCGAATGTGGCGGATTACTTGAAATAAAATATGATTTTGAAAGTATAAAAGAAAAAGTTTCAAAAGAATCTTTAAGAAAAAGGGAACTTGGCGTTTGGAGGTACCTCGACTTTTTACCTGTTAAAGACCCTAAAAAAATAGTTAGCTTAAATGAGGGTGGAACACCGCTTTATAAATGTGAAAACCTTGCGAAAAAATTGGGCTTGAAAGAGTTATATGTTAAAAATGAAGGTGCAAACCCTACTGGAAGTTTTAAAGATAGAGGAATGACTGTTGGAGTTACAAGAGCAAATGAACTCGGTGTTGAGGTAGTGGGTTGTGCTTCGACTGGAAATACTTCTGCAAGTCTTGCAGCGTACTCTGCAAGGGCAGGTAAAAAATGCATTGTTTTACTTCCTGGTGGAAAAGTAGCTTTAGGAAAACTTGCACAAGCAATGTTTTACGGCGCCAAAGTTATTCAAATTAATGGAAACTTCGATGAAGCACTTGTGATGGTAAAAGAACTCGCCTTAGAAAACAAACTCTACCTTTTAAATTCAGTAAATCCTTACAGGCTTGAAGGGCAAAAAACAATTGGTTTTGAGATTTGCGACCAGTTAGACTTTGAAGTTCCGGACATGGTCATTTTACCCGTTGGAAATGCAGGAAACATTAGTGCAATCTGGAAAGGCTTTAAAGAATTTAAGGAAACAGAATTTATTGAAAAATTACCAAGAATGATTGGAATTCAAGCAGAAGGGGCACAACCAATTGTAAAAGCGATTAAAGAAGGACTTCTTGAAATAATTCCTGATGAAAACCCTGAAACAATAGCAACTGCAATAAGAATTGGAAATCCGGTAAACGCTACAAAAGCACTCGATGCAATAAGGTCGTCAGGAGGCCTTGCAGAAAGCGTAAACGATGAAGAAATAGTTGAGGCACAAAAGCTTTTAGCACAATTTGAAGGAATTTTTGTTGAACCTGCATCTGCTTCATCAATTGCAGGGCTTATCAAGTTAATAAACATGGGATTAATTGATAAAAACCAAAAAATTGTATGTATTACAACTGGAAACGGTTTAAAAGACCCTGATGCAGCGATAAAAGCAAGTAAAATGCCAACCGAAATTGAATGTGATATGGAAGTTTTGAAAAAAGCAATAGATGATTAACTAATTTTAATGGTGGATAGCATGGAAAAAACTGTTGAAGGTAAAGCATGGGTTTTTGGGGATAATATCGATACTGATGCGATACTTCCTGCAAGATACTTGATATATACTACAGAAGAGCAACTTGCAAAATATGCAATGACTGGAACTGACCCAGAATTTCCTGAGAAGGCGTTATTTGGCGATATAATCGTGGGGGGCAAAAATTTTGGCTGTGGAAGTTCAAGAGAACACGCACCAATGGGTTTAAAAGGTTTAGGGATTTCTTTAGTTATTGCAGAGAGTTTTGCAAGAATTTTTTATAGGAATTCAATAAATATTGGATTTCCGCTTCTTGAATGCAAGGATATTTCAAAATACGTAAAAGAAGGAGACATTTTAAGGGTAGACTTGGATAAAGGACTCATTAAAAATGTAACGACTAATGTAGAATTAACTGGACAAAATCTTCCCGATTTCATGATGGAGATTTTAAATAATGGCGGTTTAATGCCCCACTTAAAGAAAAAACTATTAGAAATTTAATTTTTTTAAATTTTTTTATTTTATCGTATTTATTTTATTTTTACGGTGATTTTAATGTCTGACCCAAAAAATGTGATTTTTAAAGAAAGTGAATGTTTAGAGGGCATTTTTATCGAAGGGCCCGATTTTGATAAAGATATTGATTTAAAGGCTGTTTTAACTGATTATTATGAAAAAATTGGTTTTCAAGCAACTCACCTTGGAAAAGCAGTCAAAATTTGGAAAAAAATTGAAAAATTGAAAAAAGAAGAAGAAATGGTAGTTTTTTTAGGATACACCTCAAATATGGTTTCATCAGGGCTAAGAGAACTTATATCATACCTTGTAAGGCATAAAAAGGTTGATGTTTTAGTTACAACAGCAGGGGGAATTGAAGAAGATTTTATAAAGTGTATAAAACCTTTTGTTCTCGGGGATTGGAATTTAAATGGGGCCATACTGCGTGAAAAGGGAATAAATAGAATTGGAAATGTATTTGTTCCAAATGACCGTTATATCGAATTTGAAACTTACATGACAAGATTTTTTGATATTTTGTCCAAAAAACAAAATTCGGAGAATAAAATCCTAAGTGCAAGCGAGTTTTGTTTTGAACTTGGAAAATTCATGGACGAAAATTTAGGAAATGAAAAGGAAAAATCAATAGTTTATCATGCATATAAAAACAAAATCCCGATATTTTGCCCAGCAATTACTGATGGTTCAATTGGAGATATGCTCTACTTTTATAAAAAAAATGAAAAAGATGGTAATTTACTAATAGATGTTGCAAACGACATTGTTAAATTAAATGACATGGCAATTGACGCAAATAAAACTGCATGCATTGTTTTAGGAGGTTCTCTTCCAAAACACAGTATAATAAATGCTAATCTATTTCGTGAGGGGACTGATTATGCAATATACATTACAACTGCAATTCCATGGGACGGCTCATTAAGTGGTGCACCGCCTGAAGAAGGGGTTTCATGGGGTAAAATTCAGGAAAAAGCAGATTTTGTTGAGATATGGGCGGATGCAACAATAGTATTTCCAATGCTCGTATACGGAGTATTTAAATAAAATCAATATGACAAACTTGATAATTATTTTTAAATTTTTTTAAATGATTAAAAAAGTCATTTCTTTTAGAAGATAAAAGATAGGTGTCTTTTATCTACCTATTGTTGTTGGGACAATATATATTTTTGGATGATCTTTAAAAAGTGGAATACTTTATAGGTGTCACTTTTTGTGCAACTTATGCACATTACCCCATAGTAATGTTGTAATATATATACATTACTATATGGCTTTATGTAATCCATATTTAAAGAAGTATTATCTCCAATTTTTATTTTTAAAATTTAAACGACATTTTGTAACAATTATCAGAAATATTATTTTTTAGATTAGCTATATTAACAAGTTATGATTACATTCAAATAGGTAAGTAATTATATATGATTAAAATATATGTGATGGTGTGGGCCCACAATACCACAATAAAATAAGTGCTAGTTGATGCCTAACTCCTAGAAATTTTAAGATAGTTAATTAAAAAATTTCAAAAGGTTCAAGTTTGGTACGTAAATACAGTTTATAATTTCAAAAGGTGAACAAATGGCTGAATTTAAGGTTGTTCATACTATATGCCCCTACTGCGGAACCGGTTGCGGTATTGACTTAGTAGTACGGGATGGGAAAGTAGTGGACACGCATCCATTCAAGAGACACCCTGTAAACGAGGGAAAAGTGTGTATAAAAGGAAACTACTGTCATGAGTTTATTGATAGTGACGAAAGATTAAAAAAACCCCTTATAAAGAAAAATGGTCAGTTTGTGGAGTCTACGTGGGACGAAGCAATAGGTCTTATTTCGGAAAAATTAAAACAATATTCTTCTAATGAAGTGGCATTTTTTTCATGTGCAAGAGGCACAAATGAAGAAAACTATTCAGTACAGAAATTTGCAAGAACGGTGATGAAAACAAATAACGTGGACCACTGTGCAAGAATATGACACGCACCTACAGTTACAGGACTTGGAGAATGTTTCGGGTCAGGTGCAATGACAAATTCAATCAATGATTTAGCAAAAGCAGATTTATTATTGATCTATGGTTCAAATACTTTTGAAGCACACCCTTTAATTGCAAGAAGTATTATAAGAGCCAAAGAAAACGGTGCAAAAATAATAGTAATTGATCCAAGAACCACACACACTGCAAAAATGGCAGATTTACATTTAAAATTAATTCCTGGGTCAAACATTGATTTGATAAATACAATTACAAATGTAATTATTCAAGAAGGCCTCATTGATGAAGAATTTATTAAAAATCGAACTGAAGGCTATACTGAATTAAAAGAAGTTCTTAAAAAGTATACTCCTAAAAAAACTGCTGAAATCTCTGGAATTCCTGAAGAACAGATAATTGAAGCTGCAAAAATGTATGGAACTGCAAAAAATGCGGCCATAATGTACTGTTTAGGAGTTACCGAGTATACTTTTGGAGTAGATAACGTTAAATCCTGCTGTAATCTTGCAATGGTTACTGGAAATCTTGGGAGGCCTGGAACTGGGGTAAATCCACTAAGGGGCCAAAATAATGTTCAAGGGGCCTGCGACATGGGTGCTCTCCCAAACGTATTCCCAGGATACCAGAAGGTAGAGGAAGCATACGAAAAATTCCAAGAACTATGGGGAACAGCAGATTTGGATAGAAAAACAGGATTAACAAGTCCTGAAGTATTAAATAGTGCTGGAAAGCAAATAAAATACTTGCATATCGTTGGGGAAGACCCAATGGTTGCAGATGCAGATATAAATCATGTTGAAAAAGCTATAAAAAGTCTTGACTTTTTTGTAGTGCAAGATATATTCTTAACCGAAACAGCAAAGCTTGCGGATGTTGTCCTTCCTGCAGCATGTTGGGCTGAAAAAGATGGAACATTTACAAACTCAGAAAGAAGAGTTCAAAAGGTAAGAAAAGCAGTAGATGCACCCGGTGAAGCACTTCCAGACTGGCTTATTATTAAAAAACTCGCTGAAAAAAATGGGACATGGCGAAAAATTCAACTTTGAAAATTCAGAAGATATATTTAGCGAAATGTCAAAAGCAATACCTCAATATGCAGGAATGTCATATGAACGGCTTGGAATTGATGGACTTCAATGGCCATGTAAAACCACAGACGACCCAGGTACTCCAATCCTACATCGGGAACGGTTTTTAAGGCCGAATGGATTGGGTAAATTTGTACCGGTTGAACATATTGATCCTGCAGAAATGACAGACAAGGAGTATCCGCTTATACTCACAACGGGTAGAATAATATTCCATTACAACTCGGGAACAATGACTAGACGATGTGAAAGCATAGTAAATGAAATAGATGAAAACTTTATCGAAATTAATACTGAAGATGCAAAAACCCTGAATATTAAAAATGGGGATACTGTTAAGGTTTCTTCAAGACGAGGAACTGTAAATGCATTAGTAAGGGTAACGGAAAATATTATAAAAGGGGTAGTTTACATGTCTTTTCACTTTTTAGAGGAGGCAACAAATAAAGTCACAAATTCAGCATACGACCCCGTATCAAAAACCGCAGAAGTTAAAATATGTGCCGTTAAAGTTGAAAAAATTTAAGTTATGCCCTGAGGTGATAAAATGAACTATTATTTAGTTCAATCAACGGATGAAGATATTTTAAAGTATGCGGAATGTGGAGGAGCAGTTACTGCAATCTTTAAATATCTTTTGGATAAAAAAATGGTTGATGGCGTATTAAGCTTGAAAAAAGGAGAAGATGTCTACGATGGAATTCCAAATCTAGTCATCAACCCAAAAGAACTAGTGGAAACATGCGGTTCGCTTCATTGCGCTCCAACAATGTTTGGAAAATTAATAAGTAAACACATGAAAGACTTAAATCTTGCAGTGGCCGTAAAACCTTGTGACGCAATGGCAATAAAAGAACTTGAAAAAAGACACCAGATTGACAAGGATAAGTTATACACTATCGGTTTAAATTGTGGCGGAACAATACCTCCTCAAACTGCGAGAAAAATGGTTGAATTATTTTATGGCGTAGACCCAATTGACGTAGTAAAAGAAGAAATTGACAAGGGAAAGTTTATTATTGAGTTAAAAGATGGAACTGAAAAATCCGTAAAAATGGATGAACTTGAAGAAAATGGATATGGCAGACGAAAAAACTGCCAAAGATGTGAACTAAAAGTTCCAAGAAATGCAGATATTGCATGTGGAAATTGGGGTTCTGAAAAAAGATGGACATTTGTAGAAATATGTTCTGAAAAAGGAAAAGAATTACTTAAAAATGCAGAAAAAGAAGGTTACGTGAATATAAAGTCACCTTCTGAAAAGTCGCTAGAAATTCGTGGAAAAATTGAAAAATCCATGATAACTCTCGGTAAAAAATATAAAAAAGAACAATTGGATGAAAGTTACCCTACAACTGATAAATGGAATGAATATTGGAGTCGCTGTATCAAGTGTTACAGCTGTAAGGATGTATGTCCAGTATGTTTTTGTAAAGAATGTGCTTTAACTGAAGACTATTTAGATAAAGGAACTATCCCTCCAAATCCCGTAATGTTCCAAGGAATTAGGCTTTCACACATGAGTTTTAGCTGTATAAATTGTGGTCAGTGTGAAGATGTATGTCCTGTTGAAATTCCTCTTTCCAGCATATATCATAGAGCTCAGCAAAAGCTTCAAAACGCTACCGGGTTTATTCCGGGAGTTGATGATTCAATGCCTTTTTTATATAAATAACTTGTAAATATGAGATTAACTATAAAATTTAAAAATATAAATAAAAATTATTTATTTTTTTAAATTTACAACTAAATAATGCTAATAAGATACTAAAAGAACCATTAATACTGCAATAAATACGTTAAGTTCATTTTTAATGTCATTAACTTATTTCATTTCTATAAATTAACATTTATATTCCTAGATATATTAATATGAATATTTATATTTTATCGTACTTATCCAAATTTAAGAGATAGCCAACAGCCTGTCCAAAGGAAATTCCTCCATCCCCATTTGGAATTTTTTCGTGAAATAGTGGCTTTAAAGATTCCTTTTCTATGTTTTCAATAATTCTTTCGCAAATTATTTTATTATATGATACCCCCCCAGTTATTCCCACGTACTCAATACTGTATTTTTTAGCATTCTCTATCGCAATCTTTGATAGCCCATCTGAAAGTGCAATATGTGCAAAATATGCAATTTTCTCAACGGGCTCGTGGTAGATTAGCATTTCATAGCACTTTTGAACGATTTTAGTTGTATTCAATACATTACCTGTTATTTCGATAGATTCCTTAACAGCATTTTCAATTTCCGCATTTAAACCGGAGTAAGAATTAGCAAGGGCTTCAAGCCTGATTGATGGTTCACCATCGTAAGTTTTTTCAAAACAAACTGATAAAAGGGCAGAAATTGAATCTAGAATCCTTCCAGTGGATGTAGTTTTTGAAACATTGATGCCCTTTTCAAGCTGAAATATAAGTATTTTAAGCTCTTTTTCTGAAAAGTATCCGTAGCGACTTATAAATTCTAAAAGCTCTTTTACCTCTAAAAACTCCTTTAAAATTGATAAAAGCATTCTTAAAGGATATTTTGATGCAAGGTCTCCTCCGGGCTGGAAATGCTCTTTTAAATGGCCTATTCTTTCTATATTTTTATCTTTAAATAAGAATATTTCACCCCCCCAGATATTTCCATCATTACCGTACCCTAAACCGTCTATTGCAATTGTTATGTTATTTTTAAAATTATCCGAGTCTCCAATTAAAGAATAAGCATGACTTTCATGATGTTGGATTTGTACAACTTTACAACCGTACTTTTTACCAAGTTCATTTGCAAAATGGGTTGAATTAAACTCAGGATGTAAATCACAGACTATTGCATCTATTTTATTGGTATTTGTAATTTTTATAAGGTTTAAAACAGCACTTTTTAGGTAGTTAAATGTCTCGTATTTTCCAGTGTTTCCAATATACTGTGTTAAGTAAAACTTATTATTTTTAACAAGGCAGGCGACGGAGTTTAATTCGGGCCCTAATGCAAGAATATTTTTTTTATTGTATTTTATATTTTCTTGATTTATTATTTCAACAGGTTCTGGCGCATATCCTCTAGAACGCCTTAAAAATATCATTTTTTTGTTTATTTCTTTTAATACGCTGTCATCACACCTATTAATTATTTTCCTATCATGAAGTAAAAAATAATCTGCAATATCCCCTAATTTTTCTAAAATTTGGTCGTTATCTACTGACATCGGCAGTCCTGGAAGATTTGCAGAAGTCATTATATAAGAAATTTCGTTAGTGTTTTCAAATAATAAGTAATGGAGCCCTGAATACGGGAGCATTACGCCAATAGTATCCAAATTTGAAACATGCGCTGAAAAATAGTTTTTATAAAATTTATTCTTTTTCAATGCAACAATGGGCCTTTTAGGGGATAAAATAGTATTTAATTCAACTTTAGAGGTATCCGAAAAGTAATTGATATATTCTACCTTAGTCATGATGGCAAATGCTTGAGTTGGCCTATTAAGTCTTTTCCTTAACTCCAATACGGCCGTATCTGAGCTTGAAGAACATACGAGATGGGTTCCACCAATTCCCTTAATTGCAAGTATTTTACCATTTTCAAGAAATTTTACGGCATCATAAATGGACTTACTTATTATTTTTCCATATTTGTCAGTTATAAATAAGTTTGGGCCACAGTTTTTACAACAAGTTGCTTGAGCATGAAATCTGCGGTCTTTCGGGTTTTCATATTCAAGTTTACACGCTTCACAGAGCGAAAAATCATCCATTGATGTGTTTTCCCTATCATAGGGTAGTTTTTCAATTACTGTAAATCTTGGGCCACAGTTTGTACATGCCGTAAATGCGTAACCTTCCCTTCTATCATTTTTATTCATAATTTCGTATAGGCATTCGTCACAAATTGAAATATCGGGTGGAATTGTACCTTCTTCTTCATTTTCTGTCTTTTCACTTAATTTTATAAAAAAATCACTGTAAATTTCTTTTGAAGTAATATTTGTAATTTTTATATCATTTAAATGTGAAAGTGGCGGTTTTTTCGAGATTAAATCCGATAAAAATAGAGATATATCGTTAGAATTACCTTGAACTAATATTTCAACGTAATTCCCCATATTTTTAACATGGCCTTTTAACTTGTTTTCTCTAGCAATTCTGTAGACAAAAGGTCGAAATCCAACTCCCTGAACGATGCCTTTGACATCTATTCTTTTTAATTCCATCACAGTCACCAAAAAAAAAGAATAAATAAAATTTAAAGAAGAATCACTGTTTTTTATTTAAAAACCGCCTGTATAAACACGTTGGGTATGATGAACATCCTAAAAATTCTCCTTTTTTAGTCCTAATTAATTTCAATTTTTCACTGCACCATGGGCAGGTATTTTCATCATTGTGCTTTTTTAATTCTTCTGCAAGCGAATATCCTGAAGTACAGAGTCTTTCACCATTGTATCTTACAACACTATTTTTCGTATCTACGTATATCAAGTAATTTTCAAATACATCGGTATTTTCGAGGTCTACTGTTAAATCACATTCATCTTCATTAAAGCCGTTAGTTAATTCCATCTGGGTTTTTAAAGGAATTAACCAGTAACCCTGTCCTGAATAATTAAATAACTTGCCTTTGTATTTTAATCTGCCGATTAACCAGTTATAATCTCTGTTTGCAATATACTGTGCACTTTCTTCAACTGACTCAAAGACATTTCTATCTTTCATTCTTTCTAAAACTTCTATCGTATGCAAATCTCCTCTTTGGTAGTCTTCAAGGAGCATATTTTTAAAAGTACTTATAAATTCAGTTTTTCCTATTTTTATTGCGAGTAAAAGCCCGTTAAATCCATTTGCAACAACGTACTTTTCTTTTTCAGTAATTGTATCTTTACAAAATCTAAAGTATACTCTTGCATTGATGTATTTGTTTCCATTTTCTGAAGTTCCTTTTTTTAATACAAAATTTGTCCTGTAGTTTTCAGTAACTCCATAGTAAAATACTGGTCTTTTACCGTTTTTAAGGCCTGCAATTGTAATAAGGTATTCTGGAACTATCCAGTTCTGATTCCACGTTTTTCTACCTAATTCTGTCACGTTAAAATGGATATTGCTCGTAAGGGTTTCAAATAATTCGTTTGACATATTTTCACCGAAATAAATATAATTTTTAAATAAACGGCTTTGGAAGTTTTTCATTTTCGCATTCTACGACCATGACGTAAGGTTTGTTATTTTTCAAAAAGTAATGCACATTTTCACAAATTTCGTCTGCATTTTGGATGTATACACTGTCTATCCCGTATGCATCGGCAATTTTGTTGAAATCTGGGTTTTTAATTCTGCCAAACATGTTTAAATGATTGTTCTTCATTACTATAATGAGTATTTTTAAATTGTTTTCAAAAACGGTTCCAAGTTCTTGAATATTCATTGAAAAACCGCCATCTCCACTAATGGATATGACTTCACGATTTATATTATAATCAAGACATCCAAATTTGACACCAATAGATGCTGAAAGTCCAAAACCCATAGTACCCATTGAATGAGACGATATAATGTTTTTTGGAGCCACGCATTTTTTTAATAGTGAAACAAAAACAGTATGGTTTCCTGCATCTGTCGTTATTATCGCATTATCTGGTAAATTTACCAGTATTTCATTTATTTTATTTGAATAATCGCCAAATTGGAACTTATTATGGCGTAAGTCTGGAAAATCAGTTTTAAGGGCCTTTGAAAAGGTTTCATTGAAACTGTTTACAATAGTTGAAATATTACTGGTACTATTGATACCAAAATTAAGGGGAACGACCTTATATAAAATTTTATCCCTGATACTTTCAAAAAGTGTATTGTAAGAAAAGCTTGAACCAATTGAAAATATAGTATCTGCACTTAAAAGGGCGCAATTTGATACACTGTTTCCCCTCCTACCTATAAGTCCAAAACAATTTTCTAAACTTTCATCAACAACCCCTCTTGCAGGATAAGTCGTTACAATGGGCATTTCAAGATTTTTTAAAATATCATTTAGATCCCCTATTTCATTATACGATAAATTTCCATATATTCCTTGGCCAATTAGTAAAACAGGGTTTTTCGAATGTTCATGTTTTTTAATATCATTTAATGCAGTTTCTATTTTGCAATTGTCAAAACATTCATCAAGATTCATTTTGGAAGTTATTGTATTTTCATAGTACATGTTAGAAGGAATGTTTATTTGAATTGGTTTTTTAAGATTTTTTGAATTTGTAAAAGCTTCTTTAAAATAACATAAATCCGCAACTTTAGTGAAGTATCCTGAACTAAAATTTAAAAATTCCATTGGGAGTTCTTGAAAATAGTTTTTACCAATATACTTTTTATCACAACGCCCAGTAATTGCAATTATTGACGAAGAGTCTTTAAAAGCAGTTGCAATTCCAGTTGTTAGGTTAGTTGCACCAGGGCCTGCAGTTGAAAGACATATTCCTGTTTTATTGGTTATTCTAAAATATCCATCAGCAGCATGGGCTGAAGACTGCTCATGTTTTACGTCAATACATTTTATATTACTATTTTCATGTAATTTCCTATAAAGTGGCAGTATTTGTTCGCCAGGATATGAAAAAATCGTTTTTACATGATTATTTTCAAAAAAATCAATTATGGATTCGACATATTTCATAAATTCACTTTCAATAATTTAATGAGTTAATAATTTAATAAGTTATTTCTTCAAACTCAATATTATTTTTAACCATAGTATCTTTTATATTTTCTATATAATAGTCAAAAGATTCAAAATTTTTATCTTTTAATGTTAAATGTATAAGTTTTCCAACATCGTCGTCTTTATGGTTTTTAATTAAAAATATGGCCGAACCCTTTGTTATTGCAGGATTTTTTAAAATATCGTCTTTATCACCGTTAGTTATCCCAATGATTTTAACGCCAAACCTCGCAAGAATATCTCCGCAAATTGTTGTTGTATCATCACCTACGGTAATTACAGCACATATTTTTTTATCTTTTATACGGTCTAAAGTGTCTTCTCCAGCATGGTTTATAAAAATCAATTCACCTACATTTGAATTCAAATCATACTTTGGACTTTCAAAATTTTTTGAAGGATTTTTTCTTAAAATTCCCGTTTTAATAACTGCTTTTTTTAAATCAATATGTCCTAATTTTTCGATTCCATGCACCTTTATAATTCCGCCAATAATATCTACAATTTTTCCGTTTTTTGAAACAATTACTAATTCATTATTTAACGCTTTTCCAATAATGATTCCATTTAGCATAATTGACTCATTGGCATCTACCCCATGTATTCTTCTAAATGACATATTTCCATCGGTAAAAAAAGAAATGCCCTCACTTATGCAGTTTTCAACATTCAGTTTTAAACTCTCTTTTAAAATTAGTATGACTTCTGAAATTTCATTAAAATCTTTTGATTTTTCTAAATATTCACTATTCCATATTAAAATGGTTCCATCCTCTTCTCCGGGCCTTTCAACTTGAATAATTGGCTTTTTAACTGCTGACCTTTCAATAACAATTTTTCCAAAAGTATGCCCTGTAATTTTTGATTTTCCATAATTTAAAATAATTAAAACATCATTATTTTCAAGTTTTTTTAATGAATCTGATGGAAATAGCTTTTCAGAAATATCTATTGTATTTTCAAGGTTTTTATCGATTACTGCAACTCTACCGATTGTACCGCCTAACTTAATCTGTAAATTAATATTAGTATTTTGTCTTAAAATCTCAAAAATTCTTTCTGCAAATCCTGAATCAATGATTTCAGGCCCGTGAACAACAATTCCTACATTCATACTATCACAAAATAATTTAAATTATAAAATTAAAATAAGACTAAAATTTGGATTAAATTCTTTAAAACTAATTATTTAGAATTAATTATTTATATTAAATTATTCTACAAAATTTCGTAAAATACCAATATTTTCAATTTCAATTTCAACCGTATCCCCTTTAAATAGTTGTCCAACTCCAGGTGGCGTTCCAGTAGATATTATATCATCAGGATAAAGTGTCATTATTGAAGAGACGAATTCTACTATTTTATAAACATTAAATACCATTTTTTCAGTGTTTGATTGCTGTCTTATTTCCCCATTTACTTTTAACTTAATGTTAAGATTTTCAGGGTTAATATCCGATACAATTCTAGGCCCAATTGGGCAAAACGTGTCAAAAGATTTTGCACGAGTCCACTGAATGTCTTTATTCTGCAAATCCCGTGCAGTAATATCGTTTAGTATTGTGTAGCCTTTAATGTATTTTTTAGCTTCTTCTTTTTTAACCGACTTACAGGTTTTTTGTATAACGATTGCAAGTTCTGCTTCGTAATCTATCTGTTTTGACATTTCTGGAATTTTTATCCTGTCATTATTATATATTATCGAAGAAACTGGCTTTAAAAATATCACAGGTTCCTTTGGAAGGTCCATATTTAGCTCTTTTGCATGGTCTATGTAATTTAATCCTATACAAACGATTTTTGTAGGATTTATCTTCACGGTTCCACCAAATCATTCTAAAATTTTTACTTTACCATCAACAACTTCAATTTTTACAAGAGTTTTTACTTTATAACCCGTTTCTTTTTCAACAATATTTTTACCTTGGCCCCTATCAATAATGCACACTACATCTTTAATGTCGGCACCCGCTCTTTTTAATGCACGAATTATTGCAACAAGAGTTCCTCCTGTTGAAATAACATCATCAAGGATTACAACCTTGTCTCCTTTATTTATTCCATTTAAATAGAGTTCTCCTTTACTGTATCCTGTTTCTTGATGGACTGGAACTTCACCTTCAAGCAAATATTCTCTTTTTCTCATTATTACATAGGGAATATCTGTTGCAATAGATACAGCAGTTACAATCGGGATTCCCATAGCTTCAGCAGTTACTATTTTATCAACATTTGTATCAATCATTTTTATTACCCTTGTTGACACATCCCTTAAAAGTTCGGGCTCAACTAGTGGCACGCCATCGGATATTGGATGGATAAAATAATGATATGGGCCTCTTTTTACAATGGGGCATGTTTCTAACGAATTTTCAAGTAACCTTTTCATAATTTCACCGTTTTAAAGTTCGAAGTTAGTTTTTTTGTTTATATGTTTTTTGGAGTATCGTATACATTTTTGAATTCAGAAATCATGACTTCTACAGAGTATGCGGCCCTTGTAATGCCCATACTTCTTGGGTCTGCATCCGTTCCCACAACATAAAAACTGTCATCTATTTTTGGATACACAAAAAACTGCCCAATTGAACAGGAAGCTTGTTCAGGGATAGTTTCTTGAACATATACCATGTCGGCTTTATCTAGGTTAATATTTAATTTATTTTCAATAGTTTCGAGTGCTCTTTCTTTTGTTGAATTTACGAAAGAAAATCCCATCAAATGTTTCCCTTTTGGAGCAAGGGATTCATCATAATTTGAAACCGTTGAAGCCCAGCATGGATTATCAATCCATATTTCAGAACCCATGTATGGAAAATAGTTTGTTTTGTCCCCTACCCAAATTGTGGTTGACTTTGTAAATTTGATATTTTTCAATTTTTCCTTATTTCTTTGAATTTTATCTATTTTTGCAATTTTTGGAAGTAAATACGAAGGTGCAGAGTAAATTATAGTATCTGCAATATATTCTCCTTCATTTGTCTTTACAACGTATTTTTTGCCATCTTTTACTATTTTTTTTACTTCTTCATTTTTTATTTTAGTACTTTTAAGTGAGTATGTAATGCAGTTACAAATAGACTGAACTCCTCCAATAGGGTACCCTTGTGTCCAGTATCGCTGTTCATTTGTAAATTTATTAATGTATTTTTTTGATCCGTTTTTAATGGATGTTAAAAAACCATCATTTAGGATATTAATGATTCTTTCAGTACCGAATTTCTTTACAATGGTTGATTTCAACGGATTTATTTTCATATCCTTATATATAAAGGGCAATATATCGTCTTCAGGAATGTACCCTGCCCCCGTAAAAAATCTCCAAAGAGGCGTATTTTTCATATCTTCCCCACTTAAAAAGTAGGAAATCGTGTTAAAGAAGTTTATCGAAGTTTCGTTTAACCCCATGTCTTTTATAATATCGTAAACAGAAGCTTCTTTTGTAAATCCTGTTGTCATAAGGTCCATAATTTTTGAAGTAACCAGTATTTTATCCTTATTTGGAATTATTGGCGTAGTCATCCATTCATGCATCGAAACGGGTACTTTATTTAATTTATCCGTTTTAACATAATATTCTCCGTAATTTTTAAAATTTGGAATATATCTCGAATACTTATTTAATATACGGATTAATGGGCCGTTGTTTAACATAGTAATTGCATGAACTCCAATATCTACAGTGTAATCCCCTATTTTTTCGCTCCTACATAATCCTCCAATAACGTCTTCCTTTTCAAATATTGTTACATTATGCCCTTCTTTTTCCATTACTAGGGCGGATAGAAGTCCAGACGTTCCCCCACCAATTATAATTATATCCATACAATCACCTTTTATTCTAAAATCCTCTCTTTTTTAAGCCTTTCCTTAATCATTTTTCCAATCTGCATTATTTGAATATTTTCAAGTGGTTTTGGAACTGTTCCAGAATTGTTTTCGTAAATTTTTTTTGAAAGTTCTATGTAAATATTACTTATTTCTGAATCAGGCGAATATTCAATCGCAGTTTTTCCATCAATTTCTGCTTCATTTATTATTGACGAATTTGGAACCTTTCCAATTATTTTACCATTTAAATGTTTTGCAAATTCATCAACGATATCAAAGGCGTCCATTGAACCCCTAACGTTATAAATAATGCCGCCTAAATTGCTCCCGCCACGAACGGCAAATTGACTCATTCCATTACATATATTATTTGCAGCATATAATGCCATGTAGTCTGAAGATGTTACAACATACACTTGGTCGGCTAATCCCATTCTTAAGGGCATTGCAAATCCTCCACAAACAACATCTCCTAAAACGTCATAAAGAACAATATCAACGCCTAAATCTTTAAAAACATTCATTTTTTTAAGTAAATCAATAACTACAATAACTCCTCGCCCTGCACAACCGTATCCGGGTTTAGGGCCCCCAGCTTCAACGCAGTATATGCCATTAAATCCTTTGTAAAGTATATCTTCTTTTTTAAGCAAATTTTCATGAATTATTGTATCTATTCCCAACGTATCTATTCCTTTTTCTCTTAAAATGTCTAAAACGGTTGGAATTTCTATTCCACCTCTTAAATTTGATGTACAGTCATGTTTTGGATCACAACCAACGACAATAACCTTTTTTCCGCTTTTTGACAGTGCTGCGGCTAAGTTACATACTGTAGTTGACTTTCCAATCCCTCCTTTTCCGTAAAATGCAATCTGTTTCAATATATCACCAGGAAATAATCAATCAATCTATTGTAAAGTTGTGCAATTCGCTTAAAAATTCCATTTAGTCTGTTAATTAAAAGTAAGATACATATCATACTAAACACTAATATAATTTATTATTAGTCCAAACATGGTAGCTGTAAACATATTCTAACAATCTTTAAACTAAGTTATCGATTGAACCATTAGTTAACTCATATTAAACTACCAACTGAGCTATTTCTTAAATTTAGGTAGTAATACTAAAGAATATTCGATTCTTGACGTATCAGAAATATTTAAATCAAAATTTATATATACTTTGTCGTATCTATAATGATTAATAATGATAAATTATATGAGGGATAAAATGCAAACTGACGACAAATATATAATGCTTGAAAAATACTCTTCCCTTCAAAAGGAAGCACGAGATGACCCTGAAAAATTTTGGGGAGAACATGCAAAGTGTTTAGAATGGGAAAAAACTGGGATAAAGTCTTAGAATGGGATCCCCCATATGCAAAATGGTTTAAAGGGGGAATATTAAATGCAAGCTACAACTGCGTTGATAGACATATTAAAGGAAACCGCAGAAACAAAGCAGCAATAATTTGTGAAAATGAAGATGGAACATGCGGAATTTTAACCTATTATGAATTATATCGGCAGGTAAATAAGTTTGCAAACGTTTTAGAGAACTTAGGCGTTGAAAAAGGTGACGTTGTAACAATTTATATGCCAATGATGACTGAAGCAATTATTTCAATGCTTGCATGTTCTAGAATTGGTGCAATCCACAACGTTGTATTTTCTGGATTTTCATCTGAAGCACTTTCTGACAGGATTAATGATTCAAAGTCAAAGGTAATTGTTACTTCAAACATTTTATACCGGCGTGGAAAAGAAGTAAATTTGAAAAAAATAGTTGATAAAGCTATATTTAATTGTAATTCAATAAAACACGTGGTTTATGTTCAAAGGGGTAATGAGGAGTTAAAATTAGATTCAGGACGTGATTACTACTGGCACGAACTTATGGAGGGTGCTAAAAGCTACGTTGAACCAGTTCCCGTCGATTCAAACCATCCACTTTTTATATTATATACCAGTGGTACAACTGGAAGTCCAAAAGGTGTAGTTCATTCTACGGGCGGTTATTTAACCTATGCATCAAAAACAATGGACTGGACATGGGGATTAAATGAAATGGACGTGTTTTGGTGTACTGCTGACATAGGTTGGATTACCGGACACTCTTATGTGGTATATGGGCCGCTTTCCCTTGGGGCCACAATTGTATTATATGAGGGAGCAATTGATTATCCTGAGCCAGATCGACTTTGGAAGACTGTTGAAAGGCATGGAGTTACAATATTATATACTGCACCAACTGCAATAAGAATGCTAATGATGTATGGTGAAAAATGGGTAAATAAAAATGATTTATCAACATTAAGACTTTTAGGGAGTGTCGGGGAGCCAATAAATCCTAGGGCATGGAAATGGTATTACAAAACAGTCGGAAATGAAAAATGTCCAATATGCGATTGCTACTGGCAAACTGAAACCGGAGGGCACATGATATATCCCCCAATAGGGATACAATCAGTTCCATTAAAACCGGGTTCTGCAACGTTTCCAGGAATTGGAATTGATTTAGATGTCGTTGATAACGATGGAAATCCGGTATCTCCAGATACTAAAGGAAATTTGATTATAAAAAGCCCTTGGCCAGGAATGTTAATGGGCCTTTGGAATAACGATTCAAGATACCGAAATGCTTACTGGGAAAGATTTAAAAACAAATTTTCAACTTCAGATTATGCTATAAAAGATAAAGATGGATATATTTGGGTACTTGGACGTGCTGATGAAGTTTTAAATGTTGCAGGACATCGGATTGGTACAGCAGAACTTGAACACGAATTAGTTTCAAATAAAATGGTTGCAGAAGCAGCAGTAATTGGAAAACCTGACGATATAAAAGGTGAAGTCCCAGTTGCATTTATAATATTAAATGAAAATTACCGGGATTTACCTTCAGATGAATTGAAATCTACCCTTATAAACCATGTTCGAGATACCGTAGGCCCGGTTGGAGCTCCTTCAATGATTTTCTTTGTAAATAAGCTTCCAAAAACAAGAAGTGGAAAAATTATGAGAAGAATATTGAAAAAATTAATAATGGGGGAAGAACTTGGGGATGTTACGACTTTAGAGGATAATACAAGTTTAGAAGAAGTTAAAAAAGAACTTGAAGACTTTAAATATGATTAAAAAACTTATAAATATTTTTTTATTAATTTTTTAATGGTTCTCTAATTATTTTTTGTAAACATGAATGTATCTTGTAAGGCTTTTATGAACCCTCATTTCATAAAATTCGGTTAATTCTAAATTTAATTTCATTTTATTTGGGGCAGCAAACACTAAATAATCTCCTTTTTTTAATATTTCCACTATTCCTTCAAATATTTCCAAAATATCCCCTTTTTTTGAAGTTGATATTCCATAGGGCGGATCAGTGACAACAGCATCTATTTTCTCGATATTGAGGCTTTTTAGGTAGTCTAATATATTTTTTGCATTCCATTTTTTGATTGATATTGTTTTTTTAGATAAGTCGTAAGTATTTAGATTTAAAATGGCACCGTTTACCATTTGTTCATCTATATCACTTCCAATTACATTACATCCTATTAATCCGGCTTCTATTAAAAAACCGCCAGTTCCACAAAACGGATCAAGTAAAATATCATTTTCGTTAATCCTTGAAAGATTTACCATGCAGCGTGCAAGCTTTGGCATTATGCACCCTGGATGAAAGTAAGCTCTTAAATGTGGCCGGTTATTTTGAAAGTATTCAACATCCCTTTTTTCAAGAACTACTGACACATATGCTAAATTATCCGAAATTACGATTTTTATGGTTTTTTCAGGGTTTTTAAGATTAACGCTCGAAAAGGTTTTACTTTTTATGATAGAACCCATTTTTCTTTCTATTTCCATGGATTTAGCAACTTTTTCACGGTCTAACTTATGTACTCTAACTGCAAAAGTTTCATTTTTAGAAATTGGAAAATCCGTAATTTCGGAAATTCTATAAAGTTCTTCGATACTTTTTTCTAAGTTAAATTCATCAAAGGGACACTCAAAAAGAATTAAATGCCCTTCGTTAATATATCCTCCTCTTTTTACTATATTTTGAATATTTTCTTTTGAAATAATTCCATTAAATACAGCATAATTTTTAAATATTTTTAAATTTTCAGCTTTAATATTAAATATTTCTAAAAGGGCATTTAATTCTGAAAAGGGGAGATGTTCATGTTCGCCACTTAATAAAAACCCTGCATACTCATTTTTTAAATTCAATTTATCACCAGTAGGTTTAAATTTCAAAACATCATAAGTCATTTATCATATATATCTTGTGATTTCCAATGAAACTTTTCATATATCATGAAAAACAGTGCGACCCAAAGCGATGCACCGCATTAAAAATGGGAAAGTTGAATTATGCTTCAATAATAACTAACGTAAAAAAAGTTCCAAGAAATGCAATTTTGTTAAACCCGTATTCTGAAAAAACTGTTTCTATAGAAGATAGGGATATTATTGAAAAATACGGTATATTGGGCCTTGATTGTTCATGGAAACAGGCTGAAGTAGTATTTAAAAAAACAAATGCAAAAAATCAGCGAGTTTTACCCTTTTTAATTGCAGCAAATCCTGTAAATTACGGAAAACCCTGTAAGCTGACTACATTAGAAGCAATAGTTGCAACACTATACATAGCAAACTATAAAAATGAGGCCCTCTCTTTATTAGATGGTTTCAAATGGGCAAACACTTTTATAGAAGTTAATAAAGAATTACTTGAAAAGTATTGTGGAAAAACATCTGAAGAAATCATACGTATTCAGAACGAAATTTTAAACACTACGCGAAACAGGTGAAATTATGGCATTTGAAGAAGCAATCAAAAGAGTATTCATGAAAAGGATATGCATGAAGTGTAATGCAAGAAACTCATGGAAAGCAGAAAAATGTAGAAAATGTGGCTACAGCAACTTACGGCCTAAAGCTAAGGAAGCTAGAGCATAACCTTTTTACTTTTTTTACCTTTTTTATTTTCCTTTATTTTCAAGTTAATGTTAAAATTCTTTTTAAAAATCTTCAAATTCAAATGGCTATACATAAATATTACGATTTTTAAATAGTATCAAGCTAGCATTTTTAAATATATTAGATGAATATAACTTGGATAAAGGTAAAATGCATGAAAAAATCAGCATGGATAATAATACTATTTTCATTACTATTAATGGGATTTACAAAGATTTCTTACCCTGAAGGAACCTCTGAAGACGGGATAAATCACCAAAATGCAGTAATAACGTTAATAATTTTAGTTACTGCGGCAGCACTTTTTTTTACCGAAGCAATACCATTACCTGTAACGGCAATGCTTGTTCCAGTTTTACTAAGTTTTCCAGGGATAGAAATAATGTCGAGTGCATCTGCATTTAAAGACTTTGGAAACAGTTGGGTAGTACTCTTTATGGCGGCATTTATTCTTGGTGAAGCCGTATTTAGAACCGGTTTTGCCGATAAAGTCGGGCAAATTACAATAAAACTTGCAGGAAAGGACCCCGTAAAATTAATCGTACTTACAATGTTTTCTATTGGATTAATGTCAGCGTTTTTATCAAATACTGGAACTACAGCTGCATTTATACCGATAATAATTGGAATATGTGCATCTGCAAGTCTTTCACCTAAAAAATTTTTAATACCTATGGCATATGCGGCATCTTTAGGGGGAACGCTAACTTTGATTGGAACTCCTCCAAACTTACTTGTAAATGATGCCCTTGAAAAATCAGGTATTGCCCCTTTTGGATTTTTTGAATTTGCAAAACTAGGAATATTTTTATTTATTTCAGGGATTGCTTATTACGCAACTATTGGCCATAAATTACTTTCAAATGAAAAAAAGGGCATAGTGGATTATTCAAAAAGTACTATTGAATACAGACATGATAAAATGAAGATAGCACTGGTTGTATTTTTATTTGTACTTTTAATGTCTGCAACTGAAACAATTCCCTTAGTAACGGCTTTTATGCTTGGAGCGTGTGTAGTTATAATGTTTGGATGTATTACTATGGAAGAGGCTTTTAAAAGTATTTCTTGGACAACCATATTTTTATTTGCAGGAATGCTTCCATTGGGGTCCGCAATGAGTTCAACTGGGGCTGCAACCCTAATTTCAAATGCGGTACTTTCATACATTCAAAGTCCAGTTCTTCTACTCATTGCAATCTATGTTTTAACTGCTTTAATAACATCTGCAATGTCAAATACTGCTACAGCAGCGTTGATGATTCCAATTGGCATTGCAATGGCAGATTCTTTTGGAATAAGTGTTAGGCCAATATTAATGGCAATTGCAGTATCCTCATCAGCATGTTTTTTAACCCCTATATCTACGCCCCCAAACATGATAGTATTGGCTCCAGGGGGTTATTCATTTAAGGACTATGTAAAATCAGGCTGGCCACTTCAGGTAATTAGTGCTGTAGTGTCAATATTACTAATTCCACTAATTTGGCCGTTTTAACTAGGTAATTTAAAAAATCTATTTTTAATTTTTTTCAACTAAATATTTATTTAACAGTTTATCGACATTATTAGTATGATTTTTTTTAAATTCGTAATACTTATATACCAGTAGTGCATATTATAATACGGGTTGCAAAGTCATCAATAAAAAATTGCTAAACCTATTTTATTACGTACAAAATACTTTCTCTTAGTCACCACTCCAGAAAAAGGTAAAAATTATTTTTTATTTTTTATTTTAGATTAAAAAAAAGGCATGAACATACTAACAACATACACTAAAAGAATTATTGCTATAACTAATAATACTAGTTTTACAGTTGTAAACACCATTTTAAATATGAATTTTAATATTAAAAATACAATTAATGCAACTATTATTCCTGTAACGATAAGTTCTAACAATATCCCACCTTTAAAAAAATTGTAAATATTTTAATTTAAAATATGTGTTACAATGTTTTTAAATACTTCGTCACTTATTTCGGTTCCTTGTTCTCTCGTTTCCTTAGTTTTTTTAACAATTTCCCAGAGTTCATCACGAGTCGCTTCAAATCCAAGTTCATTTAATCTATATGCAACGGCTCTGCATCCAGAATGTTTTCCAAGCACAATTTTTCGTTTTTGACCGATTTTTTCAGGTAAAAACGGCTCATAGGTTAAAGGATTTTCTAAAACTGCATCAACGTGTATTCCGCTTTCATGATAAAATACCATTTCGCCAACAAGAGGCTTATTTTCTGGAACCTTGATTTTTGAATATGTTTCAACTAACTTTGAAGTTTCCATTATAAGTTCAGTATTTAGCCCCATATCGTAATTATAAAGTACTTTTAAAGCCATTACTACCTCTTCTAGTGCTGCATTTCCGGCCCTTTCTCCAATGCCATTAACAGTAGTTGAAACTGCCTTTGCACCACCCATAAGTCCGTATATTGAATTTATGGCTGCAAATCCAAAATCATTATGGCAATGAACTCCAATATGTGCTTTTTTCAGGCTTTTATTCAGTTCAGAACATATTTGGTACATTGATTGAGGTGTTGCACATCCAAGTGTATCTGCAATATGGACCCTATCTGCACCGTAATCTTCTGCATTTTTATGAATTTTTATGATATTTTCAATCGAGGTTCTTGTTGCATCTTCTGCAGAAAACGCAACAAAAAGGCCATGATCTTTTGCATACTCGATAGCTTTCATTCCCATTTCTTCAACTTCTTCAAAAGACTTATGTAGCTTATATTTTAGGTGCATAGGCGAAGTTGCAACAAAAGTGATTATTCCATCAACATCGCATTCAATCGCCCTATCGATATCTTCCTTTAAAACTCTTGATAGCGCCAAAATATCCGCATTAAGTCCTTCAGAGGAAATTGATTTAATACATTTTCTTTCATTTTCAGAAACCGTTGGAAAACCGGCTTCAATTTGTTTTATTCCAAGGTCATCTAATTTTTTAGCAATTTCAAGCTTTTGATTACCCGTAAAACAAACTCCAGGAGTCTGTTCACCATCCCTTAATGTAGTATCATATACATAACATTCTTTTAAGTCTAATTTAGGATTATATTGAGAAACTTCTTTCCAATCCATAACAAATCCTCCCAATAAAAAATAGAAAATTACTTTTAAAATATTAAAATAATATATTACATTAAAATAATTATTTATTAACTTCTAAAATGTATATATTTTCACCCTGTTTGATATTTTTTAATATTTCTATATTTTTGACAACTTTTCCAACAACGTTTGTTCCTTCAAAAGTTTCTCCTGTAGGGCCATATTTATCATTTTTCAGTGTTCTTATTCCAATGTACCCTTTGTATTTTTTAACCATATTGGTAACTGCAATTGTTCCACCCTCAAGAGCAGTATTTGGGATATTTTCTGGCAAAAGTCCTTTTGAATATTCTGAATTTCTATCAAACATTGAAATGTCACCATGTTTAAAATAAACCTTCATAACTCCAATTTTTTTGGTCGTAAGTCCGGTAGTTTTTCTAAAGTACCACGCCGTATTAGGTGCCTTATCATCAAATATCGTAATATAAATCAGTTTTTCAGGAGAAATTCCCTTTACAGTAACTTCCTTGTTTTTTAATATTTCCATCGTGTATTCTGGAATCTGTTCAACAATTATGGAATTATCATCTACGTGTCCGTCTATATTTAAAGATACTCCATGCTTTTCAAATAGCATTTTAGCTTCTTTCTGTGTTTTTCCAACCGCATTTAATCGTTCAGGGTTAGATTTTATAGAAATTCGCCCCTTATCTGAAAAGTCAATTAATTCAATACCGTTATTGATTTTTCCAACAACCGTATGTGAAAGCGATGAAACACGGCTTTCTTGGTAGATATATAACTTTCCAACACCATTACCGATATTTCTAACTGTAATAGTGCCCCTATCTCTTTCTTCAGGATTTTCTTCATCTATTAATAGTGTTTGAAGCCTACAGTCAGTAACATACGTATTTGTATTTTCCGAAATTTCAAATGTCCCATTCTCTAAAATTGCAAGGGCATGTTCAACACTTTTTGAAGGTCCGTTAAACTCTACAGTGCAGTAGGTATATATTTTCCAACCTTCTTCAAGATTTAAATTTAAATCTGTAGTTAAGAGGTAATTAACATGTTCTTTTGACTCGCGAATTCTTTCAATAGAGACAATCAAGTCATTAGATGTAAGTGCTTTTAGAACTCGTTTACCTCCGATTAAAATACCTATTTTTGGATTTTTAAGCCCATAACTTTCTGAGGTATCCCTTTGAACAAATATTAAATTTCCTTCCGATTTATCAAGGCCGGAAACACTAAGTACAACGTCCCACTTTTTAAAATGTTTCTTTTCACTAGTTATGTCGAGATCTATTTCAATATTTCCAAAAGCAACATCAGAAACACTTTTCCAGATGATTGGCTTATTTTCAAAGGATTTATAGTTTTCATTCCAAAAGTTTACAGTTTCATTTTCATCACTTATTCCAATTACAAAAGAGCCTTTTGTGGTCTTTATATGGTATTTTTTTGATTCTTTTTCAGTTTCAGTCCGGGTTTCCTTTATTATAACAATATTTGCCCCATCTACATAATATTCTCCTGAAATAACATCTTTAAGAGTTTTTCCAGATTTTTTGTTATTGTTCACGATTACATCCATATAACCAGCCTCTTAATGGCTTAAATAATAGGAAATGAGTAAACCAGGTCTTTACTTACCTGCACCATCAAAACTATTTTATACTTAAATAACATACTATGTTGACTAACTGTACATTATATATATGATATTTTAAATAGCTTAGCGGACAGATTAATTTATTGATTACTGTAATGAGTTTACTGTTTTAATTGAAAGATTAATTGAGGCTTTAAAAACAATATTTAACCGAAAAGGAGCGAGAATATGATTGAAAATAATACTGAAATAAAAATATCATCTAAAGCTAAGAAAATTCTAAGGTCACAATCCCATGAAATTGAGCCAGTTGTTTGGATTGGAAAAGAAGGGATGGATAAAACGATTGAAGAAATTAAAAGGCAAGTAAAAGATAAGAGCCTTATAAAAATTAAAATACGAACTAGTGCACTTGAAAGTGAAGATAAGGCTGAAATGGCAGAGAAAATTGCCAAAGAGACTGGTGCAGAAGTAATTAGTTTGGTAGGAAATGTAATAACTATTTTTAAGCCGAAAGAAGGCTGGAAAAAGTATGGAACAAAGAAAATTAAGCAGGAAAAATATATCGAAGAATTCGAAGGATTACGGTCAAAAAAATCACTCCTCCGGAAATAATCGGTTAAATACCTATAAAGCCTGTATTTTAATCTTTTTTCTATTTTATGCTTTTTTAAGATTTTTAACAAACATGGGAAAATATTATATACATGTTTTTATTATTATAATAAGATTGCTCGGTCTTAAGGATTTTAAAGATTTTTATGAATCCGTTAATTGTCCAGGTTATCCAGATATGAGTTACAAAAGGATGAACTGAACGTAAATATTGAGGTGTTTGCATGGTAACTGTTTACGATGTACCAGCTAATGAATTGATTGCAAAATTAGCAGAGAAGTTAAAAGAAATGGGCGTAGAAGAGCCAGAATGGGCAATGTTTGTTAAAACTGGTGCTCATAAAGAAAGAAGGCCAGACGATGTAGAATGGTGGTACAAAAGATGTGCTGCTATTTTAAGAAAAGTCTACATGAATGGACCAGTTGGCGTTGAAAGATTAAGGAGCGCTTACGGTGGAAGAAAGAACCGGGGAAGTGCACCTGAAAGAACCGTTAAAGGTAGCGGTAACATCATCAGAACAGCATTCCAAGCTTTAGAAGCTAAAAACTTATTAGCTAAAGCGGAAAAAGGCGGAAGAATTATTGCACCAAAAGGCCAATCCTTAGTTGACAACACTGCAAAAGAAGTAAAAGAAGCTTTATCACAATAATTTACCTTTTTATTCGGGGGTTTTTTAAATGGACCCAGAAGAAATAAAACAAAAAAAATTGCAGGAAATGCAAGCAAAAGCCCAAGATCCAGAGTATCAAAGGCAAATGCAAGAGCAACAAATGCAGTATGAAATGCAAAAACAAAAAGTACTTAGGCAAATCCTTTCTGAAGAAGCAAGGTCTAGGCTAGCAAGAATAAAACTTGCAAAACCGGAATTTGCACGGCAGGTGGAATCTCAGTTGATACAACTTGCTCAAGCAGGTAGGCTTCCGGTTCCGCTTACTGATGAGTACTTTAAGGGACTTCTCGATAAAATATACGAGATGAATAAATCTACAAAAAGAGAAGTTACAATAACTAGAAGATAATGATATTCATGAAAGCTCATGTTTTATTTAGTGGTGGAAAAGATAGTTCCCTTTCTGCCATAATTTTGCATAATTTAGGCTACGAAATCCAGTTAATAACTGTGAATTTTGGAGTAATGGATTCATATCTTCATGCAAGGGAAACTGCAAATGTAATTGGCTTTCCACACGAAGTCGAGTTACTTGATATGGAATTAATTGAAAAATCTGTGGACATGATTTTAAAAGACGGCTATCCTGGAAACGGGATACAATTTTTACACAAGTCCGTTTTAGATATTCTTTCAGAAAAATACTGCGTAATTGCTGATGGGACGAGAAGGGATGATAGGGTTCCAAAACTAACCCATTCTGAAATTCAGAGTCTGGAAATGAGAAAAAATATTGAATACGTAACTCCTTTGATGGGTTTTGGCCACAAAACCATACGGAGTCTTGTAAATAATTATTTCGTAATATCCGAACTTGAAAGTGAAGATCTTTTAAAGTCCGATTACGAAACGGAAATAAGGGAAATAATAAGAAATAGGGGAGAAAATCCACTTTCTTATTTTCCAAAACATATTCAATCGAGAGTTACTGGCTTAAAAAGATACTTGTAGTTTAAAATTAAGCTATGGTATCATGAAAGCGCTTAATAGTACTTAAAGCTAGATTTGCACGAAAGGTGAAAGCATGGCAGGAAATAAACCTTTGGGTAAAAAATTAAGACTTGCAAAAGCTTTAAAACAAAATAGGAGAGTTCCTATGTTTGCAATTGCAAGAACAAAAGGAAGCGTTAAGCAACACCCAAAAATGAGACACTGGAGAAGAAATACTCTTAAAAAATAATCACATACAAAATTCTTTTTTTATTTATATAAAAATTTAAAACATAAAAAGAAATTATGATGTTAAAAAATAATCAAATTTAGTTAAAATTTAGTTAATATAAATGTTTTAAAAAAGTTTAATTTATTGGATTATTCGTTATCTCTTAAGTCTTTTACCCGTCTTGCTTTTCCTTCAAACCGTTCTAAGGTTCTGGGTTGGGCTATATTTATTTTTGAACTCAATCCTAAAACAGTTTTTAACTTATGGTCTACTTTTTTACTTATCTGTTCAAGACAGCGGTACGTTTCAAGAAACTTTCCATCGGCAAGCTCAATGTTTATTGTTAATTCATCCATATGGCCTTTTTTTGTAACAATTATTTCATAATGTGGCCCAATTTCTTCAATACTTTCAAGTACACTTTCAATTTGTGAAGGGAATACATTTACCCCCCTAATAATTAACATGTCGTCGCTTCTACCTTTAATTTTATTCATTCTTACAGTAGTTCTTCCACACTTGCATTTTTTATAATTTAAAGACGTCAGGTCTTTAGTCCGGTATCTTAAAACAGGGAGTGCCTCTTTTGTAAGTGCAGTAATTACGAGTTCTCCAACTTCCCCTTCAGGCAAAACTTCGCCTGTTTTAGGGTCAATAATTTCTGCAATAAAATGATCTTCTGAAATATGCATACCAACCTTGTATTCGCATTCTCCAGAAACTCCTGGCCCCATTAATTCACTCATTCCGTAGTTTGATGTTGCAAGCATCAAAAATCGTGATTCGAGTTCTTTTCTGGCAGATTCTGAAAGACCTTCCCCTCCAAAAAGACCGATTTTTATTTTTAAATCTTTTTTAGGGTCAATACCCATTTTTTCAGCAACTTCTGCAATGTGAAGTGCATATGATGGAGTGCATATTAAAACCGTAGTTTCAAAATCTTTCATTAGCATTATCTGCTTTTCAGTGTTTCCACTTGACATTGGAACTACCGTTACCCCAACTTTTTCAAGCCCGTAGTGAAGTCCAAATCCTCCAGTAAATAACCCGTATCCAAATGCTACTTGTGCAGTATCTTCGTTAGTTACTCCCGTAGCACTTATAACTCGTGCAACGAGTTCTGACCATGTTTCAATGTCTTTTTTAGTATATCCTACAACCGTGGGTTTTCCAGTTGTTCCGGAAGATCCGTGTATTCGTATAATTTCTTTTTTTGGAACAGCAAACATTTTAAACGGATAATTTTCCCTAAAATCTTCCTTAGTTGTAAACGGAACTTTTTTAAGGTCTTCAAGCGAATTTATGTCATCAGGTTTTAAATTTACGCTATCAAATTTGTTCCTGTAAAGGGGCACGTTATTATAGGCCCGTTTTACAGCATTTTTTAATCTTTCAAGCTGTATTTTTTCGATATCCTCTCTATCTAGAGTTTCTTCTCTGGACCAAATCAATTTAGTCTCCTCCTTTACGTTTTTAGCAGTCCAACTTAAATGGTAAAATGGCGGGTTTAAAATAATTCCCCGCAAAAGTTAGAATATTAATTATAAAAGCCTTTTTTAATTATATATCATTTTCTAAATTAAATAGATGTTATAATTCCTAAGCTTTTATCGTAAACTCCAACGGACTTTTGACTGTTTTTAGAAACTGAAAATAAAATATCTTCATAGTAGCCTAAGATTTTTAAATTTTTAGCAGAATTTGACTCAAATACTTTTCTCACCCAGTCTGTTTTTGTTAAGGTTCTTGATGGTATAAGTCCTTCAAAACTTTCTGAATCTATTTCTTCCTTAGAATACTTTAAGATGTAATCTGCAATTAATCCTGCACATATGTAATCTTCAATTGCAAATTTTCCACCCCTATGTGCAGGAACAAGAGTTATGTCTTTATTACTTTTAAAAGCAATTTCACAAGCTTTTTTAGAAACATATTTAGCGTTTGTAATCGAGCCAATAAGTGTGTAGTTTGAAGAAATATTTTCAAGAACCCGTGTTCCGTTAGTCGTTGTAAGAACAATATTTCCGCCATTTTCCACGTATTTTTTTATTTCTAATTTATTAGATAATAATTCAACAGGGGAGTTTCCAAAATTGAAGCCATCTATTTTTTTACCGTTTCTTTCCCCTATCTTTATAGAATTTTCGATTTTGTTGGCTTTCTCGATACAGTCTGTTATATATATCTTATTGCACAACTCAATTAATGTACAAATTGTGGTAGATGCACGTAAAACATCTATTACAACAGCACAAGAATTTTCTAAATTAACTCTTGAGCCATATTTTTCTTGGCATTGAAAATCATAAGAAATAGAAACGTTCAATTTACTCACCCGTGATAAAATGGTTTTAAGTAACATAAATATTTTTGAATATCTTGGAATTATTCTAGTACTTCTTATACTAACTATTATACTACTCGCAACAACAGCAGTGGTACTTGGTTATTACTTGATTAAAAAGAACAAAATCCTTTTTCCAAAATTATCTCTTTATATTACAAATAACTTTTACTCAATACTTTTAAAGATATTTTTGCTTGTAGGTACTGAAGATACATTTTATAAAGTTGCAAGTGAATTTTATAACCGTTACTACTGTGAATCATTTAAAAAAGCTAAAAATAAAATTTTAATTTTACCGCACTGTTTAAGGGATTTAAAATGCCCTGGAAAATTGGGTGTTGATGGAATAGAATGTTTATTTTGCAGTAAATGTCCAGTTGGGGAAATTATTAAAGTTGCAAAGGAAAATGGCTATGAAGTATACATTGTTCCCGGTTCAACGTTTTTAAAGCGATTAGTGAAAGAGAAAAATCCTGATGGTGTTTTTGCAGTTGCATGTTACAATGACTTATTTCATGGAATGAACTCACTATCTAGAAAAAATATACCAATTCAAGGGCAATTATTAATGAAAGATGGCTGTATTCTGACCCTTGTAGATGTTGAAGAATTAATAAATCGTCTTAAAAATAAACCTTGCTAATTAAAAACATATAAAAACTTGTAGCAACTAATTAACTTAGATTATTAATTAAGGTGATATTTTGGTATTATCCAAATTAAAGGAATCATTAAAGGGGATTACCTCTAAAAAGCTTGAAAAAGAAAATGGAACAAAGTACATAATGTTCGGTGGAAAAGGCGGTGTTGGTAAAACGACAATGAGTGCAGCAACAGGGATATTCTGTGCAGAACAGGGTTTAAAGACAGTTGTAGTTTCAACAGACCCTGCACACTCACTAAGAGACAGTTTTGAGCAATCTTTTGGTCATGAACCAACAAAAGTAAATGGAATTGACAATTTGTATGTGGTAGAAATCGATCCAGAAGTTGCAATGTCCGAATATAAAACTAAATTAAAGGCACAAATGGATGAAAACCCGATGATGGGGGGAATGCTTGAAGACCAATTAGAAATGGCGTCATTAGCTCCTGGAACTGATGAAAGTGCTGCATTTGATGTATTTTTAAAATACATGGACAGTAATGAATTTGACGTTGTTGTATTCGATACTGCACCAACTGGGCACACTTTAAGGTTTTTAGGGCTTCCTGAAATTATGGATAAATACATGTCAAAAATGATAAAGTTCAAAAAGCAGATGAGTGGCTTTATGAACATGATGAAAAAGATGATGCCATTTGGTGGAAAAGGCGAAGACATTGATTATGATAAGGCCTTAGAAGAAATGGAAACAATGAAAGCTAAAATTACAAAAGCAAGAGGAATTTTAGCAAACCCTGAAAGAACCGCATTTAGACTCGTTGTAATCCCTGAAGAAATGAGTATTTTAGAGAGTGAAAGGGCAATGAAAGCTCTTGAAAAATATAAGATACCGGTTGATTCAGTTGTAGTAAACCAGTTAATCCCTGAAGACGTTGAATGCGGTTTCTGTAAGGCAAGAAGGTCACTACAAGAAAAGAGACTCCAAATGATTGAAGAGAAATTTGGAAATAAAGTTATTGCAAGACTAGACCTTTTAAGAACCGAGGCAAAAGGGTTAGAAACCTTAAAAATACTTGCAAAAAAGCTATATGTTGATTCTGAAGAAAAAAAGGAAAAAGAAGTAATTGTAGCTTAAATTATAAAATTCCTACTTTTTTATTTTTTAAAATAAAAGTTGTTTTAAAGACCTTTTGTTCTATCTAAAACAATATCAACGATTCTATCATCTGCACCCATTGGTTTTCTATATATTATTTCAACATCGCTTGGAATTTCAAGTTCTTCGCAATGATGGTGGTGATGGTGATGTCCATCGCATTCATGCCCGTGTTCATGATGGTGGTGATGTCCACTACAACCATTATCTCCTTTATATATTCCCAATATTTTTGGAATATCCCTTTCAGTATGGTTTCCAGGGGCTAAAAATACAGGTGTTACTATTATCTTTTTTGCACCCATATCAATCACTTTTCTAATTGCTTGAGGAATTGTAGGTTCGTTAAACTCCATCATTCCAACTTCAACAATATCATAATCCTCTCTCAATTTTATCTTTTCTGCAACTTCATTTACAACACTTTTTGAGTGAGGGAGCCTGCTTCCATGGCCTACCAAAACTAAAGCTTCCATAACTTACACCTGTAATATTTTTGAATTCATTTTTAATATTCATGTTTATTTTGATATACCGAAATATATATGTTTCTATTTTTTTAAAATAGTTGCTTAATCAATTACAGCTTTTTCAAATGAGTACATCGCTAAACATACGAGTATAACGCTTAGACTAAATAGAATTGATATATTTGTAAATATTTCAAATTTTGAAACGCCGGTTAAAAAATAACGTGCGGAATCAACTGCATAAGTTAAAGGATTTATGTATGACAAAACCTTCATCCAAAGGGGCATCGCATCTATTGGGTAAAATGCCCCACTTAAAAATATTAGTGGTTGCATCATTAGTCCAAAAATTAGGTGAAATCCCTCCTGACTGTTTATTTTTAGGCCCAATGTTATTCCAACGCTTGAAAATGCCACCGCAAGGATAAAACCCACAATTATGGTAGGAATCATTCCGTAAATATTTAAAGATACTAAACTTAAACTAAATATCATTATTAAAACGCCCTGTAAAAGTGCAGTAATGGAATCACCAATAATGCGCCCTAAAATAGCTTCACTTCTTGAAGTAGGGGCAACCAATGTTTCTTTTAAAAATCCAAACTGTTTATCCCATATTACAGTAACTCCACTTATAAAGCTACCGCTAAAAATTGTCATTGAAACTACCCCCGGTATTAAGTAGCTTAAATAATCCACCCCTCCAAAGATTTCTCTTGCAGCAGGAAAATTAAATGCTCTACTCCAACCAACTCCAAAGAATAATAACCATACAATTGGGTTTAAAAGTGAACCAAAAACTCTAGATTTGGCTCTTGTAAATCTTTTCAATTGCCGATAACTCATTGCCAAAAATGCGTTCATAAACTCACCTGATTTTAAAACTATGTACTTTCATGATTTAATGTATTTTTAAACTCTTTTATTGTATATATTCCAATTAAAAATGCAATAAATACGGCTATAACGTGCCCTAAAATCATTCCAACCCAAACACCCGTTAGCCCCTTTTTAAAGGTTATTCCAAATATATATGCCATTGGGATTTGTAATATTATTGTTCTTAAAAGTGAAATAAAAAGGGAATTTTTACCTTTTGAAACGCCCTGAAACATTGCAGCAGTTAGCATTCCAAGTGGGAGAGTTGGGTAAAATAAAAACATATATTTCAAAAATACGAGTAAATCGTCAAGTATGTGGGCAGAAGTTTCAGAGTAAGTAAATAAATACGTAATCGGATTTGCAAAAATTAATATTAATGTAGCAATAATTAATTCAATTAATATTCCGATTTTTATTGCGTATATATAAGATATTTCTAACTTTTCAGGGTTTTTGGAGCCATATGCTGCACCAGTTACTGCAGTAACTCCAGTTGCAAGCCCTACGAGTGGGATTGTGCCCATTGAAACTATTCTCCAACCCGTTGAAAATACCGCAATTCCGTCGTTTCCGCCAGCTTTTGATACAATATATGTCAGTAAAAACATTGAAAAAGCCATAGTAAGCTGTGAAACAGATGCAGGAATACCTATACTAAATATCTCTTTTACAATTTTTAAATCGAATTTAAAGTCTTTAAGGGATATACTAACGTAAGTATCTTTTTTTATAAAAACCCAGTATATAAATAGAAAACTAGTAACTAACATCGAGATTAGTGTTGCAATAGCTGCACCTACTATTCCCATGTCAAGTACGTAAATAAATATTGGGTCAAGTAAAATATTTAGTACGGAACCAAGTATTATTGCATACATTGATCGCTTAGCATCTCCTTCTCCCCTAAGTATTGCATTTACGATATTTGTAAATAAAAGTAAAACTCCCCCCCCAAATAATATGGAAGAATACTGAACAGCCATACGTACTGTTTCACCGGAAGCTCCAATTAATGAATATATTATACTTAAAAAAGGGATTACTCCAATTAATAAAATTCCAATAATTAATCCAAGAATTATCGAGTGGACTGCTATATTATCTGCTGCAATTTTATTATTCTGCCCAATTCTCCTTGAAATTGCAGAACTTCCTCCAACTCCGACACCGTTTGAAATTGCCATTAGTGCAAACATAAATGGAAAAAATAATCCTATTGCAGCAAGTGCATCAGACCCAAGTCCTGCAACCCATACTGCATCAACTACGTTATAAAGTGATTGAAATGACATTGCAATAACCATCGGGATTGAAACTTTTCTAATGGCTTTTTTAGGGTCGCCAAGTAGGTTCTGAACTCCTATGGTAGTTTTCATTTAAAATCCTCTCCTCCCCATCATCATGGGGCGAATGTTTACTTTTGAGTTTTCTTTCTCCCCTCGAATTTCACGACCCGTAAGTTTTATAAAAACATCATTTAAATTCGGCTTTTTATAGCTTATTTCCAGAATTTTCAGGTTGTTTTTCATTGCAAACTCGAATATTTTTGGAATTTCTAAATCTGCATTTTCAGTACATATGCTAACAATGCCATCATCAATTAATGAATAATTTTTGTAAATAACTTCTTTTGGAATTTTTTCAAATTTTACATACACTAAATCATTTCCAACAATTTTTTTAAGTTCATTTACAGTTCCTTCTGCAATAATTTTACCGTGGTCAATAATTGCAATACGGTTTGAAAGTAGCTCTGCTTCTTCCATGTAGTGGGTGGTTAAAAAGATTGTCATATTTTTTTTATCTTTCATTTTTTGAATGTAGTCCCAAATATGGGCTCTTGTCTGAGGATCTAGTCCAATTGTTGGTTCATCTAAAAATAAAATATCGGGTTCATGAATCAAAGACCTTGCAATTTCAAGTCTTCTTATCATTCCACCACTAAAATTTTTAACAACTTTATCTTTAACTTCCAAAAGTTCTACAAAATCTAAAAGCTCATTTATGCGGTTTTTCAATAGTTCCCCGCCATAACCATATATTTTTCCGTGAATGTATAAATTTTCATAAGCTGTTAATTGGTTATCAAGTGTAGAGTCCTGAAATACAATTCCAATCGCTTTTCTAACTTTTTTAGGTTCTTTTAAGACGTTATATCCCGATATTTTTGCAAACCCTGAACTCGGTCTTAAAAGCGTAGTAAGCATATTTATGGTAGTGCTCTTTCCGGCTCCATTTGGGCCCAAAAATGCGAAAATTTCGCCTTTTTTTACATTAAAAGAGATTTCTTTTACAGCAACATCTTTACCAAATTTTTTTTCTAAATTCACTACTTCAATTGCATACATAACTTACTCTTCCTCGTAATCTATGATAAACATGATATCTTTTGCACATTTACGCATTAATTCGCCTATTTTTTTTTCTTATTCTCATCTAAATTTACAAATTCCTTTATTGCAGTATGTAGTGCATTTTTAAGTTCAAGTCCGCCATTAAAATGAAAATGAAAAAGAGCATCGGATTTTTTTAATGCATATTCAACTTTTTCACTGTTTTCGTATAGGAATTTTGAGCCGTTTTCAGTAAGTCGGTAAACTTTTTTACCTCTTACATCTGTTTTTTCAATTTCAATTAATCCTTTAGTTTTTAAAGAAGATAATATCGGGTAAATCATGCTTGCACTCATGGAAATCCCTAATTTATCCCCTAATTTTGAAATTAAAGAGTATCCATGAAGGGGCTCTTTTTCTAAATCGTGCATGATTAAAATTTTTACAAGTTCTTTAATTTTTTTCATTTTTGACATTATATCACACAATATATCTTAAGATATATTTTAGGGTATAGCATATAAAAAGTTAAGTACTCCAAAATATATTCTAGATAGTGTTAATAATTAAAAATCGGTGAACATTATGGAAATTACTTCAAACATAGTATTGTTAGTTTTTTTGTTGTTTTGGACAGTACTGTATGTTGTAAATTATAAAAAAGAGCAATTGGGTATTAATTTAGATTTAAAGACATATCTTGGAATTTTCGGTATTTTGAGAACCCAGTTAGGCATGAAAACTATAAACAAACTAGGAAAATATAAAATCTGGCAAAAACTATCGTATTTAGCAATTCCATTATGTGTCGTAATTAGCATATATACGTTTTACGCATTTATTGTATCTACCGTAGGATTATTCGATGGAACAGTCCAAAAAGAGGCAGCTAAACCAATTATATTTTTATTTGGGAGTACTATCCCGTGGATTCCAGGTCTTTTAGCGATAATAATTGGAATTACAATTCACGAGTTTTCACATGGAATAGCTGCGGCTTCTTTTGGGCAGAAAATAAAAAGTTCTGGGTTACTGCTTGCACTAGGGATTCCAATGGGTGCGTTTGTTGAACTTGGCGATGAATTTAAGAATGAGAAGCCAAAAGTAAGAGGGGCAATTGCAGCAGCAGGGCCAATTTCAAATGTTGTCGTATTCTTTTTGGTACTCTTCTTAATGCCATTTACAATGTCAATCGGGTCGCCGCTAACGATAGTCGAAGTTTTAGAGGATGCGCCTGCCTTTGGAATAATTTATTCAGGCGATGTAATTCAATCGATAAACGGGAAAACTATAAACTCGTTAACGGATTTTTACAGTGCAATTTCAGATATTCGACCAGAACAGGTTGTAAATATCGTAATATTGCGAAATAATGAGGTATTAACATATGAAATAACGACTGCAACTGACGGGAAAATTGGAATAATTTCAGAGCCTAAAAAAAGCGTATCATTTGTATTACAGACACTGTACTGGACTTCACTTTTAAATATGCTTTTAGGATTTTTTAACCTTTTGCCTGCACTTCCGCTTGATGGCTACCATATATGGATGGCATTACCTGATGCAATTGGCGATTTTAAGAAAAATAACCGGCTTTTATCCAAAGTATCTGAGCTTATAAAAATAATCATAAACGAAAGAAATTTAAGCTCGATAAGTATATTTGTGTGGTTGGCAATACTAGCATCAATGTTTTATTCATTTTTATAGTCATTCTAAAACTGTAGAAAAAGTATAGTTTTTAAATGAAATTCGATTTCATAAACTACCCTTTTAAACTTTATTTTCAGGTGAAAAATGATAACAATAGCTTGTGCAGAAGGTGGGTCTACAATACACTCTTTAAAAAAGTCTGTTGAAGAATTAGGAGAGAAATGCAACATTTTTTTACTTTCCGATACTAATTTACTAGTAGATGATAATTTCAACATTGAAACAGATTTAATACATTCAAGATGCGGTATAGGGGATTATTTTGATAGACTAACCCTTTTTTCATGGCAGGTACTTAAAAATTTGGAATCAGAAGGATATACATTTATAAATCCGCTAGATACGATATATAACTCGTCAGACAAGTTTAAAACAATAAAAATGCTAAATAAAAAGGGTATAACTACTCCAAAAACCGCACTTATACGAGATTTTGAAGATTCTAAAAAGTTTTTAGAAGTAAAAAACATGAATTTCCCAGTTATATTAAAAAATTCGTTTTCAAAATGCGGTGTCAAGGTTGAAAAGGCGAACTGTTTTCACGATCTTGAAAAAATGACTAAAAATGCAATATGGGAAAATAAAATTATTCAGGAATATATAGATTTTAATGAAATAGGAATTTATAAAGATATGAGGGTACTTGTTGTAGATGGCGAGGTTATTGGAGGATACAGGAGGGTTAGCAATAATTTTATTACTAATCTTCATGTTGGCGGTAAAATTGAACCATTAGATATTTCTGAAGAAATTTCGGAACTTGCACTAAAATGTGCAGAATGTATGAATGGATATATAATGGGTATAGATATACTACCTAAAAACGGGCAGTATTACGTAATTGAAGTAAACACCGCACCTGGAACAAAGGGTTTTCGGGAACTTGGAATTGATGTTGATAAAAAAATTGCAGAATGCCTTATAAAATACCGAAAAAACTGAAAAAATAGGCGGTAACCATGTTTGAAGCCCTTTTATTTTCTTTTTCTTTTGTGTTACTTTCCCTCTTAATAATATTTAAAGAAAAGCTTGGATTTTCCAAAGAAATATTTATTGCAGAAATTTTGGCACTTTTACAGCTTGTAATTTTAGGATACATTATTGGAATTATTTTTAGTTTGAACTTAACTTATACCTTTTTATTAATAACGGTAATGATAATAATCGCTTCATTCATGGTTGAAGGAAACGTTACAAAATCAAAGGATAAAAAAATAATTTTATCCTCTTTTTTTGCAATTTTTATCTCAACAGCCGTTTCTACAATGATTTTGGTATTTTCCGGGACCATAATTTTTGAATCACAGTATTTAATACCTTTACTTGGAATGGTTATTGGGAATTCAACAAATGCGGTTTCAATTGCGTTAGAACGATTTTTAAACGATTTAAAGGCTGAAAAAGATGTTTTATGGGGTTATCTTGCACTTGGGGCAACTGAAAGACAGTCAGTATCCCCCTATATTAAAAAGTCAGTAAAAGCTTCAATAACGCCCCATTTAAATTCAACAAGGGCTGTAGGTTTGATATTTATACCTGGAGCAATGGTTGGATTATTAATTGCAGGAATAGACCCTATTGAAGCTGCAAAAATTCAGGTAACCATAATGTGGATGATAATGTTTTCAAGTATATTTTCAAGTACTCTTTCATGCTGCCTTCTTTACCGGAACTTTATACATAAAACATCTAACTAATGAAGCAGTATTAAACCTACTCATTTTTAAATTAAATCTTAAAACAGGGGATATTTATGGAAGTGCTTTTAATTGATGTAAACCATGGGGCTTTAGATCTTTCAAGGGAATATTTAGAATTTTCAAAAGTCAGTGTTTGGGATATTTATGGAAAACTCGAAAAAGACCAAAAATTTAAGGAAAAAAATATTGAAGTTATTTCCAAAATAAAAATAATTCCAAAAAATACTATTCCAGTTTTTTCAGAATATTCTTCAGTAATTGCACCGGTTCACACTCCAATCGACTTTAAATTTAAAACATTCCATGAAGCGGTTTCAGAAATTATAACTAAAAAATATCCAGAATTTTATGAAAAAATGATAACAGTTACTGGAGTTAAAGGAAAAACTACAACTACTGAACTTTTAACTCATATCTTATCTTCAAAATACCGTGTATATCTACACAATAGTAATAAAGGTTCTATTACTCCCGTAACTGTTTTAAACAAATTAAAAGACTTGGAAAAAAATAAAAATATTGAAAATTACGATTTTTTAATTTTTGAAATATCTTTAGGGGTAGTTTCTTCAAAATATTCTGTTCTAACAAATATTATTGAGAATTACGATATTGCAGGAGGTAGGAAAACTGCATCGGTTAAAATAGACTCCCTTAAAAATTCTGAGATAGTATTAATTAATCGAGAAACTTTTGATAATTATAACTGCTTAAAACAGGTAAATTTAAAAAATTTAAAAATTATTGAAAATGATATAAAAATTATTTCTAAATATCCTCTAAGGTATACGTATAATGAACAAACCTATGAATTTAGTGATTTCGTGCTTGGTTTTCATTTTATTGAAAATGCAAACTTTGCAGTTGAAATCTGTCGGGAATTTATGGAGTTCAACGATATTAAAAGCGCAGTAAAAACATTTCAAATTTCTAACAGGATGGAAGTATTAAAAACTGGAAATTTCGTAACGGTTAAAAATATGAACCCAGGACTTGATTTAAAGGCGATTAAATATGCGATAGACGACTTTTTAAAAGTTTTTGAAACAGGAATTCTGGTCATTGGAGGGGACTTTGGATGCACGTGTGAGGAAATAGATTTAATCAAATTACGTGAATTAATAATGTCTTATGACGCTAAAAAACTTAACGTTCTGCTTTCAGGTGACATTGGATATGAGTTAAAAAAGTATTTGGACTCAACTATCATTGATATTAATAAAAAAGTGTTTAATGACAATTCATTAATAATTTATAGGTCAAAAATAGATTAAATATATCTACATACATTTTAACTTTCTGTGTATATACTTTTATAATCGTATCGAAAAGTGCCCCTAACAGGTTCTATTTTTTTAGTCACTAATCCACAAAATATCAGTTTTTGAAGTTCCAAATGGAATTCTGGATCATTTGCACTTTTTTTAACAAGGTTTGAAAGTTTAGTAACTCCTTGGACTGTCCCGTGTTCATTTAATACATCAAGTATTGGATTTTTTATCGGCGTATTTTCTATAAATTTAAATAAAAACTTATTTCCATCCTTTAAAAGTTCGGGCATTTTATTAAATGTTTCAGATTCTAAATAAATCATCATGCTCCAAGATTTTTTATATGCATTTTTTAAACTTTCCGCTAAGGGAGAAATTTCATCTAAACGGTATTTTTTATCATCCATTAGGACAGTAATTCTATGTTCCACCATTTTAGGCGGTTTTGGAATGTCTAAAAAAATTCTAGTTTCGTAAAATTCTGAAATTTCAGTTTCAAGGCGATGTTTGCTACTTTCAGATAAATTTATCAATGTCCATCTTTCTTTTGGTGATAAATCACTGTATCTGAGGGTAGTGATATTTTTAAATAACTTTCTTTTATCTATTCTTTTTATAATTTCTTTAGGGGTTCCTTCAGAGTTTCTAAGTGTACTTATAAGGTCAATATCATCCATTTCTGATAAATCCTCTAATTTGAATATTTTATCATGAATGGCATCTAATGTAGCATTTTTTATCATTGTTTCAGAAATTCTGGATGCAGGGTGCATGTAAACGGTTGGATACATCTGGTATCTTGCAGTAAGGAGTGATTCTACAGTATTTCTTCCTTTTTCAGATATTCCAAGTTTATTTGAATCTTCAATTATTACAATACTCCTTATAAGTCTTGGAATGTCGATTGTTCCGTATGCAACGCCCGTATGATGGCTATCTCTCACAAGATAGTCCATCCTATCAGCATCAACGTCACCGTGAATTAAAGAACCCTCAATACCTTTTGAAGAATAAACCTCTAAAATTTCCTTAGGGGAATAATTTGTAAAATCCATTTTTTTTATTTTTTCACGTGTAAATTCTTCATGAGAGTACCCTTCAACTTCTAAGGTATGTGAAAAAGGAGAATGCCCAATATCATGGAGCAATGCAACAATTTTTGTTAATTCAGTATCTATATTTTCTAAATTTTTCGCAATTTCGCCTGCAACGTGCATTGTTCCAATAGAATGTTCAAATCGTGAATGATTAGCACTTGGGTAAACTAAGCAAGTAAGTCCCGTTTGTTTGATATTTCTAAGCCTTTGGACTTCTGGAGTATCCACTATTGAAATCTCTTCTTCGTTAAGTTTAATGTCTTTATGGATTGGATCTCGTATTATTTTTAATTTTGGCATACTGGATAATATCTTTGATCCAATATATAAATTTATATGGATATATTGATAATATACCCATAAATACTGAAACAGCAGTAATTAAAGTGCTAAATAATACTTTAGAAACTGGCAAAAATATGAAATAAATTATAAACTAAAAATAATAAACTAGATATATAATAACTCTAATCTTTTTGGTAGATAACATGGATATTTTAAAAAATGCCCTTTTTGAAGAGATATCTTCTCCAAATATTTCTATTTCATCAGCAATTTCAAAATATATTTTAAAACTAAGGGATTACGAAAAAAACGAATGGAATTTAAATGACCCTTATGAATATGCTAAATTTTGTATACACACGATGTTTATAATTAGGATGATTGAAAAGGAGATAAATGTTTCAAATTTAACCAAAAAAGAGAAAGAAACTCTTGAAATTGTTAAAAAATATAAATTTAGGGAATTGGTGGAGCCTTACGAAAAAAACTATGTCCGATTTTCAGTCTGGAAAAATCGGGAAGGAACTCTACTTTATAAACTAAGCGACTATCGACAAAAACTTCCTGAGGAAAATTCTTGGGAGCAAGTGTATTCTTATTTTGTTATACACCCGAAAAAATTTCCAGAAATTAAAAGTATAGTTTTAAAAACGGTAAAAGAAAAAAATTTAATTTTATAATAATTTTATTTTAAACTTTATTTAAATATTAATTTTATTCTTTATTTTCGTCTTTTTCACTTTCAATGCTTCTTCCGTATTCTCTTGCAAGGTCTTTATATGCGTCCATGTCATCATCCTTTACAGATGGTGCAATTCTATTTAATGCACCTTTAAAGTGCTTTAAAAATACTTCTTTTGAATTAATGTCTTCCCTAAGTGCAATCATTGCAGCTTCCCTACATACTGCTTCAATATCCGCACCGGTATATCCTTTAGTTTCGGTTGCAAGCGCTTTTAAATCAACATCTTTTGAAAGAGGCATTGATTTTGCATGTACTTTGAATATTTCATACCTTGCATTTTCATCAGGCACTTGAACTAAAACTATCCTATCAAGTCTTCCAGGTCTTAATAAAGCTTGGTCTAAAATATCGGGCCTATTTGTTGCAGCAATTATCACGACATCTTTTGGTTCTTCAAGGCCATCAAGTTCGGTTAAAAGCTGATTTACGACCTTTTCAGTAACTCCACTACTTCCAAAGTCCATTCCTCTTTTTGGGGCAACAGAATCGATTTCATCAAAGAATACTACTGTTGGAGCAGCCTGCCGTGCCTTTCTAAATATTTCACGAATTGCCTTTTCACTTTCTCCAACCCACTTACTGAAAATTTCAGGGCCTTTGACACTTATAAAGTTTGCTTCGCTTTCATTTGCAACTGCTTTTGCAAGTAGTGTTTTTCCAGTTCCAGGTGGCCCAAATAATAAAACGCCTTTTGGAGGCCTTATGCCCATTCGTTCAAATATTTCTCTATTTTTAATTGGCCATTCAACAGCTTCTTTTAAATCTTGCTTTATTTCTTCAAGGCCACCTATATCATTCCACCTTACGTTTGGAACTTCTACAAGTACTTCTCTTAATGCAGATGGTTCAACTTCTTTCAATCCGCCAAAAAAGTCGTCTCTTGTAACTTTAATTTTGTCAAGAACCTCTCTTGGAATTTCTTCCTTTTCAAGGTCTATATCTGGTAAAATTCTTCGCAATGTTTTCATCGCAGCTTCTTTTGAAAGTGCTGCTAAGTCAGCCCCTGCAAAACCATGTGTTTTATCTGCAAGTTCCTTTATCATCATTTGGTTAAGTTTTAACTTTACCTTATCTTCCAAATCGTTTTCTTTAAGTATTTTTTCAATCAGTTCTTCTTTGGCAGAATTTTCAACTTTTTTAACTACTTCTTCAATTTTATTTCTATCTAATTCACCAATGAGTTCATTTAATACTGAAATAACATTATTTTTTTCATAATCTGGTTGAAGAGGCATATTTCTTGTATGAATTTGAAGAATTTCTTTTCTTGCAGTTCTATCAGGAATACCTATTGTAAGCTCACGGTCAAGCCTTCCAGGTCTTCTAAGCGCCATATCTATTGAATCAGGTCTATTAGTTGCAGCAAGGATTACAACCTGGCCCCTACTTTCAAGACCATCTAATAATGTTAAAAGCTGTGCAACCATTCTTCTTTCAACTTCACCGCTTGCTTCATCTCTTTTTGGTGCAACTGCATCGATTTCATCGATAAATATTATTGAAGGCGAGTTTTCTTCTGCTTCTTCAAATATCTTTCTTAAGTTTTCTTCAGTTTCTCCAACGTACTTACTCATGATTTCTGGGCCGTTAATAGTGTAGAAATTAGCACCAGCTTCATTTGCAACTGCTTTTGCAAGTAGTGTTTTTCCAGTTCCAGGGGGCCCTGCAAGTAAAACTCCTTTTGGAGGTTCGATTCCAAGTTTATCAAATAATTCAGGGTACCGCATTGGAAGTTCAACCATTTCCCTGATTTTTTTAACTTCTTCTTTTAATCCACCGATATCTTCATATGTTACATTTGGAACTTTAGTTTCTTTTAATTCAGTAACAGGTTCGGTTTTAAGTTCAATTTGGGTGTATTCGTTAATTTTTACCGGCCCTTTTGGCGTAGTGCCCGTTACAATGAAAGGGAACGCTGTTCCAAGTACCCCTATTACTACTTTTGAACCTTTATCTACAACTTGTTCAACTAGCCTACTTCCAACGTAACTTTCAAAGCCAGTACTAAATCTTACGGCCTGCATTGGAGCTAAAGTTATTTTTTTAGCTTCTTTTACTTCTACTACAGTAATTTTTACCTTATCGCCGATTCCTGCTTTGGTATTCTGTCTTAAAATACCATCCATCCTTATTATACCCTTTCCTTGGTCTTCAATGTATCCTCTCCAGACTGTTGCATAGGTTTTTTCTTTTCCAGAAATTTCTATTGCATCACCGGGCTTTAAAGATAACTTTTCCATTGTTAATGGGTCAATTCTTACGATTCCTTTTCCTACATCGCCTTGATAAGCTTCAGCAACCATTAAATCTACCATAGGCACACCTCGCAGATAATTTCGATAACTGTTGATATTTTTCTTAATTAAACATAATAATCATTTGAAGTTCTATATAAATATTTCGTTTTTACGTTAAAATACAATGACACTAAGATTCCCTATTTGAGTCTTGCATATGGTAACGGTAGTATCTTGTAAATCCACAATTCCTACATCGAACATATATTCCATTTTCTGTAATTAATATGTCTTGAGGCCCAAATATTTCGCAACTGTGGCACGTTACATCTTTTTGAAGTATCCAGTTGTCATACTTTCTTTTTGTAGTTAATTCTTCTTTTATGGTACGTTCATCTTCAATATCTGCTTTTTTAATTATATAATATCTTGTAGCATTACAGTTAGCACATTTGACGAAAGATTGACTTGGATAGATTTCGATGATTTGGTCTATTATTTTCCCACAGTTATAACATTTTGTTACATGGCTTAATCTCCAGTTTTCCATGAAATCCCCCCTTTTGTTATAAATTTAAATTATATGGGTGAGAATATTTATAAATTTCTAAAAAACGTTAAAAGATGTTATGTTAGTAAATATTTTGAAAAAAAGCAAGAAAAAAGCGAAATTACTTTTTAAAGTAATTTACAGCATTTTTAAATATTTGCATATTGCATTCAATAAATTTTGAAAGCATTTCACCATTTCTTTTTGCAATTTCACGTTTAAGGTGGAATTCAGGTTCATTAGTTGAATATAATGCTCTTTCAGGGTGTGGCATTAATCCAAATATTCGCCCAGTTTCATCACAAATTCCCGCAATATCATAAAGTGCACCATTTGGATTTAAAGGGTACTCTAAATTTGCAAAATCTCCTGATTCGTTACAGTAAGTAAATACAATTTGGTTATTTTCCTTTAACTTTTCAAATGTTTCAATATCACAATAAAATCTACCTTCACCGTGAGCTATTGGGACATGGAGAACATCGATACCCTTTGTAAATATACATATGGAGTTATTTTCTTTAATATGAACCCATCTACATTCATATCTATTATTTAAATTTGATTGAAGTGCAGAAATCCTATCTCCATAATTTTTGTCAGGTATTTTAAACAAACCTAGATTAGTCATAACCTGAAAACCGTTACAAATACCAAGAATGAGTTTTCCAGAGTCAATAAATTCTTTCAGGTCTTCAAACAAGTTATTTTTAATTTTGTTCGCAAATGCATTTCCTGAACCGGTATCATCCCCGTATGAAAATCCGCCTGGAAACATTATTATTTCATAATCTTTCATTTTCTTTTTTCCGGCTATTAAATCGTTAATATGCACAATATCTGTTTTTGCACCTGCCAATTGAAATGCATGTGCAGTTTCTGCTTCGCAGTTTATGCCGTATCCAGACATTATAAGTACTTTTGGAACCACTTTTATCACCAGAATATTATTAAAAGTCCTTAAATCTCTTTTTATATACTTCTTCCATTCTTTCAAGGCTCGTATTTATTATTATTTCGTTTTTATGTTTAACTACGAAGTCTTTTTCAGTAACCTTGCCTATTTTTTGAATTTCAAATTCTTCCATTAATTTTTCAAATTCTTTTTCGTTTTCAGGTGCGACAGTCACGATAAATCTTGACTGAGTTTCTGAATAGAGTATTTTTTCTAAGGATAAAGACTCATTTGGAATAACTGCAGAATCAATAACCGCACCAAGTTTTCCAGCAATTGCCATTTTTGAAAGAGTAATTAATATGCCTCCTAACGTAACTGACGCACATGAACTTAAAATCTTATTATTACTTAACTCGTAAATCCTTTCATAGAGTTTTCTTGCATATTTAGCATCTACTTTTGGAGATTTTGAACCGAGTTTTGAAAATGCATGGTAAAACTCGCTTCCCCCGCATTCGTCGTAAGTTTTACCGATTATATAAATTGAATCACCAACTAATTTAAACTCCATTGTATTGGTGTTTTCCACATCATCTATTACTGAAAGTGCAGAAATCATGAGTGTTGGAAGTGCAGAAATTTTTATTGGATTGTTATTTTCGTCAAATCCTTTAAAGTCATTGAACATACTATCTTTTCCAGATATAAACGGTGTTAAATATATTTTTGCGTAATCATAGCATGCCCTAGCAGTTTCTTTTAACTGGAAAAGTCTTTCAGGTTCATCAGAACTGCACCAGCAGAAGTTGTCCATTATTGCAAGGTGGTTTATATTTCCGCCAACAGCAACACAGTTTCTAATTGCAGTATCGATTGCACAAGCTGCCATATCATAGCAGTTTATTTCGCTTAACCTTGGATAGAGCGATTGACTCATAACAAGTCCTTTTTTGCTTGTTAAAACTGGTTTTATAACTGAAGCAGTTCCATTTACCCGGCCAATTCCTTGAAGCGGTTTTACTACGGAATTGTTTTGGACTTCATGATCGTACTGTTTTGAAATATATTCAAAACTGCAGTTATTGTGGTTTCCAAGTATTTTTTCAAAAATTTCCAAGTGGTTTATAATATTAATTTCTGGTTCTTCTTTATTGTACAAATAAGGTATTGTATGAAGTTTTTTCTTTGGAAGGCCTTCGTGTAAAAACTCCATATCTAAATCCATTATGGTTTTATTATTATATTTTACAACAGCCCTATCTGTCTCATTAAATTTACCAATTACGACAGATTCAACGCCTCTTATTTTCATAAGTTCCATGAATTCGTTTAATTTTTCATCGGGAACGGAAAGGGTTATTCTTTCTTGAGATTCGCTTATCCATATTTCCCAAGGTTCTAATCCCGGATACTTTAAAGGAACTTTTTCAAGTTCTACAACAAATCCTCCGCATTCTTTTGCCATTTCAGCAACAGAACATGAAATTCCGCCTGCACCGTTATCGGTAATACTATTATAAAGTCCTAAATCCCTAGCTTCTTTTATTATTGCATCAGATGCTTTTTTCTGGGTTATTGGGTCACCAATCTGAACTGCTGTTGCAGGGCTTCCTTCATCCATAGCCTCCGAAGAAAACGTTGCACCATGAATTCCGTCTTTTCCAACCCTTCCACCAATTACAACGATATTATCTCCTTTCTGGGCCTGTTTTTCATGACTTAACGCCCCATTTGGAAGTTTTCTTGGGATTAATCCAATCGTTCCAACAAAAACAAGTGGTTTTCCTTTGTAGGAATCATCGAAATAAACAAAACCAGTTGGTGTTGGAATTCCTGAATGATTTCCACCAACATTTACTCCGTGTACAACTCCTTCAAGAATTTTTTTAGGAAGTAATGCAGGATTGCTTTTATTTTTCCCCCTATAGACTATATTCCTATCTTCCGGCCTTCCAACACAAAAACCGTACTTATTTGCAATTGGAAGGGCGCCAAGTCCAAAACCCATCGTATCACGATTTACCCCAACAATTCCAGTAATTGCCCCACCAAATGGGTCGAGTGCAGAAGGGCTGTTATGGGTCTCAGCTTTGTCAGTTACCATCCAATTTTCATCAAATATGATTCCACCGGAATTATCTGAAAATACAGATATACAAAAATCCCTTTCACCGAGCTCTTTTCTAATTTCATTTGTGGCATTTCGGATATATTTTTTAAATATCCCTTCTTTTACATCCTCGTCAATTTCTGATGCAAAAATAGTATGCTTACAGTGTTCTGACCACGTTTGAGCAATAGCTTCAATTTCAATATCATTTGGATTTCTTCCTTCTTTTTTAAAGTAGTCTTTAATTGCAGTAAGGTATTCAATGTCAAGTGCTAATGGCCCTCGTCTTTCTAAGGTATCGGGATCTAAAATTCCTTTTTTACCTATTTCAATTAATTCTTCATCGCTAACGTTTAGATTTACTTCAATTACTTTTGGTTTGGCTGTTAAATGTACTTTTGGAACAATAAATTCCATTCCATTATTTTTAACATATTCATCGTAGGTTTTTATATGATATCTTTCGATTAAAACGTTTATTAGTTCTTTAGCCAGCTTTTCAACGTCTTCATAGGTTAATTTTTTTAAATTTCCAGTAATATACACCGTTTTTGAAGAAAAGACTTTACTAAGCCCTATATCGATTTTTAAAAGGTCGTTAATTATTTCAGTAGTTGTATTTGCAACATTATCTGTAACGCCTGGTAAAAACCCTAATTCAAGTGCAAAATCAAACTTTTTATTAAATGGCGTATTTACTCTTGAAAATTCTATAACTGGATTATAAAGGGAATTTGCAATCATTTGAATTTCTTCACTTGAAAAATCGTAATCTAGCGTATAAATTCTACTTACATCAATAGATACGTTGTATCCAAGTCCTAAAAGCTTTTTTTCAATATTCACTGCTTCAGAACTTTTTTCTTTCGTATCGATTGCGATTCTAAATGTTTTCTGTCCTTTTTTAGTACTTTCAATCTGCATGAATAAAT